>NZ_CANMKV010000003.1 GCF_947498635.1 uncultured Microbulbifer sp. | reverse complement strand
TTAGTATCGGTCAGGCCGACCAAGGTGTCGCTGTCATCGCCACCATCGACCTTGCTGACGCCGTAAAAGTCGATGTTTTGGCTCCGAACCTTGGTGGTGCCACTCTCATCCGCTACGGTAAAACTGTCGCTGCCGCTGGTGCCGGTGATGGTTCCAGTGCCCACTACCTGTTCGATGCCGGTGAAGGTGATAAAGGTAAAGCCGCTGCTTTCGTCATGCAGCTCAAAGGACTTGTCGCCCAGCAGATCAGCTCGGCTGCTAGCCACCTCGGTCGCTTCCACCCGGTCGGTATTGCCGGCGGCGATAACTCGGTCGAGCCCGGCAAAGATCATACGGTCGACAGTGATATTGCCGCTGCTATCCAGCTTATAGGCATCCGCAGCATCATCGCCACCGTTATTCACGTAGCCATTGAGCGTCGATTTACCACCGCTGAGGTTTTCAATACCGGTAATGGTAATGCCGTTGTGAATAACTTGATTATCGATAGCTGTAAGGGTCCAACTATCAGTATTATTTTCGCTCGTTAAAGAATCTTCTGGGTCAGTAGCAGAGCCTTCATCGGTAATACGATCAATGCCAGTAAAAGTGATGCCATCAACTACAACATTCGAATTTGCTTCTACCGTAAAACTATCTGCTATAGCAGTTTGGCCAGTAAGGCTACTGTTACTACCAACATCGACAACCTCAACCTCATTAAATGTAAAACTGAGTTTATCTCCTAGGCCATTAGTTCCTAATGAGAAAGATTCACTGCCCTTAAGTGCAATATCGTAATTTGTTGCAGGCAAAGTAAATTTATCTGTGCCAGCAGAACCAGAAATTGTAAAAGTGACCTCATCTAATGGAGCGGTGCCTGCATACTGTATATCACCTAATGTGTTATCAGAACCACTACCCGCCTGACCAACTTTCAAACTAAAGCTATCGAAACTTATTACCCCAGTAGATCCATCATCATATTCAAGTTTTATATTCCCATCATTAACAAATGACCCGCCGGCTGATAAGTCTATTTTCTTTGAGATTATAGAGGCCGTTTGTGAACCAGAGGTTTGGTTTTCAATATTACCACCAGCATCAACCTTTACTGAATCAGCTCTAATCGAGCCAGAGAAACTATTATTTGAATCCGCATAATTGGTGAAATTACCATCTGTTTTAACCGAAAATTTAGCTAGGCCAGTAATAATTCCTTTATTGGTCACATCTCCTTTTGCCTCAATAACGAGACTACCTAAACCATTGGCATTTACACTTGCATCTTTGTGTATCATTACTCCCTTATGCGAGTCCAATGTAAGCGTGGTAGCGCTACTCCATTCTAAATCTGCTTTTATTCGTATGCCTTTAGAAAAATCATTAGAGTTACCAGAAAAACTACTATCCCAATCAGAAATATCTCCTGAGATACTTCCCGTTCCATTGGAACCATCAATTCCGCCAGTTTGAAGAGTAATGTTTGTAGAACTTAATGCAGTTACCAGAGTGCCAACATGCATGCAGTTAGTAGTACAACTATCATTATCAACAATATCAAGCCAATTAGGATCTAATAACCACTCCCCTGTAACCCCCTGGCCATAGCTCAAAGTAGAGACATACATACTATCTTCGCCAAGATTCAAATAAACCTTACCTGAAGTCTCTACAAAGCCACCATCACCACCTTGCTCACCAGATTCAGCTAAAATAGTACCAGCAAACTCGGTGGTGTGATCTGCCCAAACAATAACCTCACCGCCATCGCCTTCTCCTATACCACTGACATCAATATGGGCATCTTCAGTAAGCGTGGTTTTTTTGGCATTGCGAATCTTGGAATTCTTTCCTTGATAATCCCCACCGATTAGGATCTCACCACCGGCGACCGTACCGCGCGCATCAATAGCACCACTAACCAGAACTTCTTCGCCGAGGACCATAGCCTGGCCACCTCGTCCAGCGGTACCACGAACATCAATTTTACCGCTATGTTCTGCGCTATCCCCTTCGAGTACCACCTGTCCACCGGTGGTGCCTGCGGCTTGCAATTCGCCACTATTGATGACACTGGAACCGGAACCAAATAAACGGATTTTCCCTCCACTGGTATCGATTCCCTGGGCTTTGATCGTGCCTTCGTTATTTACTGCCGCAGTAAATAAATCACCGGAAACACTGGCCTCCAGGAGAACCTGGGCACCATCGATATTGCCCTCATTTAAAACGGCGCTATCAACGCCCAGGTCGTTTTCCATCACCTCTTTGGTGACTTGTAAGCCGATCATGCCATCCGCATCAAAGGTGAGAATCGCTTCATCGGCAGCGGCCAAGCTGACCAATTCGGCACTGATCAGGCCCGATGAGGCGTTAGTGACCTGTTTGCCGACTAATACGGCGCTGGCCGCATTAATAACACCCCTATTGACCACAAAGCCTGCAGAGCCCTCTTCCCCCTTAAAGGTAAAATCGCCATTCATAAAGTCCTCCGGGCTCATATCGAGTCCGGAAGCGGTAATGGCACCGACATTGATAGTGGCACTTTCGGTAAAGAGTACTCCGCGTGGATTAACAAGAATTACGTGGCCATTGGCCTCAATAGATCCATGAATCGTACTGGCGCTCTGATCCAATATTCGGTTTAGTACGACCGAGGAAGTATTTGGTTGAAGGAACTTAACCAGCTCTTCAGCACTTAAGTTAAACGAATCCCAGTCGATAGAGAGCAGATCGGTATTTTGATCGATTGTGGTGGTGGTACCATTTATATCGATTGTGCCACTACCACCGGTTACCACACCGCCTTCCGGGCCCGCATGTGCCAGGGGGCTTAAGAGCCCGGCAAACATGCCAGCATACGCTAAGCGGGATACCTTGATTGCAGAAGTCAGTTTTTTCAGTTCAAGAGTATTTTTTTTGGCTTTCATACCGGTACCTTGCATAGAGCGGTCAGGTCAGCTTCAGCTATCGATGAATTCTGAATAATTAATTATAAAATATGGAAAAATCGGCGTAGACCATGGGCTGATCTATATTTTCCCCAGTGCCCTCAATCGAGGAAGCTTTCTCAATAGGCCAACCCACGGAGACTTTGCTGGAGAAAGATTCATTCCAACTGAACTTTAATAGAAGGCCACCACCGGCGAGCCTCGCCCAGTCATCTTCTTTTCCATCTTTGTAGTTATTTACAATGCCGTAGCCCACATCGGCAAAGAGGGCGACTTGCACCATATCGTTCAAGCGCCGGCCAAATAGGATTGGATTCACCACTTCGGGAAAACTTGGATACCATTCGGCAGATAAAAGTCCTGCGCTATCAGCGGAGAAATCCCGAACATCGAATGCTCGCACACCGTTGGCGCCACCCAATGACATTTGCTCAAAAGCTGGCAAGGGGTTATCGCTGTGTTGTGCACGGCTTTTAAAAATTAATCGGGATTGGTCATTAGTGAAGGGCATCGGTAGAAATAGCAGTGAACTGCTATTTAAGGAAACCTTGGTAAAGTGATCTCCACGTGCCGCCTGCAACACTTCCTCCAAATCTCTCTGATGCTCGCCGTATTGCACACTGGTACTTAATATATTGAGCATGGAAATAGAACCACTGGATAAGTGGTCCATATAAAAACCGAACTCTCCACCATAGACATGATCACCAGGCTCATCAAACTTGGTAATTGCTCGTAAATTTGATTTCTTCTCGGTAAGACCAAATGAGCCCGTGAAATTGAAATCCCTGGAGCGACGGAATTTATGATCAATTGTCATTGCGTAGCTGGTATTGTCCCCGTGAATATCGAGTACATTAAGAGGATTATCTGGATCCTCTACATCACGCAAAATAAAGTCGTTGTAATCGGCAGAAAACTGGAGCCTAGTGCGCGGACCAAATAGCGGAAGGCTATATCTTAACTGACCAAGATCAGAACCAAAATCAGAATCAAAATCTGTAACGTTGGTTGATTTCAAGTAACCAATAGTCAGGGCATCACCGACTCCCAATGGGTTTAGCCAGTCTACCGTCGTATAGAATCTCTGATCACCGGTATAGGCAGATCCGTGGTTATCAGCCCGGAAGGACGTTTTCCAAGTGCTGGCGTCACGTACCTTCAAGTTCAGTTTGGTTTCGCCGGGGTTTTCACCAGCACTAAAATATCCGGTAACATTCAAACCGGGAAGGTCATTTAGAAGATAAAGCCCTTCCTCAATGTTATCGTGATTAACCAGCTTTCCCTGTTGATCCTCAAAGGGTTTTGCAAGCTGATCTAAGGCATATTTATTATTATCTTCGGCTACAACTTGCCCTAACAACCCTTCTTGGACAGTAAGAGTTACCACACCACCTTCCACATCTTGAGCCGGTATTTGCACTTGAGCCAGAAAAAGGCCTTGGCGGCGATAAAAGTTTGTCAGTTCTGCCGCGATTTCTTCTAAATCGGCGTAGCTTAAGCCACGCTCTTTATTTTGCTTCTCAATGACGCTGACGAGCTTCTTTAGCTCTGCAGGGCCGAGACCACCGGGATTAAACTGAGCTTTCATATTACCCAGCAATACCGCAAGTTCTTCAAGGTTATCTACGGTATAACCACTGGCAACAATTTTATCCTCTTGCATAAACTTTATACGGAGCTCTTCGGCCATCCCTTCGATAACCTGGCGCTCAATACCAAATTCCGGATACTCTTCTAGTCTATGGAATTTAAATTGTTTTACCGTAATCCGCGGTCCTTGATTGCGCTGGGAAATCTCGGGAATTTCAGTATTAAGATTGGGGTCTTCCGCTTCGTAGGTACGCTGTAAAAAGTCTTTAGTAACGTCTGCCTCATTGACCGTCGGCGTATCCTGATCGAATGCCTGCCTAACACGGCTACGAAAACTAGATCCATCCTCCTCCTGGGCATAAACCGGAAAGTTTGTAAGCAGGAAGCCTGCGCCCACAAACAGCGCTAACTTACTTTTTCTAAGCCCAAGCATAACTCCCCCACATAAATTTTATTTATTGTGCCAGCCCAAATCTTATTATTGGCAAGAGCCGGCTTATCAATTATTAGTTCACATCTCTTACAATGCGAAAACCTGTCAATGGATCTGCGAGCCCATTATGAAGTCGTTTGGTGGTTGCGAGACAACGGCTCATGGGATCCTGGCGGTTACCACCGAGTGCGAGCAGCTCTCCTTCAGTCCCTAGCGCCCACTCCTGGACATTACCCACAGCATTGACCAACCCAAACCGGTTTACGGAACCATCATGTGCAGGCACTAGCTCGGCACCTTTCTCGATACCACCATACTTTAAATGGCAATTTCTATCGGCCACCTCTTCCTGGCCATTCGCACTGGCAGCAGCAAACCACTCCTGTTCTGAAGGAAGGCGATAAGTGTAACCAGTCTCATCAGATAACCAGCTGAGGTATTCTTCTGCATCTTTGAGTGTTAAACCGTTAGCAGGTAACTCTCCAGCAGCAATATCAAGATGTCCACATTGTTTGGTGGCACTACAAAAATATTCGAAATCGCGCTTGCTCACTTCATACTTACCCACTGCCAGAGGCCTGCCACTCACCCCTCTGATAACCACGAGAGCCGGCCCCTTGGTACCATCGACAAGACGATCCCGGCAGCTGTATCGATCCCCCCTTCCGCCACTACCTGGCGCTAGGTGGCCACAAAAATCGAGTTTGAACTCTTTGAGAGGCTGGTAACCGGGGAGAAGTGCCCTGAATTCATCGACCAACGCTTCAGTCCTTACCGGGTCTTCTGCTCCCAGCTTGGTGGCACATGTATTCAGCTCCTCACCTACAACCGGACGAATCTTCCTGGCTTTAACGCTATCCAGCTTTGCCAGCTGTGAAAGCTGGGCCCCCACTGTGGCGATATTCATATCAAAGCCACAGGTAAGGGCGGCTTCCATATTGGCCAACACGGTATCAACTTGCTTATTCTTAATGGAGGCCAGACGGCGGCGCTCTGCTCTCTCTTCTGCCAAACGAATACGCTCTGCTTCGCGCTCAGCTTCCAGGCGTTCGGCTTCCAGGCGAGCGCGTAAGTTTTCCCGATCAGTATCTAACTGGGATTTAATCGCAGCCGCTTGATTGGATACGCCATACCAGCTGGCAGCACTTTCGAGCATTGAGTCAGCTTGATCCAAGTTACCCAAATTTAACTGGCCTGTAGCGGCCGCTAAAAAGAGTTCAGAAATCTCACGGCGGGAGGTATCGAGAAACGTCTCATCGCTGGGATTAAGTTCCGAGTACTCCTTTAACTCAAGTCGGAGGTCTTTCTCCCAGGCCGGCGTGAGGATACTTAGGGCTAATAAACGGCTAATTGCTTCCTTCTTATCGCTAATTCTCCGCTGTAGCAGCTCATGCTGCAGTTTTTGCTCCAACTCTACTTTTACCCTCTCCTGCTCCGCGGTGTTCTGCTGTTCTAGGTGGCCATAGCCCACGCCTCCAGCTACCAACATCATCGCGAAAGCACCACCCAAAACCCACTTCCAGGTATTGCTGACAAAAAATGCCTGGACGAATTTTTCGACGGTATCGGTACGCTCTTCTCGTTTGAGCTCCAGGGCAGCTTCAAGCGCTCTCCACTCGCGACGGTTTAAGGCCTTGATGCGTTTGGGTTTTAATTTTTTCTCTAGAGCCTTATCGGCCGGAACCTTGTCATAAGGATGGCGGCCACAAAACAGCTCATAGGCCACACAACCCAGTGCGTAGACATCGTCTGAAGGCGCTGGCTCGCCCCCCTTAAGCATTTCATAGCTGGCATAAGCTGGAGTCAGGGCCCCCAAGCTGCCAGCATCAAAGAGGGTTGTCTCACCTGTTTTATTCGCAATCCCACCCTCTGACACTGCTCGGGCAATACCAAAGTCGAAGACCTTTGTCCCCTTTTTACTGGTTACAAAAATATTGCCGGGCTTGAAGTCTGAGTGGACGATTTTATGAGAGTGCGCGTAAATCAGGGCCTGGCAAATATCCGAAAAAACTGATCGAGCTCTTTCGGGTTCAAGACCCACATCGGCGTGTTCGCGCAAAAGCTTGTCAAGCGGAGCACCTTCAAGGAACTCCATGGTCATGAAGACCCTATCGCCATCGCGGTCGAAATCGTAGACCGTTACAATATTGGGATGGGCGAGTGTTTGAGATTTTCGCGCTTCCCGTTGCAGGGAGATAAAGGCATCCGGATGTTTCTGGAAATCGTCATTCAACAGCTTAATTGCCACGTAGGGCTCGCTGTCATTGGCCTCCAGTTTGCGGCGGTCAAGGGCTTTGTAGACCGCTCCCATCCCGCCAACCCCGAGAAGCTTATCCAGCTCAAATCGGCCCTTGATCACGGTTTTGGTCACAGCACCAGAAGGTAGCGGTTCAAAGGAATCCGGGGTATCCAAGGGATTTGCAGGGATTCCGCCAGAAAGCTGACCGCGGATCTTATTTTGTCTGGCCTTCTTGCGGGGTGCCGGATTAAACACCGTAGCGTCGGCATCAAAGCCAGCTGCAGCAGATGGCAGAATCGCTTGAGCTCCACGAACACGCGGGTGGTCGTTTTTTCCGGTCGAATCTTGGTGGACGACGACAGTTACATCACCATCATCTGTCAGTCCTTGCTTAGATTGATCTGGGCCGGGCGGATTGCCGCTCGGCCGAACAATACGTGTCTTATCGTTCAATTCCGCCTCCATGGCAAAGCTATACGACACTTGTAAAGACCATAACAAATTAATGCTACAGACAGGCTGGTAAGTTAAATAAGGGGCAAAGTATATCGAACAGCCCAATAGCCAACAATGAAGCAATAGACGAACAAATTTGAGTACAGGACCTATGGAACAAACAACACGGCAATTACAGGACCAATAGGGGAACTTACACTTAACACAGGCAATTACACGAACTTACAGAAGAGATTCCCTGGCACCAGATGCATAATCAAATAGTTTTGATTAAAGTGGAATCGTTAGTCATTCTAGGTTTTCAGATGAAATAATGGTGTTCTTGAAGTGTAATAAATCGTAATGTCTATCGAAAATTAATTAGTGCCAGAGTCGAATATTTGTAGACGGCATACTTGCAACAAACAGACTTTACCTTCGATTAATTGGTGCCAGAGTCGATTTAATAAGGTGAAAATTCAGTTTTTTTTTGCATTTCTCTCTGTTTAAATCACCTCAGTTGTCACTGCGACACCGTCTGAGCTACCGCACTAAAGCGGGAGTAAGGAATTAACCACCAACATCTCAAGCCAACAAAGAGGGATTTCCCATGGCTATTTACATGAACTTCAACAAACTATCCACTAAAGGCAACGTTACTGCCAAGGGCTATGAAGACTGGATCGAAGTAGACAGCTTCAACTTTGGTGTTGGTCGTGGCATCACCATGGAAGCCGGTGCCACCTCCAACCGTGAAGCTACCCGTCCAAGCCTGAGCGAAGTTACTTTCACCAAGCGTATTGACGCGGCATCCGGCGGTCTGTTCAAGGCTTCCGTCACTGGTGACGAAGGCGTACCTGTTGAGATCCACGTTGTACAAACCGGTGCTAACTCTGTAGAGAAGTACGCAGTATACAATCTGGAAAACGTGCTGATCTCTTCTTACAGCATTGGCGCTTCCGCTGGTGGCGCTCCGCAGGAATCTATTTCCCTGAGCTTTGCCAAAATTGAGGCCGACCTCAACCACGCGGACAAGAGCAACAAGAACCCGAAAAACATGCGTGTTGGATACGACCTCACTACAGCCACTCCGCTGTAATAGGCCTAACCTCCTTCGGGTTAAAGGTGGCTTGCAGAGTATCTGTGAGCTACCGCCCCAGGTCTTTAGCTAAGTGCTTTATGAGTTCTCAGCTAAAGATCTGTAAATCTGCTAGTTTCTCATTTCTTTCAGGCACCGTAGGGATAGTTGGGGCTGCCCATGGCTACACTAAATCAAGATAAACGAATGATTACGGTCGATAGCCCGGTTGGCACAGATGCGCTAATTGCTACGACCTTGCAAGGCGAAGAGCATATATCGAAGCTTTTTCGCTATGAAGTTCAACTTCTCTCAGATGATCACGCTATCGAACAAAAGGATATTGTAGGTAAGCCGGTTACTTTATCAATTCATCACTCAGAGGTACCACGTCACATTAATGGTTACGTAACGCAATTTTCCCTGCATGACGTCAATGCAGAGGGCGTGCGAAGCTATAGTGCGATTTTACAACCAGGTTTATGGTTCACCAGCCTGGGCGGCAGCAATAGGGTCTTTGAAAACAAATCTGCCAAGCAAATTCTAGAAGAAGTACTAGGTGAATATAGCCGGGTTATTAAGCTTACCTTAAAGCTTAATGCTGAATATATTACTCGCGAGTACTGCGTTCAGTTCGATGAAAACGATTTTGAATTTATTAATCGTCTCATGTCAGAAGAAGGTATCGCCTACTATTTTAAGCACTCTGCTGGTCAACATGAGCTTGTCCTCTGTGACGACCCACAAGACTTTTACGATTGTGATAGTACAAATATTGAGTACGATGGTGGAGGCAGCCACCCCACCAAGAATACGATCAGTAGTTGGAGGCGCAACTTTAATTACCACGGTGGGGGCTTTGAGCTAAAAGACTATAGCGAGTACACCGCGAGCAAAGATAATAAGCAGCAAGTAAAAACTACGAGCCAGCTTAACGATGTTACTAACTATATGCGTGGTCTCTATGGCCTAAACCATTTCCAAGCTGATGGTGAACACAAGCATAAATTTACCGACAGTTACCATAAGGCTCTAGCGGAACGTGCCATGGAAGCACAAGAAGCGCTTTTTGATGTGAGCCATGGTCGCAGTGACTGCCCATCCTTTACCGCTGGTGGACGTTTTAATTTTGATCACACCCTGTCCTCAGAGAAGGGCAAATATCTTATTAGCTCTGTGCATCTTTCTGCTGCGGATGGCAATGGTGTTGAAACGCATTTTCACAATACATTTAGCTGTATACCTTCGGCTGTCATGCCACGTCCACAACCCAACGTGTGTGCAAAAAAGATTCACTCTCCTCAAGTAGCGCGAGTTATAGAGGTAAAGGCAACGGCCTCAGATAGCTCTCAGGACCCTTACACTCAGCTCAAAGTAAAATTTCCATGGAATTCTCAGCAAAATAGCTGCTGGGTGCGGGTTATGCAATCATTTGCCGGTAAAAATTGGGGAGCCAATTTCGTCCCCAGGGTCAATCAGGAAGTGGTCGTTACTTACATCAATGGAGATCCCGATCGGCCATTGATTACCGGAGCCGTTTATAATGGAGATAATCCCGGCCCCAATTACACGGCTACACAAAGTGGCTGGAAGACTGAATTCGAAGGCAGCACGTTCAACGAACTCAGGTTCGATGACAAAGGTGGAAACGAAGAAATTTATATGGAGGCTGGTAAAGATCACAACTTTGTTATCCATAATGACCAGTCCGGTAAGATTGAAAATAAACAAACCCTAGAGATCAAACAGGATCGGAGTATTACGGTTACTGATGGTAGTGAGGTTGTCACTATTGCCAAGGGTGATCAAAAGCTCAATGTCAATAAAGGCAATCAAGTTGTCACCATTGGATCGGGAAATCACACACTAAAAATTAGTAAAGGCACCCAGACAACCGACGCCATGGGCGCTATTAAGATTTCCTCGAAAGCCTCTATCGAATTGAAGGTTGGAGGCAGCAGTATCAAGCTAACTCCAGCAGGAATAACCATCAAAGGAACAATGCTTTCCTGTAAAGGGGATGCAACTGCTGAAGTTAAAGGCGGCGGTATGCTCACCCTAAAAGGTGGCGTTACCATGATCAATTGATGGGGCTCAGAAATAGATGACCGATCTGATTAAAGTTCAAGCACTAACTGCTGCTGATCTTCTTAAGAATTTTGAAGTCAGCGAAGAAGCTGAAGAGCACTTAGTACTAGACACAGCACCGGAGGTTAGCATCAATCAATTGGTTGAAGCAGGCCTCTACCCTGATGCGATTAAACTACTTGCCCACGGCCTACCCAAACGGGAAGCCGTATGGTGGGCCTGTCTAGCAGCTCGAGATATACAAAGCCCAGAAACAGATGAAGATAATGTTAGCGCGCTAATAGCGGCCGAAAGTTGGGCTAAAAAGCCTAATGAGGAAACACGCCTAAAATGTAAAATACTGGGCGATAAAACCAAGCACAAAACGCCTGCGAGCTGGGCCGCAACGGCAGCGAGTTGGTGCCACGGAAGTCTTGCCGCAGAAGGTGAACCTGTCGTCGAACCTCCCGAGCACTTGTATGCACATGCGGTTGCCGGCAGTGTCACTTTAGCTGCGGTGTTATCCGATCCTGTTGATCCCAGCAAGCAGTTTGATCGCTATATGAAGCAGGGGATGGATTTGGCTCGTGGGGGCAACGGGAGAATGGAGGAGTAAATAATGGGCAAGCCAGCTTCACGTATTACCGATATGCATGTCTGTCCAATGGTGACAGGCACGGTGCCTCATGTTGGCGGACCAATTCTAAGCCCCGGAGCACCAACCGTCATTATCGGCGGTATGCCTTCTGCCACTGTCGGCAGTACCTGCACTTGTGTGGGGCCTCCAGATACTGTAGCTATGGGCAGCACTACCGTAATGCTGCAAAAAAAACCTGCTGCCCGTATGGGGGATACGACTGGTCATGGAGGGAAAATTATAATCGGGTGCCCTACGGTATTGATTGGCGGTTAAAATTACTGTGTTCTCTGCTCAATCAAATTACGAAAGGGAGAGAACTAGTTTAGCGGATTAATTTAAATTTAAACAACATTTATTAGCAGCCCAGCAATACAACCACAGTTGGTTTTACTGCTGGACTGCCTTATTACATTATTCTACGCTGTAAGCGAAGTCACCCTCTTCTGTCGAAGAAACTCTAATCACTTTAACCTCTTCCCCTTTCGCCATCTTATCCAGGCACTCACTGGCTAGTTCGGGCAATAACGTTTTATTCAAAATAACCTCAATATTGCGGGCCCCAGTATCCGCCTCGTGACAGCGAGCCACTATATTGATAAGAACATCATCATCGTATAAGAAAGAGGCACCATAATGTTCACGCACACGCTTCTCAATTTTGCGCATATTAATTTTGCATATTTCTACCAGGTTTTCATCATCCAGTGGGTAGTAGGCCATAACATTAGCCCTACCAAGGAATGCCGGTTTGAATTTCTGCAACAGGTGTGGACGAATATTATCCAATAATACTTCGGGTTCAGGTTTTTCTTCCACTTGGTTGAAAATAGCCCTGATGGCATCCTCACCCGCATTGGAAGTCATAATGATCACGGTATTCTTAAAGTCGATATCGCGCCCTTCACCATCTTTAATGGTGCCCTTATCAAACAGGTTATAAAAGATATCTTGTACACCCGGATGCGCCTTTTCCATTTCATCCAATAGGATTACAGAGTAAGGCTTACGACGTGCAGCCTCAGTGAGAACCCCTCCCTCACCATAACCAACATAGCCTGGAGGGGAGCCGAGTAGCATAGAAACTTTATGTTCCTCCTTAAATTCAGCCATGTTAATCGTGGTGATATTTTGTTCCCCACCGAATAACTCATCAGCCAAAGCTAAAGCCGTCTCAGTTTTACCTACACCACTGGTTCCGCAGAACATAAAAACACCGACAGGCTTTCTGGGGTCGGTAAGACCGGCCCTTGAAGTCCGTATCGCTTGCGCTACAGCCTCTATTGCGTGAGGCTGTCCAATAACACGCTTGTTTAAGCGTTGTGCTAATGTCTTAACTGCAACAATTTCATCGCTAACCATTTTCCCTACAGGTATACCTGTCCAATTAGCGACGACGGCAGCGATAGCTTGTTCATCTACTGCGGGCTGCATCAGTGGCGTATCACCTTGAATTGCCTCAAGTTCCACTGAAAGGCTTTGTAGTTGCTGCCGATAATCAGACAGCAATGCTGAATCAATCTCTCCCTGCTCACTTTTTGCGCTCAAAAACTCAGTATCGATTTGAGCACGAACTTCTTGAACTTTATCAATCAGTTCATTTTCTTTAATGAGCTGCTGCTCCAAAGCGTCCAAGCGCTCTTCCTCAACTTGCTTAAATGCTCGCAATTCAGCCAGCTGCTCTTCGTGTTCGCCCATCGCTGCATTTTCACGCTCTAATTTTCCCAGCGTGGTATTGGTCCGATCAATATTGATTCGAGCATCTTCAATTGCACCAGGAGTTGCGGATTGACTTAGTGCAACCCGTGCACAGGCCGTATCGAGCAGGCTAACAGACTTATCTGGCAGCTGACGGCCTGGAATATAACGATGTGACAATTTAACCGAAGCGATAACCGCCTCATCGAGAATTCGCACCCTATGATGCTCTTCTAGAGTGGTCGCTATGCCACGCATCATATCAATAGCATTTTCTTCAGAGGGTTCTTCCACTTTTACCACTTGGAAGCGCCGAGTCAACGCAGGGTCTCGCTCAAAGTACTTCTTATATTCCGCCCAGGTTGTCGCTGCCAAGGTGCGTAATTCGCCTCGGGCTAGAGCGGGTTTGAGCAGGTTTGCTGCATCACCCTGCCCTTCCTTGCCGCCAGCGCCAATCATGGTGTGCGCCTCATCAATAAATAAAATGATGGGCGTTGGTGAAGCTTTAACCTCTTGAATTACTGATTTCAGACGGTTTTCAAACTCGCCTTTTACACTGGCCCCTGCCTGCAATAACCCCAAATCCAGGGTGCGCACAGCAACGCCACGAAGAGGCCCTGGAACATCACCGCTAGCAATTCGTAGAGCAAACCCTTCCACCACCGCTGTTTTACCGACACCCGCTTCTCCAGTCAAAATAGGGTTGTTCTGGCGACGGCGAGTAAGAATATCGATGCATTGACGAATTTCCTCATCCCGACCGAGCACAGGATCTATCTCACCCTTCTTGGCTCTCTCGGTGAGATTAATCGTATACTTGTCCAGCGCAGGCGCCTTACTGGCTGCAGCAGCTACTGCGGCTGCCCCCTCACTTGTTGCTACTGCGGCCCCGATATGGTTCGACTCTGCACTCTGCCCAAACATGGCTCGAGCAGTCTCACGAATCGACTCAGGCGCAATATTTTTAAGTTCTGGGCACGACTCAAAAATCTGCCGACGGGAGGTTTCTTCCAATAACAGAGCAGCCAGAAAATGCCCCGAGCTAATAGCACGATGCCCATAATCTATAGATGCAAGCATCCAAGCATTCTTGGATGACTCCACAATGGTTGGTGACAATGCCGGTGGACGGCTACTGCCTGAGCGAAATCCAGCGATAGAAGTCGCAAGCTGTTTGGCAAAATTCGCTGGATTGCAGTCGTGCTTTTCCAATAAGTGATAAAGATCTGTATCTGACTGGTCCAATAATTTTAATAGCCAATGCTCAAGCTCAACATTATATTGATTCTGTGCCAGGCAAAGGCCTGCAGCACCCTCAAGAGAGTCACGCATATGTGGAGTCATAGTGTCCACTAGCCGCTTCAAGTCGATATTAATCACAATGAAAAGGTCCTTTTCGAAACTATTGTTAAATAATATTTATGCTGCTGGTAGTGCTTCATCTGGTGACATATTCTCAGCGCTCAAGGTAATCTGGATAAGACCTGCAGATTCTTGTTCACTGGCCATATGGGTATTCCAGCCCAGAAGAGGCTCATGCTTTGATTTTCGATTTAACTGTACGGGCGAAACCTGCTGTGCAGGAAGAGAAACAGATAACTCAAAGTCCATTTCTATACCAGCACTAAGTTTGATAAAAGCCTTTAAGGATTCTAATTTCTTTGAACCAGGCGCAATGGTCATGAATTGTTCATAGGCCATTGGTTCAATGACTATACGAAATTTATTCTGGGCCTGGAAACAATGTGTCCCTAGGATTGTATTTGTGCCGAGGCAATTATTCACCCCACTGGGAGCTTCATCACAGGGGAGTCGGCAAAGAATGTCTTTTGGTAATTCATCCCATTGCCCCTGAAACTGTTCAACGGAAACTTTTAAGTCGAAAAAGTGGTGAATCATACTGGTCAGGGCTGCCGCCGAACAGCGTCCCTGCCCAAGATATCCAGCCATCCCCAGAAGGGCCTCATCGGGAATCGGCATTCGATAACGCATTTCACTCGTACCCAACCCCGCTAAAGAAGCAATCGCTTGGGTAAAAATGTCCGGATTTCTTTCATTGCGTAACCGTTGCCGCTCATAGTTAACTGGCAACTGGTATTTATGCCAAGCCTTATAAAGCAGGGAGGTATGCCGGTGATTGAATATATCTAAGAAATCCCGTAAAGCGGTATTATTCTCTTTAAGCTCTTTTTGTACTAATTCAGTGAGGTAATAAGGCATCACTCCCTGACTTCCAATCAAACCAGTAAACCCAACCTCCATATGCCACTGGCTAATTTCTCCATCTTGTATTTCAGCACTAGAGCTTGGCTTTTTTTCCAAGGCCAAAACGTCCGAGCCTACAAAAGATAAACCGGACTGGGCAGTAAAGCGAACCATCTCTTTTGCAGGAGGGGCAGCACTGGCGATAGGTTCTTCGCAAAACTCCCCATCAGCCATGGATACAGCCCGCTCGAGTATTCGAACAGACTGATAAAAACCAAAGTGATAGGGCTCTCTGCGCAGTCGCTCTATTACAGTAAAGCTTTTTCGCCGGCGCGAGGTGGCCATCTTTTAAGTTCTCCATCTCTGCCACTCATGGTAGCAATCAATTTGGTAAAGGAATTAATTGAGCAATAGAGCCCAAGAAATCGCTCAATAATACTGGCAAATAACAACGGGCTGGTTCCTGTTAACATCATTGAATCGAGTTCAATTTCTACTTCAGTACCTCTGCAGAGCACAACACTGTGATCTATTTGAATTGGTGCTGTGATAGCCTTGGTATTCAGGCTTAGTAAAGATTCTATTAAGTTTCGAGTACTGGCCGAATCCCTAAAGTCATACAGCCTAAAAATTTCTTTGAGTGCGTCGCAACCCTGGCTTCCAGACAAAGAGAGGTGGTTCAAATTTAGGTGTGAAATCAGCCTCCAGTATCCTCTCTCCCTCCTCGGTGGTCTTAAAGTCGCTGTTGGTGCCACAACACAACTAATCCGATTGGCTGGCACATCGCCATCAACTACCTCAAGGTAAGGCTGGGCATTACCACTGGGAAGCTTTTTGGGTAGATTTCTGTTACAGCATGTCAGTTTAATATCTAGCGTTTGATCACTAATTCGATGCGGATTAAAATCGAGATCCACAAGGCTTATATCAACTTCGGAAGCCTGTTCATTGCGATGTTCACCTTCGATTACCTCACGACGGCGACTGAACCAGAAAGCCGATTGTTCAGCATGGTGTTGACTATGTTTAATGCCATAGAATGGACGGTACCTGGTCGTTTCGCCATCACCGTCTGTAGCTGCAACTTCATCGATTGAATATATCTCCAAGCCATCGTTGCGACGGGCATCCGCAACTATATGATAATCATATTGTGTGTGGGTCAGAGGAATAGGATCGGCACTCTGTGTAAATAAGTTGATGGCTGGTGTACAGCCAAGAGCAAACATATTCGGTGTTAATTGCTTTTCCAGCTCTTCATGGGTCTCGCTGAGATAAAAATATATGTTTAAGCTATCAGAAAAAGTGTCATTTACAGCTTTTTTCAAATTCGCAATATCTAGAAAAAGAAACTTTTCCGGAAACGCAAAATACTCTGTAAGTAATCTATAACCAATAAATGCTGTATCTGGATAGGGGAGTAAACCTTCATCTTCATTCATGCCCACTTGCAGGATATCTTCCGGCGATAAAAAGGTGGGTTTCGGGTCGCTTTCTCCATTGGCTATCACCAACTTTACGCATTTCGTCAATAGCAGATCGTAAAGGCTATAAACATGGGTCGCCTGGCCTCGCAGGAAAAAGCGGATTTTTTCCGGATTCATCTCTGAAAAACTAAGATCTGCACTCAAAGTCTTGAGAGACAATTTGAGAACCGCATTTGCACCCTGTACTTCATTGCAACCAGGTGCAATGAATGGGCGTGGCATCAAGCTGGCACTGACCGGCTGAAAGGGGTTAATTTCTACTGGGTAGCAGGTGGTAAATCGACAGGTTTGTCCCTGAAAACTATCACTTTCCAATAAAGTTCTAGCTTCAACTGGCGTGATGGCATCCAAGTCTGAGTCAGGTTCGAATTGCACAATAGCACAAGAGGGAATAGGACGTAGATAATGTGGATATAGGGTTTCCAACATTGCATCCGTCAATTCCGGGAAATCATCACTGAGCTTTTGCTGTACCCGGGCATTCATATAAGCAAAACCCGACAAAAGCCTCCCTACCAGCGGATCATCTACCGTATCGGCATCCAGCTGCAAGCGAGATGCCGCCGCAGGATGCATTCGGGCGAATTCCGCAGAGGTTTGTTGAACAAATGCCAGTTCACGTTCATAGAGATCTATTAATTTTTCGCTCATCACATAATCTCGGATACATCTACCATTTGGGTCACCGGATTTAAAGCTGAATCAAATACAATCACTTCAGAAGCCGGATTAATATGAAGTACTGCCTCCACACGAAAGCGTATACTGGGGTCCTCCACATCTAGCTTGTCCTGGGTTGTCACCTTTACAGAGCGTATTCTCGGCTCAAAGTGTAAAATTGTCGTTTCTATGTCCCGGCAAAATTGTTTTCTACTGACTAGCGAAGACAGGTTAACGGTAGACAAATCAGGTAGACCATAATTGATATTGGATTCCTCCAGATGTAGCAAAGTATCTGGTGGAGAAATACAGCGATAACGCGTATTAAACAAATATTCAAGATCGCGCCGCACTCCCTCACGCAATTGACGTAGAACCTGATGTGATTGGTTCAGATTCATTTTGCTGGATGACTCCAATAACCTGTCCAAAACGGGAGCCAGCAAGCGCTTCTCTTTTGCCATAAGTTTATGCCCCGCCTACTCCAATCGTTGCCAACGCCGTAGTGAGCTTAAGCTCTGATACAAGATGATCCACCGTATAATGGCTCTTCAAATGAATTACACTTTGGTAGCTACCCACTTTTCCCGGCTCATCGGATACTCGTACTCGCGCCTCACGCAATGGGTAACGAGCTAGCATTTCCCAGGATAAATCATCCCTTCCGGTAGTGTAACGATCCAGCCAGTGTTGAAGCTGACGTTCACAATCGGCAGCATTCATATAGGCTCCAACCTTATCCCTGATCATCACTTTGATGTAGTGCGCAAAACGTGATGCGCAAAGAATCTGCTGTAACATCGAACTGATACGGGCGTTTGCTGTGGCCGCTTTAGATGTGTATTGCTTGGCCCTTTGTAACGAAGGCAGACTGTTAAAAGCACTGTAAGGGGTATCGTAACAGTGACTCAGACAAGCAAATCCCAGTTCCGATAAGTCACGCTCTACAAAGTCTGTCACTAGAATTGAGGTAGACATACGTACCATACCTGGTCGGCTATCAGGCTTATAGGGTATGATCGGTAACTGAGTTACCAGTCCGCCACCTAGATGATCCCGAGCGACACCGCGGATATGGGAAAACCAACCGACCTCACTAAATTCACGTAAAAGTACGGCACCCATTGCAAAACACGCATTACCCCATAAGTAGCGCCGGTTGTGAGAACCACTGACTTGCTCTTTGAATCTCAGACCTCGATATTGGGAGAAATCCTGATTGTAAGGTTCACGCATTAATACCTGCGGCAAGGTGATTGCCAAAAAGCGACTATCCTCTAAATCCCGTAAACTATTCCAGCGGATATATTCTTTTTGGCGAAAAACTTCAGAAAACCGTATAGGTTTCGCCAAATCATCGAAATGATCGACACCAAATAACTGCGGAGTTGCTGCACATACAAAAGGAGCAAATGCAGCAGCTGCCGTATGTGCTATGCCCTGTAATGTAAAAATATCATCGTACGGGTGTTCGGACAGCGGTCTATGAGAAACATAGTAATCCCCCATTAAAAGACCAAAAGGTTCACCACCAGGCGTACCAAACTCTTCGTTATACACCAAGTGAAAAAGACCTGACTGGTCAAAATCCGGTGCACGCTGGATATCCTTACTTAGATCTTTCCAGCTAACATCGAGCAGCTTTATCTTGATATTTTCTGAATGCGGAGTATCAAACACCAGTAGGGCAAGACCGCGCCAGCTCGCTTCAAGGCGCTGGAATCGAGGATGGTGAAGTATTCGATTCACCTGATCACAGATCAGTTCATCTAGCTCAGCAATAATTCGGTTCAGATATTGTCGAACGGAAAAACTCTCTTTTTTCGGGCATGGACATATTTCTGTCAGCCAGTACTCAAAAGAGAATAATTCATCCGGTTCTCGTAAAAATTGCAGTAGCTCACTTTGATCTCCACCCGCTATTTTTTCCGGCAATATATCCAAATAATCTTCCGTGAATTTATTTTGCGTTGCACAGGGCACCGGAAAACTCCAATAACCATTATTTTCGGAGAAGTTCGATTGATTTTAGGCCCAAGGTCAGGCCTGTCCCAATAAAAGATAGCCCGCCACTGAGGGGCGGGCCTTAGGCTTTATCCGGCAGATGGGATATTGGCTACCATGCGCATGGAAGTAGTCAGCTCTTCCATTTGCAGCCAAGGCTTCAGATAGGCAACAGCACTATAGCAACCAGGTTGACCAGGAATTTCCTTAACTTCTACACGAGCTTCGGAAAGCGGATATTTCGCTTTCATTTCTGGGCTCGCATCCGGGTTAGAGTTGGTGTATTGAGTAATCCATTTATTCAGCCAGCGCTCACAATCGCCCGCCTCCATAAAGGAGCCAACTTTATCCCGCGCCATGACCTTTAGGTAATGAGCAATACGGGAAGTAGCCATCAAGTAAGGCAGGCGCGCAGAAATAGCCGCGTTTGCCGTTGCATCGGGATCATCATATGTTTTTGGCTTCTGCGCACTCTGAGAGCCAAAGAACACTGAGTAATCTGTATTTTTATAATGGCACAGAGGCAGGAATCCCTGGGAGCTCAATTCGGCTTCACGTCGATCGGTAATACCAATCTCGGTTGGGCACTTCTGGTCCATGTCTCCATCATCACTTTTGAACACATGGGAAGGTAGGCCTTCCACTTTACCACCTCCTTCAGCCCCGCGAATTGCGGTACACCAGGAGTTCTCGGAGAACGCCTTGGTCATGGTTGTTCCCATCACATAGGAGGCATTCATCCAACAGTATTGATCGTGCTCAGCTGGACGGGATACGCCAGACTCATCGACTTCAAACTCTTCGAAGTCAAAAGCTTCGATCGGTTTGGTATTGGCACCATAGGGAGTCCGAGCCAGGGTGCGAGGCATAACCAGAGTCACAAATCGTGAGTCTTCGCTATCGCGGAAGCTGCGCCACTTAATATATTCTGCAGATTCAAAAATACCGCCAAGATCGCGGGGCTTTGACAGCTCAGTAAAATCGTCAAAACCAAACATGCCCGAACCGGCTGCGGCAACAAATGGACAGAATCCTGCTGCCGCAACATTAGACATTTTACTCAGAAGTTCGATATCTTCAGGATGGCTGGTGAATTCAAAATCACCAATCATGCAACCGTAGGGCTCGCCACCTGCAATACCAAATTCTTCTTCATAAATCTTTTTGAAGGTTTGACTTTGGTCGAACTCAACCGCCTTATCCAGATCACGGAACAATTCACGCTTGCTCAAATTGAGCATGCGAATCTTCATGGTTGCTCCGGTTTCGGAATTCATTACCAGGTGATTGAGACCGCGCCAGGAGCCTTCTAGTTTCTGGAATTTTTCATCATGCAAAATTGCGGCCATCTGCCTGGACATCGCCTGATCAATAGCACTAACTGCTTTCTTGATTGTTTGGGTCAGATTGCGATCCCAGGATACCGTGCCTTTTAAAACCTGATCCGTAAGGTTGGCAATAAGATCTTGCGCTTCCTGCGGCTCAGTTTGCTTGGTAGCTGCAATCGCCTGCTCGAGAAGATTAACCGATTGTTCCTCAGTTTCACTTTCCGCAACATTTTCTACTTCTGTGCTCATTCTGAGTCCTCTCCTTTATCCTTGTTCAATCCCAGCTGCTCAGAAATAGCGCCGACATTTTCCGTACTCTTCAGGATATCTTCCAAAACCTTTTCCAGCTCTTCAGAGCGGTCAGCCTTACTAAGCAGGTCACGCAATTTACTGCGCGCTTCCAATAGCTGTTTGAGCGGTTCAACCTGATCGACGATTTTTTCGGGAGAGAAGTCATCCATGTGTTTGAAGTCAAGATCAACACCAATCTTGCTACCATCACCAGACAGCGTATTTTCTACCTGCAGATTCAGCTTTGGATTTACTTTGGTCATTACATCATTGAAATTATCGCGATCAATTTGTACAAACTTGCGATCCTTCAATGCTTTGCGGTTCTCAGTGTTATCACCTGAGTAGTCGCCCATAACACCAGCGACAAAAGGAAGTTCCTTTTTAACTTCCGCTCCATTGGTCTCAACATCATAAGTAATATGCACACGCGGCTTGCGCACGCGCTTTAGTTTATTGTGGATACTCTCAGACATCTCAGGTCTCCTTCCTAGATTTAGGGACTGCTATTCTTAATAAATTACCAGCCTGTGCTGGCTTCTTCGTGTGGTTGGCCCCACTCACTATCTGCTGCGAGTGCGGATTCAGTTGTGGCTGAAGGTGGCTCAGACGCAGCCGGAGCTGATGATGGGGGGTTACTCGTTACTGGAGGTGCAACGTAACGCTGAGTATCCGTACCATCGAGGCGTACCCCCGTAAGCTGAGAATAGAGAGCGCGGGACTGTTCATCCGGCAACAACTCTGTCATTAGTTCAGATACGGTCATACGTCCCCAAGCGATTAGCCTCTCCAAGCCAGGGGCCAGAGGAGTATGGGGTTCGTAAGTACGGAAATATTTCGCGGCCTGCTCAAGTAATTTAAGAGCATCTTCCCGTGAGCTAACCGGCCCCGTAGGTGCTGCAATAGCATTAGCGACGATTGTCGCTGCCACATTGGGAACGGCTTCTTCAGTAGCACTGTCTGTGGGTTCAGCCTCACTTGAAGCGGGAGCTTCACTCTCGGCTAAAGAGTCCAGTTGACTCTTATAAATAAACCTCGTTGTCCGCAATACTTCATCAAGTAATGTGGAAATATTTGTCGAAGGAGGGGCATCGTGACCACAACTTGAGCGCAGTGCATCATTGATATTTTTATAACTGCTAATTGTGGATTCTAATGTTTCAATCAGGTCCTTTGCCCATTCATTGGTAGCGCTGTTAACACATTGATTAACATCCTCCAGGCTATAGCCTAGAGTCTCAATACGGGCGGCCTGTGCATCTTCATCCGCGATGCGGTCAGCGTCCCTGGCCTGCTGATGTTGAAAGAAAGAAAAATCCCCGTAATCCCCTTCCGGGGTGATCGGTGCGCTACGAATCGGCATCATCAGTGTACCGTCACCGCCGTCTCCATTAAGACCTGTCAGCGGCGCCACTTTGGTCTCAATGCCATCTTCATCAGGTAGCGGGTACAAGCCCTCCCAGAATTCACTGACCAGTTGCTCAACCAGCTGGAAGCCATCTCTCAGACCACGAAAGCCGTGAAGTCGGATGAGAGCCTCGGTATACCAGCTCGCTACTTCCAGATCTTTACTCTTTTTGGTCAGAATCTTTTCTGCTGCTTTTGCCACATCGCGCCAGGGCGCCAACAGGTCAGAATCTGCATCATCAAACATGGCCGAGCGTTCTGCAGCCCTAGCACTGTTACGCGCATCTTTGATGGAGTAGTAGTCAGAGGTCGGTGATCGATCCTCTCGAATATCTTCACCGACGGGGCTCTCTGAAGAGACTGGAGCCGTGAGTTCTTCGATATTTATTGTATTTGGGAATGCCATGAATAAAAGTCCCTTCTACCGAATCAATTCCTTCATTAAGAATCCCGAGAAGAGTACACGTTGTAAAGATCTAATCAAGGCAAATGACCCGATGAAACCGCAATACCGCAAAAAATGGGCATAAATCACAAAATCAAACGATTTTATTTGCCTAAAATTTTTATTTTTATGACCTCCTAAACACCTATTACACGGCAATTACAGCTGAACCCTTATTTTCTGCGGTATCTTCTTCACTGAGCACGATACGACAAGATCCCACTATTTGAATAAATTCGATTTTTGCTTCTGCATAGCTTTGCAAAGCCGTCCAGAGAAACAGTGTATAGAATCTTTCTTCTCCTTGAAAAAAAGCGACCATATATTGAACGGATTCATCACCAACATCGGCTCGCATTTCATACAACAAACCTGCTTGCCATTCGCGCCGCAGCGCTTCAGGTCCATTCACAACTCGCCCGCTAGTCACTTTGGACAAACATTGTTGCATCTGAGCATGCGCATAATCGGTCAAAGTAAGACTCGGCGGCAGCTCCGAACGCTCTTGTGCCAGTACAATTAAATAGCGGTTCAAATCGGTATTACCAGCCTGAATTTCAGCATTGGAGTTCAAATAATCACAGAGTGCCCAGCTACGAGGTGCGCACAAAGACAGCCGGGAATCTCTACTGTGGAGCTTGTCCAGAACGACTGGAAATTCGGCGCCACCACTTTCAACTGACTCCCGGGTACAATGTATCAGTTCAGAATCCAAATAGAGACGGGAGTGCCAACCTCCCATCCATAGCATTTGTATAAACCGACACGCCTCTGCTCTATCATCGGTTTTCTTGAGCTGGGAATGGCTACTGGCCATAAGTGCTTTTATTTGGGTAAAGCTAAACCCAAACTCGCTACCCAACGCTGCGATAGCCCTGCGTCGCTCAAAATGCGCTCTGATCTCCCCAGTAAATACCACAATGTACGACATACCCTAAACCTTGCTTCCTGCAGCGATTGATAGGTAGGCGACGCTAAACGTATTTAGTGCGCTCAGCCAGCGGGTGCTATTTTCGCCTTAAGAGATCCTTCCAATTGATTCTATTTTACCGGCTAGTGAAGCACTCTCGCTTGATATTTTTTGAATAGCTGGCTTAAGTTTCCAGACTGATGCAGAGAAAACATATGGGCATATATAGCGGTTAGATACCCTTTCTCACGCAAACGCAAAAAATCGCTGTTGCTCAGTTCACTTATCCGTTCTTTGGTAACGCAGAAAACACCCGTTAAGTTGTGCTTAGTATTTGCCGGTAGGTCCACAGTCACCACCTGCTCTCGAAACAGGTCCATCTCTGTTAGACAACGAATAAACTCTCGGCTTTGTATTTTCTGCTGGTGGATACCTCGTAACAGATTACTGGCTTCTAGCAAGGTTGGGGTTGCGTCACCACTGTCATTGAAAAGCCGTTGCCCTACACCAGAAAAATCATTCAGAGAGATTGAAGAAGCGTCAATACAGATTATGGGATTTATACCTATAGAATCTTTGTAGTGTAAATAAAAGGGATAGGCTCTCAAGGTTGCCGGAATATAAGCACCCTGCCACTTACCCTCCTGCCAAAATAAATTTTTCCCCGGTGTGATACCCAGCAGTGCGCAACTCTCCAGAGCATCGCCATCTTTCGACTTCAAAAATATGATTGGGCATTCCCCGGCCAAAACAGAGAATTCAGACACATACACCTGACAGACATGGTGTGTTTCACTGCGAGACAGATCACCGGTCAATATGTTATGTCTGCGATGTTTATTTTTGTCCAAAGCCACTATTTGGTTCACACTTGACATCCTTTCGCTATTTTTTACTGTCTTTCTTGACTTGCACCAAGCATGGAGCAATAGAACTCCGGGCCAGGCAGCGATGGACAGAGCACACTGGTTGGGGCAAGGTGTTGCGAACCTTCACAAGACCACATGCTGTAACTGGCAAATTGTTTCCGGCAAACCTGCCCCAACAATCCAGCATAGCGGCTTGTGGCACCTGAGCTATCACCACTGGCGATATAAAACTCAGTCTGTAACAGAGTATTTACCTGCTTGCCTAGCCCTACCGGTACACTGTTAAACGCCTCGAATAACTGGTCGGCATGCAACATATTTTGCAGAGCGCTGATCGCTAACTCGGTGAGTTCCCGATACCAGTCCTCTGCCTCAGCCATAAAAGAAACAATGTCCACAGTCGTTGATAAGGGTGAAGCTATTGTCAAAGGGAAATAGCGACCAACACTATCCACACTGGGAACAAGAACTCCTACCCAAGCATTTTCATCAATAACGCCTTTACTGTGTGCAAAGCGCCAGACTGGGCTGGTCAAATAATAATCTAGCCAGCTGTCTCCCATAATTTCACGTGAGCCATGCACCGCACGCTGCAACCACCCATCCCAAATACCGACAAAACTTGCGGGCAACTGGCGCTGAATAAAGTCTCCATGCCCCGGAAGTTTTCCGAAAATACCTATGCTGTTGTGCAAGTCACTCTCTCCCTAACTACAGAGTTTCCGGGCAGCGATAGCCACGCAGCAGGCTTCGATCAAACGGGTTGTTTACATTCGAAGCCACCAACCTGAATTGTGCCTTGCGCCCTTCTTCCGAGAAAGTCACCAGACGCTCAGCATTGCTTCGCCCTACTTCTAGTTCTGAACTTGCGAGCAATCGATACCATGCCCAGTCACCTTCAAAGTGCTTGCGGTGCACGGTCTCGTTAAGATCCTCAAAAATAATTCTCGCCCGATTACTCTCTCCACCGCGCCAAGTGAGCTTTTTACTGGTCTTGGGGCCATGAGAATAAGGGATCCGCTGATCACCCAACTCCAGCTCAAAAAGACGAACACCAGAATCCAGCTTGGTAGGTTCTATACGGAACGAATAAGAAGCGTTTTTCCCGGCTTTAAAGAAGGTCTTACGGATTTTTTCCGCCCTACGTAATTGAGAGAGAGTTTCTCTGGAGAGGCTCATTTCCTGGCCTTCAACATACTTAACCCGCCAATTTCTTGTATCGATAAAAGGCTTCAAGTACTCACTTACAAATTTCTGCTCAATACCACCTGGCATGAAGTACTGGTTAAACTCAATAACTGGTACTTCCTGATCTCGATCACTGCGCAGTGGGTATCGATTAGCCAGACTATTGGCGTAGCTGAGGTATACCTGCTCACGCCACACTCGATTGAGGTGGCCCTTGGCCTTAGACATTACCAATGCCCAGGCGCTATCGGCGATACCGGTGAGCCACTGATCGAAAGGTGCCGGCGCATTGGCCGCTTTTACCCTGAGTTGCTTAATTGCATCCCCGCCCCCAGCAAAACGTATCTTGGCCCTGGCGAAGGCAGCCTCATTGGAGTCTGGAGCGCTATCGATCTCAGTGAGGTACTCCTGAATTTTGTTGATGGTCAGGAGATACTCCTGAACTCGCGCCGGCCGGCCTTTTTCACTCTGGGTAATACGCTGTATCTCCTCAAAGCGCACATCGACAATGTTGGGCTTGTAGTGATCCTTCAGCGCCCCTGTCGCACCCTCTAGTGCCGCACCGCCCAACCGGCGTGTTGTACTGGATACCGGCAATGGCACACCCCTGGCATCCACTGGCAGTTCTGGCCGAGGCGTCAAGCGAGTATTGTCTGAGGTAATTTCAGTAACCGCTAACAGCGGTGAGTAAATCGGATCGGACAGTGTCGAGAGCACCTCCAGCGCCTGAGAAGTACTTTTAAATCTCTGGATACTGAAACCACCGAGAAAAGATTGCCAGCGCTGCAGGTACTCGCCCAAATAAATGCGTTTTACATCCTCTCCGAGTTTCTCCCGATCGGCTTCGGTGAAGTCCTCGCCACTGAGATCACCGCCATAAATCCAGCGCTCTTCGGCCATATTGGTCATCAGCTGGGAGTCTGCGCCAAAATCCATCTCCTTGTAGCCCGCCTTGGTGTACAGGAAAGGAATGCTGAAACGCGGATCAGTGGCGTTCAAACCAAACACCTGCTGAGTGTCTCCACCAATTTCCTGATATAAATCCACAGAGGTTTGGCCCAAATCGCTATTCTGCAGTTGTGCAAAGAGCCTTTGCGGCACTGGAATACGGCGTAACTGCTGTCGGGCACGGGCGACGACTCGCTCGTTTTGCTGGACATCGGCGGGAATGGGGCGGGCCAGTAATTGACCGAGGTGAAAGCGTAGCTTGTCCTGCTCTTTAGCCTCTCCCGGCAACTGGCGTTCCCAGCGGGCACTGTAATATGCATCGATACTGGCAATATCCAACTTATCCGGATTGAAGAACATCAGATAAGTTTTGAGTGTGCTCACCAGCGCAGGATCATCACTCCCCAAGCGGTTCAGATTACTTTCTATATCCCGCATTAGCGCCGGCAGAAAAACGGTTTCGAGCTTGTGACGATAGAGCGCATCCACCGCCTGGTCGATACGGTTGTCATACAGGCCCAGATTGGAAATCCATGGGTGCTCCTCACGATCGTACACCGAAGTGGCATGACGCAGAGGCTCCAGCATCTTCAGCGCACTGGCAGGCGTGGGTCTCTTGCCTTTGAGTTCCCCCTCCGCCTGCTGATAAGCCGCGAGGCTGTCATTGACTTCGCCCATAGACAGCTTGTTTGACGCAAGGCTGCCGCTCCAGAGGAAAATCGAACCCACAAATGCCACCGCCAATGTTGCGTATACACCCCTGCGCAGCCACTGGTTAGCGCTCTCCACCTTACGGTTAACCCCAACCAACTCCGCCTCTGGGAATACCACATCCTTAAGCAACCGGTGTAGGAAGAAACTCTTACCCACGCCCTGAAACTTGGGCCCGACACTGCGCTCCAGGCCAAAATCCGCAGTTACCGCTGCCATCATACGGTCTACCGGGCTACCCTCCTGTGTGCCACTGGTAAAGTAAATCCCACGGACCATGGGCACCGTTTCATAGCGATTCGGCTCAAAGGTCTGCTTGATAAAGTCTGATAGGATTTCCGATAGACTCTCCATGCGAGCGGGGAATCCCTGCAACAGGGCACGTTTCTCCACGTTGCGCTCCTGGTGTACCCGCCACAGTACCCGCTGATTCAACCGCTCAATCAACTGGTTAAACTCGGCCCGGAAATTATCCAATGGCGCACCGACCGTTGCATTGGCTTCGCGAGGAAAGCTTACCCCCCAAACCTGTTCGCGTTCGGCTTGGGACAGGTTGTCGAAAAACTCACTGAATCCCGCCACCAAGTCACACTTGGTAAAGGTGAGATAGATAGGAAAGCGGATGCCCAACTGCTGCTGGAGTTCGTTCACGCGCTGGCGAATAGTCTTGGCTTGATGCTGGCGCTGCTCATCGGTCTGCACCATCAGGTCCTGTAAGCTAATCGCCACCAGTGCGCCATTTATTGGACGGCGGCGACGGTAACGTTTGAGTAGTCCCAAAAATGCTTGCCAGGCGCTATTGTCGTACACCCGGTGACTATCCTGTGTGGTGTAGCGGCCGGCGGTATCAATCAGCACAGCTTCATTGGTAAACCACCAGTCGCAGTTTCGCGTACCACCAACGCCACCCAGAGCCTCTTTGCCGTGACTCTGTGCCAGGGGAAACTCGAGCCCGGAATTCACCAGGGCCGTGGTTTTTCCGCATCCGGGCGGGCCGATAATGACGTACCAGGGCAGCTGGTATAGGGAAACTTTGCCCTTCTCCGACTTGAAGCGGGCATTGCGTAGAACACCCATAGCCTCGCGGAAACGCCCCGACAGGGCATCGAGCTCTTCGCGGGAGTGCTCTTCATCCGGGTCCTGAGTATCCGCCTGGGACTCCTCAATACCCTTGATTAGCGCCTGGTTTTGGCGCCGCTCCACAAGCCACTGGCTCAGGTTCCACACCAGCCAGATGGCAAAAATAAATACGATGATGGTTATGCGAACGGTATGGGAAAGCGTGGCGTTGTCACTGCCAAACTTAATATAGTTCGCCCCAAACCAAATGAGGGCGGACAGTGCCGCAAGGCCGATAATGCCGAGCACCCACTTGTTGGTAAAAAAATCGCGCAAGCGTTTCATGAATAGCTCCATCTCCCGGGCTCAAGCGGCACCGGATCAATTCAGTCCGAGTGTCACCCATCCCCTTGCGGGGTTTCGCTGTCACTGCCGGATAGTTCCACCACACGATCAGCAACAGGCGTGGTCGTTTCGTAAAGCCACCAGCGATAACCGCTGTATGTAGCCATCAACAATCCCACAGCGACACTCATAATGACCCACAACGGCACGTAGTGAATCAGGCGCGATTTACGCTCTACACAACCCTGCCAGTGCGGCGACAGATCCCGGTCCATCGCCGTTTTATGCTGCTCTATGGTGCGATACAGCTCATCGCGAATCTGCTCTATCTGTTCGTGACCCCGCTGTACCAGACGATATTTTCCCTGGAAACCCAAGCTCAGGCAGAGGTAGAAAAGCTCCAATAATTCGAGGTGGGAAGCCGGGGTTTCCAACATGCGCTGTAAAATAGCGAAGCATTTTTCCCCACCAAATGTCTCCTTGTGGAACAGACTGAGCAGAGAGTGCTGGCTCCAACCACTCGCTGTTCCCCAGGGCGTAGTCAATACCACCTCATCGACCACGGTACACAGCAGATAGCGGGCGGTAAGTACAGTCTCCGGTGCGAGACCCAGCTGTTTGGACTCCCGCTCAAAGGCCTGGATTTCCTTGGTAAGGCGCTTGTGTAGGTCCGGCACATTGGTGTGATTCATGGTTGTGCGCAGCTTGATAACCACCCCCAGTAACTTGGAGGCAGCGGAAACCAGCGGGTTCAAGCTGTTGCGGATCTGCATGTCTGCCGAGCTGCCGGGATTGGCAAAAAACTGCGGCTGGGCAGCCGGGCCCGGCTGCGCCGGAGCTGCGGCGCCAGGGGTCGGGATCATTACAGTTCTGTCACCGGCATTCGGTGCCTGTGGAGGGGAGAAGCCGTCATTGCTCATGTCAGTTATTCCTTATGGCCCAAAGCTCCATGGTCAGACCCGGAAATTCCGCTCCGAGATGCACCGCAAAGCCACCAGACCTCTGCATCGCCTGCCAC
Source organism: uncultured Microbulbifer sp. (assembly GCF_947498635.1). Classification (GTDB taxonomy): domain Bacteria; phylum Pseudomonadota; class Gammaproteobacteria; order Pseudomonadales; family Cellvibrionaceae; genus Microbulbifer; species Microbulbifer echini. The sequence continues at coordinate 149,796 of NZ_CANMKV010000003.1, read as the reverse complement.
AGCTCACCGCTGCGCTCCAGTTCGAAATAGGTGAAGCCCGCGTGGTAGGGAATTTGTCTGGGTGCCACCGGTAGTGGGCGCAGTGACAACCCCGGCAACTGGGCGGAAATCAACTCGCGAATAGCTTCTACCGGTGCCACCTTGGTCTGGGTAGGGAAACGGCTGCGTAGCAGATCGCCGGGCATATCCGCTTTGGCCGCCATAACAAAACTCGCGGTCTTGAGTAGTGAAGGATCGGAAATTGGCGCTACATAGATACCAAATTTTCTCTGTACCAACTCCATGGCGATTGCAGTTTGCTCTAGAACCGTGGAGAGGGACTGGCGCAGGGCCGAGAATAAACCGGCAAAACTCAGCTGTAGGTTTTCGTGAGCATAATTTGGAATTTCCGGCGGGCGCTTGGTCGACGAGGTAAAGGTCGATAGCTCACCGGCCAATTGCAAGAGCTCCACAAACAGACTGTGCGGGTGCAGGCGCGGTTGCCCAGTAATCTGTTTGAGCAGCGGCTCAAAGCGGTTCAGTACCTGCAGCAACAGATAATCGGCAATTTCGGCAGAGCCACTGCGGCCACTGTCACTCAGGCGGTGCCCCAAGGCCGAGCCGCGGTGATCCAAAAGGCCTTTAACTTCTTCGATATAAGCTTTAATTACCGGGGAGGTTTCGGTATTCAGTAGTGGCGGGATATAGTCTGTGTCCAGCTCGACCGGCTTTTCCGGTTGGCGCTCGCGTATCCTGGCAATACCAATAGCCGCGTAACCGCTGAGATCATCGCTCTCCAATTTCAGGCACACACGCAGCTTGCCCACTTGAATACGCGCGGACTCACCCGAAGCCGCGGCACTATTGCGCGCATCAAAGTTTGCGGTCTGGAAGCGCGCCTGGGGGAAGTCTTCCTGATCGCGAATAGACTCCTGGCTACCTGGACGCTTCATCGGCACACACAAATAAACAATCTCGTCGCGGGCATTTACCGGCACATCCAAAACATCCGGCAGAATCTCATTCTCCGGTGCCAGGATGGGCGTACCATCGGGGAATATTGCCCGCACGCGGGATAGTGAAATCTTGCCCATCGAGAGCGGTTCGCTATCGATCGCCAATTCGAGAACCCCCCAGGTGTAGGGGCCCAGTGAAGCCGTGCGCGCTTCGACCAGTTGCTCGAGATAGCGATCCTGTTGCTGGAAGTGCTGAGGGCGCAAGAACATGCCCTCACTCCAAATCACCTTGTTGTTAGCCGACATAAGTCTTCCTTGTAAAGCCCTAACCGAACGGAATAGGGCTTAATTAAAACGGGGCTGAGCGACAAAATGGGCAGTGCCCTACTTGGACTGTTCGGCTTCCTGAAGGCGTTTTTTCATCAGCTCATAGTCCTCGCTGGAAATCGTTATCGTATCATCGCTTCCCTTGCCTGCATCGTTGCGCGACAGGGGCGAGACAATCCCGCGTCTCCGCTTGGCAATATTATCTGGTGTGCCGATACGAGTATCCGCTAGGGCCACTTGGTAAGTATTTTTCTTGTGGTCAGTAATAGGGAGCACCATCAAAGCATCGGCTTGTTGGTACTGGACAAATTCCGCCAGTAGACCGATGTACTTCACATCCGGACTCAACGGTAGCTCTTCTACACGTTGCTCGCCGGGGGCAAACTCTTTCAGGATAACGGTATCCAGCAGATCCTTACCGAGGCGGGATTCCGCATTTTCATACAAGTTGAGAAAATCCTCTCGCGCAAACTGGCGGTCATCTGCAAGCATAAACACCCGTACCACCACCGGTGAAGCGCGGCCGTCGTCATCGGGGTTGACGTCTTCGCGAATCTCGACCGACAGCTCCACTGTGGTGTCCAGGTTCAGGGTGCGCCTGGTGGTCTGACAAGCTGCTAAACTAACCACTAATATTCCCAACAGGGTGAGTTGTAATAGTTTTCCCATCGACACGAGTCATTCCCTCTTTTCGATCAATTAATTATTTAGCTGTCTGGCATTCTTCAATTCAGACAGTTGGTTTTCATAAGTCGCCGCAAACTCATCGCCAAACAGCTTGCGGTAGCAGGCATCCGGGTCACCCACTAAATCCCGATACATAGCGCTGAAACCTTCCCACTTCTTCGCATTCTTATTGCCGAATACACCGGAAGTGTTGCCCAGGCGCCGCTCGATATTGCCCGGACTGAAATACTGCAACATCGCGCTGTAACCCGCTCGCATTCCCGCCAATACCGCGACCTGATGATCGGATAGATCATCGAAACTATCCTGCACCGCCTCTTTGGGCTGTAAAAAAGCACCGTTACCCGCAAACATCGCCTCCAGCGCATCCCGCTCTGTAGCACTAAACTTCAGCGGGTTATTCGCCTCTGTTTGAATCATGGTGCGCTGTACCCGCAACTCATTTTTGATGCTGCTGCGCGCGCGCAGGAGGTCAATCAGACGCGCAACCGTTTCGCGAACAATTTCCGCGGCCTGCTGATCCGCCAGTTGTTGCTGGGCTGGATTCATAGACAGACCCAGCGTCGACGCCAACACGCTGGATCTCGGAGTAGCTGGTGCCTCGGGAGGTGGCGCTGGCTGGACCGGCACTTCAGAAGCCGGACTCTGTGGGTTACCCGCCTGCTGTAACGAAGAAAAACGCTGCCCCTGAGCGGCAAAACCAGCTGGGCTCGCGACGGGTGCCTGTGCGGTATCGAATCCCGGCGCACCTGCCACTTGCTGCCCCTGAATCTCGGCGAAAGAATCCGCAAAAGGATTATCCTGCGGACCCAGTGGTACTTGGTTCTGTGGTGCCTGTGGCTGGGCTTGTGCCGTAGGCGGCGGTGGTGTCACTGGCGCCTGGGGAGGAGCGTATTGTGGCTGTTGGGAGGCGGCAACTTGCGGCCGCGGCGGCACTGGTGCCGCTTGCGGTTGTATCGGAGGCGCCTGGAAAGGTTGCGGCTGGGGGGGCTGTGGCGGTGCAGCCGGTGGTACCTCTACCGGTTGCGCCCGGGCTTGCGGAGCGATATGCACCGCATGACGATCTGCCGGCACATGATCCTGGTCACTGCCATCTTTCCACCACTCATCATCCGACCACTGCCCGGAAGCACCCTGCCCTTGAGGCTCAGAGCCAAAGGAAGCAAAGCCGGGAGTGTCTGTCAGGCCCAAAGACTGAGGTTGTTCAAAAGCGGAAAGGGGATCGAGCGGGCCCGATTCAGCCCCCAGTAAACCTTCTTGGGAGGGAGCATTTGGGCTGCCCGAAGCGATATACCCCCACTCACCGGACTGGGATATATCACTACTGCCGCCCGGCTCAAGCCAGTTATCTAACTGCTTGGCCTCGGCCTGACTCTGCATCTTGGCCATAGCGCTGGCGTTGAACGTGGTGCGGTCTGAGGTATCGAGAAAATCGGCACTGTCCAGCCCTTTGGGTAAATCGCTCTCGGCCTGTGGCTGGCGCAACGTCACCTTGAGGCGGTAATCCCCAACATTGATGATATCGCCCTCGTTTAAAGGGATTTTATTCCCTTTTCCCAGCGGGTTGTCTCCATCGTTGTGATAGGTACCGTTGGTACTGGTATCAGTCAGGAAAAACTGATTTCCGCTAAAAGAAATTTGTGCGTGCTGAGATGAGACGACACGTTCGGGATCGGGCAACACCCAGTTGTTATCCGCAGAGCGGCCCAGACTGCCCCCCTCTTTCGTAAACAGCTTGGTGTGCTTGAGCATATTGGCTCCCGCGGGGTCGGCCAATACTGAGAGAATTAGATCCATGTCTTCCTGACTCACACAGTTGATGTACTTCGCACCCCCTCCTGGACTAGAGCCACACAGAAGTAGGCGAATTGATCGGGGCAAATTTGCCGGTCACATAATAAATTCAAATCCGGCTCAGGAGTTTCCGCAGCCGGGGAACACTTTTAGCCCCAAGGGCCTTTTAAGGCACTGCCAGCGAGAGACCTCAGGCTCGGCAAGACTATCTGGTCCCGCCCCTGAACAGAGCGCATAGTGCTCAACCCTGCCTGAGTAAATTCTGCAGCTGCACGGTCGGTAAGCAGTGCTTCCGCGCAGGGGGTGATCCACTGCCCCTGGGGCAGCTTGCGCAGGTGCAGTGGCAGACTTTCATAGGTTGCTGAAGCGGGCACCTGGAGTTTGCCAGTGGAGGAAAAGCCCTGACAGATTGCCAGGGTGAGCAGGTAGGCGCTATTGCCCCACTGATAATATTGATGTCCCTGTTCTGGGGTCAGCTCTTCAAAGTTGAAATGCTCTGTGGTTGAGGTCTCACGCCCAAACGGCAGACGCAGCATAAACCGGGGGGCGGCCAGGGCCACGTATTCACTTGCGGAATAATCCCGCACTGCCTGCCAGCTTTCTGCAAAGCGTTCACTCAAGGGGTAGCACCAGTCATCCGGATCGACTGAGCCCGCTAGGTTAGGGCAACCGGCCAGCTTAGTATCGCCGCCCAGAAGCAGCGCGCTACCAGCCGCCTCTGAGATTGTGGAGAGGTCGATCAGCAGGTGCAGATCGCGCTCCTCGTCGGTGATGTAAAAATCACCCAGTACGAGGTTGTAAGGGCGATTGCCCGCGGCGGTCTCACGCTCCACCAGCAACTTGAATACCTGCGATTTTTCCAGGTCGCTCTCAGCACTGGCGAAGTCAGCAAGCAGCTCTTCTTTGCTGACGTCTATCAGGTGTAACTCTAGGTTTGGGTGCTCATCAAGGCGCCTCATCAGAAAATGCAGGCTGAGCCAACTCGCCTCGAGTTGGCGAAAGTCACTGTGATGCATCACTTTGCGCATGGTCTCTGAAGTGGCCTCAGCCAGCGCATTTAAATACTCATCCTGACGCGGGTCTGTGCTCTTTTGCACGTAGGGCGCGACAATGTCTCTGATCAACTTATCCACCTGAAACGCGCTGCCGCTATCCCTGGCTTGGCGGGCACGACCCGCTGCGAGGATTTCATCGAGTACGGACTGCTCAGCTGAATAGCCTACAGTCTCACTCGGGGCTTCACGCAGCTCGGGTTTCCATTGACGAAGTTCTTCCGCGGCCTGCTGGAATTGTGTGGGGTCGCACAGGCGCTGTCCCAGTTCAATAAAATGATTGAAAAGGGGGAGGCGGCTGTAAAGGTAGTCCGGGTGTAAATCATCGAAATAAGGCAGCCGTAGAGGCTCATCCATCACTGGCAATTGCAGACTCACCCCCAAATCGCTAAACACCCCTTCGAAGGTATCGCGATTCAGTAAGTACACCCTGCGCTGGGCAATGGTCTCCGGTTCGCACTGACGGCGGCTGGAGCGCCCACTGAAATCACCCAGAATCGCGACTTTCAGGTTATCGCTGCCAAGATCCATTATTTCTCCCACATTATCCTTGTCACCGTGGATCTGAAATCCCGCGGTTATCGTCGCTTTACTCACAGTCAATTATCCACAGGTAAAAGAGATACGCAGCACAGCGACATCTCATGTATTTATCATGCTTATTTATCTAATTGGTTTCCACCAATTGTTTTTCGATTTTATTTGATTTTCTTGGGCGCCCTCTCTTAAGTGGGCGGACCCTCTGATTGGCAATTTGCTCAATTTTATCCTTGAAGGCATCGCCCCCCAGCACATGACCCAGTTTGATGGTCTCGGCAATATAATCGAGTAAACGGCTATCAAAGCTGTAGCGGAAAAGCTTTCGATAGGCCTGGGCACGCTGCTCGGCATTCTCACCCAGATCTACATATAAACGGTGGTCTTTGATTAAGTTGTCATGCTGATCATTTACATGATGATTAAAACTTGACCAGCGATAATTCCCTAGAGAGTCGGCAAGCCCCAAATACAACGGGCGCAGCTCCACATAGCGATAGCAGGTCAACAAATAGGCATCGGAGTCAATCAAGCTCGACTTGTAACGCCCGCGCCAAATCGTACCAGAGCGCTTGTAACGGTGATTAACAAACTGTACGTAACGCCTACCCAATGATTGCATCATCGAAGGTATGCCATCTGGAACCCTCGGAGTGGCGATAATCTGGATCATATTGGGCAGCAAGACGTAAGCATGTACATCCACACGATATTGATCAGCGGCGTTTCGCAAACTAATCAAATAATATTGATAATCTTCCTCATCAAAGAAACAGGGCAAATTATTGTGACCAACCTGCACAATATGTTGGGGGATATCTATTAGATTGAGCCTGGGCAAACGAGGCATTTTGCCTGCAAATCCTTTTTTATAAGGCGCGATGCCTTTCTAGTGATGGATAAAGGTTTTATTATCGCAAACCAAGGAAAAAAATTTCAAACTTAGTCTACTGCCAAGTTAACATGAACGCTGGTTAGTGGTTGTAATAATGTTACGCTGCATTTTGTTGCTATTTAAATAAAGGGGAGTTGCACCAGACATGGATCAGATAAGTCTGGCGGTCAACGGACGCACTGACATCGGTCAAGTGCGCGAGGAAAACGAGGATAGTATCCGCTGGCATGCCAGTGCTGAAAAACCCTTCGCCTATATCGTAATTGCGGATGGTATGGGAGGGTACACCGGTGGTGCTACAGCCAGTAAAATAGCGGCAGAAACCGTTCAAACTCACCTCGACGCCCTTTTAAAACACACCTTTCTCTCTTGCACCCCAGAACAGCAACAACTGATTTTACGCGCGACCCTGATCGACGCTATCAACAGTGCCAATAACGCTCTCCTGAACACCAAAAATACCAATCCCCAATTTTCTAAAATGGGGACAACGATTGTTGCCGCAGTTATGTGGCACGACTTCCTGATCGTGGCGCATATTGGCGATTCACGTGCTTATCTATGGAATAACTTCGGCTTACAGCGCCTTACGCGAGATCACAGCGTTGTTCAGGAAATGATAGACAGCGGTCAAATTACCGAGGAGCAGGCTCAGCACTCCAGTGTGCGAAACCATATAACACGCGCATTAGGTGTCTCCAATACCGTAGAAGCAGAAATTAACAGTTGGAAATTAACAGAAAACGCCCTCTTGTTACTCTGCAGTGATGGCCTCACCGAATACTTGGATGATCACGCAATCGAGCGTGTACTTGCCACCCATCGCCCCGCATTGGAGTGCGTCTACCGTTTTATCGACGATGCCAACAGAATGGGAGGGCGAGACAATATCAGTGCGGGTATTCTCGAGTACTCCTCTCAGCACGCAGCGCAAATACTCACTCAAGAGCAAAGCGCAACGCAAAGACCCCATTCACCCGATGTAACTATCCGAAAAGCGCAACGCTAAACCCGTTTGCCGGAAGCTGAAGAATGACACCGGAACGTCTCACCCAGCTGGTCCCCAACCTGCTCAAAGTTCTCAGCCCTCCTACCACCTCCTTCCCTCAAGGAAGTCCAGCGGCGGCCTGCCGTTGGCTGGAGGCAATTCGAGAGCTACCCGAAGCCCAGGTCCCAAGCGAGAGCGCCCAGGCCTTATGGCCCGAGCCACCGGCCATCGATGTCAATGCCTTTACCCTTGCCTGTGCGCCTGAGGTTCAACTCTTGCCAGGCATCGGCGAAGGCCCAGTCCTCTTTGTTAATACCGCGGGTGTCAATCCGCAGGGCTCCTATATTCCACCTCTTACACGCTGTCACCGGATTAAAGATCGAGTGACCACAGCGACTGGTGAACTGAGCTTTGAACAAGTAGATCTCACCATTCCCGGCCCATTACCGTTTGAGTGGAAACGCTTCTATCGCTCAACAATTAGCGAGGACTGCGGAATAGGTGCGGGCTGGCGCCATTCGCTGAGCGAACAGCTCATGGTGCAGGATAACAAGGTAGAACTACACACCGCTGAAGGCCGCCGGGTGCAGTTCCAATTACCCGCCATAGGGCACGGCTGCTACAACCGCTTCGAGCGACTGCTCCTATTTCGGCAGAGTCTGCACAGTTACCGGCTATCCGCTCTCAACGAACCGCATAAAATTTTTCGCGCCGACGGTGTCAACAGCGCCCTGCCACTCACCGAGATCCGCGATCAATTCGGCAATGCGCTAACAATCGATTTCAGCGAGGGACTACCCAAAAAAATTGTCAGCTCCTGGGGACGGGTACTGGATTTTGAAACCCGAGGTGGCCGTATTGGAAAATTGGTTAACAACCACGCTCCCGACGACCAACGCCAACTGTGCGCTTATGAGTTCCAGGGGGGATTACTTATAGAGGCTAACAGTAACCGCGGCCTGGAGCGCTATAGCTATCACGACTTATCCCTTGTGCGGGCACACAGCGGAGCAAACGGCGATTTCCAGTTTGAATACGACCGCCAGGGGCACTGCCACAGGCTTATACAAGGCGATTCAGAAACCCTGTTAAGTTGGCAAAACACCCTGGGAAATTGCCAGGTGGAAACTACCGACCGCGACCCTCAGCAGCTGCACTTTAACCAATTTGGACAGCTTACCGGCGAGCGAAAGGGTCCGTGTAAACAAAGTTGGCTGTACGATTTCTATGGCAATATGTGTCAGCACATTAGCGAGGATGGGCAACGCACTTACCTGCGCTACGATGAGTTCGGACGCCTGCGGCGCACCACCCGGGGGAAGAATAGTAACCGCTACCTCTATGGAGAAGACGGCTATCCTCTAGCTGTTCTGCTCAATACACAGCAAACCTGGCGCTATCATTTCAATGGTAGGGGGCGGCCGCTGGCAATTATTGATCCGGAACAACAAGAGTGGAAATTCCACTACAGTGAGCGCGGCCTACTCACGCAGATCACCGATCCCGAGGGGGGAAGCGTGAACTTCAGCTGGGACGGCCAGGGCCAGCTACAAACCGTGCGCAGAGGAGAGCAACAGTGGAATTTTGAGTACGACCATTGGCAGCGTCTGACTGCGCTGATTGTAAATGGGGAATCCTGGCGCGTATGGCGTTACGGTCCCACGGGCGAGCTGCGCGAATCTCATATCGGCACCTACCAATACGGGATAGATTACACTGAGCGCGGACAGCCCCACGCCATCCATGCCAGCAATAGCCAGAGCCTGCAATGGGAGTACGATAATAGTGGGCGTATTTGCCAGATTCATTTTGCCGATGGCAACCAATGGGCCCTGCACACCGATACCCAGGGTCAGCTAACCCACCTGCAAACATCCAGCGGGGATTACCGCTGGCAATACGATGGGTTAGGCCAGCTGGTAAGCCAGCAGACGCCTGACAATCAGCTCCTCAGCTGGAATTACCATATTGATGGCCGCCTCAGCGAATATAACGATAACGACTGCCGCTGGTATTTTCAGTACAACGGCAGTGGCTGTATTGCCAGCATACGCAATAACAACGGCCAGATTAGTGAGTTTCACTACGATGCACACGAACGCCTGATACAGGCTAACAATTTACACTCCTCAGTGCGCTTTAAATACGACCGGCGCAGCCGGATTATCGCTGAGAACCACGACAGCAGCGACGTGCGCGATTTCAGTCTGAGATACCAGTACGACTCGCGCGGCTGGCTAAAAAGCGCGAGTTCCGACAACCTTGATCTAGCCTATACTCTCACGCCCTGCGGGGCACTGTATGGCATAGATGCCAATGGCGAGCCGGTACTGCGCACCGAGTTCAATGAAAAAAGCGCCATTCATGTACAGGGCAATGTACGCAGCACTTACAAACACCAGTTTGGGCGCCCCAGCGCTCTAGAGAGCGGCCTCGCTCTCGCCTGGCAGTTCGACAAGCACCCCCCATTACAACTCACTGCCCCCGCACGCTCCAGTGGGTTTACCCAGGCGCAAATCGAAAGAGATAAGCGCGGCAACGTAATCAGTGAGCAACAAATTCCGGGCCGCAGAGATTACCAATATCAATATGATGGCTGGGGACTGATGAGCACGGCAGAATGTAGCGATTTCAAGACTTATTTCCGCTATGATCCTTTCGGGCGCCGCCTGAGCAAAACTTGTACTCACCGCAAATCAACACGCCAGCGCCGGGTCACCACCAGCTGGAGCGGCCTGGGTATCTGGGCAGAGGCCCATCACGTCGATGGTAAATCACGGGGTATCGGTCACTGGATCACCCACCCACTGAGCGGGTCCATTTTGTGCCACTGGAGTTCCGGCCGCTTTGAACATTACCACGCAGACCCTACGGGTAAGCCACTGGCCATCTTTGATGCGCAGGGCACTGTGCAGTGGTCGCAGGGAAGTGATGCCGAAGACAGTGCCGGCAGGGGGTTCGGACAAACTCCGGGCCCCTGGCGAGGCATTAATTTGATTGCCGATATCGAGACCGGTCTCTGGTACACCCCCTCAGGATATTGGAATCCGGCCCTGCATATCTGGCTGAATGGCTCGGGAATTTTCTCCCACAGCACATCCGATGTGCCTCTGGCCATGCTCTGACCTCCTCGCGGAAGCCCAAATCGCGGCCCATCAGGGCCTGCGACCACCCCTTTCTATGAATCGAGTAATTGCGTAGAACAATCATGCAAGAAGGCCTGGACTTTGAAATCGGCGGTATCACGGTGGCCAAGGGAGAATCCCGGCACATCGACCTGCCAGTGGTGAGCCTCTACACCAACACGGAAATGGCTATTCCCGTCTATGTGCAGCGCGGTAAACGCGAGGGCCCCACAATATTTGTATGCGCGGCCGTGCACGGAGATGAGTTAAACGGCATTGAGGTGATCAGCCGCCTGATCCAAAGCCGAAGCCTTAAGTCTTTGCGCGGCACTCTCATCGCCGTACCCATGGTCAATGTCTACGGCGTGCTCCAGCACACCCGTTACCTGCCCGACCGCCGCGACCTAAACCGCAGTTTTCCCGGTTCCGCCAAGGGCTCCATGGCAGCGCGTATGGCCCATGTATTCCTGCGGGAGATAGTGGCCAAATGCGACTATGGTATCGACCTACACACGGGAGCCGCACATCGCAGTAACCTGCCGCAAGTGCGCGCCAACCTCGACGATGACACTACCCGCGAAATGGCCAAAGCTTTCGGCGTGCCGGTCCTGCTCAACGCCTCGATCCGCGATGGCTCCCTGCGACAGGCGGCTGCGGATCGGGGGGTGCGTGTCTTGCTATATGAGGCTGGCGAGGCCCTGCGCTTCGACGAACTGTGTATACGCGCAGGTCTGAAAGGGGTCACCAACGTTCTGCGGCATCTGGGTATGCTGCCCGCGAGGCGTAGGCGCAACCCGATAGAACCGTTTATCGCCCGCAGAAGTGGCTGGCTGCGCGCCGGGGACAGTGGTATTGCTACCCACCTAAAAGCGTTGGGCGATCAGGTCTATAAGGGCGACCTACTCGCTACCATAGCCGACCCCTACGGCAATGAACTCGACCAGGTGCGCAGTAACGGCGAGGGTATCATTATTGGCAAGCAGAACATCCCCTTAGTACAAGAGGGTGAGGCGATGTATCACATCGCCTATTTCCAAGAATCGCAGGAGGTGGTGGATAACCTCGAGTTATTACAGGATAGTCTGCTCCCAGATGAAAACTTTTAAGGGCCTCTACTGCTGCTGGAGTAACTCCAGCACTTCCTTGCTGGGGAAGCCCTGAACCTCTACACCCGCGCGCTTTTCGAATGCCCGGATGGCCTTGCGGGTACCCGGTCCGGCCTTGCCATCGATTTCGCCGCTGTAAAAACCCTTTTGCTTCAGTAGTTTTTGCAGCTGCTCGACCTGACCGCTCTCGAGGGGAGTAAAGGGGCGATTCCAGTCCTTTACCAGAGGCGGGCCCCCAGCAATCCGATCGGCAAGAAGGCCTATTGCGGTAGCGTAGCGATCCGAGTTGTTGTAACGCTTGAGAACAAAGAAGTTCTTAAACACCAGGAAGGCCGGACCGTTACGCCCATCTGGCAACTTAAGCTCGGCTATGGCTTTTTTGTTCGGGTACGGCTCGCCGTTGGCCCGTTTGACCCCAAGCTTTTCCCACTCCGCAACGGTCAATTTGCCTCCGGGCATTTTGCGCGCGGGGATGGAGACTTCATAGCCCCAGGGCTTGCCCTTCTGCCATCCATTGCTGGACAAAAGATTAGCCGCGGTGGCCAGGGCATCGGGCACAGAGTTCCAAATATCACGCTTGCCATCGCCATCAATATCCACAGCGTAGGCTTGGTAGCTAGTGGGGATAAACTGAGTGTGTCCCATGGCACCGGCCCAGGAGCCTAGCAGGTGCTGCCCTTCAACGTCACCGGCCTGCAGTATTTTCAGGGCCGCAAGCAGCTGCTGTCGTCCAAATTTCTTGCGCTGCGGATCTGCGTAGGCCAGAGTCGCCAGGGAGCGAACTACGCTGCGCATCACTTTCTCATTACCGAGAATGCCACCGAAGCTCGACTCTACCGACCAGATCGCCAACAGGATATTCGGGTCCACACCAAAGCGCTTCTCGATCTTATCCAGCCAGGATCCCATCTTTTCCTTTTCCTGCTGGCCCCGCAGGATGGCGCGTTTTTGCACCCGGTTATCAAAATACTGCCAGACTGGCGCCTTGAATTCCGGCTGATAACTGGCCCGATCCAACACCCATTGGTCCGGGGAGGTAACCCCCTGGAATGCTTGGTCGTAGACCTTCGGCGAAATTCCATTCTTAATGGCGGTTTTGCGGAACTCCTGCACCCACTTTTCGAACGCCGGGTCCGGCTTATCGGCAGCCTGAGCCCCCAGTGTAAACAGGGTTAGGCAGAGGGTGAGGAAATACAATAGCGTGGGGAACCTGTGCAATCTGGGCATGGGAGTACCTTTGACACGACATTTCGCTCGCACAAGGTTAGGACGAGCCACTCTCTTCTGAAAGGCGGATTTTCCAAGGGGGACACCCACCCGATCAGTCATTAATGAGGACATCGGAGCCGAAGGGAAGTTCTGACGCTAAGTTGATCTTGTGATCAAGGCCACAAAATCAGGGAATCACGTAAAAGAGCACGGCAAAGAAGTGCAGTATGCCGCCGGCCAGCACAAACAAGTGCCAGATCGCATGATGGAAGCGCAGACTGCGCCATAAGTAGAAAGCGATACCCCCGGTGTAACAGAGTCCGCCCAGGACCAGCAGCCAAAGACCACCGGTTTCAAGACTATTCGCAAGCGGCTTAATCGCAGCGATAACCACCCAGCCCATCAAGGCACTGAGCGTTATTGAAAGCGCGCGAATCTTTTTCAGGGGGGTGAATTGGATAACCAATCCGAGTAGCGCCAACCCCCAGATAATCCCAAACAGCCACCAACCCCAGGGCCCGCGCAGGGTAACCAGGGTAAAGGGCGTGTAAGTCCCGGCAATCAGGAGGAATATCGAGGTGTGATCGAGGGTCCGCAGAATTTCTTTGGCACCGATGTGGCTGACCGCGTGATACAGGGTCGAGGCGAGGAAACAGAGAATCAGCGTGGAGGCATAGACACTGGAGCTGACGATATGCCAGGCATCCCCACGCAGCACGGCAAAACCAATAAGAACACCGAGGCCGGCAATAGCCAGTACAGCTCCGATACCGTGGGTTATGCTATTGGCGATCTCTTCAGCAAAGCTATAGCGGTTGGCAACGGAAACGGATGCGGTCATAAATTGGCCCGATTAAATTCTGGTTCTGAACGGCCTCAAAAGCCACTCGACCGATAATTTGTATCAAGTCTAATGATCAGAGGCCTCACTAAAAATAGCAAGGCCAGGATCAGACCGGCTATTCACAACCGCTCCATTACCACTTATTCACTCGCGTTGTGAATTCCCATTTCACACAATGCCGAGGAGGCGCGGACAATAGTCTCATTGCGATCGGGACCAGTAGAAACGATATCTACCGGCGCGCTCACCAACTCCTCAATACGGGCGATATAGGCCTTGGCATTAGCAGGTAGGTCCGCCTCGCGACGCACACCAAAAGTGTTGTCGCTCCAACCCGGCATGGTCTCGTATACGGGCTCGACATTTTCCCAACCAGCGGCATCGAATGGCACCGGCATTTCTTCTCCCGCACTATTGCGGTAGCCCACACAGATCTTCACTTCCTCGAGGCCATCGAGCACATCCAGCTTGGTCAGGCACAAACCCGAGATACTGTTGATACGAATCGCGTGGCGCACAGCGACTGCATCGAACCAGCCAGTACGGCGCTGGCGACCGGTGGTGGCACCGAATTCGTGCCCTTTCTCGCCCAGGTGACGGCCTACTTCGCAGTCGAGCTCAGTGGGAAAAGGACCACTACCAACGCGAGTGGTATAGGCCTTGGTAATACCCAGCACATAGTCCAGATACAGAGGGCCAAAACCGGAGCCCGTGGCAGTGCCACCAGCGGTGGTGTTAGAGGACGTGACAAACGGATAGGTACCGTGATCGATATCCAGTAGGGAACCCTGGGCGCCCTCGAACAGAATATGCTCGCCCTGCTCGCGGGTCTTGTGCAAATGATCGGCCACATCGGTCATCATTGGCAGCAGCTGCTCACGCCAAATTTGAGCTTGCTCCAGGGTGTCCTCGTAGCTGACTGGATCGACTTTGTAGTATTGGGTCAGGGCAAAGTTGTGGTAGTCAATCAGTTCCTTGAGCTGACTACAGAAGTTCTCCCAGTTGCACAGATCGCCCAGACGCAAGCCGCGGCGGGCAACTTTATCTTCATAGGCGGGGCCAATGCCGCGGCCAGTGGTGCCGATCGCCTTGGCGCCGCGCGCCCTCTCACGGGCTTGGTCCAGTGCTACGTGCACCGGCAGAATCAACGGACAAGCTGGGGAAAGACGCAAACGCTCGCGCACAGGTACGCCGCGCTCTTCCAGTTCCGCCATTTCCTTGAGCAATGCTTCCGGAGACAGTACCACGCCATTGCCAATCAAACAGGTTACGCTGGGGCGCAGGATACCGGAGGGAATCAGGTGCAGTACGGTTTTCTCACCATCGATCACCAGGGTGTGGCCGGCATTGTGTCCGCCCTGGAAGCGCACCACCAGAGAGACCTGTTCGGTCAGCAAGTCGACAATCTTGCCCTTGCCTTCATCGCCCCACTGGGTACCCAGTACTACTACGTTCTTGCCCATCTGTATCAATCTCTAACTCAGGTTTCGTTCTGCGAGAAGCCCGGAGGCCCCTACATCAAAGGATCTTGCGGAGTTCACCGCATCAATATAGGCGCATAATCGGCACATCCGCTGCACCCGCCTCTGTTCAGTCCCGGGGCTTGACCACCCAGGAATCGCCTTCCAACACCAGCTCGCGATCACAGCGCGAGTGGAGATCGCTTTCCGCGCTATCGGAAAGCGTGGCGATCACCACCTCTCCCCGCTTGCGCAGCTCGTCAACTTTGCGCCAAAGCTCGGCCCCTTGCGGGCCACTCACCTCTGGAGCGAGTATGGCTCCAGCAGTGGCTGCCATACCGCTCCCGAGGGTATTGAGTGCCACCAGATCACTACTAAAGCCCGTTGCTGGGCGGTCCCGACCAAATACCGCACCAATACCGTTGTAGCGGCCACCATTGGCAAGCGCTTGGCCGTGGCCTGGAGTGTAAGCGGCAAAAACCAGTCCGGTTTCGTAGTCGTAACCACGCACTTCACTCAAATCAAAAAAGAACTTCACGGCCGGATAGCGCTGCCCCAGGGCCTCGGCTACCCGCTGCAAATCCGACAGCGCACTCAGTAGCGGTTGCGGTGCTTCTGACAGCAACACTCGCGCTCGTTCCAGGCAGTCGAGTCCACCGGCGAGGCCGGGCAAAGCCAGCAACCAGGATGCCACCTGGGGGTCATTAATATTTTGCTCCACCCAACTGTGCACATCGGCACTTGCCTTGCTCTGCAACAGGGCGGAGAGCGCTTCCCGCTCGGTTTCGCTCAGGCCGGCCGTCTCTGCGAGGCTGCGGTAGATAGCCACGTGGCCGAGATCCAGATAAATGTTCTCTATCCCGGCAGCCTGGAGGCTCTCCAGCATCAGGGACATAACTTCGATATCCCCACTGAGGCTGTCCACACCAAACAGTTCCGCGCCTATCTGTATCGGCGCGCGTGAGCCCATGGCGGTCCGCGGTCGGGTGTGGAGAACTTGGCCTGCATAGCACAGGCGATTGGCTCCTGCGCGCGGGAAACTATGCGCATCAATACGCGCAGTTTGCGGAGTAATATCGGCGCGAATGCCCAAAGTGCGCCCAGAAATCTGATCGGTGACTTTAAAAGTACTCAAATCGAGATCATGCCCCATACCAACCAGTAGGGACTCGGTGAATTCCAACATAGGCGGTATCACTAACTCGTACCCCCAGCAATGGTAGAGGTCCAGCAGTCGGCGGCGCAAAGTTTCGACCTGGATGGCACCCGCGGGCAAAATCTCCGCGATGCCATCCGGCAGCATCCAACGATCGGCTTGAGTCATGGTGAAACGAACTTTTCAGAGTTAACGGGGTGCATCAGCTTCCACAAAAAAACCGGGCGAGGCCCGGTTTGCGTGATTTTAGCACCAACTGCCGGCAGGAAGGTAGGGCTGTCGCAAGGACAGCCTCGACCTCGGGCAAACAGCGGGAGACTACCGATAATCCGCTGCCATTTGCCCTGCTGGCTGGTTTATTGCCCTTTGGGATCCTTCAGATAGCGGAAAAATTCACTATCCGGGTCCACCAGCAACATATCGGATTTGCTCTGGAAAGACTCTTTATAGGCCTGCAAGCTGCGGGTAAAACGATAGAACTCGGGGTTCTTATTGTAGGCTGAGGCATAAATAGCCGCGGCCGTTGCATCACCAGCACCGCGCAATTCTTCAGACTGGCGGTAGGCTTCAGACTCAATCACTACTCTCTGACGATCGGCGTTGGCCTTGATACGCTCACTGGCCTCCTGACCTTTGGCGCGGTGATCTCGCGCTTCCAGCTCACGACCGGCGCGCATACGCTGGAACACCGATTCAGAAACTTCCGGCGGCAGGTCGATACGCTTCACGCGCACGTCGATCACTTCCACACCCAGATTCTTCTGCGCAATCTGGTTCAGGTTCTTGGTGATTTCTGCCATCAGCTCATCGCGCTCACCACTGACCACTTCGTGTAGATCGCGCACACCAAACTGGTTACGCAGGCGATCGTTAATCTGTTCGGACAACAGACGTACCGCATTGCGCTCATCGCCACGGGTAGCAATATAAAACTTGCTCACGTCGGAGATACGGTACTTAGCGTACGAATCCACCATCATGAACTTGTTTTCGCTGTTGAGCATACGCACCGGACTAGAATCCACTGTCTGGATACGCGCATCAAACTTGCGCAGCCTCTCGGCGAAGGGGATCTTGAAGTGGAGTCCGGGCTCGGTATAGGTGCGCACCAGCTCACCAAAGCGCAGCAGTACGCCTTTTTCCGTCTCCTTGACGACAAAGGCACTGGAGGTAACCAGCAGGATACCTAGCAGTAGTACGACAATAATTCCCAGAGTTTTGTTGTTCATTCTATCACCTCCTAGCGAACAGTCTGGCTGCGGCGGTTGCTGGCAGCATCCTGGCGCAGGCGCTCGACGATCCGCTGGTAGACCTCCTCAATCACGACCGGGGAGGTGTCTTTACGCTGGCCTGATTGGGTGGTGCCCTCTTGCGTCAACTTGTCGAGCGGCAGGTACATCATGTTATTGCCACCCTCGACATCCACCATGACTTTGGAAGTGCTGGTCATGACTTGCTGCATCGCATCCAGATAGAGACGCTCTCGGGTCACTTCGGGCGCACGCTCATATTCGGCCAGCAGCTTTTCGAAACGCACCGCCTCACCGCGAGCACTCTCGACAACCTGGGCCTTGTAGCCTTCAGCCTCTTCGATAATGCGCTGAGCCTGACCGCGAGCCACCGGAATTACCTGGTTGGCGTAGGCCTGGGCTTCATTTTGCAGGCGGACCTCGTCCTCGCGGGCCTTGGTCACATCATCAAAGGCATCCTGAACTTCACGGGGCGCCTTGGCGTCGGTCAAGTTGACCACGTCGACGAGGATACCGGTCTGATAAAGGTCCAGATACTCCTGCAGGCGTTTCTGGGTATCGGTGGATACCTGGGTACGATTCTGGGAAATAACACCGTTGAGGGTCAGGGAACCGACTACGTGGCGCAGGGCACTATCGGTAGCTTCCTGCAGACTCTTCACTGGATCGCGAACACGCAGCACATAGGATTCTGCATCACCCACCTGCCACTGCACGGTCAATACCACTTCAACAATGTTCGCGTCTTCGGTCAGCATCTGCCCGGTGGTGCGCTCGGTACGCACCTCGGTCATGTTGACCTTGGTGACACTGTCGATCAGCGGTGGGTTCCAGTGTAGACCGGCGGACTCCGTAGAGTGGTATTTGCCCAGGCGCAGCACCACCGCCTGTTCGTTCGCGTTGACCTGGTAAATTCCCAGCCCCGCATATATTAATACCGCAACAACAATCACCAGCATCCAGGGAAAGTTGCCGGTCCCCGTGCTGGGGCTACCGCCAAACAACCCACCAAGTTTCTGCTGAATTTTGCGGAACAGCTCGTCGAGGTCCGGCGGACCATCGTTATTGCGGTTGCCACCGCCACCGCCCCAAGGGTCTTTGCCGTTATTACCACCCGGTTCATTCCAGGCCATTTACATTACTCCAACTCTGATCATTTAAGCTTTAACTCCGGCGGATTCTAGCACTCCCCGCCGGTAAATATTGCCGCCAGACTTCTGCTGGAGGCAAGTTTGTCGCAATCACAGCCCCTCGGGCTGTATGAAATCGTGTCCACAAGCGGATTAGACTAGGATTCCCACCACTCGATATCTCCGCTGGTTTCCTCTTCCGGCTGCCATTCAGGCGCCTCATCATCGCTTAAAAATGGGGCGAGCAAACGCTGGAAATCACCGCGCGGTAACAGCAACTGCAATGCACAGTCTCCATTATCCTGGTAGTGCTCGCTCTGCACAGCATTAATCTGGTAGAGCTGGGCGCGCAGGCGCGACTGTTGCGGCTTCACCACCAATCGTCCAGATACCATCTGCTCGCCCAGGCGCTCGGCGATCGCCTCCACCAACAGATCACAGCCCACACCGGTCACAGCGGATAGCCATACCGCACGCGGTACACCCTCCTCATCGCGATCGATACGGGGCTCGCAATCGGCGAGCAGATCAATTTTGTTGTACACCAGCAGTTGCGGCAGGTCCGACGCACCGATCTCCTCGAGTACAGTCTGCACTTCTTCCATCAGGTGCAGACGGTTCTCCGCGGCGGCATCCACGACGTGCAATAGCAGGGTAGCCTGGGCCGCCTCTTCAAGAGTTGCGCGAAAGGCCTCCACCAATTTATGCGGTAGGTGTGAAACAAAACCCACCGTGTCTGCAAGAATCATGGCGCCGACATTGGGTAATTCAACCCTGCGCATGGTCGGATCCAGTGTTGCGAATAATTGATCGCGCACATAAACATCGGCATCGGTGAGCCGATTAAACAGAGTCGACTTGCCCGCATTGGTGTAGCCCACCAGGGAAACCGTGGCCACTTGCGCGCGGGAACGTGCGCGCCGGCCCTGCTCCCGCTGACGACGGACTTTTTCCAGGCGCTTCTCGATAGAATCGATACGCGCGCGCAAAAGGCGGCGGTCGGTTTCCAGCTGGGTTTCACCCGGTCCGCGCAGACCGATACCACCTTTCTGGCGCTCCAAGTGGGTCCAGCCACGCACGAGTCTGGTGGCCATATGGCGCAACTGCGCCAGTTCCACCTGCAACTTGCCCTCATGGGTGCGCGCGCGCTGGGCAAAAATATCCAGGATCAGGCCGGTGCGATCGAGCACCCGGCACTCCAATTCGCGCTCTATATTGCGCTCCTGGCTGGGGGAAAGGATGTGATCGAATATCACAAGCTCCGCGCCCTGCTCCGTGACTACCTGGCGAATCTCTTCCAGTTTACCCCGCCCAACAAAAGTTTTCGGGTCCGGACTAGCGCGCTGTCCAAAGATAAAACTGACCGGGTCTGCTCCAGCAGAGAGGGCCAGTTCCTCGAATTCGCGAGGGTCGTCGGGGCTGTCAATAGCGGAGAGTTCTAGGTGTACCAGCACCGCCAGTTCACCGGATTCCGGTCGATCGAAAAACAATGGGAAATCTCTATATGAGGAAACGGGCGCCCACCCGGCTCCCAGATTGAAGTGGCAGCCGAAAACCCGGATCGGGTTCACTCGGCTGCTAGCGCCCCGGAATTGGGGCGCGAGTCTCGGTAGCGCGACTCAATCAGCTGAAAGATTCGCGCTCACCACCTTCGCCATTGCCTTCGCCACCCGGTTGCGCGGCCGGATTCAGCAGCGGAACACGCACAGCGCGAGAAGGAACAACAGTGGAAATAGCGTGCTTATAAACCATTTGACTGACGGTATTTTTGAGTAACACCACAAATTGGTCGAAAGATTCAATTTGCCCTTGGAGCTTGATGCCGTTTACCAAATAAATAGAAACAGGGATACGCTCTTTGCGCAGTACATTGAGGTAAGGGTCTTGTAAGCTATGCCCTTTTGACATCTTTTTTCTCCTTGTCAAAAAGCTGAATGCGGTATGCAGGCCGCAATCGTATCCGCGAAGTGCGCGGATCAAAGAACGACTGAGGTCGAATACGCGTATAAGTAGTGTAGTAGCGAGCCGGGAAAGGCCGACCCTATGTAAACTGACTGACTGAGCTTGTCGTTTTTTAGCCCAACCACGTTATGGATGCTCAAGCGAGAAATTTCAAGGCTTCCGCCAATATTTCGTCATTCTCCCGCACCCCGCCCGCACTGTCCTGAGTGTGCAAAATTTCCAGCTCCGGCCAGCGCCGCAACCACGTCAGCTGCCGCTTGGCCAGCTGTCGTGTCGCGGCAATGCCCGCGGCAACCATCTCATCATAGTGACAGCGCCCATCCAGGTACTGCCAGACTTGACGATAGCCCACCGCGCGGATCGCCGGCAGGTCTTCATGCAGGTCTCCACGTTCGTACAAACCGCGTACCTCCTGTACAAACCCGGCCTCGAGCATACGCTGGAAACGCAGCTCAATACGCTGGTGCAGCAGTGATCTATCCTGGGGCATTATCGCAAACTGATTTAGCTGATAGCGTTCCTGTACCCCGCCCCCAGCCTGCTCGCGCCGCAACTGCGACAGAGGCACACCAGTCAGCCGGTAGACCTCCAGCCCCCGCTCGATACGCACCGAGTGATTGGGATGCAGCTCCGCCGCCAACTCCGGATCCACCTGTGACAGCTCCGCGTGCAGGGCGGGCCAGCCCTCGCGCTCGGCACGCGCCTCGATATCGGCGCGTAGCTGTGCATCGGCCGCTGGCAATTTTGCCATTCCCTCCAGGAGAGAGCGGAAATACAACATAGTTCCGCCAACCAGTAAAGGGATCTTACCGTTTGCGCTGATTTCGTCCATAGCCGCCAGGGCCTCTTTGCGAAAACGACCGGCGGAATAAAACTCACTGGGGTCGCAAATATCGATCAGCCGGTGAGGATAACGGGCCAACTCCTGCGCACTCGGTTTGGCCGATCCCAGATCGAGGCCGCGGTAGACCAGAGCCGAATCTACGCTGATCAACTCCACCGGCAGACGATCCGCCAGCGCCATGGCCAAATCTGTTTTACCCGATGCCGTGGGGCCCATCAGAAAAATTGCGCGGGGTTTGCCGCCCGGCGTGCTCTCGCTCAAATCACCACCTACTTCCACGGCGCGGTTACTGGCCGCGCATAAACCACTTATCCATATCCGCCAGTTTAACCTGGGTCCAGGTCGGGCGGCCATGATTGCACTGGCCGCTGCGTTCGGTGCGCTCCATATCCCGCAGCAGCGCATTCATTTCCGGCACCGTCAGGCGGCGGTTGGCTCGGACTGAACCGTGACAGGCCATGGTGCCGAGCACTTCGTTGATACGCTCACCGATACGCTCACTATCACCCTGTCCGAGCAGGTCCGACAGCACATCGCGCACCAGCTGCTCCACCTGAGCGCCGTGCAACATAGTGGGCACCTGGCGCACCAGTAGGGTTTCCGGCCCCGCGCGCTGCAGCACAAAGCCGAGCGCAGTAAACACCTCGCTGCGCTCTTCAAAACAGTCCGCTTCGCGCTGACTCACGGCCAGGCTTACCGGCACTAAAAGGGGCTGAGCCTGAATACCACCGGCGGCATGAGCCACCTTCATCTGTTCATAAACAATGCGCTCATGGGCCGCGTGCATGTCCACTACAATCATGCCCAGCGCATTTTGCGCGAGGATATAAATACCGTGTAGTTGGGCCATAGCGAAACCCAGCGGCGGTATGTCTTCCCCGCTGGCTGCGGGCATTGAAGGGGCAACTGGAGCCGCAACATAGGCCTCAACCAGCGATCCGGTGGGCTCGGCAATCCCCGCCGGTTCACGGTAGGGCTGGTGAAGAGCGCCGTAAGTATTCATCTGCTGCTGAAGGTTCGCCGGGGAGGGGCGGTTGCTGAGCGGCATTTTGTGTTGGCCGGCAAACTCACCCGTCTGAATACCACTTGCCCGCTCTCCCGTCTCAGCCTCTCCTGTATCTACCTCCGAGGTGCCCTCTTCCCGCTGCCCTGGGCGCACGTCCGCCAGAGCACGGTGCAAACTGCCAAACAAGAAGTCGTGCACCAGACGGCCATCGCGGAAGCGCACCTCGTGCTTGGTGGGGTGCACATTCACATCCACAGACGCCGGGTCCAGCTCCAGGTAAAGAACAAACGCCGGATGGCGGCCGTGATACAACACATCGGCATAGGCGCGACGCACCGCGTGGCTCACGACCTTGTCGCGAATGGCACGGCCATTGACATAGAAAAACTGTAAGTCGGCCTGGGAGCGCGAGAATGCCGGCTCAGCCACCCAGCCCCACAGACGCAATCCGCTGCGCTCCACATCAATATGCAGGGCATTTTGCATAAACGCCGGACCGCATACCTGGGCCACGCGGCGCTCCATCTCTACACGACCGCTGCCCGCACGCAGGTTGTGCACCCCCTTGCCATTGTGGCGCAGGCTGATGGAGACATCGAATCTAGACAGTGCCAGACGTTTAATGGTGTCGTCGATACGGTTAAATTCGGTCTTTTCGGTGCGCAGGAATTTGCGCCTTGCGGGCGTGTTAAAGAAGAGGTCGCGCACATCCACGGTGGTGCCGCGGGGATGGGCGGCCGGGGCCAACTGCGCCTGCATATCGCGGCCCTCGGCACTCACCTGCCAGCCCTTGCCACTCTCATCGCGGCTACTTGTAAGAGACAGGCGCGCCACCGAGGAAATACTGGCCAACGCCTCGCCGCGAAATCCTAGAGTGGCCACCGCCTCCAGATCTTCCAGCGCGTGTATTTTGGAGGTGGCATGGCGTGCCAGGGCCATTGGTAGATCTTCGCGCTCGATTCCCTTGCCGTTATCGTGCACCTTCATGCGCTTGATACCGCCGTTGTCGATATCCACTTCCAGGCGCGTAGCACCAGCATCGAGACTGTTTTCCAGCAACTCCTTGACAACCGAGGCAGGCCGTTCGACCACCTCACCGGCGGCAATCTGGTTGGCGAGACGGGGCGATAATTGCTGGATACGTTCGTGCATGATTCTGGCCTGTTAACGCTGATATGACCGGCCTGGAAGGCAGTAAAACTTGAGGGTTATCCCGAGGGGATGCTTAGGGTCTGACCCACTCGAATGACAGAGTTTTTAATCCCGTTGGCGCTCATCAAGGCTGCCACGGAGATATTATACCGCGCGGCGATCCCGGACAGGGTCTCACCACGGGCGATCACATGGCGCCGCGACTTGGTGTGCTGATTGGCCGCCAGCCAGGTACCCGCAGGGGGGCGGCTGCTGAAGTAGGCCACTATACCTTCGCTGAGTTTTTCTGCCATACGTTGCTGAAATTTGGGGTCGCTCAACCGTCGGGATTCGTAGGGGTTGGTGATAAAGCCAGTCTCCACCAGAATTGAGGGCACATCCGGGTTGCGCAGCTCCGAGAAGTTAGCCTGCTCCACTTTCTTTTTATGCAGGTGGGTAAAACTCCCCAGCGAGCTTAATACACTGGCACCAATATCCAGGCTGGCATTCATCGTGGCGGTCATCGATAGATCCAGAAGTACCCCGGCGAGGGTGTCGTCCTTGTCATCCAAGCTCAGATCTCCGACACCGCCGATCAGGTCAGACTCGTTTTCCCGCTGAGCCAAAAAGCGCGCAGTTTCACTGGTGGCGCCGCGGGAGGAAACCGCATAGACACCGGCCCCGCGAGCTTCCTTGCGCGTAAAGGCATCGGCGTGAACCGAAACATACAGATCCGCACGCATTTTGCGCCCTTTCTTTACCCTCTGCCGTAGGGGAATGAAGTAATCGCCAGTTCTCACGAGCTTCGCGCTGAAGCCCCGCTCGCGCTCAAGCGCCCTTTGCAGTTTGCGCGCAATCGCCAGTACGACATCCTTCTCCCGCAGTCCCCCGGGGCCCAGGGCCCCCGGGTCTTCCCCGCCGTGACCAGCATTTACAGCGATCACGATATCCCGCTCGGTGCTCACCTCCTGTAGGGTTTTCTCCTTGCTCTCAGTCTTGTCATAGAGGTCGAGCACAAGGCGGTCCGGCAGCAGCTCGTGGCGGCGCAAGGCGAAACTGCGCGGATTGATTTGCTGTTTGAGGTCGAGCACCACTCGCAGGTCTTTCTTGTTGTGGCGGGCGTGGCGCACCTGGGCAATAGGCGTATCCTTAAGGTCCAGTTCGCTCAGCTGTGCTTGCAACTTGGTATCGGCAATATCCACCACAACCCGGTGCGGGCTGCTCAGGGTAAACAGTTTGTGCTCCGCCGGACCACTCAAGTCAAAAACCAAGCGCGTGTGGTCTGGTGCACGCCACAGGCGCACCCCCTCCACTTCCGCCGCCTTCAGGGGCAGTATGATTGCCAGCCCGAACCCCCAGGCCACCAGCGAGCACCACATCCTACTCATCACTTCCCAACCCTTTCACTTTTTTATCCCGCTTCCCTGAATTCAGGTCTATCCGCTACTTTTGCAACATCTTTACCAGCGTGTGGATCACCGCACTGCCCTGTTTGGAGTGCGCTTCCAGCAAAAGCTGGCGACCGCTATCCGGGACGCCCAAATCCAACTGCAGATCTGGCTCTGGCAATACGCCGACGCCTCGCTCGGGCCACTCCACCAGGCTCAGGCTGTGCGCGGCAAAATAATCCCGCACCCCCATAAATTCCAATTCCTCGGCATCGCCTAGGCGGTAGAGGTCAAAATGATAAACCCGTTGCGTACCGAGCTCGTAGGGTTCCACCAGTGTGTAAGTGGGACTCTTCACCGCACCCTGGTGCCCAAAAGCCCTTAACACACCCCGACAAAACGTAGTCTTGCCGGCACCCAGCTGGCCATTCAAGTAGAGGGTTAGGCCCCGTTGTAGGCCACTGGCCAGGCAGGCGCGACCCAGCGCTTCACCGCTGGCCACCGTCGCTTCTTCGTCCCTTAAATACAGTTTCAGTTCACTCGCCATCAGTCCACCAATCGTCGAATCCAGGGCAATAAATCAGTAGCCAACAAACCGCGCAGCCCCTCTTCCGCGGCGCGATTCCCCGCTTCGCCGTGCAGCCAAACCGCTAGGCGCGCGGCTTCCACCAGTGGCAAGTGCTGACCGATCAGCGCCGCAACTATCCCGGTAAGCAGGTCGCCCATACCCCCGGACGCCATACCCGGATTGCCGCTGTTAATCAGGTCGACACCGCCATCGTGGGCAACCAGGGTACCCGCGCCTTTAAGTATCACCACCCCACTGAATTTCTGCTGAACTGCCATCGCCGCGGCGCGGGGATCGGACAGCACTTCCTTAGTGTCGCAACCAAGCAGGCGCGCTGCCTCGCCCACATGTGGGGTCAGTACCCAGTCATCACGCTTTACTCCTGCGAGCACCCGCCCACCGGCGAGGATATTCAGCGCATCGGCATCCACCACCAGCGGCACCTGCGCGCGACCGGCCCGAGCCAACAACTGCTCGCTCCAAGGGGAACGCCCCAGGCCTGGGCCCACCGCAATGACATCCGGTCCCTCGAGCAGCGGTTCCAGCTCCTGACCGGAAATCACCGAGTGTGCCATTACTTCCGGGCAGCGGGTCAGAGCAGCGGTGAGGTGCTCAGGACGGGTTGCCAGAGATATCAAGCCGGCGCCACAGCGCGCGGAAGATTGCGCAGCCATTAACACCGCGCCACCAAAGCCGTTATCGCCGCCCACGACCAGGATATGCCCGAATAGATTTTTGAAACTGTCCACAGGACGGGCTGACAGGCGCTTAATACTGGTAGCCGAATAACGCTGCGCCAGAGGCTGCAGTGCCTGCTGAACTGATACCGGCGCACCCAAATCTGCAAAAATCACCTCACCGCAAAGGGCCGGGCCGCGCCCACAATAGAGCCCCAGCTTGCGCCCGATAAAAGTCACCGTCATGTCCGCCTGAACCGCCAGCTCGGCACAGCCACTATCGGCATTCAAGCCCGAGGGAATATCCACAGAGAAAACGGGACCGGGGCTTTTCCGAATTCGTTCAATAGCATGACCTACATCCGGGCGCAGCTCACCGCTAAATCCCGTTCCCAGCAGCGCATCCACGATCAGGGTGTCCCCATCCGCACTGTCCAGCTCGGTGAGAGAGTTCAGCACCTGTACCCCTTCCCGGCACGCGTACGCATGGGCCTCACGCGCATCGCCCTTCAACTGCACTGGGTCGACACAGGCAAAAACCGTGACGGGGATTTTCTTCTGCGCAGCCAGGGCCGCGATTACATAGCCGTCGCCGCCATTATTGCCACCACCACAAAAAACCTGGATGCGACCGATATCGCCCCAGCGCCTGTGCAGGTGCGCAAAGGCCGCACGGGCGGCGCGCTTCATCAACTGAATAGAGGGAATTCCCAGTGCTGCGATGGTTTGTCGGTCGAGTTCCCGTACCGATTCGGCACTGTACAAAGGTTGTGGCGTATCCATGCGGCTCCCGCAATATGGTGAAGATGTCATCTGTGGCAAAATGGACGATTGCATCGCCATCACTTGCTGACGGCAAAGTATACCGCCCCGGCCAGTCAATGTGCTTGCATGGGATATCGAGCCGCTTTATCTATGACCGAATCACTGCTCGCCGAATTAGCTGACCTGATCAAACTCTGGGGGCGAGAACTGGGTTTTCAGCAGGTCGGGATCACCGACTGCCAGCTGGAGGAGGACGGCGAGCGCCTGCGCGCCTGGATCGATAAAGGCTACCACGCAGACATGGAGTGGATGGGGGCTCACGGGGCAAAGCGCTGGCGGCCGGAGCTGCTGGAAGAAGGCACCCTGCGCGCCATCAGCGTACGCCTCGACTACCTGCCACCGGACACCCAGCCGATCAAAATACTTAAAGATTCCAGCAAAGCCTATGTCTCACGCTACGCCAATGGGCGCGATTACCACAAGTTAATCCGTAAGCGCCTAGCCGCCCTGGCCAAGAAAATTGACGCTTTCTGTGCAGAGCGCGGTATCGAATCCAAGGGGCGCGCCTTCACCGACAGCGCTCCGGTAATGGAGCGTGCCCTGGCGCGCAAGGCCGGCCTGGGCTGGGTGGGCAAAAACTGCCTGCTGATCAATTCCAAGGCCGGCTCCTTCTTTTTTCTCGGTGAGATATACACCAACCTGGCTCTACCGGTGGACAAGGGTGATTTTGCCGACGAGTGTGGCGACTGTGTGGCCTGCCTCAAAGTCTGCCCGACCGATGCCTTTATCGGCCCGCGCACCCTGGATGCGGGCCGCTGTATTTCCTACCTGACCATCGAAAACAAGGGGCCCATTCCAGAGGAGTTCCGCGAGCCCATCGGAAACCGCGTATTCGGCTGCGACGACTGTCAGACAATCTGTCCCTGGAATAAATTTGCCAAACCTACCGCTGAGCAGGATTTCCACCCGCGCCATGGCCTCGATAGCGGCGATCTGCTAGCGCTGTTTCATTGGAGCGAGGAAGAGTTTCTGCGCAAGACTGAGGGCTCGCCCATTCGCCGCATCGGCTACGAGCGCTGGCAGCGCAATCTGGCAGTAGGCCTCGGCAACGGCGAGGCCGGCGCCAAGGTTTTCGAAACCCTGGAGCAGGCACGGCAAACGGCAACACCTCTGGTGCAGGAGCACATCGACTGGGCCCTGGCGAGACTGCGCAGTGGACGCAAACGCAAGCGTAAAATCAAGCGTGCAACCCAGTAGCCCCTCACCAGCAGAGGAGGAATCGGGCCCTCAACTGAGGCGAAAAAAGGTCTCACGATAGTGGCGCAGTTCTTCGATGGAATCGCGAATATCGTCGAGGGCCAGATGGCTACTGTGCTTTTTCACTCCATCCAATACATCCGGTCGCCAGCGCCTGGCCAATTCCTTTACCGAGCTCACATCCAGATTGCGATAGTGAAAGTAGGCTTCCAGGTACGGCATATATTTGACTAGGAAACGGCGGTCCTGACCGATAGAGTTACCGCACATCGGCGAGGCCCCTTCGGGTACCCAATGGCGCAAAAACTCCAGAGTCTCCCGCTCCGCCTCCCGCTCAGAGATGACCGATTCCTTCACTTTTGCGACCAGACCCGAACCACCGTGCTGTTCGGTGTTCCAGTCATCCATGGCATCGAGCAACTCATTACTCTGATGCACCACCAAGGCCGGGCCCTCAGCGAGGATATTGAGCCGGGAATCGGTCACGACTGTCGCAATCTCGATAATGCGCTCTTTTTCTGGATCGAGGCCGGTCATTTCCAGATCAATCCAGATCAGGTTGTTCTGATCCACAGCGGGTCTCCTCAAACTTTCCGCGCAAGTTACCGCAACTACCCGGCAATGGCTATAATCCGCCGCTAATCTCCAGGTGTCTGTGCATGAGTAAACGCAAATTGAACCGCCGCCAGCAGTGGCGAGTGACCAAAATCCAGCAGGAGCGCGAGGCGCGAGCACGCAAACGCGAAGAGTCCGCAGAGCAGGTTCTCGACGATGGCCAGCTGGGTCAGGAGCAGACCGGTTTGGTCATTGCCAATTACGGCACCCAAATTCTGGTAGAGAGTGAGAGTGATGCCTCCTTGCGCCAGCGCTGCCACCTGCGCGCCAATATAGACACCCTGGTGACAGGTGACCGTGTCGCCTGGCACCCGGCCACCAGTGACAGCGATGGTGGCTACGGGGTTGTGGGAGCGCGTTTGCCGCGCAGCTCGGAACTACAGCGCCCGGACCGCTACGGAGACCTGAAAACTGTCGCGGCCAATATCGATCGTATCGTCATCGTTATTGCACCCTACCCGGAGCCCTTCGCCAATGCTATCGACCGCTATCTGGTCGCCGCTGAAACCACCGGCATAGCGCCGATCCTGCTACTGAACAAAATCGACCTGATCGACGACGGCAACCGCGAAGCGCTCGAGGCGCTACTCACGCCCTATCCCGATCTCGGCTACCCGGTGCTGCGCCTCTCCACCAAAACCGGTGAGGGCCTGCCGCATCTGCTCCAAACCCTAGCAAAAGGCAGTAGCGTTTTTGTGGGGCAGTCCGGCGTGGGCAAGTCATCTCTGGTAAACGCCCTGCTGCCCAGCGCCGGGGCGCGTACAGGCGCCCTATCCGAGGCGACGCTCAAAGGCACCCACACCACCACCGCGGCGGAACTGTTTCACCTGCCCAGTGGCGGTGATCTGATAGACTCCCCCGGCATCCGTGAGTTTGGCCTTTGGCACATGGAGGAGGCCGCGCTTTTGGAGGGATTCGTGGAGTTTCGCCCTTTTATCGGCCACTGCCGCTTTCGCGACTGCCGCCACCAGGGCGAGCCCGGCTGTGCCATTCACGAGGCACTGGCCAATGGCGACATCAGTGAGCGCCGCATGAACAGCTTTCTGCACCTGCGCAACAGCCTGGAATCGGAGAACAAATTTTGAACCTGATTATCGAGGCGGAAGAACTCGCCGCCGAGCTGGAGCACGAGGAACTACTGGTTATCGACCTCAGCTCCAGCCAAAACTACCTCAATGGCCATATTCCCGGCGCTCTGCACCTGCCTTTTCAGGCACTGATGGCGGGTACCTCACCGGCACCGGGTAAACTGCCAGATCTGGAACAGCTCACTCGTGTCTTTCGCGCTATTGGTTTGCATGCGGAAACCCATGTGGTGGCCTGCGATGATGAGGGCGGTGGCTGGGCCGGGCGTTTCCTGTGGACCTTAGAGAGTATTGGCCACCGCAACTACAGCTACCTGAACGGCGGTATGCACGCCTGGCGCGGTGCCGGCCTGCCAGTGACCACTGAAGAGTCACGGGCCACTCCAAGTGAGATTGAAATCTCCATCGATACCAATGCCGCCATGAATGCCCAGCAGATTCAGGAGCAATTGGGCAACCCCGATTTCCTCATCTGGGATGCCCGTTCCCCCCAGGAATATTGTGGTGAACGAGTATTGGCGATGAAGGGTGGCCATATTCCCGGTGCCATTAACTGCGAGTGGACCCAGCTGATGGACCCACAACGCGACCTGCGTATCCGCACCGATGCGCGGGAGATTCTGGCCAAACTGGGCATTGATGGTGAGCACAAAATCGTCACCCACTGCCAGAGCCACCACCGTTCCGGTTTTACCTGGCTGGTGGGCAAATCCCTGGGCTTTGATATCCGCCCCTATCCCGGCTCCTGGAGCGAATGGGGCAATCTGCCCGGTACGCCCGTTGAACAGTAAGCATTAGCAGAAACGTTGTACTTGTATGAACCCGAAACTCTTTACCACACTGCAATACCTGACCCCACAGCATGCGCTATCCCGCGCAGCCGGTTGGCTGGCGAATACGCCGATCAAGTCGATCAAAGACCCTTTCACCCGCTGGTTTGTCGATAAGTATGGCGTCGATATGCAGGAGGCCAAAGAAACCGACTATACTGCCTACCGCACCTTCAACGATTTTTTTACCCGCGAGCTTAAGGAAGGTGTACGACCGGTTGTCAGCGGAGAACAGAGCCTCGCCTGCCCTGCCGATGGCGCAATCAGCCAGCTGGGCGGAATCCACAACGGACGCGTGTTCCAGGCCAAAGGTCACGATTACAGCCTGTTGGAGCTGGTCGGTGGCAACCCCGAGTTAGCGGCGCAGTTTAACGACGGCCATTTCGCCACGGTTTACCTGTCACCCAAGGATTATCACCGGGTGCATATGCCGATCGACGGTACCCTGCGCAGCATGACCTATGTACCGGGCCAGCTGTTTTCGGTCAACACCGTCACTGCAGAAAATGTGCCGCGCCTCTTTGCCCGTAACGAACGCCTGGTATGCGTGTTCGATACGGCCGCCGGTCCCATGGCCATGATTTTGGTCGGTGCCATGATCGTCGCCGGAATAGAAACCGTATGGGCTGGTCAGGTGACCCCGCACACTCGCACAGTGCGCACCACGGACTACCAAGAAAAAGCGTCGGTCTATTTGCGTAAAGGCGAAGAAATGGGGCGCTTTAAACTAGGTTCCACGGTGATCATGCTGTTCGGTGCTGACCAAGTGCGCTGGCTGGATAGCCTGGAAGCGGAATCCCCTGTGCAAATGGGGGAGCACTTTGGCAATAAAATTGCCGATAAAGGCTAGTCTCTTGGGGAAGCGGCCTAAATGCGCCGCTTCCACTCGTCCAGGCGCTCCCTGTTTCAAGACAGTAAGCCGCCTACCTGGCTAGGCGCGAGAAGAAACGGGACAGCTGCCCACCACTCTTGAATAGATAATTGTCCCGCACGGCTGTGGTATTGACCTCGGGATAGGCTCCCGGCTCTATATCCCGCACAATGCTGACTTTTTCCTCGGGGCGCATCTTACCGCTCTGGATCAGCTTTTCAGCGCGATCTTCGGCCGCGGCCAAGTCAAATAGGCGCGGTTTACTCAACTGGCGCTTGTGCGCATCGAGCACGATCATCACCTTGGGGCGCAGGCGGCGGTCATAAGTCTGTTCCACCACAACCCCCACCTCTCCACTGGAAAGTTCTACCTGGGTGCCCGTGGGGTAAAGCCCTATGGCCTGAATAAATTCGACCACCAGCTGCTCCTGGTAGGCGATGCCGCGAAGGTCATAGAGATCCGCAACTGCCCTGGAGGGAGCAATGGGCTGGCTGGCTCCACGGGGATTAGTCGCCTCATCGTAAAAGGTCACTATCCCGCACATGCGTGCCAGCACAGGAATTTTGTCGCCGCGCAAGCCATCGGGATAGCCACCACCGTCGTGGCGCTCGCGGTGACCACGCACAATATTGATCACCTGGGGGTCGACCTGCGCATCTGCGGACAACATCTGCACACTGTGCTGTACAAACTTGCGGTACTCCAGTTCAGCGCGCGGATCGCGCTGCTTCACTTGCAGTACCTCGGCCGGGATTGCCAGTTTCCCCACGTCCTTGAGGAGTGTGGCCACCCCCAATTGCACTAACTCGTGCCGCGCCAGGCCAATATGTCGACCAAACAACACGGCCCAAATACTGGCGCGCACCGAGTGGCTGTAGGTGTGCTCATCTCTATCGCGCACCCGAGCCAGCCAGGCAAAAGCATCGGGACTGCGCAACACGCTCTCGACCAAATCCTCCACTACCCGATTCATTGGCTGTACTGGCAGGGGGCGGTTACTCGCTACCAGCCCCATCACCTCGCCCATCCCACGCAGTATCTGCCCGTGTAGCTTGCGCGCATTGCCCGCCTCGCGCTGAGCCGGCTGCGGGGGTGGGTAGGCCTTATGAGTAACCGCGACAGGACGACAGGGAATGGTGACACGGGAGACAGTGCGTCCCTGCCCCTTGGCGCTCGCGCCACTGCCAATCAGGCGGCGCAATGTGGCACCGGCGCTGCCCACCGTTTTATGTACATCCACGTAAACGTAACGGCAATACTTCTGCAGCTGGCGAATCTCTTCCAAATCGCGAACATAAAAACCCTGTAACGCGAATGGGGTGCGCGTCCAGGGCCTGTCGAGCCGGGATACAAACATGCCGCGCTGTAGATCACCGACGGAGATTTTTACTTGTTCGATTGCCACTTGGAGAGATGCCGACCAGTGTGATGATTGCCTGAAGACCGTCCTGAGTGCGGGCCCCGGCACAGCGACCGGGGCCCCTCAGACAGGCGCACCTTTATATCACGGACAGATATTGGCGAGCACCCTGACAAACTGCGACTGTATTCACAGACTTAGACACTAAACACCACAATTAAGCGTGATATTTTGCGGAAAGCTCCACAACAGCCTCGATCATGGCGCCAGCGTGGGCTGGATCGACTTTCGGGGTGATACCGTGACCGAGGTTGAATATGTGGCCGTTACCCTGGCCAAAGGACTTCAAAATCGCCTCTACTTCCTCGCGAATACGCTTCGGGCTGGCGTAGAGCACAGAGGGATCCAGGTTACCCTGCAGGGCGACGCGGTCCCCTACTCGTGCGCGGGCGCTGCCGATATCGGTGGTCCAGTCGAGCCCCAGGGCATCGGCACCGGTATCCGCCATAGCTTCCAGCCATTGGCCACCACCTTTCGTGAACAGGATCGCGGGTACCCGACGGCCATCGGCCTCCTTGATCAGACCGCCGAGAATACGCTGCATATACTGCAGGGAGAACTCGCGATAGGCGCTGTGGCTCAAAGCGCCACCCCAGGTATCAAAGATCTGTACCGCTTGAGCGCCGGCGCGAATCTGCGCATTCAGGTAATCGGTCACCGAGTCGGCCAGCACCGTTAGCAGCTGGTGCATCAATTCCGGGCGGTTGTAGAGCATCTCCTTACAACGGGCAAAGTCCTTGCTCGAGCCACCCTCGATCATATAAGTAGCCAGAGTCCAGGGGCTGCCGGAAAAGCCAATCAACGGCACACGCCCATTCAGTTCCCGGCGAATAGTGGAAACGGCGTTCATAACGTAGTCGAGGTCGCGCTCGCTGTTGACCACTTCCAGGGCCTCAATATCGGCGGCACTGCGCAGCGGCTTGTGGAATTTGGGCCCCTCGCCCTCCGCAAAATAGAGCCCCAATCCCATGGCATCTGGAATTGTGAGGATATCCGAGAACAGGATCGCCGCATCCAGCGGGTAGCGTTCTAGCGGCTGCAAAGTGACCTCGCACGCCAGTTCAGTATTGCGGCACAAGTCCATAAAACTGCCCGCCTCCGCGCGACTGGCGCGGTACTCGGGTAAATAGCGACCCGCTTGGCGCATCATCCACACAGGCGTTCGATCCACGGGCTGACGCAAAAGGGCGCGAAGAAAGCGGTCGTTTTTCAATTCGGACGGTTTGGTATCAGACATGGGTACACCGAGCGGGCTAAAAAAACGGCTATTGTACAGGGGGCGGGGCCACTATAAACAGAGCGACAAAAATATCATTGATACGAACTCAAACTCGCACGAAGAAAAAAACGGGAGGCTTAAAGCCTCCCATTCATGATTTAGCCGATCAGATATCCAAATAATCCAAAATACCCTCGCCGGCCTGCCGCCCCTCCCAGATGGCCGTCACCACCAAGTCGGATCCGCGCACCATATCGCCACCGGCAAAGACCTTCTCGTTGGAGGTCTGGAATTTGTATTTCTGCTCTTCCGGGGCAACCACGCCGCCCCAGTCCGCCACCTCAATTTTGTGCTCGGCAAACCACTCCGCCGGGCTTGGACGAAAACCGAATGCAACCAACACAATATCCGCCGGGATCACCTCTTCGGATTCCGGTACCACTTGCGGGCGGCGGCGGCCGTTCTCGTCGGGCTCGCCCAGCTGTGTAGTGACCACCTTAACCCCAGAAACCTTGCCATCGCCGACAATCTCCACCGGCTGACGGTTAAACAGAAATTGCACGCCCTCTTCTTTGGCGTTGACCACCTCGCGGCGGGAGCCGGGCATATTTTCCTCGTCGCGACGATAGGCGCAGGTCACGCTTTTCGCCCCCAGGCGGACAGAGCTGCGATTACAGTCCATGGCGGTATCACCACCACCGAGTACCACTACGCGCTTCCCCTCCACCGATACAAATTCAGCGGGGTCCTTTTCCCAACCCATATTGCGATTGACGTTGGCCACCAGGAACGGCAGGGCGTCGTGGACGCCGGGCAGGTCCTCGCCAGGAAAGCCGCCTTTCATATAGTTGTAAGTGCCCATTCCCAGGAATACGGCATCGTAGTCGTTGAGCAGCTGCTCAAAACTGATGTCCTTGCCCACCTCAGTATTGAGACAGAACTCCACTCCCATCTCGACAAACACCTCGCGGCGCTTTTCCATCACCGATTTTTCCAGCTTGAACTCGGGGATACCGAAGGTGATCAGGCCGCCGATCTCTGGGTGCTTGTCGAAAACCACCGGCTGTACGCCATTGCGCACCAAAATATCGGCACAACCCAACCCTGCGGGACCGGCGCCCACAATAGCGACCTTTTTACCGGTTTTTTCCACATGGCTGAGATCCGGGCGCCAGCCCAGGGCAAAAGCCGTATCGGTAATGTACTTTTCCGCATTGCCTATAGTCACTGCGCCAAAGCCATCATTGAGAGTGCAGGCGCCCTCGCACAGGCGGTCCTGGGGACACACGCGCCCGCAGACTTCCGGCAGCGTATTGGTTTCATGGCAGAGTTCCGCCGCCTCAATCACGTTCCCCTCGCTGATCAACTTGAGCCAGTTGGGAATATAATTGTGCACCGGGCATTTCCACTCACAATAGGGATTGCCACAGTCCAAGCAACGGTGCGCTTGGCTCGCTACCTGGTTTTCGCTGAAAGGTTGGTAGATCTCCACAAACTCGTTGGTGCGCGTGATGATGTCTTTCTTCGGCGGATCGATACGGGACACATCGATAAACTGGAAATCGTTGTTCAGTCTGTCTTTCATACTGTTTCTCCACCCCAGCCTTATTCGCCGCGCTTGCGCACGTCAGAAAGAAGATCCGCAAGGCTTGCCGCCTTGGGTTTAACCAGCCAGAAACGGCTCAGGTAATCATCGAAATTATCCAGTAGCTCCGCGCCCCAGGCACTGCCGGTCTCCGTGGCGTAGGCCTCGATCACCTCGCGCAGGTGGCTCTGGTGCGGCTCTAAAATCTCGCTGCTGATACGGCGCAACTCGATGAGCTCGTGATTGCAACGGTCAAAGAAATCGCGCTCCAAATCCAGTACATAGGCAAAACCGCCGGTCATGCCGGCACCAAAGTTGAAGCCTGTGCGCCCCAGTACCGCGACCATACCGCCGGTCATATATTCACAACAGTGATCGCCGGCCCCCTCGACCACGGCGAAGGCGCCGGAGTTGCGCACGGCAAAGCGCTCACCGGCGCGGCCCGCAGCGAACAGCTTGCCGCCGGTGGCACCATACAGGCAGGTGTTGCCGACGATACTGGTGTCCTGGGAGGCAAACTCGCTGCCTTGTGGCGGGCGAATAACCAGCTTGCCACCGGCCATGCCCTTACCGACATAATCGTTGGCATCCCCCTCGAGGTACATCTCCAGGCCACCGGCATTCCATACGCCAAAGGACTGCCCGGCGACCCCTTTGAGATGGAGCTTGATCGGGGCCTCGACCATGCCCTGGTTACCGTGGCGTTTGGCGATTTCACCTGACAGGCGCGCACCCAGGGAACGATCGCAGTTGGTCACGTCATAACTGAAGTCGCCACCACTTAGGTTTTCTATGGCGGGCAGAATCTCTTCCACCATACGCTCGGCCAACTCCCCCTTATCCCAGGGTGCGTTCTTGGCCTGCTGGCACGTCTGCGGTTTGCTGTCGAGCAATGCGTCAGTGTGCAACAGCGGCGACAGATCCAATCTCTTCTGCTTATCGGTTTCACCTTCCAGGACGCGCAACAAATCAACGCGACCGACCAGCTCTTCCATAGTGCGCACCCCGAGGCGCGCCATCCACTCGCGGGTTTCCTCGGCGACAAAACGGAAGAAGTTCATCGCCATCTCGGCGGTACCGATATAGTGCTCGTCGCGCAAATTTTTGCGCTGAGTGGCAATGCCTGTGGCGCAATTATTCAGGTGACAGATACGTAGGTATTTACAGCCGATCGCTACCATGGGCGCGGTACCAAAGCCAAAGCTCTCCGCACCGAGAATCGCCGCTTTCACCACATCCAGCCCCGTCTTGAGGCCACCATCGGTCTGCACCCGCACTTTGCCGCGCAAGTCATTGGCGCGCAGGGTCTGATGCGTCTCCGCCAGACCCAATTCCCAGGGGGAACCGGCGTAACGAATGGAAGTAATAGGGCTGGCGGCGGTGCCGCCGTCGTAGCCGGAGATGGTGATCAGATCGGCATAGGCCTTAGCCACGCCGGCAGCAATGGTGCCGACACCGGGGCGGGACACCAGTTTGACCGAGACCAGGGCATCGGGGTTGACCTGTTTCAGATCGAAGATCAGCTGGGCCAAATCCTCAATGGAATAGATATCGTGGTGCGGTGGCGGTGAAATCAGAGTGACACCAGGCACCGAGTAGCGCAGCCGCGCGATCAGGTCATTTACCTTGCCGCCGGGCAACTGCCCGCCCTCACCGGGCTTGGCGCCCTGAGCCACCTTGATCTGCAGGACTTCGGCATTCACCAGATAATGGGGCGTGACACCAAAACGCCCCGAGGCGATCTGCTTGATCTTTGAAACCTTGTCGGTACCAAAACGCGCCGGGTCCTCGCCACCCTCTCCACTGTTGGAGCGGCCGCCCAGACGGTTCATCGCCTGAGCCAGGGATTCATGTGCCTCTGGAGAGAGGGCCCCCAGGGACATGGCGGCAGAATCAAAGCGGCGCACAATCTGCTCGACCGGCTCAACGTCCTCGAGAGCGACCGGTTCGAGGTTTTCCTTGAAATCGAGCATATCCCGCAGAGTCGCTACCGGACGCTGATTGACCAGCTGTGCATAATCACGCCAGGCGGAATAATCCCCGGTGCTGGCGGCACGGCGCAAGGCCGTCACCACATCCGGGTTAAAGGTATGGTATTCGGTACCGTGCACATACTTGTGCAAGCCTCCAGGGGACACCGGCTTGCGCGCCTTCCAGGCAATATCGGCGCGCGAGGCCATATCCGCCTGTAATTCAGTAAAGCCCGCGCCCTCGATACGAGTGGGAGCACCGGGGAAGCACAGGTTAACCACTTCTTTGGAGAGGCCAACCAATTCAAAGAGCAGTGCACCGCGGTAGGAAGCCACCGTGGAAATTCCCATTTTTGACAGAATTTTCAGCAGGCCTTTGATAATGCCG
The DNA here is from genome assembly GCF_947498635.1 of uncultured Microbulbifer sp. GTDB lineage: Bacteria > Pseudomonadota > Gammaproteobacteria > Pseudomonadales > Cellvibrionaceae > Microbulbifer > Microbulbifer echini. The sequence goes on along the minus strand of NZ_CANMKV010000003.1, from coordinate 111,720 downwards.
TTGCGATAATTCTTTTGCGCCTCTGCCGCATCCAGCAGAAGTTCACCAGTATCGATCAGGTGATTGATGATGCTGTAGGAGAAGTAGGGGTGCACTGCGGTAGCGCCCACACCGACCAGGCAGGCCAGCTGGTGAGCATCCCGCGCACTGGCCGTATCCACAACCACGTTGGAGTCACAGCGTAGGCCGGCATGCACAAGGTGGTGGTGCACAGCTCCGGTGGCGAGCAGCGCATCTATCGGTAGGTGCCCCTGGCGGATATCCCGATCAGAGAGCACCACGATCACGGTGCCGGCGCGCACCGAGGCCTCGACTTTGGCGCACAACCGCTCAATGGCGCCTTGTAAACCCAATTCAACCGGGTCGAAATTCAGGTCGAAAATCTCCGCATCGAAGCCCGGGCGATCCAGCGACAGCAGTGCGGTGTATTTCATATGGGACAACACCGGGGAGGACAAAATCACCCGATCGGCGTGCTCCGGGGTTTCCTCGAAGACAGACTTCTCACGCCCCAAACAAGTTTCTAGGGACATCACCACCGTCTCCCGCAGGGGGTCAATAGGCGGGTTGGTCACCTGGGCAAACTGCTGGCGGAAGTAGTCGTAGAGAGAACGGTTGTAACGGGACAACACCGCCATCGGCGTGTCATCCCCCATGGAACCCACCGCTTCCTGGCCGGCTTCCGCCATGGGGCGCACGACTTTATCGCGCTCTTCCAGGGAAGAGCTGAACAGTTTCTGGTAAACCTTGAACTGCTGGTGAGAAAAGTTGTTATCGACAGGGGCCGTTACCAAGGTGGAGCGAATACGGCGCGCCTTGTCTTTCAACCAGCGTTTATAGGGCTGGGTGCGCTTGAGCATATTGTCAATATCGGTGGTGTGGTAAAGCTTACCTTCCACAGTATCCACAGAGAGCATCTGCCCAGGTCCCAGTCGCCCCTTGGCGACCACATCTTCCGGCGCATAGTCGTATACGCCGACTTCCGAGGCGACAGTGATGATATCGTCCTTGGTAATCACCCAGCGGGATGGACGTAAACCATTGCGGTCGAGGGTACATACGGCGTGACGACCATCCGTCATCACCAGGCCGGCGGGACCATCCCAGGGCTCCATATGCATGGAGATATATTCGTAAAAAGCACGCAGATCCGCGTCCATACCCTCGACATTCTGCCAGGCTGGTGGGACTAGCATACGCACCGCGCGGTGCAGTTCCATTCCGCCCGCCACCAACATTTCCAGCATATTATCCAGGCTGGAGGAATCGGAGCCCTCGCGGTTCACCAACGGCACCAGCTCATTCAACTCGGGAATCAGCTCGGTGACAAACTTGTTGGTGCGCGCCACGGACCAATTGCGGTTGCCGGTGATGGTGTTGATTTCGCCATTGTGTGCCAATAGGCGGAATGGCTGTGCCAGGGGCCAGCGGGGCATAGTATTGGTGGAAAATCGCTGGTGGAAAACACAAATTGCGGTCTCCAGGCGGGGGTCGGCCAGTTCGGGGAAGAACTTGGGCAGGTCCGCCGGGATCATCAATCCCTTGTAAGAGAGCACACTGGTGGAAAGGCTGGCGATATAGACATCACCACTGAGCTGCAATTCGGCTTTGCGCCTAGCCACATACAAGCGCGCATTAAAGCGGGCCTCACCCTGAGCATTTTCGGCGTCATTGATAAGGAGCTGCTCGAAACGCGGCTGACAGTCCCTGGCGATGGGACCGAGGCATTCTGGGTTGGTGGGAACCGTACGCCAACCAACGATGCGCATCCCCTGCCCCTGCAGCTCACGCTCGAGAATCTGACGGGCGCCTTGCGCTTCTCCTTCGTCCAGCGGCAGCATCACGGAGCCCACCGCATAGGTCTCAGAAAGCTCCGCCCCAAAAAGCTGGCGAGCCTCCTCGCGCAGGAAGGAATCGGGCTTCTGCAGCAGTAAACCACAACCATCGCCAGTCTTGCCATCTGCAGCAATACCGCCTCGGTGGGTCATACAGGTGAGGGACTCGATGGCCGTCTGTACCAACTTATGGCTCGCCACACCGTGTAAATGAGCGATCAGACCAAAACCGCAATTGTCCTTAAACTCATCCAACTGATACAGACTGCTACCCATAGAATTCCTCGTCACTATCGATTGGGGGACCACAGGCATTGCCAGTTAGCGGCCTGCTATGGGCAAAAATGGCTTAACGCTCGCGCTACGCTCTCCTGCGGTCCCTAGGTAAAAGATCCCGAGATAAAAAAAGCCCTCATCTGGGGCTTTTTTATTGTTCTTTTGGCGGTCATCTGGCCCCGCCATTATCTCCGGGGGGCGCGCAATATTACTTTCTCATCACTACATTTTCAATATTTTGCAGTTTTTTTATCTGCCAAACAAAATTAAGACAGACGTATTTCCTATATGAGGGGTTATACGTAACCATCGACTCTAATGACCTGGATTTGCGAAGCCTCTGTCACCTGGCACCACAGTTCCTTAGCGCTTCCATAACTTTTTCCATTGGTGTGTCGTCGACAACTTTTGCATCGCCCAACGCCCTCAGCAAAATGAGACGCAATTTGCCATCGATGACTTTTTTGTCGACCTGCATCACCCGCAAAAAATCATCGACACGCATGTCCTCAGGTGACCGCTGAGGCAGCTGGGCCCTTTGCAACAGATTACACACACGCTCGAGCAGCTCGCTGTCCACACCCCCTTGCAGTCGCGACAACTCCAGCGCCATTACCATACCTGCTGCAACCGCCTCACCGTGTAGCCAGCGTCCGTAGCCTTGCACCGCCTCAATGGCGTGCCCAAAAGTATGACCAAAGTTCAATATGGCACGCCGGCCTCCCTCACGCTCGTCACTGGCGACGACCTCGGCCTTATCCCGGCAGCAGCGATCAACCGCATAAGCCAGGGCCCGCGGGTCTCGTATCAGTAGTGCATCGATATTGGATTCTATCCAGTGGAAAAATGGCGCATCGCAGATCAAGCCGTATTTGATTACCTCGGCAATGCCGGCAGAGAACTCTCGCTCTGGCAGAGTGCCCAGGGTATCCATATCCGCAAGCACCAATCGGGGCTGGTAAAAAGCCCCGATCATATTTTTGCCCAAGGGGTGATTCACGCCAGTCTTTCCCCCCACAGAGGAATCCACTTGAGCGAGAAGGGTGGTGGGCACTTGGATAAAGTCGACGCCCCGCTGGTAACAGGCGGCGGCAAAGCCGCACATATCTCCCACAACTCCTCCACCCAGAGCAATCAGGGTAGTGGATCGGTTGTGGCGCTGCTCCAGTAAGGTGTCAAAAATACGATTGAGCGTTTCCAGGGTTTTAAAAGCCTCCCCGTCAGGTAGCTCAACAACATCAACCTTATCGAAGTCGGAAAGTCCATCGAGGAGCTGGGCCAGATACAGGGGGGCCACAGTCTCATTGGTAACCACACACACCTGGCGTCCACGAATATAGGGCAGCAAGTATTGTGAATCGCCGAGTAGCTTGGACCCGATAACAATGGGGTAACTGCGCTCCCCCAGCTCTACATTGAATGAATGCATGGTGCTCCTCTTCCCACTAACGTCTCTATGCAACGATTTGAGTCAATGAGACGCACTTTAGCACAGTGTATTTAGAGGTTACTGGGAGAGACTTGCCTGTAGGCGTTCTGCGACTAGAGTCGATGCCTGTTTGGGGGTGAGGTGGTCGGTATCGCAGATCACATCCGCCACTTCACGATAGAGAGGGTCCCGCTCCTGCAAAATTTCTTCAATACGCAGGCGTGGATTTGGCACGCGTAAAAGCGGGCGGTTACTGTTCTTGGAAGTGCGCTCTAGCAACTGCTCCACACTGGCCTGCAGATAGACTACATGGCCAAATTTCTGCAGCAGCCTCCTGTTCTCCTCCAACAGAACAATACCACCACCGGTGCCTATTACTTGGCAATCACCCCGGCAGAGATCTTCAAGTACTTCACTCTCCCGGCGGCGAAATCCCACCTCTCCTTCCACATCAAAAATCCAGGGAATATCCGCCCCTGTGCGCTCTTCCAGCACCTTATCGGTATCGGCAAAAGGTAGCTGCAACTGCGCCGCCAGCAACTTGCCGATCGTGGATTTGCCGGCCCCCATGGGGCCGACAAGAAAGATAGAGCGGTTAATCACTTGGCGTAAAAATTCTCATCATCCATTATTCGCGGGGTAATGAACATTAAAAGCTCCCGCTTGTTATCTTCGCGAATGGTTTTTTTGAACAATCTACCAAGATATGGAATATCTCCCAGTAAAGGGACTTTGGATTCAGTTTCAATTGCCACGCTTTCAAAAACCCCACCCAATACTATAGTCTCACCATCACGAACAAGAACTTTCGTCTCTAAGGTATTTACATTAATTGAAGGCACCGCAGCAAAGCTTGACACACTAAACAGTTGGCCAACCGTGTTCTGTTCAATATTTAAAGTCATGATAATATTATTATCGGGTGTGATTTGAGGAAGCACATTAAGTTCCAATACTGCCTCACGGAATGTTACTGCTGCCGCACCGGAGGATGTAGCCTCGAGATATGGAATTTCCACACCAGACTGTATACTTGCCTCTTGCTTATCTCCTGTGACAACTTTGGGCTGAGAGACAATCTCAGCCATTCCCACATCCTCCAAGGCAGATAATTCCAAGCCTAAATAAAAACTCTCTTTCAAAATCGCATAAGCTAGACTTCCAGCCGGTGAACCAACACCCAAATCTACCATCAAAGGTTCATGAAAACTAATAGGTGAAGAGACACTTCCCCCTGATCCGCTCCCAATAACCGTGGAACTATTTTGTCCGCCAGAGCCAATAGCTATCGTATCATCATTAACGTCATGAGTTCCTGTGTAGTTCCATTGCACACCTAGCTCTTTAGAAAAGTCACTATTCGCCGTCACTATACGAGCTTCTATCATGACCTGCCGAATTGGAACATCAATAACCTCAATCAATTCACGAAACTGGGCTATTTTATCCTCTGTATCAGTGAGGATGATTGTATTTGTACGCTCATCTACAATTGCGCTGCCGCGCGGGGATAATATACTGCCTTTATTTGCATCCCGGCTATTACCTCCTGTAAAGCCACCCTGACCAGAACTCCCACTATCCTTACCGGAGAACAATGTGAAAATTTCGCCGGCATCAGCATATCGGACATGTATATATTCAGTACGCAGGGGGGCTAATTCTTGTAACTGCTTCCGAGTCTCCAGCTCTTGCCGCTCCCTTTCAGCGATTTCTGCTGCAGGAGCCACCATAATAACGCTGCCTTCCTGCCGCTTATCTAACCCTTTGGCCTTTAGTATTAATGCCAAGGCCTGATCCCAGGGAACGCCATCAAGGCGTAAGGTAATGCGCCCTTGCACTGTGTCACTAGCTACAAGATTTAAGCCTGTAAAATCCGCAATTACCTGAAGGACAGAGCGAACCTCAATATCCTGAAAATTTAAGGATAGCTTTTTCCCGACAAACTGGAATTCTTTTTCTTTCTCACGAATTTCAGCTTCTGTCAGGGGCTTTACGCTAAGTACATATTCATTATCTGTCTGATAAGCTAGATAGTCATAATCTATATTCGTTGGATCAACAGCAATAACTGTATTGCGACCATCATAATCTACAGTTATTGAATTTACTGGTGTTGCAAAATCCGTCACATCAAGACGTTGACGTAATGATTCTGGAAGATCGGCGCCCAGAAACGTTAAATAAATTTTTCCTTTAGCCCGTTCAACATCAATATTAACTCCTGGATCAGACAGACTGACAATTACCTTGCCTTCCCCATCTTCGCCACGACGAAAATCAACATTCTTTACCGCTATCGAATCTGTCGCATGAAAATCATTATTTCCACCGAAACCCAAGCCAGCACTTTGGGAGTCCTGGCTCCCTGAGTTCCCTACAGTGGCAACAGAAGCAGAGTTTGCTCCAATCTCCATGACTAATTGATTACCCTTGCGCTCAGTAGAGTACACCGGTAATTGGTCCAAATTCACAATTAGGCGAGTGCGATCATCATTAGATACAACTACTGCACTCCTGGCCCCACCTATTCCTAAAGAATACTTCTTTTGGGGCAAGGCGCTTTCAACTCCAGGAAAGTCAATCACAATTCGTGCCGGTTGTTCAATCGTGTAGCCTGTGGGCTCTGGAGCGGCATCGCTAAAAGACAAACGCAATTGCACTCGACTGCCAGGCAGTTCAGAAAACTGTATATCATTTAACTGGTTTACCTGTGCTTGTAAAATCGCCGGCACCATTAGTACCGCAAGCACTACTAACCGAATCGTAGCCAAATTTCTGGCAAGCTTTTTATGAATCATTACCCGTTGTCCTTCTCTTCCAACGCTAATGCGCGTGGCCTCTCAATCCAACTGCCAGTACCATCAGGCACAATTTCTAATACGTCTAGTTGGGCAGCTGTAGCACTAACTACACGCCCATGATTTTTTCCCACATAATTACCAACAGTTATTCTATGAATACCTCCGGCACCATCATCAATCAAAGCCCAAAGCTGCCCTTCACGAGACAAGGTGCCAACCATCGAAAGGGCATCAAAATTATACCTTTCAAGCAGCTCTCGCTGCCGGCTCATATCTGGCGCTATATCTAATTTACGACCAACTAAACGCTGATCGGATGCCAACACAGGGCGTGTAAAGGGGCTTCGCAGCGCTGTTGCGCTATAAACATAAGGGCTATATGGAGTAAAAGTTGGAATAGGCTCAATCTGCCCTTTAGGTCTGCTTTCAATTTCTGCCATCCTTTCATACAAATCAGAATGATCATTCTTTAGGCTGCAGCCCGCCATAGTTATCATGATGGTACAAAGGGAGAAAAACCTAATCACTCTTGATCCTCCTGATCCTTATAGCGATAAGTTTTGGCATTAATAACCATTCCCAAGAGACCAGCGCTATCACGACTGGTTGATATATTAAAATCATGTAAGGTTACAATACGCGGCATACCAGCAATACCACTGATAAAAGATCCAAATTCATGATATCCGCCTTGTACTTGGATACGGATTGGGAGTTCCACATAAAACTCCCCAACTAACTCACTCTCCAGGGCAACCTTTTCAATCGTTAAGCCACTACCGCGACCATACTCATCAATATCTTCAAGCAGTCCAGGAACCTCTGTATCTTTTGGCAGCTGCTTTAATAAAGCACCAAAAGTTTCCTCCATTTCCATCAATTGGACACGATAGGTGTCCAAGTTTGCAGCCTCAAACTGCTTCTTTTCAAACTGAGAAAATAATTCTTGCTCCTTTTTCGCAGCAATTTCTAACCGACCATATAAATCGCCAACCCAGAGGTAATAACCTATCAAAATGATTACTGAGACTATGATGGCAAGGAGAGTAACACGCCCCAGTAAAGGCCAAACCCCTACACGACTAAAATCAATATCATTAATATCAAGTTCTTGAATCTGCTTAAGCGTATCTGCCAATGCCATGCTTATTTCCCTTTAGTTGGCCACGCCTTGGTCTTCATTATTACTTTTACGCCCGCTCATATTCACTGAGAGCTGAAATGCACTGGCCTGCTCACCAAAAGCCGGGCTTGCGGTAACATCATTAAGGTTGGGTGACTCATACCAATCAGACTGATCCAGATTACGCATAAAAGATGAAACGCGATTATTTGACTCTGCAATCCCGGATACGCTTAGGTTGTTACCCTTGCGCTCAAGAGTGGTCAACCAGAGCCCCTCCGGGGTAGCCTGAACCAACTCATCAAAATAACGCACTGCCAGGGGGCGGTTACCCTGAAGCTCCTGAATTACACGCATGCGGTCGATCAATTCCTGACGGCGCTTCTTCAGGTCCTGAATTTCCCGCACTTGCTTATTCAAAGCATTAATTTTGACTTGTAGCATTTGATTGCGTTCATCTTGAAGGGCGACTTGCCCATCTACAGTCTTGATCCACAAAAATACTGCAACGGCCGCAGCAATAACCACCAGAGCCAGTACTTGCTGGAACTCTTTTTGTTTCTGCGCACGATATTCCTGGCGCCACGGGAGTAGGTTAATCTTGGCCATATCAGTACTCCTTCTCCCGCATGGCGAGCCCTGCCGCAATCATCAGACCAGGAGCCTCTTTAGTCAGCGCCTTCTGATTCACTCGTGAGGACGAGCCCATTTCAAAGAATGGATTGGCGACCACAGTGGGTTTACCTAGTTTTTCTCCAACCAAGTCAGACAAGCCTTCCATCGCGGCAACACCACCGCTGAGCAATATGTAATCCACATCGCTATACGAGGTCGATGAATAAAAGAATTGCAGCGCACGGGTCACTTGCTGAATAACCGCATCCCGAAATGGTTCCAAAACCTCGGCATAGTAGTCGTCGGGTAATCCGCTGCCACCCTGATGCTTGGCCAGGGTAGCCTCCTCGGCTGAGAGACCATAGCGCCGCTGAATCTCGTCTGTCAGCTGGCGTCCACCGAAGAGCTGCTCACGGGTATAAACCGTCTTACCATCGACGAGCACCGACAGGGCGCTCATAGTCGCACCGATATCCACTACCGCAACCACCAACTGCTCTTGAGGGGGAAACTGATCCTCAAGCAGGGTGTAAGTGCGCTCAATGGCATAGGCTTCCACATCGACCACTCCCGTCTCCAGCTCGGCCTCTGTTAGGGCGGAAACCCGCTGTTCGATGTTCTCGCTGCGGCAGGCCGCAAGCAGTACTTCGACCTGGTCCTCCCCTTTGTCGGACGGCCCCTGCACTTCAAAGTCAAGACTGACTTCCTCAAGGGGATAGGGAATGTATTGATCGGCCTCCAGTGCTATACGCGCTTCCAGATCCTCTTCGGAAAGATCTGCGGGCATGTCCAAGGTCTTGGTGATTACTGCCGAGCCTGATACGGCCACAGCGGCCCGGCGCAGACGGGTTTTGGAGCGGCGCACCACCTTGCGGATCGCCTCCGCTGTGGCGCCGACATCATTGATGTTTTTGTCCACCACTGCGTTCGGCGGCAGGGGTTCCACGGCGTAACTTTCGACTCGATATTTATCGCCATTGCGACTTAGCTCCAGCAACTTGACTGCGGTCGAGCTAATATCGAGTCCCAACATGGCCTTCGGGCCTTTATCCAAAAAAGGGAAAATCCCCATTTTTCTTATCTTTTCCGTGGGTTATGAAAGTTTGATGTTATAGCACTTTAAATTACCGCTTCAACCGGCATTTGCATAGGTAATAGCGCACAATATTCGTATAATTATTCACCGAATCACTCAGATGAAGTACACAGAAGCAGTTTCATGACCGTAAAAGCTCGAAATCGTCTATTAGCACTGCTCTGGCTCAGTCTCGCCGGAGCAGCCGGCGCAGCCATGGTTTTCGCCAGCATCTATCTCTTCCTGAAGCCGGGACTGCCCTCCGTCGAGAGCCTGCGCGATATTCGCCTGCAGACGCCACTGCGGGTTTACTCACAGGATATGAAACTGATCGGTGAGTTCGGTGAGAAGCGGCGCAACCCCATTACTATCGAGCAGACCCCAGAGCCGTTTATCAAGGCGATTCTCGCGGCTGAAGACGCGAGCTTCTACTCCCACAACGGGGTATCGATCCGGGGCCTGATGCGGGCGGCCTCGCAATTGGTGCAAACCGGTTCGATCCAGTCGGGTGGCAGCACACTAACCATGCAGGTTGCACGCAACTTTTTCCTGAGTCGTGAGCAGCGCTTCATTCGCAAATTCAACGAGATTCTCTTATCGCTGCAGATTGAACGCGAGCTCAGTAAAGACGAGATTTTGCAGCTCTATATCAACAAAATTTTCCTCGGTAACCGCGCCTATGGTTTCCAGGCCGCCGCTCATGTCTACTACGGTCGAGACATCAAGGATCTCAGCTTGGCACAGTGGGCCATGATGGCCGGCCTGCCAAAGGCACCCTCCACGTTCAATCCTATCGCCAACCCCACCCGAGCGCTTGTGCGCCGTAACTGGATCCTGAAGCGCATGCTGGATCTAGGTTATATCGACCAGGATGAATACAAGCACTCTATGACCGCCCCGGTAACCGCCAGCTACCACAGCCGCGACCTGGACCTAGACGCCCCCTACATTGCGGAAATGGCTCGTAAAGAAGCTGTAGAGCTATTTGGCGACAGTGCCTATACCGACGGCTATCAGGTGATCACCACGGTTAACAGCCGCCTCCAGGATGAGGCGCGCAAGGCGCTCCAAAACGGTCTCGAGACCTACGATGCCCGCCACGGTTACCGCGGCCCGGAACAGCGCCTACCGCCAGAGTTACTGCACGACAGCGACCAATTAGTCGACCTTCTCCATGAAATTCCCGTGCTTGGCGGCTTGGAGCCCGGTGTCGTTACCGCCGTGGAGCCAAAGCTTTTACAGGTACAACTTCGCAACCGTCAGGTTGTGGAAATCCCTTGGGAGAACGGTCTGGATTCTATTCGCCCATATGTTTCTGAGAGCGCCCGGGGCCCGCGCTTGCAGTCCGCGGACAAAATGTTTGCGCCCGGCGATGTGGTGCGCCTGCGCCGTATCGAAATCTCCCATACCGAAGTTGTTGGCAGTCCGGATTCTGCCCCGGAAACCAATCCAGTAGAGGACGCCTCCCAGCCCGATCCATTTGCAGAACCGAAAGAACAGGTTGCCACCCCTCAGGAACCCCAAGTCACCGAAGAGTGGGAACTGGCCCAGGTACCCTCCGCCCAGGGCGCCCTGGTTTCCATCGACCCCAAAGATGGGGCCATTCGCGCTCTGGTCGGCGGTTACGACTTCCGCCAAAGTCACTTTAACCGGGTGACTCAGGCCGCCCGCCAGCCGGGTTCTAGCTTCAAGCCGTTTATCTATGCCTCGGCCATTGAGCGCGGCTATACCGCCGCGAGTATGATCAACGATGCGCCGATTATCTTCGAGGAAACCAACCTGCAGGATGTGTGGCGCCCGGAGAATGATGGCGGTACTTTCCTCGGCCCAACCCGCTTGCGCATGGCCTTATACAAGTCTCGCAACATGGTCTCCATTCGCTTGCTACAGGCCCTTGGGCTCGACTACGCCCTGGGTTTTGTCGAGGGTTTCGGCTTTGACCGCAGCAAGCTAGCCCGCAACCTGACCATTGCTCTGGGCAGCTCCGCCCTCACACCGCTGGATATGGTGCGTGGATATGCCGCCTTCGCCAATGGTGGTTACCGGGTAGAACCCTACTTGGTGGACCGGGTTTTAGACGTGAACGGTGAGATCCTCTACCAGGCCCTGCCCCTCACAGTCTGTAACGATTGCCCGGAGCCCGGCAGTGAACCCGAGGGGGGGCATGAAGAACCGGTGGACCTGTCAGCCCTGCAACAGGAGGAGGGGGGGCCGGACCAGGGCAGTGAACCCGCCGACCTGCAAGAGCTTCCTGTCGGTCCCCTGGACCCGTCCAAGTCCCAGGCGCGCCCCCTTGCACCACGTGCCATGTCCCCAGAGACGGCTTACATCATGGATTCCATCCTGAAAGACGTCATTAAGAAAGGCACCGGCCGCCGCGCTCGCGCCATGAAACGCGGTGATATTGCCGGTAAAACCGGAACCACCAACGGACCCCGCGATGCCTGGTTCTCTGGCTACAGCCCCTACTTAGCCACCAGTGCCTGGGTAGGCTTCGACTCTTATGGGGAGCTGGGCAAAAATGAGTACGGCGGCTCTGCAGCACTGCCAATCTGGGTTGAATTTATGACCGAAGCCCTGGAGGGGTTGCCGGAGCGCCACCTGCCCCAGCCCGACGGTATAGTGACCGTGCGCATTAACCCTAAGAACGGCTTGCGCACCTCCTACGGGGGCATGTTTGAGATTTTCCGCACTAACCGGGTGCCCGGCCGTGAGGTCTACAACCCCTATCGCTCCCGTTATACGGACGAGGATAGGGATATGCCCGGCCGGGAACAGCGGAGCGAGCCCCCGCCGGAAGAGCTGTTTTAAGCCGTGCAATAACCCTTCGAAGAGGGCGAAGCTACAAATAAGAAAAGGGGCCTCTGGCCCCTTTTCGTTTATCCATCTTTTACGCGCAATAACCCAGAGATGTGCTAACCGGGCTCCCGATACCTGAGACAAGTCCTCTCCAACCCCTGCAGATCGGGGATAACCGCCGCCTCACCAGAGAGTGCCACATGCATCAACTCCCCTGGGTTTAGGTTATGCTCGCGCAGGGCCAACTCCTCAGGTGTCACCCGCACTAGGCGCGGTGTGCCCTGCAGCACAAGGGCAAAATAGGGCAGGTCACCATCGGGATTACCGGTACTGAGTACAGCAATACGACCGTCCTCAGAGATGCCGTCCAGCGCTTCACCACGCATCACATCAAAAGACAAAAGCGGCAGCCGCTGCTCACGCCAGACGAGGTCTCCGAGGTACCATTCGGGGGCATCATGTACCGATATAGGTACCTGCATGGCGATCACCTCGGAAAGGGTCTCTACCGGCACCAGCATCTGCCCCTGTTGCAGAGGTAATAGCAAGCTACTCACCTCCTGTGGAACATCTATCGACAGTGCTTCAACTTCACTCATCGCCTATCTCTTGTCTGTAATCTTTCATCCGATACACCGGCCCACTTCAGGCACCTACTTCAGCCGCCAACTGCAGTGGCTCCGGCGTATTCGCGAATTGCTTCGAGCAAAACATCTTCCTGATAGGGCTTGCCCAGGTAGTGATTAACCCCCAGAGACATAGCGTGCTCGCGGTGCTTGCTCCCAGTTCTCGAAGTAATCATCACAATGGGGATATCCCGTAAACGGCTACTGGAACGGATATGACGCGCCACCTCGAAACCGTCCATACGCGGCATCTCAATATCCAGCAGGATCAGATCCGGAACTTTATCCTGCAGCTGAATCACCGCATCCTGACCATCCTTCGCTGTGCTCACCAGGTATCCCTCACGCTCCAGGAAGCGCGTAGTCACCTTGCGCACCGTTACCGAATCGTCCACTACCATAACGGTTTGCTGCCGCTCTTCGGGCTCCGGCTGCGGCTCTGTTTGCAACTGTAGCTGCGCGATATCCGGACGCGCCAACTGGGTTGCCTGGCGGCGCAGTAAGGCGTGGGCATCCAGAATGACTACTACGCTGCCATCACCCGTCACTGTAGCGCCCGATACACCCTGCACTCCGGCAAACTGTGGCCCCAGGCTCTTCACCACGATTTCACGACTGCCGCGTATAGCATCCACCTGCAGTGCCATGGCGTGTCCCTCGGAGCGCACCAACAGCACCGGCAGCTGCATATCGTCGACACTGAGTTTCGGCTGGGCACCGGATTTCAACAAAGTGCCAAAATAGTTCACCTCATAGAACTCACCGGCGTATTCGAAACGCGCCTCACTGGAACGGTAGTAATGCTCGAGCTCAAAAGGACTGAGGCGCACAATACCTTCGATCGTGTTAAGCGGCAGCGCAAACAGGTCATCACCAATCTTCACCATCAGGGCGCGGTTAACCGATACCGTGAACGGCAGGCGTACTACAAACTCAGTTCCAGCGCCCGCCTCGGAATTGATATGAACACTACCGCCGATCTGCTTGAGTTCGGCGGAGACCACATCCATACCCACACCGCGACCGGAGATCTGGGTCACTTTCTCAGCAGTGGTGAATCCCGCCTGCAGGATAAACTGCAAAATTTCGCTGTTGGATAGCTCCGCATCGGGACGCATCAGGCCGTTTTCTACCGCCTTTTCACGCACACGGATTAAATTCACACCCGCGCCGTCATCGCGGATAGTCAGCACCACCTCGCTGCCCTCACGCGCCAGGGCCACGTCGATACGCCCACGCTCGGCCTTGCCGGCCGTGAGACGCTCGTCGGGCATTTCAATACCGTGGTCCACCGCATTGCGCAGCATATGCTCCAGTGGCGCCACCATGCGTTCGAGCATGGATCTGTCCAGTTCGCCCTCCACGTTGGAGAACACCAACTCCACCTGCTTGCCCAGCTCCGCACTTACCTGGCGTACGATGCGACGCAATCTGGGTACCAAGCGCGAGAAGGGCACCATGCGACTGCGCATCAGGCCTTCCTGCAGCTCGGTGTTTACGCGAGATTGCTGCAGCAGCAGTGTTTCGGTATCGCGCGCCTTGTTATCCAGTGTGGAGCGCAGCTCCATCAAGTCAGACGTGGACTCCAGCAGGGAACGGGACAGCTGCTGAATGGAGGAGTAGCGGTCCATTTCCAGTGGATCAAAGTCCCCGTCCTGCTCTGCCAACTGCTCCTGACGGAACAGAATCTGAGCCTCGGTTTCCCGATCCAGGCGGCGCAACTGCTCATTGAGACGCAATAGCGTCGAATCCATCTCATCGAGAGCCAGACCAAACTCACTCATCTGCTCTTCGAGACGACCGCGGGAGATAGCGGTCTCACCAGCGAGGTTCACCAGTTCTTCCAGCAGCTCCGCGGCGACGCGAACCATTTCCTGCGGCTGGTTTCTGGGGGGCGCGGCCATTTCACTTTTCGCCCCTTCTGGCTTGCGGATAAATGGCAGGATATTGCCGGCTTCCGGCAAATTTGTCGTTTCTGGCAGGGAATCAGTGGGTTCTGTCGGCAGCTCCGTCACGGAGCTTTCGGCCTCAACGGAAGGCAACGCACCCTGCTCGTTAACTGCATGCTGGACTTCGTCAGAGGGGGCCGCAGGCAGTGCAGCAGCACTTGTGGATTCGACTTGCGGCAACTCATTACCACCGACTTCAGCCGTGCGATTAATAACTACATGGCTATCCGCCCAGTCTGTGTTGACTAACTGGAGGAAAGCTTCCAGCTGTTCCCCAGCCATCCATGCCTGCACGGTTTCCACGCCATCGGCAATTCGATCGTGGGTCAAATGTGCATCGACAAAAAACTGCGCTGAAGGTCTAACAATATCGCGCATGCCTTCAATCGCAGTTTCAAAACGGTGTGCGACTTCCCCGAGCCCCATTAAGCCGGCCATACGTGCACCGCCTTTAAAGGTGTGCAGCACCCGCTTGAGCGCCTCGGCTTGCTGAATATTTTCCGGTGCTTCCTCCCAACCCTGGATCAACTCCTCCAGCTCGTCGATAAGGTCGCCAGCTTCCTCCATAAAGACATCGACCACATCGGGATCGATGTCCGCCAGCAGAAGCTGCTGCTGAGCAGCAACATCCTGTGAATCCTGCTCAGACGTTACAGCTTCGCGAGTCTCTAAGGAGGTGCACTCCACATCCGTCGCGATGGATTCTGTGCTGAGCGGTGCTTGCACAATATGTTCAGCGGTATCTTCAACAACCGGCTCTGCCGATTCAAACAATGCGTCGTATAAGTCATCCAGGACGGGCTCGAGTACATTTTGCGCGGATACCTCTGCCTCTGCCTCTGCCTCTGCCTCTGCCTCTGCCACAGGAATATCGGCACTTTCGCCCTTGATGGGCAACGCGAGTTCCCGTTCAGCTTCGGCTAGGGTTTCAGGGACAGGCTCAAATATTTCCGCCAAATCGCGGGCAGCGTCTTGTACTGGAGCTGGAAGCTCACCGCTGGAATCCGGGTCTCCATCGGCATCTACTGGATCGAGTGCCTGTGCCTCTATGCCCAGTTCGCTCAGGTCGTAGTCTTCCTCGGACGCCTCTTCGCTCGCTTCGCCCTCGGCCAGGTAGCGCAATGCTTCCTCTACGGCTTCACTTACCTCCGGCAAATCCTGAGCGGCGGCAACGGCATCCACCAGATCCAACAGCTCATTGTGCCCCTGCTCCAGGGAAGCCCATAAAGCGGGCTCCTCCTCAAGCTGGCCCGTCAATACTTTGCGGTAAACATCCAGTAATAGTTGCGCCAGCTCCGCCAGAGTCGGTAACTGCGCACGACTGGCGGCTTCCTGCAGCACCTGGAGCTCTTCAGCAACTTCACTGACCTGGGATTTATCGGACGGGTTTACCCGCCACCGGTTCAGCATCTGGTCCGCATCCAGTAGGACACGCATACCATCCGCCATCAGTACGGCGAGGAGCTGAGGATCCACCGCCCTGGGCTCATTCGCCTCGCGCTCACGGATCAAGTGCCCAACGGAACGCTCCTGCAGCTCTGTAACACGAGCGAGGAATTGTTCGGCTCGCTCCACCACAAGTGGCTCTGCCGCGCGAATCTGTGCCAATACTTGGCGCACATAGCTGGCGCTATCGCCGATCAGTTCGAAGATATCCGCATCAATTGGCACCTGGTATATGCGCAGCTCTTTGGCAAAGCGTTCCAGAGGTGCCATCATCTCGGCAACCACCTTGACCTCTGCCATATGCGCGGAACCCTTCAGGGTGTGCAGTGCCCGGTGCAGAGGGTCGCTAGGCACACCGTAAACCGGGGCTTCGGCGCGCATATCCGCAAGGAAGTCATCGACAACCCCCAAATGGGTTTCAGCTTCCTGAGCAAATATTTCCCACAGCTGTACCCGATCATCGCTGCTATCTTCTTCGGCAAAATCTGGCTCGGGTATCGCATTCGTATCCTGGGCCTCCAGTTCAGCGGGGATATGCCCCTGACTGAGCTGCTCCGCCCAGGCCTGTAGCTGCAGGGTAAGCGACTTGTCCGGATCACCCTGACGAAGACGAAACGCCTCGATCATTGAGGGCAGCTTCTGATAAACCCCATCGATCAGGTTCACGTGGGCACGCTGGGGCTTAATGCTGTCGTCGATCACCCGGTTCAGCATATTTTCCACAGCCCAGGCCAGCTCGCCGATATCCAGGGCTTCCACCATTCGGCCGGAGCCCTTTAGGGTATGGAAGCCGCGGCGGAACTCCACCAAAGCGTCGGTGTTATCAAAGTTTGCCGCCCACTCTGGGAAGTAATTGCCGATATGGGTGAGTACCTCACTGGCCTCTTCGAGGAAAATCTCGATGATCTCATCATCGATCAGACTCTCGCTGTCCTCGACAAGCTCCTGCTCGGTTTCGGCAGTTTCTGTGGCGGAGCCAACCCCCTCATCACTCGGTACCTCAATACTGGGCAGGGTATCGCTGCTCTCAACCACTGGTACATCCGGGGCATGTTCCGTTGCGCTTGCAGATGGGGTCTCGGGGGGAGTTTCGGCTTCAGTGGTCTCTTCCTCTGGGAGGAACCAGCTGTGCTCCTCTTCACCGGGCTCTTCTCCACTGTCGGTTACTGCAGCGGGGTCACTTTCCCCAGCCAAAACCTCAGTCGATCGCAACTCTTCACCGCGCGTATCCAGGGCCGTGTCACTACCCGTATGATCGCGGGGAAGCGGCTCAGCCACTGACAAAGTATCGCTCAGCGCCTCGGTCTCTAGAGCCTTGGCTATTGGTGGAACTTGCTCTTCCTGGGTTTCCGGCAAGGTGTCCGCAGACTTTATAAACTCCGGATCAATCAGTTCGAAAGCTTCGCTATCATCTTCGACCGAAGCGGTTGCGGTGGTGACTTTCGTTTCTTCTTCAAGTGGAGTTTCGGGTTCCACTTCATTGAAGGTGATACCCAGATTGGCGACACTATCCTCGGCCAGAGCCAGAAGCATTTCGGTATCGTCCAGTCCCTCGACCCGACGCTCCAAGTAGTATTCGACACTTGTAATGGCGTCGGCCAGGGTATCGAGCATGTGCCACTCTGGCTGCTCTGTGCGCTCAATAAGAGAGGCGCCGATATATTGGTTACAGGCGGCAATGATTTTACTTGCGCGCTGATAACCGACCATATCCAGGCCGCCGCAAACTTCCTGTAAGCGCTGGGGCACTCGACTCAGATAACTGATATCCCAGTGGCTGGCCACATACTCCATGACCGCTTCTTTCACCGCCTCCAGACCCAGGCGCGCCTCGCGCAGGACCGAGTCTGTGGCATCACCCATCATCGGCTGTTCGTCATCGCCGCGCTTGTTGCGATCGACAGTGGCCGCCAGGGCTGAGTCGAGTTGCACCAGCTCACCGGCGGCACGCATCAGGTACTCCTCAACGTCGGTACCACGGGAGGCGTCGCGCAGGTATTCATAGATACCGCGAGCGCGAGTTCGCGGCGCCTCGAGTCCGAGTACGCCGAGGGTATCTGCAACGCGCTTGGCCACGGCTGCAGTTTCACTCAAGGGCGGCCGCTCCGTGGAAGCGCCACTGGGCTCCAGTGCTTCACGCACCAGTTGCAATTCCTCACGCAGGGCAGTGATTGCGGTTCCCAGGGCCTCAGGACCCATCGCCAGCACATCTTCGGTGTCAGGTCTGGGTGTACCGGGAACCGCCTTATCCAGGGCGAAGCGCTGATAGAGATCCCCACAGCGCGTGCCGTTCGGGCCAGCCAGGTAGACATAAAACAGCAGGTTGCACAGGAAACCAGTATCCAGCTCGGCACCCAACAGACTGGCACCGCGACCCTGCAACAGGCGGAATTCCACATCGATTCTGCGCAACAGGTGACGCAATGCCGGCTGCACATTAATACGGTGCTCGCCGAGCGCCTCCAAAACACCCAGTAGTACTACCCACAGGGATTGACGAACGCTGCCGCTATAGAGCAACTGCAGCTTTTCGACGATTTTCACTAGGTAGGAGAGGCTCTCGCCGCTATTTACATCGCGGATAAGCCCCGCTGCCGCGACGTGATACATCTTGCGCAACTTGCCGACCAGTTCCTGCAGACGTGTATTGTCCGCCGTCAATGGCTGGCGCTTGCCGATTATACGGCCCAGCGTGGAGAGGTCTGGGGAAAAGAGTGCGCCTTCGGTGACCAGGCGCTCGCGACGTACAGCGCGCAAATCGTTGAGAAGGGGTAATAACAGCACCGCGTTATCCCGGCGCTGGAACGACACTTTCTCCAGGTAGAGAGGCAGCTCCAACAAAGCCCGCATCAGGAATTCGCGCGTTTCATCGGTATTTTCAACCGAGCCGCCGGCAAGTGACTGGAGCAATTGCTCCATTTCTTCAGCCAGCATTGCTGCGCCGTCGAGCTGCGCCATATGCAGGCTGCCGTGTACTTGGTGCACCAGTGACAGGCTGTTTTGCAGCAGCGTTGTCCCCGCTTCCGGATTCGTAGCGAAAGTCTCGAGAAACTGGCGCGCCTGCGCCAGGGTCTCGTTAATTTCGCCTATCAGCCAATCCAGGGCCATGAAGTTCGGATTGTCGTGACTCACGCCAAGTCCCCAATATTTCATTCTCTATGCAGGCGCTCTACCCCGGTGCGAACCTAGGTTCGCGACTTTGCGGAAAGTGTTTCCGTGCGCCCTCTCCGCCCGGCAACCATCAATGGTGCCGGACATTATTTTTGTGGGTTAGGCCAGAGCCCGGTCTTCGCGGGACTCCAAGGAATCGGTCTCTTCACCTTCGATCGTGAACGTTTCCGCATCCATCTCCGGCAACTCCACATCGTATATGTCACTGTTGGTATCCACGCCCTCCTCCTGCGGTAACTTGAAGCCGGCAACAGACTCACGCAGGGCGCTGGCGGTTTGCGCCAGGTTACCAATAGATTGAGCTGTCGCCTGGGTACCGGCAGAGGTCTGCGAGGTAATTTCCTGAATCACGTTCATCGTGTTGGAAATGTGACCTGCAGAGGAGGCTTGCTGGCGTGCGGCATTGGAGATGTTTTGAATCAAGGATGCCAGGTTGCTGGATACATTCTCGATCTCCTCCAGGGCAACACCGGCGTCCTGTGCCAGTCGAGCACCGCGCACCACCTCAGTGGTGGTCTGCTCCATGGAGATTACCGCTTCGTTAGTGTCGGACTGAATCGCTTTTACCAGTCCTTCAATCTGCTTGGTTGCAGCGGCGGAACGTTCCGCCAGGCGCTGTACCTCATCCGCAACCACGGCGAAGCCGCGGCCGGCATCACCGGCCATGCTCGCCTGAATTGCGGCATTCAGCGCGAGGATGTTGGTCTGGTCAGCAATGTCGTTAATCAAGCTCACGATATCGCCAATCTCCTGGGAAGACTCACCCAGTCGCTTGATTCGCTTGGAGGTGTCTTGAATCTGCTCGCGGATATTGTCCATGCCCTTGATGGTGTTCTGTACCACCTTGGAGCCGTTGCTGGCGATCTGTACCGAGCGCTCGGCTACCTGGGCGGATTCGGAGGCGTTGGCAGATACCTGGTCAATGGTGACCGCCATCTCATTCACCGCGGCCGAAGCCCCGGCAATTTCCTGGGCCTGGTGCTCCGAGGCCTCCGCCAGATGCAGGGCGGTCTGCTGGGTTTCCTGGGACAGGCCGGATACTTCCTGCGCTGTGCCATTGATTCGCGATACCAGTACACGCAGCTGGTCGATAGTGAAGTTGATGGAGTCCGCAATCGCACCGGTGAAGGCTTCGGTAACTGTTGCCGAGGTCGTCAAGTCACCATCGGCGAGATCCGCCAGCTCATCCAGCAGCTGCATAATGGCCTGCTGGTTACGCTCGTTGGTATCCGCTTCCTCCATCAGGCTGCGACGAGTACCGGAGAAGGCCATCCCCATCATGGCAAAAATCAACAGCACAAATGCCGCAGCCAAAATGGAAATCGTCATGTTGTTTGGCTGACGCTCATCGGCCAGGTTAACGATGCGGTCGTTCAGGGTACTCAGGGCCTCTAGCAACTGCGGCGACGAGGCGATAATACCGTCGGAGGCCTGGCGCGAGGCAAACAGTGCCGGGGTCGCTTCGAAGATATCCCGTACAGAGGTACTTACGAATCCGAACAGTTCGGTAATTTCATCGAGTGAGCGACGCGCTTCCTCATCGGTGATACGGGAAATACCCATCACCACGTCGCCGCTCTTCATGCCGTCCACTACTTTACCGAAAAGGCTGGCATCGGTATTGAACTGGTCGGCGGCAGCTTCGGCATCATCACCGCCCTGAAGCATCTTATCGATATTTCGGCCGATTCGCTCCGCACGCCAGACCTGCAGCTGTGCCTGCTCTACCTGGTTCGCCGGGGCGTTGTTCGCCAGGAGGATTTCCACAATATTGTTGTGCTCCGCCTGGAGTTCCGGGAGGGAGTCGCTCAGCGTAGAGGCGATATCGTTAAGGAATACGATGGTATCTTGGTTGCCGAGAATCGTATCGACCTGCTCACGCAGCTTGCGCCAAACGGTACCGTAAGTAGCGAGCTCGGCATCGAGCGCTCTACGGCTTCCCTTATCCATCCCCTGCAGTTGGTTCCAGGCGTTCGCCATTTGCCCTGAAACTTTCTCTAATTCGGCAAAGGCCTCATCATCACCGGAGGTCGCCGCCGGTGCGTAGGAAACCAACTGATAGGAAAGTGCGCGCAGCTCCGCCACTTGTTGTAGGTACTCTTTATCGCGGTCACTGCGGGTCTGTACCAAATAGATACTGACAATCAGTCCCGCCAGTACGGCGAGTACCAGCAGACCCAAACCCAGCGCGGCAGGGTTACTGCGAAACGCGGAAAAGGAACTCTGGGAGCCTGTTTTCATAGTTTACTCCTAGCGGGCCCAAGCATGAGGCCGGTTTAAAACCACTAAATATTTAACGCTTTAATAACAATGGCCCTCAGCCAGTGCGGACATCCCTGCACCGCCTATAGGTCCCCCCAACATCTCAACAAATTGTGAGATGACGAAAAGTCCAGTTGGACCTTTAGTGAGTGGCGGCGTCCATAAAATGAGGGTCTTTGAGTAGAGCCCGCATGTCGAACACCAGCCATCGGTCCTTCTGCAAAATAAACTGGCCGTGCACCATAGGGGCAAACGGCTCAATTAAATCTGTTGGCGCTTCACGGGCATATTCAAATGCCAGATGCTGCATTCCGTGCAACCTGTCGACAATCAACCCCACGTAGGTTTTGTCCCGCTCCAATACCAGAACCCGGCGCTGTTGGCGCGGGCCAGTAAGGTGGCCACCATAAAAAGCGGCAAGGTCAATGAGGGGTAACAGGCGGCCGCGCACATTGGCAACGCCTTTCACCCAGGGCTGAACGCCGGGGATAAAAGTGTGCTGCGGCACTTCGAGCAGTTCCACAACATCGTCCATAGAAGCGACGAAATTGTGATCGAGTAGAGAAAAACCGATTCCGGTCCAATAAGGTTTGATTTCGCGACGCCCGGGCAATCCAGTGGCCTGCGCTTTAGCGCGCCGCGCGATATCGACAAGTGCTAGATAAGGTGTTTGTGACTGCACGCTCAGCAGCTGGCCGTCAGGCCAACACCTCCTCGATTGCCTTCAACAATTTGCCCTCATCAACGGGCTTAGTGAGGTAGGCCTTGGCCCCCTGCCGCATGCCCCACACTCGGTCGGTGTCCTGATCCTTAGTAGTCACGATAATGATTGGAATCCCGGCAGTACTGCCATCTTTGCTCAACTGGCGCGTGGCCTGAAAACCATTCAGTCCAGGCATCACAATGTCCATCAGGATAAGATCCGGACGCTGAGTACGCGCCACATCCACACCATTTTCACCATTGGGCGCGGTAATTACCGCGTGGCCATTTTTCTCAAGAATTGTGGTCAGCTTATGTGTTTCGGTAGGAGAGTCATCAACTATTAGTACTCTTGCCATCATTTCCCCCATGACTTCTTCTAATTTTGGCAACTGCTCTATAAATGACAGTGCTTGGCGGCTTGTTGTATTTATCGTTGATAGCGCGTGCCAAGTCTGCACTTACTGCCAATGCACTGCCCGACTACAGAACCTCACGCCCCAGGCAGGTGGGGAGAACTGTACGTCTGTTAAATTATCAATCCCACTAAACAGTGGGGATGCAGGCCCTTAAAGAGCACTTTGTTTTTTTGTTAGTGGCCACTCAGGCTGCATGGTGCGGCTTTGCGTGGGCAGAAATAGCCCCGAGAAGCTCGCTTTTACTGAATGGCTTTGTTAAATATTGATCGCAACCAACGACGCGGCCTTTTGCCTTATCGAACAAACCATCTTTGCTCGACAACATAACAACCGGAGTGGAGCGAAATTCGCTGTTGTTCTTAATCAGTGCACAGGTCTGATAGCCATCCAAGCGCGGCATCATGATATCGACAAAAATAACATCGGGACGGGAGTCCGCGATTTTCGCCAGCGCATCAAAGCCATCTGTTGCGGTGACAACCGTGCAACCTGCTTTTTGCAGCAATGTCTCGGCGGTGCGGCGAATTGTCTTACTGTCGTCAATCACCATCACAGTCAGACTTTCCCAGTTAAGCTCCATAGTCTTTTTTGAATCCCCTGTTTACTTATTTTCGGGCACGCGAAAAATTTTATCTGCACCCTTTTTTTGAGCCACTTATGGGGCCTGGGTGTCTCACTTAGCCAAGATCACACACTGGGTGGAACTTTTATCACAGAACCCCTGGTGAATCTACCTGCAGCTAAGCGCTGGCGACCTTGCGGTTCAAATTATCGCCACTTTACACCCAAACTCAGCGGAGCTTGTTAAAAAGTTGCACCTCGGCGAAGCTACTCTTACCTTATCCACCCAACAAGTTGGCAGTGCCAAAAAGACAGCTAGCCACAACCACCGCGGCGCGGGATTAAATATCCCTTCAACTACGGAAGCCCAGATGAATTATTCCCTCGGTGTGGTGATGGACCCCATCGCCCAAATCAATTTTAAGAAAGATACGACACTCGCACTGTTACAGGCCGCACAAGACAGCGGTTTTCAGTTGTTTTATTTTGAGCAGAGCGACCTGTACCTGGACAATGGCCGCGCTATTGGTAGAGGTAGAGCGCTGCAGGTTTTTGATGATGCTGAACGCTGGTTTTCCCTAGAGGAACCCAGAGAGATGCCTCTGGGCGATCTCGATGCTATCCTGATGCGCATCGACCCACCCTTCGATAATGAGTACATTTACTCCACCTACATTCTCGAAGCGGCAGAGCGCGAAGGTGCGCTAGTGGTTAACAAGCCGCAATCGCTGCGCGACTGTAACGAAAAAATATTCGCCACTAGCTTTCCGCAATGTTGTCCCCCGGTATTGGTCAGTCGGGATATGCAGCGCCTGCGCACATTCCATAAAACCCACCAGGATGTCATCTTCAAACCATTAGATGGTATGGGGGGTGCCGGTATTTTCCACTGCAAACCCGATGGCGCCAATTTGGGCGCAATCCTGGAAATGCTCACAGAGCATGGGCGCCAGCAAATTATGGCGCAGCGCTACATCCCCGAAATTAAAAATGGCGATAAACGCATTCTGGTCGTCGACGGTGTAGCGGTACCTTACTGCCTGGCGAGAATACCTGAAGCTGGCGAAACACGCGGCAACCTGGCCGCAGGTGGACGCGGCGAAGCGCGCCCTCTCAATGATCGCGATCGATGGATCGTGGAACAGGTCGCTCCCACCCTGAAAGAAAAAGGATTGCTGTTTGTTGGCTTGGATGTCATCGGGGATTATCTCACCGAGATCAATGTCACAAGCCCAACCTGCGTGCGCGAGATTGACGCGGCTTACGATACCTATATCGGTGCGCGACTAATGAGCGCCATCACACATCGCTTGGCGCAAAAGCGCTAAACTGCGCACTTCAATTTGAGTGAATCCCAGGGCTGTTTACCAATAAATGGCTCTGGTAGAAATGCCGAACGTCGTGCTCGGTGCAAAAAAGTAGTAACCGAAAATACATAATGAATTCCATCGCTAACACAACGCCATTTGATGCAGCCCAACGCGAGCGTTTTGTGTTCTCCCTGTTTCTCGCTGGCGCCCTCCATGTTCTGTTACTTTACGTATCCTTCCCCGACTCCGAAGGCAGGCAAGCGCCACCCACCCTGGAGGTGACTCTCTCTCAGCATCAGTCTGCACAAGCACCAGAGGATGCCGATTATCTGGCCCAGCACAACCAGCAGGCCAGTGGCACCGCGGACAGCCCACGGGAGCTCTCCAGTAAACGTCGCGCCGAATTTGCCGACACGCAAATTCACGACGTGACCCCATTGCCGCAACAGCAGGCCGCGCACCCGACAGACCAGCGCCGCCAACTAATCACCACCATTGGCGACAGCCCCCGCCAGGCGCCGGAACTACCCGCCGAAGATACGTTTTCCGAAAAGAAGCGCGGCGACGCGCCCAATGACCTGGCTTTAATCAAGCAGGAATATGCCAGCCTGATGGCTCGCAAAGATAAGATCAGTCAGACCATCGCTCAGCGCCCACGCGTGCTTCGACTCACTTCGGTGGCCACCAAGGCCTCCGCAGATGCCGCCTACTTGCACGAATGGCGCCAGAAAATAGAGGACGTGGGTAATGGCAACTTCCCAGCGGAAGTCCTCCAACAAAAAATCACCGGTAGCCTGCGTATGAAAGTGCGCCTGCTGCCCAATGGCGCAGTAGAGGAGGTAAAGATCACACACTCCTCAGGTGAGCGTATCCTGGACGACGCTGCCCAGCAGATTGTGCGGCAGGCAGCCCCCTTCGCACCCTTCCCGGCAGAAATCCGCAAAGAGGCCGACCGCCTGGAAATTATCCGCACCTGGAATTTCGAATTGACCGGGCTTTCAACCTCTGCAGGTGAGCCGCCCGAGCGTGGCTAAACTTGCGTTTCATTCAGGCGACCTAGAATCAAACTATGCCTACACCGAACATCGACAGTGATTTGACCCACGGCAGCCTGCGCGGCCAGTTCCTACTGGCCATGCCCGGCATGGAGGATCCGCGCTTCAAGCACAGCATCGCCCTAATCGTCGAGCACAGCGAGGAGGGCGCCATGGGCATAGTGATCAATGCCCCCAGTAAGGTGCACTGGAAGGAAATTTTCGAACAGCTCTCGCTGCAGGACTCCAGCCAACGTGGCGATGAGACTGTTCTCTTGGGCGGACCCATCTCCACGGAGCAGGGCTTTGTACTTCATGGTGCCGGCGTGCAGTTTGACTCAACCACCGAAATCAATCGAGAAATCAGCCTCACCGCCTCCAGGGATATTCTCGAGTCCCTTGCCTCCGGACACGGCCCGGACGATGTATTGCTGGCCCTGGGCTATGCCGGTTGGGGAGCCGGGCAACTGGAACAGGAACTGGCGGAGAACGCCTGGCTGACACTGCCGGCAGAGCCTGAAATTCTATTTGCCACTCCGGTGGACAAACGCTGGCAAAATGCTGCCGCCCGCCACGGTATTGATCTCTCCGGCCTCGGCTCCCAGGCTGGGCACGCTTAACTCGCCCCGGTTATCATCCCTCGCAAGTCTTATTCCCCGTGAAACCGGATCTTTCCCCCATGAGTAAACCCATTACAGCCCTCGCCTTCGACTTTGGCACCCGCTCCATCGGTCTCGCATTTGGCCAGAGCCTAACAGCCAGCGCCAGAGAGCTTGCACCCCTGCCGGCAAAGGACGGCAAGCCGGATTGGGATAAGGTACAGCAACTTATCGACGAGTGGCGGCCCCACTATTTGCTGGTGGGACTGCCACTGAATATGGACGGCAGCGAGAGTGAATTCGGTGCTCGCGCACGCAAATTTGGCCAACGCCTGCACGGGCGCAGCGGGCTGCCGGTGGAAATGATTGATGAGCGCCTCAGTACGCGCGCGGCCAAGGAAGAGGCGGCAGAGCGCGGCCATCGCGGCAACTTCGCGCAGGACCCCGTGGACTCAATCGCCGCGCGCATCATTCTCGAAGACTGGTTGCGCGCGCGCGGCGGATCGTAACAGTTTACTGAGCCGAGCGCCGGGCAGAGCCACAGGCAACAGCCCTCTGTTAGAATTGCCTCCCCATACAAGCGAGTGATCGAACCCTATGCCCATTAACCGCATCCGCATCGCCACACGCGAGAGCGCCCTGGCCCTATGGCAGGCCAATTTCGTCAAGGACCGCCTGAAGCAGGAGCACCCAACGCTGGATGTGCAGCTGCTGCCGATGACCAGCCGAGGCGACCGGGTACTGGATATTCCCCTGGCCAAAATCGGCGGCAAGGGGCTCTTTGTGAAAGAGCTGGAAGTGGCCATGTTGGAAGGGCGCGCGGATATCGCCGTGCACTCCATGAAGGATGTGCCCATGGAATTTCCCGAGGGACTCTACCTGCCGGTTATCTGTGAGCGTGAGGACCCACGCGACGCTTTTGTCAGCAATAACTTCGCCGGCATTGCGGAGCTACCCCAGGGCGCCGTGGTAGGTACTTCGAGTCTGCGCCGCCAGTGCCAACTGCTTGCACACCGCCCCGATCTACAGATCAAATTCCTCCGCGGTAATGTCAATACTCGCCTGGCCAAGCTCGATGCAGGGGAATACGACGCCATTATTCTCGCCGCCGCCGGCCTGTTGCGTCTCGAAATGCGCGAGCGCATTCGGAGCTTCCTACCCTCCACCGTCTTACTGCCCGCTGGTGGCCAGGGCGCTGTCGGTATCGAGGCCCGCAATGACCGCGAACTGGAGGCTCTGCTGCGCCCTTTGCACTGCAGCAAAACCGCCGCTCGTTTATCTGCCGAACGCGCCCTGGTAAAGCGCCTTAACGGCAGCTGTCAGGTCCCCATCGGTTGCTACGCCGAATTGGAGGATAACGCCCTGTGGTTGCGCGGCTTGGTGGGCAGCCCCGATGGCTCCACCATGATTCGCGCGGAAATCCGCGGCGCGGCAGAAGATGGCGAAGCGCTGGGAACTCAGCTCGCAGAGCAATTGCTAGCACAGGGCGCCGACGAAGTTCTAGCCGCCATCTGAGAACACTTCAACATGGCTGAGTATTTGCGAGGCAAACGCATACTAACTACGCGCCCAACGATGCACGCCGACACCTGGAGCGCACTGTTGCGCACAGCCGGCGCCGAAGTCGACTGTATACCCATGCTGGCGATCAACCCCCTTGTAGAGGTATCGGCACTGCAGGCGATTAAAAATCGCATCCTCGACTTCGACCAGACAGATATTGCGATTTTTGTCTCACAGAATGCGGTACGCTACGGCGTGGACTGGCTGGAGGCCTATTGGCCACAGTTGCCCCTGGGACCGCGTTACTACGCCATTGGCGCAGCCACAGCTAAGGCTCTGCTGGCGCGGGGCATTCCCTGTGAACGCAGCGGCGAGTCTATGAACTCCGAAGACCTGCTCGCCCTGCCTTCACTGCGGCAAGTCGCGGGGCAGCATGTTCTGATTTTTCGCGGCGCCGGAGGGCGCACGTTGATCGGCGACACACTGCTCGAACGCGGTGCGCAGGTAAAGTACTGCGAGCTCTACCAGAGATCTCTGCCGACGGGTGCCGCAGATCAATTGCAAGACTACGCTTTTACCCCGGATGCCATCACGGTCCACAGCGGCGAAACCCTGGCGAACTTGCACCGATGTATTGAACAGTCCGGATGTGAACGGCTGCTACACCCCCCCCTAGTCGGCCCCAGCGCGCGAGTCGCCAAGCAAGCGCGCGCACTGGGTTTTACCGAGATCCACACCGCACTGAATGCCGGCGACAGCGCTATGCTGGAGGCACTCTCCCAGGCGCTAGTTTGAATTGCTATCGAATTACCCGCCCTGTAGGGTTAAAAGTCTCAAAACGGCGCCAGCTCCGCTATTAAGGTCTGCGCCACTCGCTATAATTCGACGACAATTTACAGCTGCGCCCCAAGCCCATGACCAACGAAAAATCCAAGGACAATGCCTCCACACCAGCGGGTGACCTCACCGCAGATACGCTGGCTAAGCAGGAGAGCAAGAGCAATTTTGCCAAGGCGACACAGGGCAAAAAGAAAGATAAGCCACCTCAAGATGCCACTCTCAGTGGAAAAAGCGGCGGTCGTTGGTGGTGGCTGGTCTTTATTCTGCTACTTATTGCCCTGATCGCATTCGCCTGGCACAGTTGGCCGCAGCTGCGCAATCGCATCGCCCAGTTCGACTTCCCCGCGTTTAAACAAACAGCGTCCCCTCGGGAAACGGATCGTCAAGGGGAATCGTCCGCACCTAATACGACCGCTCAACCCCCAGTAGATACCACTCCCGCTGAACCGGTATCGAACGCCGAGCCCTCCTCCGACTCGGCGCCATCTGAGGCGCAGCCACCGCACCCCTCAGTAGAAACGACCACTTCCCTGCTGAATCAGCAACTCGACCAACTTCAGCAGGCCGATACCACCCTGCGCAATCAGATACAGCTGCAAGCCCGTACCATTGCGCAACTGCAACAACAGCTCGCCGGAATGCAGCGCAGCATGACAGCTCAGGGCAACCGCCTCAGCGAACTGGGGAATGTGAGCCGGGAAGACTGGCAACTGGCAGAGGCCGATTACCTCTTGCGCATGGCCAATCAACGCCTGATGCTGGAGGACAACAGCAGCGCTGCCCTGGGGCTAGTGGAAAAGGTCGACACTATTCTGCGCCAGGTGAACCTGCCGGATCTCTACGGGGTACGCCAACAACTGGCCCGCGATATCACCGCGCTTAAATTGGTGGAAAATATCGACCGTGAGGGGCTTTATCTGCGTCTGCGTGCTCTGGAGGAGCAACTGATACGCGCGCGGATCCAACCAGAGTTTGATATTGCCCATTCCCAGGCGCAGAAGACGCAAGAGGAACCTGCACAAGAAGGGCAGACGCCGTGGCAGCGTAGTTGGAGGCGCTTTACCACCTTCCTGCGCGACTCTGTCCGGCCCATTGACGGCGATATCAATCCCGTCATGCTCTCCCCGCAGAGTGAGACACGTTTTCGCCAGACCTTGCGCCTTAATATGGAGCAGGCACAGTTGGCCCTATTGCGCGGTGATTCCACCGTGTACAAAGACGCACTGAACAGCGCCCGCGAACTTCTGCTAACTTATGGCACCGCCAACACCCAGCGCAACGCCCTGGCCCAGCAACTGGCCGAACTCAGCGAAAAACCCATTCAAGCCCAGATGCCGGACCTGAATGCCTCACAGGTGGCCTTGTACAATTACATTGAGCTTCTGCACAAAACCTCAGGGCATGGTGCCGACACACCCGGGGGAGGCAACCCGTGAGAAAAGTCCTTTTTGCTACCGTAGCCCTACTTTTACTTGGCGCTCTGCTACCACAGATTAACCAGAACTATCCGGGATATCTGGTGATTGGCTTCGGTGGCGAGTTGAACAAGGGCTATGAGATGAATCTCTGGTTTGCCATCGTCGCACTCGTAGCCCTACTAATCGCTCTACTGTTTCTCGCTTGGTTAACCCGCAGCCTGTTTCGTGCGGTGCGCGGCAGTGTCGACCGCCTGCGCTTCGGCCGCCAGCGGGTGGCCCGACGACGCCTCACCAGCGGCCTGGTGGAGTTTATGGAGGGCAACTGGTCTCGTGCAAGGCGCCAGCTCTTAAAAAGCGCCCCACGCTCCGAGGCGCCGTTAATCAATTATCTAGCGGCCGCGCGCAGTGCCCATGAACTGGGGTTCCGCGAGGAAGCCAATGAACTGTTGGCGAAGGCCGAGGCCTGCGGCGAAGACACACGCTTGGCGGTGGCACTGAGTCAGGCGCGCATGCAGCTGCAAGACAAGCATTACGAGCAGTGTATTGCCAGCCTCAAACGGGCTAAGCAACTGGAGCCCAAACACCCGGCCCTACTGCAACTTCTCCGACAAGCCTACTACTCCTTGGGCGATTGGAGTAGCTTGCAGGAGCTACTTCCAGAGCTGGAAAAGCATGCCAATATGCCTGAAGAAGACCTGCAAAAATTAGAGCGGGAGGTTTACGAGCATCAGCTTGGCGAGGCCGCGAATCGCAATGACAAGGAGAGGCTACACGACATCTGGCACAGCCTAAATGGGCGCTGGCAGCGCAATGTAGAGCTACGCAGTCTCTTTGCAAACCTGCTACATCGGATTGGCGATGATACCGAAGCAGAAAAACACCTGCGCTGGTTACTAAATCGGGAGTGGACCCCTAAGCTGGCCAAGCTGTATGGCTGTCTCACCGGTGCCAATGCCACAACACAGCTCTCTGCCGCGGAGGGCTGGCTCAAAGAGTACGGTGAAAGTGCCGATCTGCTCACCTGTCTCGGGCGTTTAAGCATGCGCAACGAGCTGTGGGGCAAAGCACAGCAATATTTTGAGAAAAGCCTGCTGCTGCGCCATGACCCGGCCACCTCCGCAGAACTGGCGCGCTTACTTCAGGCCCTCGGGGAAAAAGATAAGGCCGCCCGCCTTTTTGAGGAGGGATTGTTGCAGGCAGTTCCAGACCTGCCGCCGGTGCCCATGCCCAGTCAAGACAAACCCCTACTCGGTATCCACGCCTAACGACCACCCTAGTGGCCCAGATTATCTGGGCCCTTTCCCCGTAACACTCTTTGGCCCATAGTGGGCTTCCGCATCTTTTTTGAAGCTTGCTCATGAGACTACCGCAACAATGCCTTTCCGCTCTCACCTTACTATTTTTGATTCTCCTATCGAATTTTACGCTCGCTTCTGTTCCCTCCACCCAACCACAGGATATGTTACTGAGTGGCTACAACTATCCCTATCCGGTTAAAACGTTAGAGCTGTCCAAATTAGGACAACCTGCTTCCATGGCCTATATGGATGTCCCCTCAAGCACAGCTGCACCTGCCAGAGGTACGGTATTACTACTGCATGGCAAAAATTTTTCCGCTGCCTACTGGGCAGACAGCATCGCCGCGCTCACGGAACAAGGTTACCGGGTCATTGCCCCGGACCAAATCGGCTTCGGCAAATCGGACAAACCATTAATGCCGTACAACCTGCACGGTATGGCTGCAGATACCGAGGCTCTGCTCAACACACTTAAAGTGAATCGAGTATCTGTGGTTGGCCATTCCATGGGAGGTATGCTGGCGACGCGCTTCTCTCTTATGTACCCAGAAATGGTGGAGAAGCTGGCTTTGATCAACCCTATCGGTCTGGAGGATTGGAAGCGCTTCGTCCCCTATGAGCCTTTGGAGCAAGCCATACTCAGAGAGCAGGCACAAACACCGGAGGGTATTAAGAACTATATGTTGAGTGCCTATTTCGATGGAAAATGGCGGGAATCCTACAACTCCCTACTAGATATCCAAGCCGGCTGGACACTGGGACCAGACTCCCAGCATATAGCCAAGATTGATGCCCTCACCTCAGAAATGGTGTTTACTCAACCGGTTTTGTATGAGTTCGCAGATCTCCAAGTACCCACCCTCCTGATTATCGGCACTCGGGATCGCACCGCGATTGGCCGTACCCGCGCTGCTGAACCCATCAGAAAGACATTGGGACGTTACGATCTATTAGGCAAAAAAACCGCCTCCGTAATTCCAGGTGCGCAGCTAATAGAATTCGATGGTGTCGGGCACTTGCCACAGTTCGAAACCTTCAGCGATTATTTCAAGGCCCTAAGCGAGTTCCTCAAGGAGGAAACCCAGCAGGTTTCCGATTAGCAGGCTAGATATTAATCAGGCCCCGCCCAAACAGGCATTCTGGCCAAATAATATTTCCAAAAACTGCTACCAAATTCTCTGCGCAAAGAGTTTTCTTTAGGTCTGTAGAAATGACGCCCTGCTCTTATGGTTAGACCTGCGCCTGAGAAACAGAGGGGAAAAG
Organism: uncultured Microbulbifer sp.; assembly: GCF_947498635.1. GTDB lineage: Bacteria > Pseudomonadota > Gammaproteobacteria > Pseudomonadales > Cellvibrionaceae > Microbulbifer > Microbulbifer echini. The sequence goes on along the minus strand of NZ_CANMKV010000003.1, from coordinate 79,363 downwards.
TTTACAGAAAGACCTCAATAGGAGCGACGTTTGACTTGGACCAGATACCGAAAGAGCTTTCGAACAGAAATCACTGAGCAGTACCTGATCCGGGTAAATCAGAACATCATCGATCGGGAAGATTAGATATTTGCAAACATACCGGCAAAAAGTAGCATGGCCAAAAAAGTAATAATTCCCTGTAGTATTGCGATAATGATCGCCTTCAAAAATCCTGTACCTAAAACCAACATATAAGCAATTGCTGCCAATGGAATAGTCAAAAGAATCCCGGCACTGTCACTTACACCCGGTAGCATACCACCCACAATTCTCTGTACAATCAGCGCCAGTAAAAGTGCAAAAAGACAATGAAAAACCCCGGTATTTCTCGCTCCCATCATGGCAGCAGCCATCTTTAATGGCAGAACCAAAACCGCTACCATAATGATTACAAAAAGAATCAACTCCATGTTTCACCCCTCCCTCATATTGTAGTTATTTGGCCTAATCCCCAAGGCCATCATGATGCAGAATGCATATCAGCCGTTTAGGGCCAGATAGAAATGTCACCAAATGGTAAATCCTGTAGCTGCTTGCATAATTAACCTGCAATATAGCAACGAAGTATAGAAGACATTGCATCATACTACCTAAGCTGTATCTCGTTGAGTTAGGCATACAAAAAAGCTGACAGGATAATCATTGTCAGCTTTGATTAAGAGTAGAATAGATTTATATACAGAAAATGGAGATTTGGCAGTTTATTTGCGCACTAGCCGTATACTTGAGGGCCTTAGCTCTCCATTTTCCATATAGCTCTCTGTGCGGATGACCTTGCCATTCTCTAACCATTCAAAAGCCAAGCTGTGCTGATGGTTTGCCTCTAAACCCCAGCATCCTTAAAGGAAAACTCAATCGGCCTGCTTTCAACACTTGAGGTGAGCTGCAAACGTGGCTGGTTTCCCTGAGGACAATAGTGGGTTGCCAATAAATTGCTATTATCTATGTGGTAGATAGTGAGCGAATGCGATTTCCTTTTATACAACCAATTCTCCACCAAAACAGAATCTGCGGCGGTCTGAGAAAATTTAATATGGAAATTTCCGGCTGTATCTCCCTCCTTCTTCCAATCTCCTTGAAGCAATTTCATTCGTTCGAATACATCCGAACTTTTCAAATCAACCTTCTCTGCATTGATTGTCAGCGACAAAAAACATATAGCAACTAAAAAACATTTAGTAACAGATTGTATTTTTCTAATCATAATGGATTCTCCTTATCCCCCACAACCTACCAGTCAAGAATATATTATTTTAGTAATAAGTTACCAAATTATAGAAATCAAAATTCAGAAATCTTTAGAAGACTTTTAAAAGCTCCCAGACATTCTCTGTACTGGACTCTCTCATCACTCATTTTTACATTTATATTAAGCGACTAGCAATACGCCTCATTGCATCGGCAGAGTTACCATCCACATCACGGTTCATCAGGATAATAAAGCCACCCTTACGATTAGGGTCAAAATACATTGCCGTAAATACTCCTAGTATCCGACCCCAGATATCCCACAAATCCATCGGAATCTTGCCAAAAGGAGCCTTGCGAATCTGAAACGGATCTTGGTAATTGCCAGTGAAAAATCACTAAGGTCGTCAATACTGATGCGAATACCACCATCGGGGCACTGTGGCTTTCTTTGTACTCGAAAGGTGGGTTGATGTATCTTCCCATCAAATAATTTATTCTGCTTGATTCACTATCAGTGCAAAGACCTAAAAGTGGTATGCATTGCTCCATCTTATAGGGCACTACTAGGGAACCTAGATCCATCTCGTTAAGCTTCCAACTTGCGCACTCCCTTTCAAAGCTACAAAAAAGCGTTTCCTTGCTATAGTTTACAAGGGATTGGCCAGTTGCTGACTACACTAATAAGCCCGCTAAACCTGCAGGCAAATTTCTGTACTGACGACGCACTCCGGCATAGCCTTCAAATAATGAGCCTCATTATTGTACAGACTACCTTCCTCATTAAGGAGAGAACGGAGGTGTTGCTCCAGACTAATTTAGGGATGACGATTTGCCGAGTAAATGGTGTAGCTATAGTAATCTGCAGTCGCTGAAGAGTGGCTTACCAAGCTCTTCGCCAGCCAATCCATATACTTACTGAAAGAGAAGTTTACCCCTTTTATTCTTGATAAGGCTATAACAGGAATGACAGCCTCTCACATAACCGCCGTCATAAAATCTTCTATATTGGCAATCTCTGTGCTTTTCTTCTGCTCACTTGGTGGCATTGTCCAATTTTCGAAAATACCAACAGCCATTAAGCCGACTGCATAAAGTATTCTCATTTAAATACCCCCCACAATTCATCAAAGGCGGCAAATAAACCGATACCGGGATTCAACGTCCTCAGCTACATCCATATAGATGTAAGCTTGGGAAAATTTAGAATAATTACTATGAAACCATTAATTAGAGCGCCTCTATAGACGCTCTACAAATGAATAAAAAATCAGATGTCTGGATTATGCTTAAAGACCTAGCTTGGACCAGATTTCATCCACCTTCTGGACCACCTGTGGGTCTTTCTCAATAGGATTGCCCCACTCCCTGTTGGTTTCTCCCTGCCACTTGTTCGTGGCATCGAAACCCATCTTGGAGCCCAAGCCAGATACCGGCGAGGCAAAATCCAGATAATCAATCGGGGTATTTTCCACCATTACCGTATCCCGTGCCGGGTCCATACGAGTGGTCATAGCCCAAATTACATCATTCCAATCCCGCGCGTTAACGTCGTCATCGGTGACAATCACAAATTTGGTATACATAAACTGTCGCAGGAAAGACCAAACCCCCATCATCACCCGTTTGGCGTGACCCGCATACTGTTTCTTCATGGTCACTACCGCAAGACGGTAAGAACACCCCTCTGGTGGCAGGTAGAAATCGACTATTTCAGGAAATTGCTTCTGCAAAATTGGTACGAAGACCTCATTGAGTGCCTCACCTAAAATCGCAGGTTCATCTGGTGGCCTTCCGGTATAAGTGCTGTGATAAATAGGATCTTTACGGTGGGTTATTTTCTCCACAGTAAATACTGGAAAGCGATCGACCTCATTGTAGTAACCGGTATGATCTCCATAGGGACCTTCATCGGCCATATCATCGGGATAGATAAACCCTTCCAATACATACTCAGCGCTGGCCGGCACCTGTAAATCACTAAGCAACGCGCCTGCTACTTCCGTTTTAGCGCCGCGCAGCAAGCCGGCAAAGGCGTATTCGGACAGGGTGTCCGGTACCGGAGTAACCGCTCCAAGTATCGTGGCTGGGTCCGCACCCAAGGCCACCGCCACCGGGTAGGGCTTTCCAGGGTTTTTCTTGCACCAGTCACGGTAATCCAACGCGCCCCCTCTGTGGCTGAGCCAGCGCATAATCAGACGGTTTTTACCAATTAACTGCATTCGGTAAATACCCAGATTCTGACGCTGCTTCTCGGGTCCCCGGGTAATCACCAGCGGCCAAGTCACCAGTGGCGCGGCATCCCCAGGCCAACAGGTCTGAATGGGCAATGCATGGAGGTCCACCTGAGATTTATCCAACACAACCTGTTGGCAGGCGGCGCTCTTAACCACCTTTGGTCCCATATTAAGCACTTGCTTAAAGACAGGTAATTTCTCCCAGGCATCGCGCAGATTCTCGGGTGGCTGTGGCTCTTTGAGAAAAGCGAGCAGTTGGCCAACCTCGCGCAGCTCACCAATACACTCGCGCCCCATTCCCAATGCCACTCTCTCAGTAGTGCCAAATAGGTTAGCCAATACTGGAGTATCGAATCCTACGGGATTTTCAAACAGCAAAGCAGGTCCCCCTGAGCGCAATACGCGATCAGAGATTTCTGTCATTTCCAGTTTGGGGTCTACAGGATATTGAATTCGTTTTAGCAGGCCACGCTTTTCCAACAACTGGATAAAGTCGCGTAGGTCTTTATATTTCATGCATTGCCGGTCGTGAAGAAGAAACCAGAACGCAGTGTAAAACAGAAATTACAAAATGGGGAATGGCGCCCGGATGAAGGGTGCTTAACAGAGGGGCTAGAAGCGGCCCGCAAGCGTTTAAGCTGCGGGCCGAAAAAATCTTAAGCTTGCCTAAGCTTAGAAGCGGGGGCGACGCGGACGATCTTCGCGAGGCTTAGCTTCGTTAACGCGGATGTTACGGCCAGACATAGGCTGGTCGTTCATCTCTTCGATGGCTTTACGTGCTTCGTCGTCGTTGGGCATTTCTACGAAACCGAAGCCCTTAGAGCGGCCAGTCTCACGGTCAGTAATTACAGTAGCCCGAGAGATCTCTCCGAATGCGCCGAAAGCTTCGTGCAGGTCGTCAGAGGTTACCGCGTAGGCCAGATTTCCAATATAGATATTCACAAAAGGTTCTCACTAGATGTGTGGGCTGTCGTGCAGTCACAAATGAATAACCAGCTCCACCAGATTATCCATTTGAGATTGACCCTTTTACGGAGTAAATCCTGGGCCAATTCGGTCGGGCGCCTCGCTATAAATTTCATACCCAGCGCCACGATGTGGAACTTTATATGCCTTATAGCTCGCCTTTTCAACATTAATTCGCGCAAATAATCACTTTGTGCGATCCAGAATATAAAAGGCGCCGGTATAGGCGCCTTTTATATATAAAAATTATTTCCGTTTCATGGATAGGAAGAATTCGTCATTACTCTTGAAATCCTTCAACTTGTCCACTAGGAACTCCGTTGATGCTACATCTTCCATATCGTGTAGCAATTTGCGCAGGATCCATACACGCTGGAGTTCACCCTCAGGCATCAACAGCTCTTCGCGACGCGTCCCAGAACGGCGCACGTTAATTGCCGGGTATACACGTTTTTCAGCAATCTTGCGATCCAACTGCAGCTCCATATTGCCGGTGCCTTTGAATTCTTCGAAAATCACTTCGTCCATCTTCGAGCCGGTATCGATCAGTGCAGTAGCAATAATAGACAGACTTCCGCCCTCTTCAATGTTACGCGCAGCACCGAAAAAGCGTTTGGGGCGCTCGAGGGCATGGGCATCCACACCACCCGTTAGGACCTTGCCAGAACTCGGTACCGTGGTGTTATAAGCGCGCGCCAGACGAGTGATGGAATCGAGTAGAATTACCACGTCTTTTTTGTGTTCTACCAGGCGTTTAGCCTTTTCGATAACCATTTCAGCGACCTGAACGTGGCGTGCGGGCGGCTCATCGAAGGTAGAAGCAACCACCTCTCCACGCACCGAACGCTGCATCTCGGTCACTTCTTCCGGACGCTCATCAATCAGCAAAACAATGAGGTGGCACTCTGGATTATTGCGTGTAATGGCCTGGGCCATATTCTGCAACATAATAGTTTTACCGGCCTTGGGCGGCGCCACGATCAAGCCCCGCTGACCCTTTCCGATGGGGGCCACTAAATCGATAATGCGGCCGATCAGGTCTTCAGAAGAGCCATTGCCACATTCCAAAGTCAGACGATCATTAGGGAAAAGCGGGGTAAGGTTTTCGAAAAGAATCTTATTTCGGGCATTTTCCGGTTTATCAAAATTAATCTCGTTAACTTTTAATAAAGCGAAATATCTCTCACCCTCTTTGGGTGGGCGAATTTTCCCGGAAATTGAATCGCCCGTACGCAAATTAAATCGGCGAATCTGACTAGGGGAGACATAAATATCGTCCGGCCCTGCGAGATAAGAGGAATCAGCGGAACGCAAAAACCCGAAACCATCCTGAAGGATTTCCAATACGCCGTCGCCATAGATATCTTCACCGCTTTTCGCGTGGCGTTTGAGAATATTGAAAATAATATCCTGTTTGCGTGACCGAGCCAGATTTTCCAGGCCCATGCCTTTGGCTATTTCAATCAACTCTTCAATGGGTTTAGTTTTTAATTCGGAGAGATTCATACCAATTGCTTATTAAGGTTTCTGTTGTCATTGGCGCGGACACGCCGGAATAATTTGGGGAGGGGTTTGAAAATCAGAGATTTGCTCGTCAATTTTGCCCGGTACACCAGGACTCCATGCCTATCAAAAGCGTAATACTCATTGGGCTTTAGCTCTCCTACTCTACAGGAAAAGCTATCTCAATTAAGCTCAACTCGAGGAATAAATACGCCGGGAATGGTCAAGGACCTATGGGGGGGCGTTTTCTTCAGCTGGTCGTTACCGATCCCACAGCTGACTGAACTATTACAGAATTACAGCCAGTATAACGGCTGTTTCTCATCCTGCAAAGAAATTTGCCCTCTGCAGGATGAATTGGCCGAGATTAAAGCTGGCTGTCAATGAACTCAGTTAATTGAGCGCGAGACAGTGCCCCAACCTTGGTACCTTCCACATTGCCACCTTTAAACAGCAATAGGGTAGGTATACCGCGAACATTGTACTTGGCCGGTGTTTCCTTATTGGCATCCACGTCAACCTTAACGATCTTTAGCTTTTCGCCATAGTGACCTGCCAGGTCTTCCAGGACCGGAGCGATCATTTTGCACGGGCCGCACCATTGAGCCCAGAAGTCCACCAACACCGGACCTTCAGCTTTGAGAACCTCAGCTTCGAACTCAGCGTCGGTTACGTTGATGATTGCGTGCTCGCTCATATTGCTTTCCTGTTCTTTAGTTACTCGATGCGGGGCCTCCGCAGGCGTAGCATCTCGCGATGCCGGCTGTGGGATACAGCTGGACTACGCCGGTTAGCCCGTAGATTGGGGCGTTAATTCAGTTTTCAAGCCCAAGCCAACATCACGCTTGCTCTAGGAAGCGCTGAAGAATCTCATCAAGATAGTCGAAGCCAAAAGCGGTGGCAGCGATGCACTGCTCCAGTGGCTGTACGAGATCCATCGCCATCAGGCCAGACCAATGGCGCTGTAAAACCTCTATAGGCAGGCCGGTATAGCGCTCAAAAGTATCCAGAGGCACCCCTTCCATTAGGCGCAGTGCATTCATCAGGAACTCCAAGGACAAATCCTCGGCCTCAATCGGATCGCTATGGGGTTCGGATAGTGCGCGGTGCAACAGCGCTCTGGTATCGGGTGTTATTGCCAAATAGTCTCTGGGTGTACGTGTACGGCGACTGCGAAGTATCTGTCCTTCCTCCGGAAGAGTGACCTTGCCGTGAGCACCGGCACCGATTCCCAGGTAATCGCCAAACCCCCAATAATTGAGATTATGACGGGATTCCAGGCCCTTGCCGCTGTAGGCGGAGACCTCGTAACGCAAATACCCTTCCGAGGCGAGAAAGTCACGGCCACCGCTCTGCATACTGGCAATAAGCTGCGATCCCGGCGTAGAGGGTGGTGCGCTGTAGAAGGCCGTATTCGGCTCTATGGTGAGCTGGTACCAAGAGATATGCTCTGGGGCCAGGGCAACGGCGCGATGCAGGTCTTCCAACGCCTCGGCCTCAGTCTGTCCGGGCAGACCGTGCATAAGGTCGAGATTAATATTATCGAAGCCTGCGCGGCGAGCCATGTCCAGGGCCCTGCTGGCCTCCTCACCACTGTGGATACGGCCCAAGTTATGCAGCTGAGTGCTGCTGAAACTCTGCACACCGATCGAGAGGCGATTGACCCCTGCGGCGCGATAACCAGTAAATTTTTCCTGCTCAAAGGTTCCTGGGTTTGCCTCCAGGGTAATCTCAATACTCTCGCTGAACCCCACAAGTTCCTCGGCCATAACCAGAATTTGCCCGATGGCCTCGGGGGAGAAAAGGCTCGGGGTGCCACCACCAAAGAAAATCGACTGCAGCTTGCGCCCCTGCACCCAGGAGAGCTGGCTGATTAAGTCGAGGCGCAACTGCGCCACGTAATCTGCCTGGGGTAACGCATACTCTGTATCCGTATGGTCCCTGGCCGCCTGGTGGGAATTGAAGTCACAATAGGGGCATTTGCGCACACACCATGGGATATGCACGTAGAGACTGAGCGGCGGTAACTGCAGGCCGTGCTTACTGGCCAGCAAGGTCGATACCCCGCATATTTTCTCGCCACATCACCTCAAATTGAGCCACAGCCTGGGCGCGGTGGCTGAGACGATTTTTTACTTCGCGCGGCAGCTGAGCAGAGGTCATCCCCTCAGAGGCCACATAAAACAGGGGGTCGTAGCCAAACCCTTGCTCTCCCACAGGTTCACTGAGTATGCGGCCGCGCCACTGAGCGTTGCACACCAGGGGCACGGGGTCGTCGAAACTGCGCACGAAGGCCAGGGCACAGTGAAAACTGGCGCTGCGTCGTATTTCTTCGACGCCTTCGAGGGCCTCAAGCAGTTTGATGTTGTTACGCTTATCCGTGGCACCATCTCCGGAATATCGCGCCGAGTAAATGCCCGGTGCGCCCCCAAGGGCATCCACCGCCAAGCCGGAATCATCCGCCAGCGCAGAGAGGCCACTGACCTGACTCGCGTGTCGCGCCTTGATCAAGGCATTTTCAATAAAGCTCAGCCCGGTCTCCTCGGCATCGGTAACTCCGAACTCCGATTGGGGCAGGACCTCGATATCCCAGCTGTTAAAAAGCTGAGAAAACTCGCGCAATTTGCCGGCGTTGCCGCTGGCCAGAACAATTTTTTTTAACATGCGGTATCAAATAAAAAACGGGCACTGGGCCCGCAATAGATTCAGTTTAAAAGGGACTGCTCTCTGCTACAAAACGGCCGAAAGCCATATTAACTAGAGGGAAATCACTCACCCAGACAGTCAACCAAAACCCCTAGAGCTTGCGGCGGAAAGTAACCGTCTCTTTCTTGCCATTGGGCAGAGTCACATCCACATTGAAAGTGAGAGTCTCTTCATTCTCAAAGCGCAGTGGTGCCAGGTAGTAAACCGCGTCACCCTCGCGGATTTCGGTAAATTTTAGCGGTCGCGACTGTTGAATCAGATTGGTCGCATTACCCGACATCTCGGCGCTGAGCCCTTTGGCGCCGCCAACTTTTTTTACAACAGCAACATTGACGTAAGCCCGGTCTTTGGCGCGCACCAATTGGTATTTTTGCGCGATATCCGGCTGGATAAAATCACTGTTGAATACAGAATAAACAACCCGATAATCACCGAAATCCTCATAATTCTTAATAATGCGGGCCTGTTGCGCAACTGCGCCGGCGGCGAGGAAGAGCAGGGCCAAAGTGGCAGCTGCAGCAAAAATACGTCTCACGGGTCACCTCCAATTGTTATGAGCGCGATTCACCCGGAGAATCGCGTCTTTCCCAGTGGCTGACCTCAAAGTGGCAACCACGCAAACCTGCGATTTACCCCAAAGTGCTGAAACAAAACTTGGCGCAGATATTAGTTTAGCGAGTTAGATGGTAGATCGCGGTCTCACCAAATAAATTTGGCAAAAAGTCTTTGAGGGTTACCCCCAATTTCGACTCGGATACTACCTCCCGGTGCAAAATAGTCCAATCGTTCTGCCGGCACAGTACTTCGAAGTCACGGAAAGTACAAAAGTGAATATTGGGTGTGTCATACCATTCAAAAGGTAATAAATCGGAAACCGGCATTTGCCCGGAAAATGTCAAGTGCCAGCGGGCCTTCCACTGCCCAAAGTTGGGGAATGTAATGATGCAATCGCGTCCCACCCTGAGCATTTCCCGTACCACAAGGTGCGGGTGCCTCAATGTTTGCAGCGCCTGGGTCATCACCACCGTATCAAAGCTCGCATCGGCAAAATTGGTGAGTCCCGTATCCAGATTTTGCTCCACCACATTGACGCCACGCTGTACACAGCGGGTAATCTGCTCTGGATCTATTTCCAGGCCGTAACCGGTAACCCCTTTTTTCTTACCCAGCTGCTCCAACAGTTCGCCATCGCCACAACCCAGGTCCAACACACGGCTGCCTGGGGCGATCCACGCCTGGATTGCATTGAGGTCTATCCTCATCGGTGCAGCCCCGCTGCCTGTTCGGCCGCTACTCTCTGCATGTAAGCGCGGAAAACACCTTCGTAGCGCCTGTTCGGCAGCAGGAAGGCGTCGTGCCCCATAGCGGACTCAATTTCGGCATAACTGACCGATTGGTTGGCGTGAATCAGCGCATCGGCGATTTCCCGCGAGCGTCCGGGGGCAAAGCGCCAATCGGAAGTAAAGGAAATCAATAGAAAGCGACAGCGCGCATGAGTGAAAGCCGCCACCGGATCGTCCTCGTATTCCCGCGCAAGATCAAAGTAATCCAGTGCGCGAGTCATAAGGATGTAGGTATTTGGGTCGAAACTACTGGAAAAACGATCGCCCTGATAGCGCAAGTAGCTCTGGATTTGAAACTCTACCTCTTCGCCAGTACCTTGCTGGAAACTGCCGGAGCGCAACTCCCGGCCAAACTTGTGCGCCAAACCATCATCGGAAAGATAGGTGATATGGCCGATCATCCGAGCCACCGCTAGGCCGCCGCGTGGTAACTTCCCCTCCTCCAAGTAGCGCCCCCCGCAGAAATCCGGATCTGAAATAATCGCCTGGCGCGCCGTTTCATTAAAAGCGATATTTTGCGCCGAAAGTTTCAGCGCCGAAGCAATAACCACACAGTGACGCAGTCGCTCCGGGTACTCCAGTGACCAACGCATGGCCTGCATGCCTCCCAGACTACCGCCAATCACGGCGGCCCACTGCTCAATACCCAACACATCCGCCAGGCGCGCCTGGCTGTGCACCCAGTCGCGCACCCTTAGAGCGGGAAAGTCCGGTCCCCAAGGTTTGTCGGTAGCTGGATTAATGGCGGCTGGCCCGGTAGAACCATGGCAACCGCCCAGGTTATTCAGGGCCACCACGAAAAATGTATTGGTATCAATGGGTTTGCCGGGGCCAATGTAGTGATCCCACCACCCCGGGTGCTTGTCCTCAGGGCTGTGCCGGCCGGCGGCGTGATGATGGCCGGATAATGCATGGCAAATTAACACCGCATTGCTTTTATCGGCATTCAACTCGCCATAGGTCTCATAGACCAGGGTGTAGTCCTGTAAAACACGACCACAGGCCAACGGCAGTGCTTCGCAAAACTTGTGGCTCTTCGCGGCAACGAGGCCTACTGAGCTCGCCTCGGCGGAGCTCGTTGCCTCATGGGAGGCGCTGGGATTTTCCGTGGACAAAGTAATAATATCTGTCGGGTTATTTAGCGGTTGGCGATTGCCAGAGCAGCAAGTGTACGAGAGTGCTGTAACTTCTGACAATTGCCAACCGCCGCTGGGTACCTCAAGTATTTAGGGCCGGCTTCAACGGGGTGACATTGTGCGCGCGCGGCGCGGGAGCCAGAGGCTGTGGTGCCGAGGCACTGTGGCGCAACAACTCTTCCAGTCCCGACAAAGCCCGATCATTGCGCAGCACTTCATCTTCCAATGTGCGTAAATCCGTATGCTGACTCTGCGTTTTCTGCTTCAGCTCAGTGAGTTTGATCAGGTGGCGGTTTAACAGGTGTTTTTGATACTGAGTATGCTGTTTCAGTGGTTCCAACGCTTGTTCCAACCAGTTTTCTGCAGCGCCGCTCATCTGGGTGTACAGGCGCCCAACCTCACTGGCCAGAGTGGTGACAAAGCGCTCGCTGAGGCGATTGCGCCTCGCCAGCAGAAGTTGTGGAGAGCGCCGCAGCTGAGCCGCCTGGCGATGCAAACCGCGCAAAGTGAGGCGGTATTTGCGAATGGTGAAGTACTGCTCGGCATCCTCCACCTTCTTCAGGCTGGAGCGCTCAAAAATTGCATCCAGCAGTCGATTCGCCTGATCGACTTCGCGCTCCAGGTTGGCGAGCTGGCCGTCGACCCCCTCCATAAAAGCATCGATCGCCTTGGCGAGCCCCATAGGAGTCCAGCGCTTATGTAATGCCTTACTGGTTTCATCGATCAACAATTGCAGCTGCTGCATGGTAATTGGTGCCAACAAGGAGGTGCTCTGCCGCATAAGCATGCGCTGACTGGATTTCAGCGTGAGCAACTCCTGGTGGCACAGCTTGTGCTGCTCGCGCACGGTTTGCTGCAACTGGCCCAGCTCGGTCAGTTGTTCCTCGGTGCTGCCACTGTTGCGCTGTAGGTGCACCAACGCTGCACGCCCGCTATTGAGACGGCGCTTGAGCAAATCGCGGGTGTCCGCCATTAAAGTGAGGGCTTGATGCAGTGAGCGGTGCTCCGCTACTTTCTGGCGATGCTCCAGCAGACGCTGGACCAGCAGCTTTTCAAAATCGGTGAAGCGGCTGTTGCGCAATAGCTCTGCGTCTTGTTGCTGGCGCGCCAACAGGGCCATTTTGGCCGAAACTCCTGCGACGCTTTCCAGCGGTAGAGAAAGCAGCTTGGCAACCTGTGCACGCATACGTCGCAGCAGCTGCTGCGCATCCTCATCGGGATCGTCCCAGAGAACATCCACTTTATTGAGCAGCGCCATAACTGAGGTGCCACGATGATCGCGCAGGGGAGCCAGGTGGGTCTCCCACATATTCATATCGGTGCCGCTGACACCGGCATCTGCGGCCAGCAAAAACGCCACCGCCTGGGCACCGGGTAGGGTACTCAGGGTGAGCTCCGGCTCATTACCGAGAGCGTTCAGTCCCGGTGTATCGATAATACGCAAGCCCTGATCTAAGAGGGGATGTGGCAGACAAATCAGCGCATAACGCCAAGCGGGGATTTCCACCAAGTTACCCTTGTCATCCAGGTGGCGGCGGTCAAAACCGTAGCGCGCCGCCTCCTCGGGTAATACCGATTTAGTCGCGGCGACTTTCAGCAGGGCCTCACGGGTGGCCTCGGGGTCATTTGCATCGAATTCGTGGGTGACCCACTTTTGCGGAATCCTCCGGAAACTCTCCAGGCTGGTATTGGTTGCCAAAGTCTCAATAGGCAACAGACGCAGGCTGGCGCGTTCACCGCCATCACTGAAAATCTCCGTTGGACACATGGTAGTGCGCCCAGGTTTCGAGGGTAACAGTCGCTGGCCATAGGTCTGCGCCAGAAGAGCGTTGATCAGTTCTGTCTTACCGCGGGAAAACTCACCGACAAATACCAGTGTGAACTGATCATCGGTGAGAAGCGCTCGGGCCTGCTGGACAACCTGGCAGGCACCGGCGGAGTTGGGGAAGTGTTGCTGTAACCACTGGCTGAAACGGGCAAACTGCCGGTCCAGGTTCTTCTTCCAACGGTCGTACTCGGCAATGTGCTGGCGTAAAAGTGCGTCTTCCATTTCACAGTGTTCTTGTTATTTATACTCTGCAATTACCGGCCAAGCCCCTTTACATTGGGTTTGGCCGACAGCCGTTAGTATAAAAGTCTAACACCGCGCCAGATGCGATCCAGTACGCGTGGCGGAAAATCTGTAGAGAAAGGATTCAAAAACCGGGAATATGCCAAAAAAGGCTGTAGACGAAGGGCGGCATATTCGCCATACCGGCAAACCCGAGCACTAATTTATCGGCCACGGTAAGCAAGATAAATACAAAGATCGGACTGATATCGATCACCCCCAGTGGCGGAATCAAACGGCGAATCGGCGCGCAAAAAGGTTCCAGTAACTGGCGCAGCAACATCAGTGCCGGGTGGCTGCTCTGTGGGGCGATCCAGCTAAACACAATAGAGATCAGCATGCCCACAAACACTACCGCGATCACCGTGGCGACGCAGCCAATCAGGGACCAGAGCAGCGCACTCAGCGGGTTAAACAGGCCAAAACCGGCAAGTAGTCCACAAGCCAGGATCATCACCAATCCAACGAGCAGGGCCAATACCACAGAGGCCATATCCAGGCCGAAAAGCCCTGGCACCGCTTTGCGCAGTGGCAGCAGCAACGGGTTAGTAACTTTTACGATGCCCTGGGAAATCGGATTGTAAAAATCGGCCCGGGCCAACTGCAGTAAAAAGCGCATCAAGACCGCAAACAGAAACAGGATGCCCAGGGTAGCCACCAGGAAAACGCCGATATTGCTAAAGGTACTTGTCATTGAAAAACCCTAAAGAGTGATTAGCTCGCGGCGCAGCCTGCACCATCGTTTTTGTCGAGTTGTTTAACGGTCCAGTTCGCGGGCCATCTCCGCAGCGCGCTCGGCGCAGTCGCGCATGGCATCGGCGACCAGTTGCGGCAGTCCGCCCTGCTCAAAGCGCTTTACTGCGCGTTCGGTAGTCCCTCCTGGGGACATTACATTGCGCTTCAACTGAGCCACGTCCACATCGCTGGCCATGGCCAGTTTGGCGGCGCCCAGGGCAGTTTGCAATACGAGGCGCTCGGCATCGGCGCGGGCAAAGCCACTGGCTGTGGATGCGTCGATCATCGCCTCCATAAACTGGAAGAAATACGCCGGCGCCGACCCGGCCACGGCGATCACTTGATCTATGCCCTCCTCCTGCTCCACCCACAGGGAGATACCCACTGCGTTCACTATGCGTTCGGTGATCGTGCGGTGTTCTGCCGTTACTGCCTCGTCCGCATAGAGCCCGGTTACCCCGGCGCGCACCAGGGCTGGTGTGTTGGGCATGGCGCGAACGATGGGCAGGTACTCGCCCAACCAGCGCTGGTAGGCAGCCAGGGGAATACCCGCAGCCAGGGTAATAATCAGCGGCGCGCGCTCTGCCAGATGTGGACGCAAATCCATACACAAAGCACGCATCATCTGCGGTTTAACAGACAACACAATCACATCGGCTTCATTAATAGCAGCGATATTATCGTCATGCGCTACCACACCGTGGCGCTTGGCAAAGGCCTCGAGCTTGAGCGGATCGCGCCCAGTCGCCACTATCTGACTGGTAGGGTAACCCGACGCCAGTAGCCCCCCGATAACTGCGCCGGCCATATTGCCGGCCCCACCAATAAATACGATATTCGGATCTGTTGTATTCACACGTATTACCTCGGCCCACCTGATGTGGATCTGACTTGCTACTCTGCCCTCTCGGGAATACCGGTAATATGTGGTCGGCATATTCCAATAACAAGAGAGGCGCGCCCCTGCGCCGTAGCCAAGGAGAATAATATGAAGAAGTGGCATCACTTACTAAGCGTAATATTCATAGGGACTGCGGCTGTTGCCAGCGCGGTAGAGACCCGTACCGAAAATAACGGCCAGCTGCTGTTGGAGGACATTCCTCCTATTCCGCAAAACTTGGTCGAAGAACTCAACCGCTACCAAAATGTGCGCTCGGCCAGCTTTCGCGGCTGGGATATGGATGGCACGGGCATGTACATCAGCACCCGTTTCGGCGAAGTCGAGCAACTGCACAAAGTAGAGCACGCCGGTGGCGTTCGCCGTCAGCTCACTTTTTTTGAAGAGCCCATCAATGAGGTCGCCACCCGCCCACAACACCGGCAGCTGGCCTACACCATGGACGCCGGCGGCAACGAATACGCACAGGTTTTCTTGTTCGACCGTGTCAGCGGCAAAAGTGAGAGGCTCAGCGACGGCAAGTCCCGCAACAGCGTTCTCACCTGGAACAAGCAAGGCTCCGCACTGGCCTACCAGAGCACCCGCCGCGACGGCAGAGCCAACGACATCTGGCTGACCACCTTTGTCGGCAATAAAAAAACGGACCGACTGATCCTGAAGTCGGAAGATGGCAGCTGGTGGGGGCCGATTAGCTTCTCCCAGTCCGGCAGCCAGTTGCTGGTCCTGCAATACGTTTCCTCTACCCGATCCAAGGTACACCTACTGGATCTGGATAGCGGTGAGGTAACTTTACTCGCAGGAGACGGTGAAGAAGATTCGCGCAACTTCCCTGCCGGCTTCAGTTACGACGACCGCTCTGTATTTTTGGTGAGCGACAAGGGGAATGAGTTCACTCGCCTGATTCGCAAAGACCTTGCCAGCGGTGATGAAAAGGTGATCACTACCGATATTCCCTGGGATATCAGCAACTTTACTCTCAGTGACGACGGCCGACGAGGCGCCTTCGTGGCTAACGAAAATGGGGTATCGGCCCTTTATCTCTACGACCCACGCAGCGACCGCTACCGCAGGGAGGATTCACTGCCTATTGGGGTTATTGGTAGTAACGGCGGCATCGGTGGAATGCAGTTCAACCCCCGCGGTGACAAGCTGGCAATGTCGCTGAACACCCCAAGAACTCCAACCGACACCTTTGTGTTGGCATTAGGTCGGCGCCCACTATCAAGTAACAACCTCAACCGCTGGACCTTCAGCGAAGTGGGAGGCCTGAATACCGAGCAGTTTATCGAGCCGGAACTAGTGCACTACCCCACTTTCGACAAGGTGGAGGACGAGCCGCGCAAAATCCCCGCCTTTGTCTACAAACCTCGTAATACCAAGGGGCCCGCTCCAGTAATCATTTCCATCCACGGTGGCCCCGAAGGTCAATATCGCCCGACGTTTTCCAGCCAATACCAGCTGTGGCTGCAGAAGCTGGGGGCAGCGGTGATCGCCCCAAATGTGCGCGGCTCGGCCGGTTATGGCAAAAGCTATCTGGCCATGGATAACGGTTATAAACGCGAGGACTCGGTGAAGGATATCGGGGCCTTACTGGACTGGATTGCCACCCAGCCAGACTTGGACGCTGAACGTGTCGCGGTGTTCGGAGGCAGCTATGGCGGCTATATGGTGCTGGCCAGCAGCGTTCACTATTCCGACCGCCTTAAGGCGGCCGTGGATATTGTGGGCATCTCCAATTTTGTGACTTTTCTCACCAACACCAAGAGCTATCGCCGCGACCTGCGCCGGGTGGAATACGGCGATGAGCGCGACCCAGAAATGCGCGCCTTTCTAGAGAACATCAGCCCCAGTAACAATGTCGAGGACATCCAGGTACCCATGTTTGTGGTTCAGGGGCAAAACGATCCCCGTGTCCCTGTCACTGAAGCCGAACAGATCGTCGCGGCTTTGCGTGAGAACGGCAACCGGGTTTGGTATATGAATGCATTGAACGAGGGACACGGTTATCGCAAGAAAGAAAACAGCGATGTCTTCACCCAAGCGACCGCACTCTTTTTCGCCGAACACCTGCTCGGCGAAACACAGAAAGAAAAACTGACCTCAATTGCGCAGTAGCAAGAAATGCTACTTAACTTCAAACAAATATAAACGGTCCTCACGGGCCGTTTATATTTTCTCGCGGCGACTGTAAAACTAAAGCGGCTTGAGTCTCAGTGTCTCTGCAATCGCAATCAGGTTGAAAGCTATGGCCAGTACCCAAAGCCAGTAGCGGCTCTCCGGCCACAACGCCTGGGAAACCGTGCGGCTTAAAAAATTGGTAATCAGAGATGCCTTGGGAAGCACGAAAGAAAGCGCACAGAGAAAAGCCAACCACTCCAGCGCTATCCAGGTAACCATCAAGCTGTGCGCTATAGAAAGAGATATCACCGCGCATAGCGTCAATCCCAGTAATATCACCTCGAGAATCCCCGACCGTTTCATTTATCCCTTCCCCATCAACATCGGGTCAACGATCTACCGTTTCACTCAGGGTAATTGCGCACGCCAAAAATATCTGTGCCAATGCGCACAATGGTGGCACCGCAGGTAATAGCCGCCTCCATATCCGCAGACATCCCCATAGAGAGAGTATCCAACTGCTCCTCAGGAAATGCCTCGCGCAGGGACTGCAGCAGTCGCGCCAGTTCGATAAAAGGTTTACGCTGCGCCTGCCTATTCGGCCGCGCCGCAGGAATCGCCATCAGACCCCGCAGGCGCAACCCCGGCAATTGTACAACTTCACGCGCCAACCCCTCCAATTCTTGTGGAGCTATGCCAGACTTGCTCTGCTCATTATCGATATTCACCTGCAAACAAATATTGAGGGGAGCCAAGGTATCCGGGCGCTGGGATGATAGGCGCTGGGCAATTTTTAGGCGGTCCACCGTATGTATCCACTGAAATCGCTCTGCCACCGCGCGGCTTTTATTCGACTGTAGCGGCCCGATAAAATGCCAGCGAATATCCAGATCGCTCAGCACGTCCTGTTTTTCCAGGGCCTCCTGCAGATAGTTTTCACCGAAGTGACGCTGGCCGGCCGTATAAGCGCTGCGTAAATCCTCAGCGGGACGAGTTTTGGAAACCGCCAGCAGGGTGATTTCTGCGGGATCGCGATCGCAGTTGTTGCAGCAGGTCACAATCCGCTCACCTACTGCATTCAGGTTTTCGACGATTGTCTCTTTGCGCATATACTGAGGCCCTTACCGAAATGAGCGGCGATTTTACCTGAGCCCAAACAAGAACCATAAGGTAGCAGTATGGATATCACTGAACTCCTCGCCTTCAGCGCCAAACAAAACGCCTCGGATTTGCACCTTTCCGCCGGCCTCCCCCCCATGATCCGGGTAGATGGCGACGTGCGCCGCATCAACCTGCCCTCCATGGAACACAAGCAGGTGCACGGCCTGATCTACGAGATCATGAACGACAAACAGCGCAAGGATTACGAAGAGTTTCTCGAAACCGACTTCTCTTTCGAAGTACCCGGTGTGGCGCGTTTTCGTGTCAATGCCTTCAACCACAACCGCGGCGCCGGTGCGGTGTTCCGGACCATTCCCTCCAAGGTGCTCACCATGGAAGACCTGGGTATGGGTCAGGTCTTTAAGCAGATTTCCGATACCCCGCGCGGCCTGGTACTGGTAACCGGGCCCACCGGCTCCGGTAAGTCCACCACCCTCGCCGCGATGATGGACTACATCAACGACAACAAGTACGAGCATATCCTCACCATTGAGGACCCCATCGAATTCGTACACGAATCAAAAAAATGCCTGGTGAACCAGCGTGAGGTGCATCGGGATACCCATGGCTTTGCCGAGGCATTGCGCTCGGCTCTGCGTGAAGACCCGGATATTATCCTGGTGGGTGAGATGCGCGATCTGGAGACCATTCGCCTGGCACTGACCGCTGCGGAAACCGGTCACTTGGTATTCGGCACCCTACACACCACCTCCGCCGCCAAGACCATCGACCGGGTGGTAGACGTATTCCCGGCACAAGAGAAAGCGATGGTGCGCTCCATGCTATCGGAATCCCTGCAGGCGGTGGTCTCCCAGACCCTGATGAAGAAAAATGGCGGCGGCCGGATCGCCGCACACGAGATTATGCGCGGTACCCCGGCGATCCGTAACCTGATTCGCGAAGACAAGATCGCGCAGATGTACTCGGCCATCCAGACCGGCGCCAGCGTCGGCATGCAGACCATGGACCAGTGCCTGGAAGACCTGGTCGCCCGACGTATCATCAGCCGCGAAGTCGCGCGGGAAAAAGCCAAGATGCCGGATAATTTTTAAGCGTCACAGCTCGCGGGCTCACAAGCGGGCCCACCCCTGTCAAAAATAATACGCGGTAAACACCATGGAAATTGAAAGACTTCTACAGCTGGTTGTAGAGAAAGGCGCTTCGGATCTGTTTATCACCGCCGGCGTACCGCCTTCGATCAAATTGCACGGCCGCGTTGTGCCTTGCAGCAGTACGGCCCTCAGCCCGGACAAGGCGCGCGAGCTGGTGGTGGGCACCATGAACGAGAAACAGCGCCGCGAGTTCGCTGAAAAAAAAGAACTGAACTTCGCCATAGCTGTGCGCAATGTCGGGCGCTTTCGGGTATCCGCTTTTTTCCAGCGCAACCTGGTGGGCATGGTATTGCGCCGTATCGAAACTAAAATTCCCACCATCGACGGCCTCGGCCTACCGGATGTGCTCAAAGACCTGGCTATGACCAAGCGCGGGCTGATTATTTTTGTAGGTGCTACCGGTACCGGTAAGTCCACCTCGCTGGCATCTATGATTGGGCACCGCAACGAAAATACCAAGGGCCACATCATTACTATCGAGGACCCGATCGAATTTATCCACCAGCACCGCGGCTGTATTGTGACTCAGCGCGAGGTTGGCCTGGATACCGACTCCTTCGAGATCGCCCTGAAAAATACCCTGCGCCAGGCACCGGACGTGATTCTGATCGGTGAGGTGCGCTCCCGTGAAACGATGGAACACGCCATCGCCTTTGCCGAAACCGGCCATTTGTGTCTGTGCACTCTGCACGCCAACAACGCCAACCAGGCTATCGACCGTATCATTCACTTCTTCCCAGCCGACCGCCATCAACAGCTGTTTATGGACCTGTCGCTGAACCTCAAGGCCATGGTCGCCCAGCAGCTGGTACCCACACCGGATGGCGATGGCCGTCGCGCCTGTCTGGAAGTAATGATCAACACCCCACTGATGTCGGATCTGGTGCGCAAAGGGCAGGTTCACCAGATGAAGGAGCTGATGAAACGCTCCGGCGAACAGGGCATGCAGACCTTCGATCAAGCCCTGTACGAACTCTACGATCGCGGCGAAATCACTTACGAGGACGCCCTCGCCCACGCCGACTCCGCCAACGACCTGCGCCTGATGATCAAGCTCAAATCTGAGTCCGATGCGGAATACCTAAATAGCGCTGCCGGCGAGTTGAGCTTGCAGAACGATTCGGAGTACGGGGATGGTGGGCCGCAGCTGTATTAAAGCCCATTAAGTCCAGTCTCATTTAAGGGCACTGGCAGCGCTAGTGCTGCCAGTGCCCTTCCGCATTTTTCGAAAAACACCCCCATTCTTCAATAACATCAGCAAAACCCTATATATCCCCTCTGTTCCCGATAGTTTTCCCCTTCAGGAGTTAAAAAGTGCCCGTTAAAAATAATATTGCTCTAGTCACCGGCGGAAGCCGTGGAATCGGTGTCGCAACGGCGCGATTACTTGCTCAGCAGGGATACCACATCGCTATCAGTTATCGGGAGAGAAAAGACTCGGCCGAAAGTCTGCTGAATGAACTCAAAGCCTTAGGTCATAAGGCGATCGCTGTACGCGCTGATATTTCCTCAGAAACCGATATCACGCATTTATTTAATGAAGTAGATCGGCAACTCGGCCCCCTGCAATATCTGGTGAACAATGCCGCAATCCTTAAACCACAAATGCGCGTTGAGGCAATGGAGGCGGAGCGAATCAACCAGGTTCTTCGCACAAATGTCACCGGTACGATTCTCTGCTGCCACGAAGCTATAAAAAGAATGTCGACCAAACATGGCGGCGGTGGCGGAGTCATTGTCAATATCTCATCTGCCGCCAGCCGCTGGGGGGCACCCAACGAATATATTGACTACGCAGCGAGTAAAGGGGCCGTAGACACCCTGACTATTGGCCTAAGCCAGGAGCTTGCCCACGAGGGAATCCGGGTAAATGGGGTACGTCCAGATTTTATCTATACAGAAATGCATAAGGATGGCGGGGAGCCAGACAGGGTGGAGCGATTAAAATCGGCAATTCCCCTCGGCCGAGGCGATCAGCCAGAAGAGGCCGCTGCAGCAGTAGCCCGGTTACTGAGTCATGAATCGGCATTCACTACCGGCTCATTTATTGATGTTGCAGGTGGGAAATAGGATAGAGATTTATGTTTGAAGCACTGTTTTCCCTGATTGCAGCCACGGGTCTGTTACTCGGCTCTCCCGGTCCTGCGCCACTTGCACTGGCAGCTTCGGGAGCGACCTTTGGAGTGAAAAAGAGCACCGGTTTTCTTGTTGGTATTCTACTCGGGCTGTGCGTAGCGATTGTCGGTGCCACTGCCGGGGTAGCGGCGCTGTATTCTGCCTGGCCCGAGGCCCGTTTGGCAGTGCAGATATGTGGCGCGCTTTATATTGGTTACATCGCCATCAAAATTGCCACAGCCCCGGTATTGGATCGAGGCCAATCGACAGCTGCCCGACCACCATCCCTTCTGGATGGATTTATTTTTAATCTGCTCAACCCAAAAGCCTATGCCGCTTTTTTAGCGATCTTTTCCCAGTTTCTGTTACCTATTGAGGAGAGTGGTTTCAGCTATGTCGCCACAGGGTTGGTCTGCTTAGTAGTCGCTGCCGTGGTGGATTTTACCTGGCTATGTCTGGGTGGCAGTCTACGGCCACTATTCCACAAACCAAAACAGGCGAGAGTGATCAGGGTGAGCTTTGCCCTATTGATGGTAGCTGCAGTACTGTTTGTTTTTCTGCGTTAAAAAACTGAATACTCAGCATATCTCTGTAATTAGTGCTTTTACGGAAGGCAGCATGCGCCGGCTTACCAGCGGCGCTTCTGCCACACCCTCCAACTCTATCCGGTAATGACCACCATCCCTGCGTAGCCCGATAATATGCTCCGCTGCTACCAGAGCGCTACGGTGTACACGTACAAAACGCTCACCGAATTCACTTTCCAGCTCTTTTAGGGATTCGTCCAGGATCGTCTCACCAGCAAGGTGGTGGGCCACCACATATTTACTATCGGCAACCAGGCAGCGGATGGCATCCACTTCCAGTAATTCCACGCCCATGCGGCTCACCGCTTTAATACGACTGCGACCACAGGGCTCCCCGCCACCATTCACCAACTTCTGCTGGGGTTTGTTGAGACGCTGCACTTTGGCCAGGGCCTGGCTCAGCTGTTCGACACTGACTGGCTTTAGCAGGTAGCCAATCGCCGCCGTAGCGAAAGCCGGCAGGGCGAACTCATCGTGGGCGGTGCAGAAAATAATTGCCGGCGGACACTCGCGGGCGGAGAGTCGTTGCGCCAGCTCCAGGCCACTGCCTCCGGGCATTTCTATATCGAGCAACACCAGGTCCGGATCCAATATCTGTACCTGCAGCAGCGCAGAATCGCTATCCGCGGCCTCACCCACCGGAGTGCAATAATCGATCGAGGACAACTGCCGCTGCAGTCGCGCGCGGGCTAGGGGTTCATCGTCGACAATCAGAACTCGTAACTGGGTCACTCCATCACCTCAGTGTGTCTATTGGAATTCACAGCCGTTTGTGTTGGCCGTTGGGTCAGCTCCTGGGGAGATAAGGGTAGCTGCAGGACCACCCGGTAGTGGTCGGCCTCCCGACAGGCGGTAAATTTGAAGCGATCACCGTAATAGGCAGCGAGGCGCTGGCGGATATTCTCTACGGCCATACCATTACTTTCCCTGCCGGGGCGCACATTTTCCTGCGGCAGGGGATTATCGATAATAATTCTCAGAGCACCACCCTCAACAGCGAGGCGCACTGTGATTTCCCCCCCTTCTCGCAGTTGTGCCACGCCGTGCAGCACAGCATTCTCAAGCAGGGGCTGCAGCAACATACTGGGTACATAGATCTCCTCAAGTGAACCCGCCAACTGCCAACGCTGCCTGAGACGCTCCCCCAGGCGCAGCGCCTCGATTTCCAGGTAGCGCTGCGCCAGCTTTACCTCTTGCAGAAGGGGCACCAGCTTTGAATCGGCGAGACTGGCCCTAAACAGCACACATAAATCCTCCACCAGGCGCTCGGCGCGATGCGGGTCCACGGCGATCAGGCTGGCCAGACTGTTCATGCTATTAAATAGAAAATGTGGGCGGATACGCGACTGCAGTGCCTCAATACGCGCTCCCAACTCGGCCTGCTGTTGGTTGTACAGCTGCTGTTGCAGATAGGCGTAGCGCAATACAACCCCGGCGCAGATAGCCCCCAGCAGGCAATCGCTCGCCAGGCCCCACCAATCGAAACCGCTCTGCAATAACAGGGCACGCAGATAGCGCTGGATGCCCATCACTACTCCCAACACCACCAGCACAACAATAAAACTGATGGCACCGGCAAATTTGTGCGGCAGCTGCGCCAAATAGGGACGCAATCGGCACAACACAGCGGCGCAGGGCAAAATCACCCACTGGATCACCAGGGACACCAGCCCCAAACGCTGCCAGCTAAATTCTCGCAATCCATCCAAAGCGAGTACCAATACCAGCGCCAATAGCTCCCCCATTAACACCAACGCCGCCAGGGCCGTAACACTGCACAGGTCGGGAAGGAAGGCCAGCTGCGCTGGAAGCGCAGATTCCTTGCTATTGGAGTCAGATTTTCGAATTTTCTGCGATATAATGCCCGGCGGCCTGGGTAGTGACATGCAGTTGTTATTCTTGATTGTCCCTAAATGTGAAGCGCAAGATACCACCAAGCTCCCCGGCCTTTCACCTCACTGCAGCCAGGAAAACCATGAGCAACGACAAAGCCCCAACTGAATCCACCAGCAACCCGGCCGCCAAACTCTGGGGTGGCCGATTCAGCGAAGCCACCGATGCGTTCGTAGAGCGATTTACCGCCTCAGTTAACTTCGATCAGCGCATGGCATTAGAGGATATCCAGGGGTCCCTCGCCCATGCACAGATGCTGTCGGAAGTGGGCGTACTGAGCACCGACGAATATCACAGAATCGCCGACGGCCTGAAAGAGATCGCAGAAGAGATTCAAAACGGAGAGTTTCCCTGGTCGGTGCAATTGGAAGATGTGCACATGAATATCGAGGCGCGTCTGACCCAGCGCATCGGTGCCACCGGCAAGAAACTGCACACCGGCCGCTCCCGCAACGACCAAGTGGCGACCGATATTCGCCTGTGGTTGCGCGCTCGCATCGACCGCATCGGCGCCGAACTAACTCGCCTGCAGTCGGGCCTGGTGCAGCTGGCGGAGCGCGAGGCCGATACCATCATGCCCGGCTTCACCCACTTACAGAGCGCACAGCCGGTCACCTTTGGTCACCACCTGTTGGCTTGGAACGCCATGCTCACCAGGGATTACGAGCGCCTGATGGACTGCCGCAAGCGCGTTAACCGCTCACCTCTGGGCGCCGCCGCCCTGGCCGGCACCAGCTACCCGATCGATCGCGAGCGCACGGCGGAATTACTGGGTTTTGACGCGCCCACGGAAAATTCCCTGGACTCTGTGAGCGACCGGGATTTCGCTATTGAGTTTTGTGCCTTCGCCGCCCTGCTGCTCACCCACCTGTCCCGCGCCAGTGAGGAACTGGTGCTCTGGGCTTCAAGCCAGTTTGATTTTATCGACCTGCCGGATCGCTTCTGCACCGGCTCCTCGATCATGCCGCAAAAAAAGAACCCCGACGTGCCCGAGCTGGTGCGCGGTAAAACCGGCCGCGTCAACGGCCATTTGATCGCCCTGCTCACACTGATGAAGAGCCAACCGCTGGCCTACAACAAGGACAACCAGGAAGATAAAGAGCCATTGTTCGATGCCGCCGACACCGCCCTGGATTGCCTGCGCGCCTTTGCCGATATGGTGCCGGCGCTCAAGGCGAAAAAGGACAATATGTTGTCGGCGGCTGCCAAGGGCTTTTCCACCGCCACGGATCTGGCGGATTACCTGGTGCGCAAAGGCATCGCCTTCCGCGATGCCCACGAGATCGTCGGCCAGTCGGTATCCTTTGCCATTGAGCAGGACAAAGACCTGTCCGAACTGAGCCTGGAGCAATTACAGCAATTCTCCTCTGAAATTGGCGAGGATGTCTTTGAAGTACTCACCCTAGAAGGCTCAGTGGCCGCCCGCGATCATATCGGTGGCGCCGCACCAAACCAGGTACGCGCCGCCTGTATCCAGGCGCGGGAGCAGATAGCCCAGCGCGCTTGAATCTACTGACACCGCACCGAGAAGCCCGGCCGGCCGCCTTATCACCGGGCTAATGCGCTTGCAAACATCCCTCGATCCACTGGCAAATGATGTGGAATACCCGCTCGCGCTCCACATCGTTGTGGGCCTCATGTTTACTGTGCGACAGAAGCTGCCAGTGAATAAAGGTGGGGTTACTGGCGGCGAACGCGCGGTTGGCCTCGATAGAGACCAGAGAATCGCACTGCCCCTGCAGGAGCAAGGTCGGCAGCCGCAATTCGCCACCATGGCCAAGAGCCCAGAGGCCCGCGCGATAACATGAAATCAGCATCTGCGCACTGATGACCCCATGTACGAGAGGATCGCGGCGGTAGTTATCCTCCACCGCCCCGAGATGGCTGAGTTGCTGCGGTGTTACGCCACTATTGAGAGGAAAAGCCGGGTAGAATTTGCGGAGCAGGCCAATCGCAGTAATGACCAGTTTGGGAATTGGCCGGTAGAAGCGCAGGGCCAGCGCATTGAGAATCAGGCCGTTCAAACCCGTGCCCCCCTTCCTCAGCACATAATTCAGAGCAAAATTGCCGCCCATACTATGCCCATAGAGAAATAGGGGGAGGCCCCGCCACTCGCTGTGGATCAGAGCCAAAACCCCCTGGATATCCTCCAGCACATACTCGAGGCCTGGGATATGCCCGCGCCTCCCCTGCGACAAGCCGTGGCCTCGCAAATCGAAGGTGTACACCCCAAGATCCGCTCCCTGCAGGGCTCGTACGAGCGCTCCGTAGCGCCCCTGATGTTCGCCTAAACCGTGAACCAGGCACAGTACTGCCCGCACCCTGCCAGCGCAATAGCGCTGCCCCTGCAGACGCAGGCCATCGCGGGTATCGAGGAAAAAGGACTCAGGCACAGCCACTAACGGCGATTCCACTGATAATGGGGTATTCGACGCTCCGGACCTACACCAGGACATCAAGGGCTGCCGAGAAGATCGGCCGGTGAGATCGCCCTAACAACATAGAGTTATTGTGGCAGTCCCAGCTTGACCCGCTCACCCTGCTGCTCACTCAATACCCGATCGAGCAGCGTGGGCAGGTCCTCTCCCGTGGTGCTGCATTTCCAGCCGGGCGCGGTAAAAGAAAGATGGTAACCGCCGGATTTGGCCGCTACCCAGAGTTCGCTATTGGCTAACTGACGTGAGAGGATCACCTGACTGCCATTGTCCTCAAGGGTCAAAGTGAGTACGGCGCCGCTGCGCTCGTAGTCGATATCCCAGTCGCAATCGTCCAGGGCATCTTCAATCACCATCAGGGTTTGCTCAATAGCCGCTTCATATTCCGTTTGGCTCATCTTTTATTACTTCTGTTACCGTTTACTGTGTTCGATCTATTGGCTCGCTATACTATCAGCCTTTTGCCGAACACCGCTCTGAAAGCCCGAGTGCAGGATTTCACCCATGCCGAAAAAAATGCTCCCTCCCTTTTTTGCCCTGCTCAGTGCAACAGCACTAGTGGTGGGCTGCGGCCAGAAGGGGCCGCTGTACCTGCCCCAGGCGCCGGCCGAACCCGCGCCGAGCATCACCACGGGCCCGCTTTCTACAGTGCCCACCAGCAGTACCGCGGTGGAACCCGATGAGCCGGAGCTTGCACCTGTTGGAGAGGTCGTGGCACCTGAGGGTTATTCCGAGCCACAGGATTACTCAGAACCACCAGATTATTCAGAACCAGAAGACTACCCGGAAGAGGGCTACCCAGAGGAGCAAGTACCGGAGAAATGAGCGAATATAGCTATCGCCAAGGCAGCCTATGGGCGGAGCAGGTGCCATTGGAAGAAGTCGCCGAGCGCTTCGGAACCCCCACTTACGTGTACAGCCGCGCCCATTTTGAGCGCCAATATCGGGCCTATGCCGAGGCACTCGGCGATCATCCGGGCCTGATCTGTTACGCGGTCAAGGCCAACAGCAATCTGGGTATCCTGTCCCTGCTGGCCCAGCTCGGCGCCGGCTTTGACATCGTCTCCGCTGGCGAACTGGAGAGGGTGCTGCTGGCCGGAGGAGACCCCGCCCGCATCGTATTCTCCGGCGTGGGTAAAACGGCGGAGGAGATCCGCCGCGGCCTGGAAGTTGGGGTGCACTGTTTCAATATCGAATCCGAAGCGGAAATGCGCCGTGTCGAGTGTGTGGCCGCAGAGTGCGAGACCGTTGCCCCGATCTCCCTGCGGGTCAATCCCGATGTGGACGCACAAACCCACCCCTATATTTCCACCGGCCTCAAAGAAAACAAATTCGGTATCGCCATCGATAACGCCCTGGAAGTCTATTCCTACGCGGCGAACTCGCCACACTTAAGAATCACTGGTGTGGATTGTCATATCGGCTCCCAGCTCACTGAAGTGGCGCCTTTCCTCGATGCCCTGGACCGATTGTTAGCTTTGGTGGATACCTTGAACGCCGAGGGTATCCAGCTGGAACACCTCGACCTCGGCGGTGGTCTCGGTGTGCGCTACCGGGGTGAAGAGCCGCCGGTCGTGGCGGACTACCTGAAAGCGGTGCTGGAGCGCATCGGCGAGCGTTCGCTCGGCCTAATACTGGAGCCGGGCCGCTCCATCGCCGCCAATGGCGGTGTTCTCCTGACGCGTGTTGAATACCTAAAACGCACCGAAGGACATAACTTCGCCATTGTCGATGCCGCCATGAATGACAATCTGCGCCCGGCCCTTTATCAAGCCTGGCAGGATATAGTTCCGGTTACACCGGACGACGGCGAAGACACACTTTGGGATATCGTTGGACCGGTTTGTGAAACCGGCGATTTCCTCGGCAAAAATCGCGCTCTGACCCTGCGCGAGGGACAATTACTGGCCATGCTCTCCGTTGGCGCCTACGGCTTCACCATGAGCTCCAATTACAATAGCCGCCCGCGCGCAGCGGAGGTGCTGGTGGATGGGGAGAACACCTACTTGGTGCGCACCCGGGAAACTTTCGACGATCTAGTTCGGGGTGAGACCCCGGTGCCGGAAAAAGTCTGATTGTTTGTGCGAGGCTTGGCGCCTGTTCTATTTAACCTCCACACAAGGACCTTGCCGTCCGCAGATTGACCTATCTGCTTCGGTTGCAGACCGGGCCAACAGCGGGGTACAACCCTCGGATGGCCCACTCCATAAAAATCTATAGAGAAATGGAATGCGCGTTAAATTCAGCAAGATGCATGGGCTCGGCAATGACTTTGTAATGCTCGATGGCATCAGCCAAAGGCTCAAATTGTCCCCGGATAAAATTCGCCGTATCGCCGACCGCCGTATTGGTATCGGCTGCGATCAGGTATTACTTGTCGAGCCACCGCGCGAACCTGACGCGGACTTTCGGTATCGAATCTTCAACGCCGATGGTGGTGAGGTAGAGAACTGCGGCAACGGCGCGCGCTGTTTTGCCCGCTTCGTGCGCGAGCGCCGCCTGACCGGTAAAAAACGCCTCAACGTGGAAACCGCTGCAGGCATGTTGCAGCTCAACGTACTCGAGAATGACCAAGTCAGTGTGGATATGGGAGCCCCTGTTTTAGAGCCGGAGCAAATCCCTTTTGGCGCCGACCGCCGCGCCGAAAGCTATCCTCTGGAAGTCCATGACGAGACTTACACCATTGGCGCCGTCTCCATGGGCAACCCCCACGCTGTACTTTTGGTCGACGATGTCCAGACCGCACCGGTAACAAGCATCGGATCCTCTATTGAGACCCATCCACGCTTTCCACAGAAGGTTAATGTGGGCTTCCTGCAAATCGACTCCCGCAGTCAGGCACAATTGCGGGTGTTCGAGCGCGGAGTGGGAGAAACCCTCGCCTGTGGTACCGGCGCCTGCGCGGCCATGGTCTATGCCCATCTGCGCGGCTTGGTAGATAATCAGGTAGAAATACACCTGCCCGGCGGCGCCCTGACAATCCACTGGAGTGGGCCGGGTCAGCCAGTTACTATGACGGGGCCCGCCATGACGGTTTTCCACGGGCAAATCATTATTTGAACCATTTCGCGGGCGGGCAGCGTTTTGCCCTTCTGAAAGGTCCAAGCGCGTTCAATGGCGCCGGGTCTCTCACCGACGGAACAAAAGATTCACCGCGCACCTGCGCCAATGTGAACAGAACAAGATGGAACACACAGACGCCAATCACAATTGCGAAGAGATTGTCGCCGGCAGCCACAGGGAAACCCAGCGCGATAACAAACTACTCGCGCGCCAGGTGGCCCGCTATCTGATGCAGAATCCGGATTTTTTTATCGAGCGCATGGACCTGCTCGAAACCATCAAACTGCCACGGGAAAACGGCAAGACCGTGTCTCTGATGACACACCACACCAACCTGCTGCGCGAACGCAATATCGAGATGCGCCAGCGTCTCGACCAGCTGCTACACAACGCCCGCGACAACGACCAGTTGTTTCTCAACAGCCGCCGTCTGTTCCTGGCGTTGCTGGAGGCACAGACAGTGGGGGAAGCCGCTGCGGCGCTGTACACAAGCTTTAGTGACCACTTTAACGTGGAGTTCACTCGCCTGACCCTGTTCGGCCCCTTTCCGAGTTCGGCCGGCAGCCTCGGCGAAGTACATACCAGCACGCTCTCCACTGCGGAGACCGCCATTGGCGCCATACTGCGCAATGGGCGCCCGATATGTGGTGTTTTACGCCCTGGTGAAAAAGAATATCTTTTTGGGAACCACTGGCAGGATGTCGCTTCAGCAGCCATCATTCCCCTCGGCAATCAGCTCGGTATGCTCGCGGTTGGTTCCTCAGATCCACAATATTACCGATCCAGCCTAGGCACTCTATTCCTTTCCTACATCGGTGAGGTACTAGAACGCTTATTACCCAAACTACTGGATAGCTGAAACCAGCCGGCGCCTTTTGTGTGCGCATCGACGGACAGGTATAGGTTCCCAAAGAAAAATTTGCCGCCAGCCTGACAACAGGGGCGGCACAGTTCTGTACAGTACTAAATAGGGCGGCTGCCGTATTTAGGCTGTGGCTTGCGTGGGGGGTCGGCAGTGATCTCTGGATCAACTTCATTAATCGCCCCACCACTGGCGAGAAATTCCTCTACTTCAGTGCTCAGTTGGCTCCTGGCACGCTCGCGAGAGGTGATAGAGCGCTCTTCGGCAAATTCCTCGGAGTCCTTGCTGCGAGCGTTCTTACCCTGATCTTCATAACCATCTTTCATAGCAAAACCCTGTAACCCTTACTCCTGTTACAGAGGGAGTACCTCTGTGCCGCCCCTTCCCGCAGCGTCAATGAAATTGAAAGCCACCGGGGTGGCAATCTCCTACCGCATCAAAAGCGGCGATTAATATATAGGCACTTCCCATCTGGGCTGCCAGCAGCAGGCACCGAAGCCAGTAGAGTTTTTTGTGGATAGAAATCGAGGGAATATTGCGGTTTGTTATGGCGAGTTCCGCGACAGCCGGGGATTAGGCATTTCCCGTAGGAAACAAAGGGCAAGAAAAGTATAAGGGCTGGTGGAAGCTAAGGCCCCTCAAGAGGCCTTAGCACGCGATGGATATCAAATATATTGGCACCAATGCTTTCGGGTAAAGATTAAACCGCCTCGCTGCCGGTTTCCCCGGTGCGAATACGGATCACTTCCTCCAGAGCGGTAATAAAGATTTTGCCATCGCCGATTTTGCCGGTCTGTGCCGCCTTGGTGATCGCCTCCACCGCGGCATCTACCATGTCGTCATCGACGGCCAATTCCAGTTTGACCTTAGGCAGGAAATCCACCACATACTCAGCGCCGCGATAGAGCTCGGTATGACCCTTCTGGCGACCAAAGCCTTTCACTTCTGTCACCGTCATCCCCTGAACCCCGACCTCGGAGAGGGCGGTGCGCACATCATCCAGTTTGAAGGGCTTCACTACGGCCGTTATTAATTTCATCTTGTATCTTTCCCCTGATTTATCTTCTTTGCGGGAACCTCAATCGAGCGACCGCCCCTTGCGGGGCAGCGCCATTGCAGAGCGGTTACTTGCTCATAAATTCCGGGTAAGCTTCCATTCCACACTCGGCCAAGTCAACACCCTCCATCTCTTCGTCCTCACTGACGCGGATACCGGTGACCAGCTTAAGCAGATACCAAACCGCCAGGGAGCTTACAAAAACCCAGAGGAAGATTGTCAGCGCACCAACCAACTGACCCACAAGGCTGGATTCCTCATTGGTAAGAGGCACCAACAGCAGGCCAAGCAAGCCGACCACTCCGTGCACGGAGATGGCACCAACCGGGTCATCGATTTTGAGTTTGTCGAGAGTGATGATGGAGAAGACCACCAGGACGCCGGCAAACATTCCAAATACCGTAGCTTGCAGCGCGGTGGGCGTAGAGGGCTCAGCAGTGATTGCCACCAATCCGGCCAGGGCACCATTTAACAACATAGTGAGGTCGGCTTTGCCAAACAGTAAACGCGCGGTGACCAATGCGGCGATAGCACCACCGGCTGCAGCGGCATTGGTATTCACAAACACCATAGCCACAGAATGCGCACTGGCCGCATCGCCCAACTTCAAGACTGAACCGCCGTTAAAACCGAACCAACCCATCCACAGGATAAACGTGCCGAGGGTTGCCAGTGGCAGGTTGGCGCCGGGAATCGCATAAACCTGGCCATTGTTACCGTATTTACCTTTACGCGCACCCAGCAGCAGCACACCCGCCAGGGCGGCGGCGGCACCGGCCATATGCACAATGCCGGAACCGGCAAAGTCAGAGAAACCGAGATCACCCAAGTTATACAGCCCGAAAACTTCTTTGCCACCCCAGGTCCAAGAGCCTTCCAGCGGATAGATAAAACCGGTGAGCACAACGGCAAATGCCAGGAAGCTCCACAGCTTCATACGCTCAGCCACGGCACCGGATACAATAGACATAGCGGTGGCCACAAACACCACTTGGAAGAAAAAGTCTGAGGCTCCAGAATATACGGAATCACCATCGAAACCATTTTTGCTGGAATCTGCCAGGACACCGTCAAGGCTAAATGCCTCGATACCGGATAACATCCAGCTGCCATCGTACATAATGGCGTAGCCGGTGAAGAGATACATAATGCTCGCGATGGCAAACAGCGCAACATTTTTTGTAAGGATTTCTGTGGTGTTTTTAGAGCGCACCAGACCGGCTTCCAGCATGGCGAAACCCGCAGCCATCCACATCACCAGCGCACCGCACATCAGGAAATAAAAGGTATCAATTGCATATTGCAATTGAAATATCTGGTTTTCCATTTTTCTCTCCGTTCGGTCAGAATATTTTTAAAATTATATTGGTTTACGATTTATTCAGAGCGCATCACTGCCGGTTTCACCCGTGCGTATACGCACCACTTGTTCTAGGTTCGCGACAAATATTTTTCCATCGCCAATTTTTCCACTGTGCGCACTGGCACCCAGTGATTCCAAAACGGTATCCACTTGCCCATCTTCCACAGCAATTTGCAGCATGGTTTTCGGCAGGAAGTCCACTACATATTCAGCGCCTCGATACAGCTCGGTATGCCCTTTCTGCCGACCAAATCCTTTGACTTCTGTGACGGTAACACCACTCACCCCCACTTCCCGCAGGGCATCACGTACAGCATCTAATTTAAAAGGCTTGATAATTGCGGTGATTAATTTCATGGCTCCCCCAAAAAAATGCCCGCGAATTATCGCGGGCGTATTCATTACCAAGTGTAAGTAGCACCGACTAATAAAGTGGGCTCACACCAGTCGGTATCAAAGCACTCCTCTTTACTCACATCCGTGCCAACAAATGCAGCACTGAGATTTAAACCACCAAAGTCTCTGTGTAGGGTTGCGGAGTAATCAACATAAGCATCATCTTCGTGCAAGAATTCGTTATATTCTTCGAAATAATTGAAACCAACATGTAAATCCAAACTGATAGCCGCGGGCAGAGAAAAACTGTAATCCGCATAGGGGTAATAAAATTGTCCACTTTGTGCCCAGTAATCCTTGGCATAAGCGAATCCAAGCGTCAGGTCGGAAATACTGAGGCTACCGTAGAGTTCCCAGTAGTCCTCATCCTGATTGCTACCGTGATAGGCATAATAGATATATCCCACGTCATAGCTAATGGAGTCATTGATTTCTGCCGTGTAGCCACCATAAAAATCCTGCTCGTAATCGGTTTCATCTTTACCGTAAGCAAAATCCACTTGTGAGGCCCAGGTACCAACGTAAAAGCCATTGCCAAAATCCAGATCTATACCACCTTGAATAGCGGGGTTTCTATCCTTTTGGGAGATTCCCCGAAATCGGTAATCGGAAACCATACCCAAATTAGCGCTGAAGCTGATATCCGTCTTTTCTGCACTGCTGGCAGAGGTATTTTCTTCGGCGATTGATAGATTGGCAGTACCCAACGCCAGTAAAGCGCCAGCGAAAACAGTGGCAATTTTATGCTTTTTAACTTCCACCTTATTTCTCCTAAATTTCTATAGGCTTTATTTCAAGAGCTATGGCGCCGCCTGCAATCGGTCCTGCACTGTCGGGTATGACAGAGGGTCTCTTGCGTCTTGTGAACCGCTACTTTCCCAGACTCCCAGTGATCGTTAATGGCACACCTCCCCTTTCACTGCAGGGTTGATGCCAAAACGGCAATACTTAGTAAAATCAATACGTTATTAAGGAGTAAGAAAACCGGAATAAATACGAACAAGGCACCCGTAATGTCTCACGCACCAAGATGGAACTATTTATCTTCACATGCACAGAAGTGGGGAATCCCTGCAGAGGCAAAGATCAGAATAGTGCACAAAGAGTTATCTTTTGCGACCAAATGGGGTGGGTTACAATCTGATGCCAATAGATAATATTTTTATAGTAAGGAGTTGCCCGTGGCTGCGGACAAATTGCAACAGCTGCTAAAAGAGCTGCAACAACAGGGCACGGTGGTCACTAACGACCTGCGCAGTGCACTAGAGGTGTCCCTGGACAAATTACCCCTGGTCTCCCAGCGAGAATTTGACACTCAGGTGGAGATTCTCAGACGCACCAGGGAGAAGCTGGCACGTTTGGAGGACAAGGTGGAAATACTCGAGCAGGCACTCGCACAAAGGGAGCGCAAGTCCGAAGACTAATTGCCCTGAAGCCGCCACATCAAGGATGACAATGTGAGCCTTTCAGTTACCTATACACGCGCGCAACTCGGTGTCAGTGCCCCACTGGTCACCGTTGAGACCCACCTGGCCAATGGGCTACCTGCCTTTCATATCGTCGGCCTGCCAGAGGCCGCCGTCCGCGAGAGCCGCGACAGGGTGCGCAGCGCCCTGGTCAACAGCCACTTTGAATTCCCCCAGCGCCGTATCACCGTCAATCTCGCACCCGCCGACTTGCCCAAGGAGGGGGGGCGCTACGATCTCGCTATCGCCATTGGCATACTAACGGCCTCTGGACAGGTTCCTACTGGCCCTCTGGATCGCTATGAGTTTCTTGGGGAACTGGCACTTACCGGTGCACTGCGCCAAGTCAGTGGTGCACTTCCCGCAGCCATCGCCAGCGCTGCTGCAAAGCGTAAATTAGTTGTCCCCAGAGAGAACGGCAGCGAGGCCGCACTGGCCGGCAGCGAAGTCGGTAGTGCCAGATCACTACTGGAGGTATGCGCAGAATTGCACGGCAGAGAAAAACTGCCCCGCGCCGAACAACAGGCCGAGCAAGCGATCACTTACTGTGCAGACCTTGCAGATGTGCGCGGTCAACTCAAGGCGAGACGCGCCCTAGAAGTGGCTGCCGCGGGTGGCCACAACCTGTTATTTTACGGCCCGCCGGGAACGGGAAAGACTATGCTGGCGAGCCGCCTGCCCGGCATCTTGCCGGCACTAACCACCAGCGAATCGATAGAAGTTGCCGCAGTCTACTCCAGTGCCGGTTTGCCCCACCAGCGTCAAAGGCCATTCCGCGCCCCGCATCACAGCGCCTCCCCGACCGCCTTGGTCGGCGGCGGCAGCACCCCCCGCCCCGGAGAAATCTCGCTGGCCCACCGCGGCGTATTATTCCTGGATGAGATGCCTGAGTTTCCACGTCACGCCCTGGAAATATTGCGTGAGCCTTTAGAAAATGGCGAAGTGCGCATTTCCCGCGCACGCGCCCAGGTCACCTTCCCCGCTCGCTTCCAACTGGTGGCCGCTATGAACCCCTGCCCCTGTGGCTATCTGGGAGAACCACGCTGTCGCTGCACACCGGATCAGATAGACCGCTATCGCAACAAGTTGTCCGGACCATTATTAGACCGCATCGATATGCAGGTGGAAGTTGGCGCAATGAGCGCGGTGCAACTGCAGGACACGCCTGCCGGCGAATCATCCGAGTGCGTAAGAGAGAGAGTCTGCGGCGCCCGGCAACAACAGATGCAAAGACAGGGCACAATCAATAGCCTGCTTAAAGGCGTCGAACTTGAGAAATACTGTGTACTAGGCGACAGGGAAAAACTTCTTCTACGGCAATCCGCAGAAAAGCTAGGGCTCTCCGCACGCAGCTACCACCGGGTACTCAAAGTGGCACGCACCCTCGCGGACCTAGCCAAATTGGAAAAGATTGGCACCGCGCAGATAGCCGAGGCTTTGGCCTACCGCAATCTCGACAGACGCCAGGCCGCTATCCCCACCCTCTAAGGTGAATTGCTAAAGCCATTCACCGTTAGTAAGGGCCTGCCCCAGTTTGTACCAGATAAATTTTGAATTATAACTACTTAAATACTCGGCGCTAATGCGTTATCCAGGCCTTCGCATTTTTTATTAGTTTTCTATCCGCAGTGATTGCTAACTGCCAAAGAATTGTAGGTAAAGCAAATATAGGGCACAACCAATCAACAAACTCCCCATAACTATATTGAAAATACGTACTCGCAATTCCGTACCTAGCAATAGCCGTACTCTATCCCCAACCAGAGCCCACACTGCTAACGATGAGTAGCATACTAGAAAATAAATCGACACGAAGGTAACCAGACTGACGTGGCTATTTGGGTTGGAAAAAAGTGCGACACCAGATACGCAAGCCACCCACGCTTTGGGGTTAAGCCACTGTAACAGAAAGCCCTCATGGAAACGCGGCCTAGCCCTCTCAGAAATATCGATAGACCCCGATGCTTGTGCGATCTTGCAACCAATGAAAATAACATAGGCCGAGCCGACCAGGGCCAAATACTTGAGGAACAAAGGATAAACTTCCAAGAGCTGATAGAAGCCGAAACCAATAGCCGCCAATAATAGGGTGAATCCAATAGTTGCTCCAGAAACAAACGGCATAGTACGCCCAAACCCGTGGCTAACTCCAGAGGACACTATGACCATATTAACCGGCCCAGGCGTAATCGACATAACTAGGGAAAAACTGAACATTGCAAAAAAAAGTGACATAGCCAATTCCTGAATTTATTGTGGTTATCTGGCTGTAGGGCATATTTATGGCCAGCTCACAAGCTATACCCCTTTAGGCGGCTAGTCATTCTACCCATAATTTTTTAGATACACTCACCGCACATAAGAGACTCTAAAGTAAAAAAATGACGGTCTAGCTCCGGGCGCTGTGGGGCCTGCAGCGGCGACCGCTTGTGTAAATGTCCCAAACACAACAGGCCGCAGATCAATGCATTTTCCTCCAGCCCCAGAGCCGCTATCAAAAGCGGACTATAGGCCAGCTTGCCGGTCCGCCAGTAACCACTGTGACCCATTGCTTCCGCAGCTATAATCATATTCTGGATAGCAGCGCCGGCGGATAGTACCTGTTCGATTTTAGGCACCCGACCACTTTGATCGACATTCAGCACACAGATCATAACCTGGGGCGCCGTGGTAAACAGTCGCTGCAATGCCTCAGAGACCTCCTCAACAGAGGCGGTACTAGCTTCCTGTGCCAGAGCTACCAATTCCACTCGCCTTATCAGTTTTTCGCAATCCTCCCTGGAGCAGAGAATAAATCGCCAGGGCTTCAATGCGCGGTGATCGGGCGCAGTGAGCGCACACTGGACTATACGTTCGATATCTAACAGCGCGATATAATTATCGATGACCGGCTGAGACTTCCTTGTAAGGATACTTTCAATCAACGCTGACATATTATCTTATGCCTCTTGTTTCACAATATATGGACATGATGGAGTGTCGCGTCACAAAGAAACGCCTCCTTCGAAATATCACATACAAAATAGAGCCTTAGAAAAGTGTTCAGTAAGGCAATAGGATGTCCCCATCTCCAGCCAGATAAGACGAACAGGACAGTACATCTTCATTGAGGCGAACGCCGTTATCACGCAGCTCTCCAGAGAGCACCCTGACTCGGCAAGACCCACAGCGCCCCCTGCGGCAGGAGCTGCGAATTGGCAGCCTCATTTTTTCGATGTTCTCAAGGATCGTCAGTTTCTTGCTTCCCTCTCCCTCGTGTCTGCGGCCGTTGATAGTGACCCGCAGGCGGACGAGATCATCCTCTGCCTCACGATCGCTTAACAGTGCCTCAGCTTCCATGTTTCCCCCCGATCTATTCCTAACCCGACCTTCAAACGGAACTGCCCGCTTCCCGGCAATCCCGCAACGATCAACCGTCGGCCACCACACTTGCCGATTGTGTTCGCACCGGCAAATCGATCAACCTGCCCGGCACGCTCTGCAACAGCTGCCGGGTGTAGACGTGGGCCGGATTTTCGAGCACCTGGTCCACATCGCCCCACTCGACCATATCGCCGGACTTCATCACCAGCACCTGGTCCGCAAAGTGGCGCACCACCGCCAGGTCGTGGGATATAAAAATGTATGTAAGACCCAGGTCCCGCTGCAGGTCCAGCAGCAGATTGATGATCTGCGCCTGCACCGAAACATCCAGCGCAGACAGCGGCTCATCCAGTATCAGAATCTCCGGCTTCGTGGCCAGTGCGCGAGCAATATTCACCCTTTGGCGCTGACCGCCGCTCAGCATATGGGGAAAGGCATGCAACTGCGCCTCCCCCAGCCCCACCTGTTGTAGGTAATGCAGCGCGTGCTGCTGGCGCTCGTCGCGGCTCAGGCGCTCGTAGTTGCAGAGCGGGGCCGACACTATGCGCCAGATTCTCTGGCGTGGATTAAGCGAGGCGTAGGGGTCCTGGAACACCATTTGGATCTTGCGGTACAGCTCCCGCGCGGGCAGATCGGCGATATCGCGCATTCCGCTGTCCAGGCGCAGGCTGACCCGGCCGGCACTCGGCCGCTGTAACTTCATCACCAGCTGGGCCATGGTGCTCTTGCCACTGCCCGACTCACCCACTACCGCCAGGGTACGCCCGCGGGTCACGGCGAGATTGAGTTGGTTGAGCGCTTTAAAAGCCTGGCCGTGAGCCCCCGGAAGGCGAAACACCTTGCAGAGGTTTTCGACGCGCAGCACCACTTCGTTGGCCCCGGCGCCGGGCATATTTACC
This sequence comes from uncultured Microbulbifer sp., assembly GCF_947498635.1. Lineage (GTDB taxonomy): Bacteria > Pseudomonadota > Gammaproteobacteria > Pseudomonadales > Cellvibrionaceae > Microbulbifer > Microbulbifer echini. Next base: position 40,609 of record NZ_CANMKV010000003.1, on the reverse strand, counting down.
AATGACATCGGCTCTCCCTGTACGAATTCGCCGCCGCGCGCCGCATCCGCTGTGGCTGCTCGCAGCGATGGTCGGTACGGCTGCAACGGAGCCGGAAGCGGCATCCCTCTACCTCTTCGGTAATCGGTATCACGCTGCCATCAATCGTGGTCAGTCTGCTCTTGGGTGGCAGGCCGCTGCGGCCGGGCTGGGCCGCCACCAGGCCCCGGGTGTAGGGGTGGCAGGGTGAGGCGATGACCTCGCCAACATCGCCACTCTCCACTATCTGCCCGGAATACATCACCTGTACCCGGTGCGCACACTGCTCGATAACACCGATATCGTGGGACACCAGAATCAGGGCCATACCGGTATCCCGACGGATTTCCTCTAGCAACTGCAGTATCTGCGCCTGGACCGTGACATCAAGTGCGGTGGTCGGCTCGTCCGCTATCATCAGCTGCGGCGCGGAGGCCACCGCCATGGCGATCATGATCCGCTGCGCCATGCCACCCGACAGCTCGTGCGGATAGCTCTTCAGGCGCGCGCCGGCATGGGCGATTCCGACCCGGTCCAGCAGGCGCAATGCTTCGGCGCGCGCAGAAGCGCGGCTCATACCGGTGCGCGCTTGCAACACCGATTCCTTCAACTGGCGCTCAACCGTCAGGCAAGGATTCAGAGCGCTCATGGGGTTCTGGAATATCATTGCCATTTTGCCGCCGCGTAGCGCCCGCCAGTCGCGGGGCCCAGCCCGCAGCAGATCGACGCTGCAAGCCTCCATTTGCTCGGCAGATGCGTTCACGCCGTCCGGCAGCAGTCCCATCAAGGCCATGTTGACCATGCTTTTTCCACAGCCGGATTCGCCGACCACCCCGAGAACTTCTCCGGCCGCGACGTAAAATGTCAGGCCGCGCACCGCCGGTTTCCCGTCGATTTCAATACTCAGGTTTTTGACCGATAGAATCATAGCCTTGCCAACTTCGGATCGAGGCGGTCGCGCAGCGCATCTCCCACCAGGTTGAAACTCAGTACCGTAAGCAGGATGCAGGCCCCGGGCATCACAACCAGCAGGGGGTGGGACTCGATAAACGGGCGCGCGTCCGCGAGCATGGCGCCCCACTCTGCCACCGGGGGCTTGGCGCCCAGCCCGAGAAATCCGAGCGCGGCAATTTCCAGAATCGCATCGCTGAAACCGAGGGCGGCCTGCACTATCACCGGCGGCACACAGTTCGGCAGAACCTCGGACCAGAGTACCCGGAGGCGGGAGCTGCCGCTGGCAAAGGCCGCCATCACATAGGTCTTCTGCATTTCCTGGATGGTCATCGAGCGAACCACGCGCACAAACCGCGGAATACCTATAATGGTCACCGCGACAATGGCGTTGCCGAGCCCGGAACCGAGCACCGCGACAATGACAATGGCCAGCAGGATACTGGGCAGGCACATTAGCAGGTCCACCAGCCGCATAATCAGGGCGTCCAGCCAACCGCCGTAGACGCCCGCCAGCAACCCGAGCCCGACACCTATCACCAGCGATACCGCCACCACCACAAAACCGATGCCGAGAGAACAGCGCGCGCCGTAAACGAGCCGCGCAAACATGTCCCGCCCCAGGTCGTCCGTGCCCAGTACCGGCACCGATAGCGGATTCCAGCTCGGCGGCGCCAGCAGCTCGGCACTGATCCGGTAGGGCGACAGATCCAGCAGCAGCGGGGCGATAAACCCCAATAGCAGCAGGGACACCAGCACAAGAAAGCCGATGTTCCCCCAGCCGCCCGGCATCAGGCGAAAACCAATTGCAATCCTAGCTTGCACTGTCCCTCCTCCCGACTGCGGGGTTAATCGCTCCGTAGAGGTAATCAATCAGCCCATTTACCAGCACCACAAAAATGCCAATCAGCAGAATGCTGGCCTGGATTACCGGGTAGTCGCGTGCGTAGACACTGTTGACGATATAGCGGCCAACGCCGGGCCAGGCGAAGATGGTTTCCGTCAGGATGGCACCAGTGATCACCGTTGTGACAAACAGCACACCGCCCACTGTAACAATGGGAATCAGCGCATTGCGGAAAGCGTGACGCCAGATGACCCTAAATTCACTCAATCCCTTGGCGCGCGCGGTTCGAACATAGTCCTCCGACAACACTTCGAGCATGCTCGAACGCGTAGTCCTGGCAAACACGGCCAGCGGTATCGTGGCCATGGTCAGGGCCGGTAGGACCAGGTGCCCCAGCGCGCTGCCGAAGGCGGAAAATCCGTATTCTTGCACTACCTGTGGTGCCAGCGTGTCCATCAGCATGAAGCCCGTCACTGGCGGTATGTCGTAGAGGATGTCGATGCGCCCGGCCACCGGCGTGATGTCCAGCCCAATCGAAAAACACATGATCAGTACAAGGCCCCACCAGAACACCGGTATCGAGTAGCCGAATATAGAAACCGACATAATTAGGAAATCCGCCACACTGTTGCGATAGACTGCCGCAATCACACCGGCGGGAACTCCCAATAGGCAGGCGATCAGCAGCGCACTGACCCCCAGTTCGATGGTGGCTGGCCAGCGCGCTAGCAACTCCCCGATAACACTCTGCTGGGAAACTACGGAAACACCGAGGTCGCCCTGCAGCGCACTGACGACGAATTGCAGATACTGTACGATCAGCGAATTATCCAAACCGAGGCGCACGACCATTTCACGATATTGTTCAGGGTCTGATCCGCGCTCTCCGATCAACAACAGGACGGGATCTCCTGGGGCCACGCGAATCAGGAAGAACGCCAGCAGTGTAACCCCCAGTAGTGTCGTGGCCATCTCTAGCGGCCGCCTTAACCCTATGGTCCGAAGCCTGTTCACTGCTAGCGCTTGCTCGAAACGGACAGGGGATAGAAGTTGTCCACATCGAAGGGATCCATGACGTAGCCCTCAACCCGCGGACTCAGCGCGCGAAAGACCTTCGAGTGGGCGATCGGAATCACCGGCACGTCTTCGCTGAATACCCTCAGCGCTTCACGGTACAGCTTCTCGCGAGTGGCGAAGTCGCTCTCGCGCCGCGCCTGCTTGATCAGGGATTCAAACGCCGGCCGGCAGTAGCGGGAGTTATTCGAGCCGCGCTGTACCGAATCGCAGCTGAACAGGGTATACAGGAAGTTGTCCGGATCGCCGTTGTCGCCGGCCCAGCCGAGCTGCACCATATCGTGCTCGCCGCGCTTGACCTTGTCCAGATAGGTACCCCAGTCGTAACTGACAAGCTCGACCTCGACACCGATCCTAGCCAGGTCCTGCTGCATCATTTCGCCCATTTTCCGGCCATTGGGGTTGTAGGGGCGGCTAACAGGCAAGGTCCAGAGTGTGACTTTAAAGCCATCGGCGTGGCCCGCTTGCTCAAGCAGTTTCCTGGCTTTTGCCGGGTCGTACTCGTACTGTGCAACCTCCTCGTTATAGGACCACATACTCGGCGGATAGGGGTTGATCGCCGGTTCCGCATTGCCGAGGTAGACGGCATTGATATACGCCTGCTTGTTGAGTGCGTGGGCAATGGCGCGGCGCACCTGGACATTGTCGAAGGGAGGCTTTTCCGTATTCATGGCCAGGTAGCCGATATTGAGACCGTCCTCCTCCGCAAGCACCATGCCAGACTGCGACTTGATCTGCGCAATGTCACTGGGAGAGGGGTAGACAACCAGGTCACACTCGCCCTTTTTCAGTTTCATATAGCGCACACTGGGGTCCGGGGTGATGGCGAAGACCAGGTTGTCTATCGCCGGCCGCCCCTGCCAGTAGGCCTCATTTGCCTTGTAGCGGATGCTGGTGCCTTTCAGGTAACGGCGGAACTTAAACGGCCCGGTGCCCACCGGCAGCACATCGATGTCTGCCTTGCGATTATCCCTCTGCAGTTGCTCGCCGTACTCCTTGGAAAGAATGGACATGAACGGCATCGCAAGATTGGATAAAAACGGAGCCTCGGGCTGTGACAGCTCGATTCTCACCCTGTAGTCTCCCAGCTTCTCGACCTTGGTGATCAACTTGTCCATACCCATACCCTGGAAGTACTGATAGGTGCCGCCGCCCACCAGGTGGTATGGATGTTCCTTGTCCAGCTGTCGGTTGAACGAGAAGAGCACGTCGTCCGCATTCATAGTACGGCTTGGCGTGAAGTAGGCGGTACGGTGAAAGGACACATCATCGCGCAGCTCAAAGGTGTAGCTGCGGTTATCGGGGGAGATTTCCCAGCGCTTTGCCAGCGAAGGGACCAGCTTGGTCGTGCCGGGCTCGAAATCCAGCAAACGGTTGTACAGCGTTGGCGCCGTGGCGTTTCTCGCCGTTCCGGACAGGGTGATCTGCGGGTTGAAGGATTCAGGGCTGCCTTCGGAACAGTAAACCAGGCTGCTCGCGGAAAAGGCTGGAATCGATACCACCGCTGCCGAACAAAGCGTCAATAATGCGAATATTTTTTTCATGATTTATACCGAGGTATTGGTCCTTAACTTAACCTAAGGAATGACACGGTGTTGCCAATGCCATTTCTGCCATGCTCTCGCCTAAGACCAGAGTCCGAGGCTGCCATCCTCGCGCAAACCGACAAACGATGTCTGCGAAATCCTGTTCCCCTCCGGGGTGCCGAGAATTTCATGGAAGTTTTGTGTATTGAAAATAATGAGGTCACCCACCTTCGGGATGACTCTCACGCAGTCTTCCCTTTCCAGAACTTCGTAGGGGAAGTAGTAATCCCCCTCGACTTTCATCTTGTCGTTTTCCGCTGTGTGAATGGTGTCGTAGATGACCAGCTCGCCGGAATTCGACTCCGCACAGTAATAGACATTCCAGGTAAGCTGCTTGCTAATTTTCGTAACAGCCCAGGGCGCGTTGATATGGCTGGGCGCATGGTCCGCGTGCAGCTTTCCATGCCCCTTGAAGCTGCGAAAGGCGCCGGCAAAGTAGTCACCATAGCCTTCCTCATGGAAGACGGACGCCTCCCGCCCAGCATTGTCCCGGATCGACTGAATCACCATCTGTACTGGGTCTATATCCAGGCCCTTGTAGATCTCCTCGATAACTTCCCCGGCCTCCTGGCATTTCCCGAAGTAAACATTTTTATCATCATGTGCCCACTGGTTGTGGCACAGGCCAACCTGATGGACCGGAATGTCTTTCAGATGGTCATAGTTGGCAAAGCGCATCTCCAGCAGTCGCGAAGCGACCACATCACAGGTTTCCCGGTCGACAAAGTCCTTTACCCTGATAGCCGGAATCTTCTGCTCCAGCAGCAGATTCATATTTTCAGGCGTCAGGTCATGCAACTCACTAGATATCCAGTTTCCCATTTTCCACTCCATTTTTTTCTGCTTACTCACTAACCTGCGGAAGCCCCGGAAAGCTGTGCGCTGCCAACGGAATAGGACCATCGCCGGTAAAGCGCGTAACTCGCCAGGATCAACAGGCTGTATACGGCCATGAATATACCGACGGTATAAACAAAGTTATTGTTGAACAGGTCCAGTAAGCCACCGGTCACAAGCGCTGTGACACTGCCCAGGAAACAGCCTATGGCGAAAGTAATCGCAAATACTGATCCAACGCGGTTCTTCGGTGAAAGCGTGACAATACCGCTATATCCAAGCATCCATACGAACTCAAACAGGAACACCATCACAGTGAAAAATATCGCGCTTGCGACTACCGACCCGGTGTAAACGGATGCCATATAACTTCCGCAAGCAAGCAGTGACCCCATTAGAGCGACCAGGATGACGGCGGAGAAATCCCGCTCAAAGATTCTCGAATACTTACAGAAGAGCGCAAAAGCGGAAGAACCCAGGACTATCGCCACACTCGCCATTACATAGGACGCCGACACTGCCGATGAGTCCAACGCAAACTGCTCGCCCGGGTATATTGGCTGCAGCACACTGTAGGTGCCCTGAAAGAAGGCCGCTGTCAGCGGCGGTAGCATGCAGCAGAAGAAGAGCCTCGGATCTTCCTTAAGGCTAGAGAAATAATCGATACACCTCTGCCCAATTGGGTTTCTTCTGCCAGATTCCGGGAACTTCTCTTCGCTGACATTGCGAATCAGATAGACCAGGGCCGCAGAGACTAGAAAGGTTACGGCATCGAACAGAATGGCGATTTCCAGGCTTACCGACGAAACCAAAAACACACCTGCAACTGCAGCCACGGCAATCCCCACATGGTAACCGCTCTGCATAAACGAGGCGTAATAGCTCAATTTTTCCCTGGGAAATATATAGGGCGCGATAACTGTTTTGGTGATTCTGCTTACATGGTCAAACAGGCCGCGCAGCAACAGCAGGAGAACAATTGCTATGTAGTTGCTCTCCCAGACGAACGGGATGATTAACAGTGTCAGTAGGGCGCTGGTGATATCAAGAAGATACCAGCGCTTGCGCGGCTCCATGCCAAAGTCCCAATCGCTCCTGTACAGGATAACGATAAATACGGGCAGCCATTGCAGGGAAACAAATATGGCGGTAACCAGACCGGACCCTGTTTCACCATAAATGGCAAGCGCGAGAACAATGTGCAAGAGCACAGACCCTGCCGAAGATATGGTGAATGCAGCCGCACCGAGGGCAAGGTTCAGCCTTCCGCGGAAATCCGCGGCATCATTCAGTGTACTCATAATAATCTGTACCAAAATAGGACAGAAAAAGCCCTGAGGCTCATTCAAATACGAAATGCGTGATTGCAATGCGGACAATTACCGAAGCTGTCCGAATCTACGATACCCGCCCCACCCCTGGGAGAAAGCTCCGCCTGGCTGGCAGGGCGATACCTGCCTTATGCCTTGCGGATACGGGTAAGTTCTGCGGCCCGCCCAATCGCGTTGTCCGCATTTTTCTTGGCTTGCGCCTGATATTTACCAGAGCACATTACCTGGAGTATCCAGTGATAGTTGGAGCTCGCAGCTTCGATTTTTTCACCGGCCCCCTTGTGCAACCAGACGTGCTCGACACCCGGCAACTCGGCAATCTCCTCCTCCGTTGGCAGCGCCTCGAGAACACCGCTCTCACTGGATACCAGACACTTCCAGGCGGCGCCCTTCCGGTGTTCGTAGAGACGTTCTCCGGCATCCAGGTTGCCCAGGCAGAGTTCCACACAGTCGCCAACAATCGACCGACCTGTCGCCAGGTCCTGCATAATGGAGTGACCGCTACCGCCGACCCTTGTATTGATTTCCACCAGGTGTGGGCCTGCCTCGGTGATCATCATCTCTACATGGCTGGGACCGTGGTGATAGCCGATGGCATCCAGGGCGGCGCAGGCCTTCTTCTCGATCTGTTCCGCCAACGGGTTCTGCAGGGGAAAAGAGGCACCAACCTCCACACAGTCATTGATGAGGTCCCGGTCTGCGATGCCGACGACCTGATGGACCCCTTCACCGAGGGTAAGGATTTCCACACTGACCAGCTTTCCCTGCAGGTAGTCCTCGACTACAAAGGCCTTGGAAATCCAGTCTTCATCGATGCCTGAGAGTTTTCCGGCCAGGGCCTCCATGTCATCCACTCCCCGACAAACCACGGCGCCGATACTGGAGTGCCCCTGAACCGGCTTGATGAAGCAGGGATAGGCGATATCATTCTTTGCAGCAGCCAGCTGTTCGGCCGTATCCACCTTGATACAGCCGACATCATCTGCGCCCTTTTCAGACAACACCTCGCGGAAGCAGTATTTGTCCTGTGCGATCCGGATCGATTCCGGGTCCGGCCCCCTGAGCTCCAGATCTCGCGCGAGTCGCGCCGTCATCTCCGTGCGTATTTCCGCAAACGTGAGCACGGCGTCGACCCGGTCCAGGTTGTCCTGCAGCGCCTGCTTGACCTCGGAGATGTCGTTTGAATTCCCAACTTGAATCAGCTGATCCACCTGATCCAGTTTGTACATGCAGGATTTTGGGAACCATTTCTTGAAGCGCTCGTGGCTGTCGCTCACCAGCACAGACTTGTAACCCTTCGATTTGCAGTACAGGATGGCATCCAAGCCACTGAAATTCGTTTCAATAAACACGACCGTAGTCATCGGCGCTGCCCCCTTACGCTGTCGCTCTCAGATCGGTTTCCATATTGATGATGCGGGCATTCTGGTCCCAAAAGCGCTGCCAGAAATCGATTCCGGCATCGAAGGACTCCTTGAATTCGCGCTTCTGAGTATCTGTTTTGCAAAAACGCAGATAGTTGGCAACCGAGTGCCTGATATGCTCTGTCTCGTCCGCTCTGTGGATCTTGAAGAAGGGGCTGTCTGACAGCGGCCTTTCACACTTCTGGTCATGGCAGAGGCAGTTGAACAAAGTCTCGATGTTTTCCTCTGCGATGATCTCGAAGCTGAGAAGCAGGCCGACAATCCCAAACTGGCTCTTGATGCCAACCAGCGTTCTGTCCAGACCGGAAAGCACTTCCTTTATGGAGGCGGCAGATTCACTGATCAGTTCGATTCCCGCATCCTTAATCGCTTCCAGGAACAGGTTGGAATGGATGAAATCCTTATCCCTTCCTCCGAGTTCATCGTAGGCGATCTGGATAAGGTGGTGTTGGCGCTCCGGATCGGTGGTGAGAGCGACCGCCTTGCAGAGAAATACGGGAACATAGCGAGTGAAGTCGTACCATGCGGTAGCCATACTTTCAGCCGCGGTAATACTACGTTTACTTGTTATAGTGGCATTAATATTGACAAATACGTTGTGTTTTGCCGCCTCTTCCTGGAAATATTTTGTCCAGTAAATAACTTCCGGGTGGTCGTAATCGTAAACGCTCTCAGGAATCAAGTACCTCACCTCGCGATCTGCTACGTCACTACCAACAGTACTGGCTTCAGCTACATCTAATGTTTTCACAGAACTCTCCTTGTTTATTGATCTATCACCAAGCGCAACTTATTAAGTTAACTACCTTAATAGAGGTAAGTTTCCGCTAAATTTATTTACAATTTTTTTATCACCGTACAAGGCAATGCCCATATACTGCTGCTCTTCTTCTGGTGTTTCTGAGAGAACCTCAGCGTACTCTTCATAGGATTTTGTTGTACGAGTAGCCCCGATAAGGTCCACCACAATAAGGCCCGGCTCGTATTCTTGTAACTTCATCCTCAGTTCTCGCAATAACTCACCATTACCTTTTAGTGCCGGCAAAGCCATAGTTGTGATTCCACGTCGTACATTCCCAGTACTGTCAAATAGATCCCTGCCAACAATTTCCGGGCACAACTTGCCAACGCTCATCGCCAGTACGGCCGCTGTATTCGCCAAAACACCAGGTGGCAAACTCTCATCTAAAATCAATACAAACTTTCTATCAGACATGACAATGCCCTCCAGCCTCTAATCTATTGACTGACTAACCACAGAAATGTTAGCCGGTTAAGAAAAGCAAATTGAATGAAAGCCCTAACGCACCATTTTCGATCACATGCACAATGTAATGCTTATCTTAAAATTTTCTTATATTGTGGTAGTGCTCACCGATCTAATGACTTTATCCCAAAAACGCCTAATTGATTATCCACAAAAAATTAAAATATACTTTTCGCTTATTTCAACTTATTTTAGATCGACTAATCATATAAATGGAGTTATATACGTGTTAAAGGATGTACGCTATTTAATCGTATTCGCAAAAGTAGTTGAGGGTGGATCATTCCGCTCTGCTGCGCATGCACTGGATATGTCAATATCCAGTGCCAGCCAGTATGTTTCCAAGCTAGAAGAAAGCCTCGGCGTTGCCCTCTTGTACCGTAATACGCGTAAGCTTTCGCTGACTCAAGATGGCAAAGCCATTTTCGGAGTTGCGAAAAAAATATTGGAGCTATATTCTGATAATCTTCGTGATTACAGGAATGTCAGCAGGCGTGGGGGTAGTAAGTTACGAGTTGCCATTCCAGCTATTCTGATAAATAGTCGGCTGGTAAGCGAGATTTCATCCTTTGCCTCCCGGGAACCTGATTTACATCTACACCTCTTATGCAGTGATCTTCACAACGACCTCATTGGTGAGGGTATTGACCTCGCAATCCGTCTTGGTGATATGCCCGATAGCGGTCTAAAGGCACGTAAGATTTTTATGTTGGATCGGGTATTAGTGGCCAGTACCGATTTCGTGCGCCGCCATGGTCTCTTCGAACACCCCCGAGATTTACAGGACGCTCCCTGGATCGGTCTCACTATGCGCCCAAGCAGCCGCACTTTTATTCATCGTGATCATGGCCATTTCAAGATCTGTTACAACCCAGTCGCCATAGTGGATAACGTCGAAGCATCCTATCGGATGGCAATGTGTGGACTCGGCTTGGCTGCACCTCCAAGGTTTCTGTTTAATTCTTCTGACGGTGTTGAAGAAATTTTACCCGAGTGGCAGTTACCACCGCTACCCGCCTACGCTGTATGGCCACCCAACATTTCTGTCGATAGTCCTGTGCAAAGGCTTATTTCTTATATTAATTCCCAATATACATAACTAGAAGTTGGAATTAGGTGACATCCAAATTCGTCCTATATGAGGTTTAAGAAAAACAATTCTACCAATCAGCAACAACCTGCCAGCCTCATCTTCCATTCAAAGGCAACTGCGCTAACACAGTTGCCTTTTCTAGACACACCTGCAGTAAAACTCTTCTTCATTTACAGATATTCATTTAATTCTAATTAGCAAACTTACCTTTAACTGTACTTAGTACAGTTTTAATAATCGAAATGGATAGGTAGCATGGACAAATACTGAGAAAATCAGTCTCTCGGATATAATTAATATAATACCTGAAAATGTAAAACGTGGCTTCAATTAACAACTACAATTCCCTTATTTCACAAGTAGATTATCTTGCATTCTCATAAAGAACTCATTCGGTGACCTTCCACTTCGGCTCGGTCTAAGTCCACTACTTAGGCGATCCATTAAAAATTGAACCTGCTCGCCTGTAACTTTATTAAAGTCAGTATCCTTTGAGAAGTGCTGTAGAATTATGCCATTAGTTTTCCGTTGTCCCCTCTTTTCCAGGATGAATATGGGTGGGCAAAATAAATATCGGTTTCTAAGCCTTCTGCAATCGTTTCTTAACCAGAGAATACTAGACCATTGTCGAATGGTAATGTTCTTGATTTTATCTTTGAAGCTCACCAAATGGCTTATTGCTGCCTCTGCCAACAAGTCAGATCGTTTTCCTGTCAAACCAATAATGACAGAAAATAACGTCTTACGTTCGACCTTAGTCAGCAATCCTCCGCTTCGCCCCTTGCCTATAACGGTATCACCTTCCCAGTCACCTATTCGATTCATTCGGTCAACAATCGCTGGCCGCTTATCTATGCTGACTCTGTTTCTGATCTTTTCGTGCCGATCATACTCACCGTAGCACTTGCGATAGGGCTTTGATGCAGCCCTAAGATGCTTGTATAAGTTTTCACCATTTGTTTGATCTAAATAAAATAGTTGGCAGATCGTCTCATGATGTAACGATACACCCGTATGTCTCTTTAAATAGTTGGCCGTCTGTTGAGGGCTCAATTCTTTCCGAATTAAAGTGTCTATTTTTTGCCACACGCCATCAGCCACTTTCTTTGTCTTATACGCTTGCTGGTGTCTTAGCTCTGCAAGCTTATGTGCTTACCCTGGGCGATATCCTCGCAAGCCTATATTACCTAGTAGCTCTCGGCTGATCGTCGAGGGATGCCACTCTAACAATTTTTCTATTGCTTTTTGAGAGCACCCGGCTTTTCTTAGGCTGTAAATCTGGTATCGTTCGTTCTCGCTCAGTTGGCAGTAGCTCATCATTACCTTCCTCTTGGTCGGGAGAGGTGCTGACTCTTTCAGCTAAGCCCTCCCTTACCAATTGTACTTATTATCCGAGACTAAGACCCAACAATACTATTACAACTCCGATCCTGCTCCAAAGATAACTTTTCCTATAATTCTGCGAGTATCTCTTGCAGTTCGATTCATCTGGAAAGGCATATTTTTCACCTAATTTATTAAAAGCTTTGGTCGTTATCCGCAAAATTATTATAAACTCACTTTATTGACCATTTTGCTTCCGATTACACGTACATGGATATTTGGCCTTAATCCTACAGTGAGGCTCTACTGCATTTTTGATTTCCCTTGCTATTTCCCTTCTGATAATTTGAGTATTATATAAACCCAGCTTGCTTAAAAATTCCCGCCTTAATTAGTATTAGTTATTAAAATTATTGACGTGACGATCAGTTGACATAACCATTTACATGGTTATCATGATAATTACTTTCATGTGAGGGCACTATGTATGAACAAGCATCTATTCATAATTGCCAAGATTTCTCCTAAGGCGGAGTTTATTACGCAAGCCAAGCAGGCCATCCTATCCATAGTGGCTCATACGTTGGAGGAAGAAGGATGCCTGCAGTTTGCTGTGCATGAGGACGGGGAACGCCTGTTTTTATACGAGGAGTGGCGCAGTCAGGAGGATCTCGACAAGCATTATGCTATGCCCTATATCACACCGATCTTCGAAGCCTATAAAGAATGGCTAATAGGGCCTGTAGAGGTCAACAAATTACAGAAACTGGTGTAGCTCCCCTATGTTTTTTCTTAAAGAGTTACCCACACAACAGATGGTCGCGGGGTACGCAAAGACGTTCTCTGTAAAGGACCCCAACACCGTTCAGAATGCCCTGACCATGATGCGAGATGCGAGCCTGTTACTTCGGTTGCTTGAGAGCTATTTTACCGAGCACGGCACTTCCCAGCTGCGTTTCCTGGTAATGATCGTTATCGACCGGGAGCCAGAAAGGGATAGTTTACTGGCTTCTGAGATTGCGGAGCGTATCGATGTTTCCCGGCCGGTGATGACACGCACCCTGAAAAGTATGCTAGAGGATGGGCTTATTACCATGGAAGCAGATTCCAGTGATGCCCGGGCTAAATGTGTAGCTATCAGTAAAGACGGGAAGAAATTTTTAAAGCAAATATTGCCAGGATACTTCCAGACAATATCCAGTTTTATGAAGGATCTAAAACAATGAAGAAACCAATACTGCACGCCCTGTGTATATGGGCACTGGTCTACCCAATTGTCACTCTATTACTACTGGCGATACAGGCACTGGGACTACAAATTGCAGTCGGCTTCAAAGCCCTGATAATGACTGCAATTCTGGTACCTTTAATGTATTTTTATCTTGTGCCAAAGGTACATCAGTTTTTGGCCCGCTGGTAATTCAGCCAGGCCAATACCGTTAATACCAATTGCTAATTAACCGTAATTTTTCAGCCGCCAGCTGTTGATTTAATTTTTCTTCCGCATTCTCGGCATATTGACGACAGCTCACTGGTGTTTTCTGAGCAGCTGTGTCTTTAAACTCCCAGCCACTGGCAGTTGCGTGAGGGGTCAGTAGTAAGTCACAGGGTAAATCGCGTACACGGGCATAACTGGCACGGAAATCTTCTACGATATTGGGGTAGCGAAGATTATCAATCAACTGGTAACCCGGAGCCGTAAGACTATCCACATAGGCAATATCAGTGACCTTACCCTCAACACTATCCTCCCAGGTCCAGGCCATACTGCCTGGAGTATGGCCTGGGATAAAGTGTACGCGGAGGCGCAAACCCCCGAGAACAACTTGCTCGCCATTAAGCAGGATACGATCCGCCTTTAAGGACGGATATAAAATTTTATCGGCAAAATGAATATCATTGGCGCCACCGCGCGCCATCAATACAGCAGATTCCGCATTTGTCACTATTTGAGCCCCAGTAACGCGCTTTAACTCAGCTAAAGAGCCTATATGATCTGCGTGGGCATGACTGTGCAAAATTAATTTCAAATCGGCGGGTGCGACTCCCAACCCGCGCATATTCTCCAATAAATGTTCAGCACTCTGTTCCATGCCACCATCTATTAGAATCGCGCCTTCTTTGGTTTTTAATAGCAATGAGGTAATTCCCTGAGTACCTATTTGCCATGTTTTGTCTGCAATCTTTAAAGGCGCTACCGGCTGGCGCCAGGACTCCGGCACTTTATAGGTTTCCAGTTGCGGCAGTACCGAAAAATCCTCCGCAGTGGTAATACTAGAAAATATTCCCAGCACCAGAGCCGCTATTTTATCTGTGAGGGCCATCTATTTTTCTCTTATTATTCCAATAAGTATATTATTCGGCGGTATCTGGAGTACACCCGGGTGCTCCATCGCGGACAGTAATCGCCAACCACCCAGCTATACGCTCAAATACTTGATTCCGGTGATTTACACCGTCGGTATCCGTCATATAGTGGTCGTAGCCCGGATATTCCCAATAGGTGAGTTCACAGCGCCCCGCTGAAGTGTACGCATCACGCGCCGCACGACCAGAACTGACCGGTGAAGACTTGTCTTCTGTGCCCTGGATTAACAAAACGGGGGAGTGACTCTTGAGTAAATCATTGACTGGCACCCGATCGACAACATCGGCCCACCAGCGCATAGAGTTTCCGCCCCAAACTTCTGCGCTTTTGGGGTTGGCTCGGGCAAAGTTGAGCTTGGCATCCACCTCTTTAGCCACATGGGGAGGAACCAAGCTCTTTAGCACTTTCGCAAATGATTCCCCCAGACCACTGGAAAAGACCACCGCGGCATCGGGATTCAATCTGGGCGCCAGTCGGGCAACCAGATCACCACCCTCGGAGCCACCGAAAAGCACCAGCTTGCCATTCCACCAATCGTCTCCCCGTAACTCATCAACCACCTGGACTACATCTAACGCACGCTGCTCAACCGTGTGGTTGGCTATGTAATCCTGGGAGCATTCTTTAAATTGATCCGTAGGGCTATCGGCATGGCTAACGCCATATTTTTCCACCAGCAATATGGCATAACCCGGAGCTATTTCCTTGGCTTGCTGAATTGTTGAATTTTTAATAGCCGGAAGACAACCCGAGCCCTGAGCGATCAGAAACATACCCTGCTGCCCGCTACGCGATGGTCTCTCTACCGACCAGTGAAGCAATGAGCCATCCGGACGCTTGCTGACTTTCTGAATAGGTTCAGCAGAACTATGAATCGCAATACTTACTAAGAGCAAACCGATCGCTGAAACCAAGCCTGACCTTGCAGAAAACCACCGTTCCATAGCGAGAACTCCTTGCGCCCCGCCATAAGACTATGACGAGGACATTGTTAATTGATGTCTTGGAAAGAGGAGCGACAGAGAAAAGCCGCCCCCATCTCCGAACCCATCAAAATACAATGGTTCCCAGGCTTGTCGAAATACAAATTACCGCTGTGGAATTATTTAGTAGCGCACATCTTTTCCCACGCATTCGCGCTTATTCGGTACAAACAATGTTGCAAAAGGGGGCTTTCCGCTGGGACCTGTGGATGTGCAAAGACCAGAGAATCCCGTCGCATACCCAAGCGTTCCATTACCCTTTGGGAGCGAATATTTTGCAGAGACGTAAAGGAAACCACTTCCGTGAGGTGCAGGGTATTAAATGCTACTTCCAGGGATGCGCGCGCGGCTTCACTGGCATATCCCTTACCCCAAAAAGGGTGCGCTAATCGCCAGCCAATCTCTACCGCCGGGGCGAAGGGCAGGTCATCGGTCACGTTTTTGATACCGACAAAGCCGATAAATTTGCCAGTTTCTCTAAGCGCCAACGCCCAGAAACCCCAGCCATATTTTTCAATATGGACCTTGCAGCGATCGACACCGGCATCACTCTCCTGTCGCGTCAGCAGTGCGGGAAAAAACTCCATCACCCTGGGATCGGCATTCAGTTCGGCAAATGCAGGTTTATCTTCCTCACGCCACTGACGCAATTGCAAACGTTCGGTGATAGGTTGTATTAATTCAGGCATTGGAAAATTACTATTTCGTTTTTTCTTTCTGCAGGAAAACTTTAGACGGTGCGACCATAAAATCACACTGCTCCAGCCATTCACGTTGCCCTGGATATGCAGCCGCTACAAAGCCCAATTTCTCGTAAAGATTGCGTGCCGCAAAATTAGTACGCAGGACAAATAGGGAGCACTCGGTTGCATCCAGAGTTCTAGCACCGGTTTGTGCAAGCCGTATTATCAGGGCTCGCCCTATTCCGGCCCCACGATGATTCGGAGTGACAATTAAGCGGCTCAGATGGCATCGTCCCAAGTGTTGATAATACTGGCCGAAAGCCAGTGCATCGCCGCTGCTGTCCTGAAGCGTATAACTGGGCAGCTCCGGCCAGCGGCAATCCTCAAGGAAAGACGCCCTCTCCAAAGGGAAACGGAACTTAGGGCCGCCCCACTGTTGGCACTGCTCTCTATCCGGTAGCCAGGACATCAATGTTGGGAATTGCCACTCCTCTATGGGCTTCAGGCTTAAACTCTCCACGGCAATTCTCCTTAGACTTACTTGCGACTCTTAGCTAGCCACCGATCCAACTGGTCGGCAAAGGCTTTGCGGTCCGCCTGGTTCAGTGCCGGTGGGCCGCCAGTATGTACACCACTGGAGCGCAGGGTATCCATAAAATCCCGCATATTTAGGCGCGCGCGGATATTGGCTTTAGTGTAACGCTCACCCCGTGGATTGAGGGCCTCGGCGCCTTTGTCGATCACTTCCGACGCCAGTGGGATATCACTGGTGATAATCAGATCTCCCGCATTGCAGCGTTGTACGATTTCGTTATCGGCCACATCGAAGCCGGCGGTAACCTGTAGGGAACGTATATAGCGAGATGGTGGTACCTTTACCGATTGGTTTGCCACCAAGGTCATTTCTGTGGCGGTGCGCTCGGCAGCGCGGAACAGAATTTCCTTGATGACTACCGGGCAGGCATCGGCATCGACCCAGATTTTTGTCATGGTTGTACAGCCTTACGGATTATGTCGGGCGGCGCGCCCTCATCGCACTTCTTGCAGTTCAGTGGATAGCCCAGCATGGAATCTCGCCCCTTTCCGGTAATCACCCAGGGCCTGCTGGTCCAGGGCGGATTGTGGCGCACATGCTGGAAATGGTCACAGGCAAGTTCGGCTACCCAGTGGTCTTCTTCATCCAGGTGATAGCCGGCGATGGGTTGCTGCATGGAACGAAAGATTCAGTGAATAAGGCGCAGTTATAGTCAATTCCACCGGCAAAGTACATCTGTGGCCGGGCGTTCGCACTGATGCTGGGAGGATTTGAGTCAAGGCTGATAGAATCCCCCGCTTTCTCGTCACGCAAAGATGCAACCCCATCTATGACCCAGCTCAACCCCCGCCAGTCTGAAGCCGTGAAGTATGTCGATGGTCCCTGCCTGGTGCTGGCCGGTGCCGGCTCCGGCAAGACCAGCGTGATCACCCGCAAGATCGCCTACCTGATCGAGCAGTGTGGCTACGCCGCACGCAATATCGCGGCCCTCACTTTCACCAATAAGGCCGCGCGGGAGATGAAAGAGCGGGTGAGCAAACTGCTGGCGGGCCCCGATGGCAAGCGCTCCAAGGCGAGTCACGGCCTCACCGTATCCACCTTCCACAACCTGGGTCTGAACATCCTGCGCAAAGAGCACCGTGCCGCCGGCTTTAAACCCGGCTTCTCCATCTTCGATGCCGAGGATGCCCGCGCCCTAATCAAGGAGTTGATGCTGCGCGATGGCGACCTGGATACCGACCTGCTCGACCGGGTGCAGAACCAGATTTCCAACTGGAAGAACGACATGCTCACCCCGCGCCGCGCCCTGGAACAGGCGCAGAGCCCTGGTGAACAGGCCATCGCCATCGCCTATGACCGCTACTGCGTAGCCCTCAAAGCCTACAATGCGGTCGACTTTGACGACCTGATCCTGCTGCCGGTACAGCTGTTCGACAAGGATCCGGAGTTGCTGCAACGCTGGCGTAAAAAGATCCGTTACCTACTGGTGGATGAATACCAGGACACCAACAATTCCCAGTACCTGCTGGTAAAACTGTTGGTGGGTGGACGCGGTGGCCTCACCGTGGTGGGCGACGACGACCAGTCTATCTACGCCTGGCGCGGTGCGCGCCCGGAGAATATGAGTGCGCTCAACACCGACTTCCCCAACCTGCGCCTGATCAAGCTGGAGCAGAACTATCGTTCCACCAGCCGCATCCTCAAAGTAGCCAACCACCTGATCGCCCATAACCCACACGACTTCGATAAAGCGCTGTGGTCCGATCGCGGCCTGGGTGAGGAGATTCGCGTGCTCAAGGTGGCCAATGAAACTGAGGAAGCGGAGCGGGTTGCTAACGAAGTCTTCCTGCAAAAGAGCCGCCGCGGCTGCAAGTTTATGGATTTTGCCGTGCTCTATCGCGGCAACCACCAGGCGCGCCTTCTTGAGATGAAGCTGCAAGAGCATCAGGTTCCCTACCAGATGTCCGGAGGCACCTCCTTCTTCGCCCGCGCCGAGATCAAGGACGTGATGGCCTATCTGCGCCTGCTGGTAAACCCTGACGATGACAATGCCTTCCTGCGTATTATCAACACCCCACGCCGCCAGATCGGCACCAGCAGCCTGGAGGCTCTGGGCAACTATGCCAAAGGCCGCGAGGTCTCCATGTTCAAAGCCTGCTCGGAGCTGGGCTTTAAGGAGCACATCAACGAGCAGGGCTACGAGCGCCTGAATCGCTTTGCCCTGTGGCTCGAAGGGGTGCAGCGCAACTGTCGTGATACCACCGCCAATGGCGCCTTGCGTGAGATGCTGGAGGATATCGACTACGCCGGCTGGCTCTCGCAAAACGCCAGTAGTGAAAAGGTGGCCGAGAAGCGTATGGAAAATGTGTACTGGCTGCTGGAAAGCCTCAACAAGATTATGGAGGGCACCGACGATGAGCTGGAGCAGGACATTCGCCTGGAGCAGGCCATCTCCAAACTGATCCTGCGAGATATGCTGGAGCGCCAGGAGGAAGAGGAAGCCACCGATAAGGTCAGCCTGATGACCCTGCACGCCGCCAAGGGCCTCGAGTTCCCCCACGTATTTATGATCGGCATGGAAGAAAACTTGCTGCCGCACCGCAACAGTATTGAAGACGACAATATCGAAGAAGAGCGCCGCCTCACCTACGTGGGCATTACCCGCGCCCAACGCACCCTCACCATGACCCTGGCGGGCAAGCGCAAACAGTTCGGCGAAACCCAGGACACCACACCCAGCCGCTTTATTGACGAATTGCCGGAAGAGGATGTGTTGTTAGAAGGATTTGGTAAGGCGACGCCGGAGCAGAATCAGGCCAAGGGAGAGGAAACTCTGGGGTCTTTGTTGAGTATGTTTGATTAGGGGAATTAGACCACTCAATCAACTCTACAAAAAGGCCGCTTAATGAGCGGCCTTTTTACTTCAGATGATCAGTTGGCTAGAAATCTCTATTTCATATTGCCACCAATGTCTTACATACACTTGTATAAATTTCTCTAAGCCTGCCATTTGACTTTAACAGCTAGAAACGTTAACAAATTATTGTATTGCAGACGCCTCCCAGCGATCAATATAACCCGAGGCCTCCACACAAGAGCCTGTGCCATTCAATTTACAACTATCAACTTCCTGATAAACACGAAAATAATAAAAGGTACCATCAAAAAATAGTGGCTCAACTTCTCGATAACGCCACTCAACACAAGTCATATTGCCTTCAGGACAACGACTATAGGTTTCATGAGTAATAAGGTCTACAAAATATCGATGTTCCCGCATAATATTTGTATCAGACCAACCAAAACGACTCCATTCATCCTCAGTTATGTAGTCTGTCCCTTTATACACTTGATAACCACTACCATCCGCATAGTACCTAAATCCAAATTGTTCATAATAATTGAGAAATTCCGGATCGAGTAAATCGAAGACTCCAGCGTAATTGAAAATATCTGAACCGACAGGAATTTCCGTACTGCGCATAACCGGCGTAGCATAGTGGCCTCCAACCGAAGCCAGCGAGCCATCTGCCCGCCGCAAAATACCAAGGGTCCGTATGGCAACACCGTCGGTACCAAAAGTATAATACTCTACTTTACTCCCCCGACTACTTTCGATAACCAAATTCCCAGCATCATTAAACGACAGCACTCCTTCATCTACATATCCAGAGCGATGATCAAATCTTTGGTTAATTGTGCCCTTTGTATTTGGATCAATAATGGACGGTTCCCAGAAGCGGGCCCTTGAAAGGCTATCATCATCCGATCTATCTCTGAAGCCTGCAATAGAAAACGCAGCTGACGATATCTCTTCTAAACTCCCTGTTCTCTTGCTATTCACTTGAGCGAAACTACTCACCACAAAAGAATCAGCGGGTACTTCGCCTCCATCTGACTTTCGACAAGCATAATCAAAGTCAACTTTATATACCGAATAAAATGCAGCATCGTAATATTTTTTCAACCGAACACTATTCAGCTTGGCTCCAGAATTACCACTTTCTAACAAACACTCACTAAAGTAAAAATTTACTCGATCTGAGCCAGACATTTCCAAAGTTATCAAATTGTCATTTTTTGTATAACTCACAGAATTATTTAACTGGTCAGAATAATTCTTATTAGCAAAATACCCAGAACCTGACTCATCCCCGGTTAGATTTATAGCAAACCCATATATACGCTCGAAACCAGGATCTACCGAAACAAATAGCAAGTCCTCTCCAGAGTAATTCTCAACAGGTATAACCTGCTCTTTATCATTCACAAATTGCTCAAAAATTTGTTCATATTTTTTAACATCTAAAGAAGATGTATTTTTTAACTCCAGCGCTACTTTTGCAGCCACGGGATAATCCTGAATAAAGTCATAAGTATTTTCATGCGAAAATAACGATGACTCACCACCGCCAATAATATAACGAAGTCCAACAGCACTCTCTAATAATATTTCCTGCGGTAAAACCTGTGACGCACTTAATAATTCAGTAGATGTAGTAATTTCGCCTTCATTCACTTTTTCCAGAAAAGCAGCCGTAGCAGTAGAAAAAGCATTGACATAAAGTGTTGGCAGTTCATCAACAGAAACAGAGCCTTCATCCTCTCGCACCGCAATCTGTGAAAAATCCCCCACATAAGACTTGAGGATCACTTCTTTACGCTTTTCGGTGGCGGGATAGCGGACAACTACACTGATTAATTCATCATTTATTGTATTTTTAATTTTCGCAGAAAAAATTTTTCCATCAACGATTGCATCGTAATCAATGTCACCTACCTTTACTTTCACTGAAGCAACGCCGTCAACCTTTTCTCCAATTAGACCTTGAACAATGATCTGGGATTGCTGTGAACCACTTCCTCCGGATGTTTCCGGCGATCCACCAGAAGTTTCCGGTAATTCGCCATTAGCGCTATCGCCCTCACTCCCACCTCCGCCGCTACAAGCGGCCAATACAAACGATAGAGCAGCAAAAGAGAAGAATTTCCCCAGCTTCATGCGTAATTTCCTTGTGTTGTTGTATACATCTAACTTACAGGCAGGCGCGGATAATACAGAGTTATTACGTTAGTAGGGATTAAACGCCTAATTACGGCTTATTACAGTTACTGTTGCAGCCTATCTGACACTGAATTTTCTTATAGTCATTTAAGAAAAATTATATCATTTTGCTTTATACGACATTCGATAAGCTTATTTGAAGGTCCAGGTGTTAGCTGGAAATGACCGAAAGAAAAAGCCGATAAGAGGAAGGTGAGTTTTGCTTAGGAGAGAAACAAAAAAAGGCCGCTCAATAAGCGGCCTTTTCGATAGCGAATAAACGGCTTACTTACTATTGTCTACCATATAGTTCACGGCAGCCTTCACTTCGTCATCGCTGCAATCCATACACAGACCCTTAGGTGGCATGGCATTGATACCATTGATGGCATTGGTATAGAGAGTATCCATACCTTTAGCGATACGCGGAGCCCAGGCAGCGGCATCACCAAACTTGGGTGCGTTCGCGATACCTGCCGCGTGGCAAGTGGTACAGCTCTTGTTGTAGATATCCTCACCGCTGCGAGCACCGCCGCTCGCGGCTTCCGGAGCCGCCGCTACAGCCGCCGCGCACTCCTCACCTTTCATGCAGGTTTCACCCGCCGGAGCGATGCGCTCCGCAATTTCCTCATTCACAGACTGCTGGGCCACTGCCGCAGCCGCACTGACGGCCAGTACCGCCACAATACCTAAAATACTCTTCATGCAATTCCCCCAAAGGACCGAAGTGAAATGGCCCGTAGACTATCGATTTACTGCCGCAAACTTCTACGCCGCGCATTATAAGCACTGCGTCGCCCCCTGCCAAAGCTTACGTAACCCCGCCATAAGTCCTTTCGCACGCCCCTCCCCTTCTGTATAATCCGCCTCCCATTGGCACAGATAGCCAAATCCGCCCGTAGCTCAGCTGGATAGAGCGTCGCCCTCCGGAGGCGAAGGTCAGAGGTTCGAATCCTCTCGGGCGGGCCATATACAAGAAAGCCCGCTTATGCGGGCTTTCTTGTATATGGCTCACTCCCAGGCTTCGTTCGAACTCGGGTTCGACCCGAAGGCAGTAAAGCTGCCGCAGAGCAACGAGCCCAAAGGGCGAAGCTAATCCTTACCATGAAAAGTGCGGCTACCCCAACGGCACCCCCAACGGCTCAATCACTACCTGCTCCCCAGCCTCCACACTGCCACTCTCCTGCGCCAAAACAATAAAGCAGTTAGCCGTAGCCAGGCCGGTAAGAATGTGACTCCCCTGGGTGCCAACCGGCTCTACCACCAGCACGCCATTGTCATCGGTGTGGTAAACACCCCGTTGGAAATCGGTACGGCCAGGCTTTTTCTTTAGTGGTTGTAACAGCTTGGCCTGCAATGTATGCGGGCCGCCATTCCATTGATCGCCTTGCATGACGTGCAAGGCGGGTACGGCGAGCTGATAAAACGTCACCAGTGCAGAAACCGGGTTACCCGGCAGACCGAAGAATGGGGTTCCTTGCAGGAAACCGAAAGCGAAGGGTTTGCCGGGCTTCATCGCCACTTTCCAGAAACCGATATCGCCCAGCTCTTCCAACACTTCCCGCGTGTAATCCGCCTCACCGACGGAGACGCCACCAGAGGTAATAATGGCATCGGCCTCTTGGGCCGCGCGCCGTAAGGCATCGGTGATGGCCTGTTTACTGTCCGGCAAAATACCCAGGTCCAACACTTGCAGATCCATTTGGGCGAGGGCCGCCAATAGAGCAATGCGATTGCTATCGTAAATATCCCCTTTTGCCAGAGCTTCACCCGGCTGGCGTAGTTCGTCGCCGGTGGAGAAGAGCGCAATTACCGGTTTGCGCAACACGGTAACCGTACCGGCTCCGGCGGCGGCAAGCAGGGCGATATGGGCAACACTGATGCGCGCTCCGGCCTTCAATAGGATGGAGCCTTCAGGGACATCCTCGCCACAGCGGCGAATATGGTCGCCGGGACGGACTTCGCAGGTAATACGAATGGATTCGTCCTGGGCAGCGACATTTTCCTGCATCACCACGGTATCGGCCCCGGCGGGGAGAGCGGCACCCGTCATAATGCGCACGCAAGTACCCGGATTAACCACACCGTCGAAGGGCGCTCCCGCAAAAGACTTACCGATCAGTTCCAGCGGCAGGCCACTGGCCAGGTCTTCAAAGCGCAGGGCGTAGCCATCCATAGCGGAATTATCGCAAGGCGGCAGATTCACACTCGACGAAACCTCTTCGGCGAGTACTCGACCGGCCGCCTGGACCAGCGGTAGGGTCTCGGTACCATGAACAGGGCTCAGCGCCTGCAACAGTTTTTCGCGGGCATTCTCTATGGGCATCAGGCCCGGCTGACTACAGCAATCGGTGGTGGGCATAGGGATATTTCTCTTACTTCATTCCTTTGCAGTGGGGCGAAACGCGTCAGTGGCCTCGGTTTTGCGATTCCGGGCGCTTTTGATTGACCATCCACACGGCAGCTTCCACGCGGGAACGCATGCCCAACTTTTTCAGTAAATGTTTCACGTGAACCTTTACCGTGGCATCACTGATGTCCAGTTCACGGGCGATTAACTTGTTACTGAGGCCATCGGCGATCAATTGCAAGATCTGATATTCACGACTGGTGAGCGTGGAGAGGGTATCCGCACCAGAATTATCCGGTTTGCGCAGGGCCGAGGCGAGGATCTCGGTAAGGCGTTGGCTGATGGCGAGCTTGCCGTGGGTGGCTTGGATCACCTGGTCGAGAATATCCTCGGGCTCCATATCCTTGAGCAGGTAGCCATCGGCACCGGCGCGAATGCAGGACACTACGTCGGCATTGTTATCGGAAACCGTGAGTATCACGATACGCGAGGCCACATCGGCGGCACGCATCGCACGCAGGGTATCCAGCCCATCCATACCGCGCATATTCAAATCCAGCAGGATAAGGTCTGGCTCATATTGTTTGGCCAGTTCCAGGGCTTCCTCGCCGCTACTGGCCTCGGCCACCAATTCCAAACCGGGCTCCATGGCAAATAATTGCTTGAGACCTTTGCGGAACAGCGGGTGGTCATCGACCATCATTACCGTGGCAGAAGAAGTCATTGGATATCCTGCTTCATTGGTGAAATTGGTTTAAATCTGAACAGTGACTTTACCATAGCGTCCGGCGGCTGCGCTTACTCCCAAAGAGGTAGCCATTCGACGAGCACAAAGGGGTTACTTACTGTTGGTAATTGAGTAGGCTCATCCACCGGCCCATAGTGGCTGGACGAATCGTTTCGAGAAGGAGTGGCCGCCGTGTCTGACATTTACGAGTGGGCCCCGGAGGACAGCAAATTCTGGCAGTCCAAGGGCAAGAAAATAGCAAACCGCAATTTGTGGATATCCATTCCCAGTTTACTGTGCGGCTTCGCCGTGTGGCTTTACTGGGGCATCATTACCGTTCAAATGCTTAATCTCGGCTTTCCCTTTGCCAAAGCCGACCTATTTACTTTAATGGCCATCGCCGGTCTTACCGGGGCCACTCTGCGTATCCCCAGTAGTTTCTTTATCCGGCTGTTCGGTGGTCGCAACACCATTGTATTTACCACCGCATTATTGATGATCCCCGCCCTCGGTACCGGTATCGCACTGCAGAGCAAGGAAACCCCACTGTGGGTCTTCCAGCTGCTGGCACTGTTGTCTGGTATTGGCGGCGGTAACTTCGCCTCCTCCATGTCCAATATCAGCTTCTTTTTTCCCAAGGAGAAGCAGGGTTTAGCTCTGGGTCTGAATGCGGGTCTGGGTAATTTCGGTGTTACCACCATGCAGATTCTGGTTCCGCTGTTTATGACCGTTGGTGCTTTCGGTGCTGTCGGCGGCGATCCCATGACACTCGTAAGCAGCTCAGGCTCTCTGATTGGTAAGGTACCCGCCGGCTCAGAGGCCTGGATTCAAAATGCCGGTTTTGTGTGGCTGTTGTTTTTAATACCGCTGGCCTTTATCGGCTGGTTCGGTATGAACAACCTGCGCACCGAAGAAATTACTCCGGATGTGGGCAGTACCCTGGGCGCCGTCATCAAGATGACCTTAATGCTGGGCATCGGCCTGATTACGGCCGTAGTCGGTCTCTGGCTTTTATTGCCCGAAGCCGCCAACGGCTCTGGCTGGGGCGTGCCCAAAGAGATCGTGCTGGTACTGGTCATCACCGCCACCGTATTTGGTCTGAAGTTGCTGCCCGGCGAGATCGGAACCAGTCTGCAGCGCCAATATCGCATCTTCAATAACAAGCATACCTGGGTGATGAGTGTGATTTACACCATGACCTTCGGCAGCTTTATCGGCTTCGCCGCCGCCTTCCCCCTAGCGATCAAGGTCATCTTCGGTTACAGCCACGTGATGGTGGATGGCGTTATGACCCACGACACCATCAACAGCAATGGTCCCAGTGCCCTGATGTACGCTTGGATGGGCCCCTTTATCGGCGCCCTGATTCGCCCAGTCGGTGGCTGGATTTCCGACCGTATCGGCGGTGCGCTGGTTACCCAGATCTGTGCGGTCGTCATGGTGGGTAGCGCCCTGGGTGTGGCGTATTACATGAAGGCCGCTTACGCCTCGGCCGCCCCGGAAGAGTTTTTCCTCCCCTTCTTCCTGCTCTTCCTGCTGCTGTTTGCCGCTACTGGTATTGGCAACGGCTCTACCTTCCGCACCATCGCCATGGTATTTCCGAAGGAACAGGCCGGTCCGGTATTGGGGTGGACTTCTGCGGTCGCCGCCTACGGTGCCTTCTATATTCCCAAGGTTTTCGGTGAGCAGATCAAAGCCACCACTCCGGAATACGCACTGACGGGTATCGCCATCTTCTATGCGGTCTGTTTAGTGGTGAATTATTGGTTCTACTTGCGTAAAAACGGCGAATTCTATAACCCGTAATTCGTTTTCACTCACAGGACACCGTTGCTTCGGGGAGGTTTTTACCTCCCCTTTTTTATGGCACACACGCACCTTCTATAACTTTTTTACACGTGTACTTTGGCGTGGGGGATTATTGCGGGATCGAAAAAACCATCATAAACCGGCGGGGCTACCTGCCTTAAACTGGGCAAAGTAGGTAGAACCCTCACGCAGTTGCAAACGCTCACAGGAGAGCTGGGAGATATCGGCGTAAATCACTTGCTCAGTCAGCGTGAGTTGCAAGCGCGTGCGGCCATCGGCAAGGTGCTTTTTACCGGTCAGGGTGACCGGCAGGCAATTGAGAATACTGGACAGGCCCGGTTTTTCTACGCTGAGGCTGATATCTCCAGCCTCCAATAAAAAAACAGCGGTATCGCCTTTGCGATAATCACCGGCCACTCTATCTGCATAGATGGAAACGCCCCCCAATTCCAAGGTGAGCAAGCCACCACGCAGAGATTCCACTCGCGCCTCAATCCGACTGCGGCAGCTATCGCCCACAGCCTTAGAATCCAAGTACTTAGCAACCTCGAAGAGAGGGAGCGGAGCCGATAAATCTGCAGACTGCATCCACAGGCAGCGCTGGGCCAACAGTTGAACCTCATCGAAGTCGTGGCTGGTCCAGAGCACCAGCGCCGGGTAGCGGGCCCAGAAATCCCGCAGGGTCGGCAATAAGTTCCGCAGAACCTGAGCGCGATCCACCGCAGAGAGCGGCTCATCAAACAGCTGTAGTGGTGCATTGTGAAAAAGTTGGCGCAGCAGGGCCACCCGCTGCGCCTCACCGCCGGACAGCAGCTCTACCGGTTGGTGTAGAAGCGGAGCAATACCAAAAGCCTTCAGCAGCTGCTCACACTCCTCAGCGGGTAATGGCCTGTGACTGTATTTACGAGCCAGGGCCAGGTTGTCCGCCACCGATTGCCCGGCAAACAAGCGGCTGTCCTGAAAGCCTAAAGAGGCAGCCCTTTTGTGGGTGGCCAGAGCGCGGCGCCCGCGCTGCCAGACCGTATTGGCAAAAGCGATATCGCCACGGCAACGGCGCAGGCCGGCCAGGGCCGCCAGCAGTGTGCTCTTACCGCTACCGGAAGGGCCGGTAAGTCCAAAAACACCTGTAGCCGGCAAGCTCAATTGCCAGGGGGTTGCTGTATTAAGCGAAGTTACCAACCCTTCCACGTGAAGTCCGCTAGAGCCAGAAGTGGTAGTAGCAGTGCCGAACAGGGGTAAAGTAATGTCCATTAACCCAACACCCCCATCACAGGCTTAACCCCCTCTTTGTGTGAGCCCCGTGGAGACAGTAAATGTCCCAGCCATCGAGCCATTAACAACATAACCGTCGTTATCCCCATCAGCATCAGCGCCAATCGGTGCGCGGCACCGTACTCCATTGCCTCCACATGCTGGAACAGCGCAATCGAGACTACCTGGGTCTCACCGGGAATGGCGCCACCGATCATCAGCACAACGCCGAACTCTCCCAGGGTGTGGGCAAAAGTCAGTGCACAGGCGCTCACAATAGCGGCGCGACTCGCCGGTAACAGTACTTTCAGTAGCGCCGCCCAAGGTGGGATACCCAGCGCGGCAGCGGCCTGGGTGAGGCGCTGGCCATTGGCACTAAAGGCGGCTAGCAGCGGTTGTACCATAAACGGTAGGGAATAAAGTACCGAGGCAAAAACCAAGCCTGTAAAAGAGAAAACCAAAGGGCTGCCAAACAGTTGTGACAGCCACTGGCCGGGGGCGTAATTGGGAGAAAACAGCAATAGCAGATAGAAGCCCAATACCGTGGGAGGCAGCACCAGCGGCAGGGTGATTAAAACTTCAACCCCGTGACGCCAGCGACTCTGCCACTGGCTCAACTTCCAGGCCAGGGGTACGCCGATGATAAACAGCAGTAAAGTGGTTAAGCCGGC
This sequence comes from uncultured Microbulbifer sp., assembly GCF_947498635.1. Taxonomy (GTDB): domain Bacteria; phylum Pseudomonadota; class Gammaproteobacteria; order Pseudomonadales; family Cellvibrionaceae; genus Microbulbifer; species Microbulbifer echini. The sequence goes on along the minus strand of NZ_CANMKV010000003.1, from coordinate 12,437 downwards.
CAGTTTCAGGGTCAACCACAGGGCCTGCCAGTCGGCAGCGGCGATATTCACAACTCACCTCCTCCGGACTGTGCCGGTAACAACCCGTAACCCAACTGCTGCAATTGCGCCTGTACTTCAGCTGAGCGCAAATAGTCGGCGAGAGCCCTCGCTTTTTCAGGTCGGCGACTTTGAGTGGGAATCACCAGCTGCTGTTCGATGGGCCTATACAGGCGCTGCGGCAACAACCAAAAGTTGTCCCGACCCGCTGCTTGCATCTGGCTGGCTGCGACAAAGCCCACCCGGGCATTGCCAGAATCCAGCATTAAATAGGCTTGTCCGGCATTGTGGGCGCGGGCTAACTGAAGTTGTTTCTTACTCCACATCCCCAGACTTTGCAGGGCCTGCTGGGCGGCGCGACCAAAGGGCGCAACCTTGGGATCGGCGAGGACAATTTTCTCCGGCCAGATTTGTAATAACTGTTCGATATTCACTTCGGAATCTGGGTGCCAGAGCGCCAGTAATCCCAAGGCGTAGGTGTGGCGGCTGTCGGCCAGCGCGCCGCCCCGCTTTTCCAGCAGCTCGGGGCGCTCGCGATCGGCGGAGAGGAATAAATCGAAGGGGGCGCGGTGTACTACTTGCTGGTAGAGCACACCGGAACTACCACTACTGAGCTGTACCGAACAGTGGTGACTGCGCTCAAATTCCGGCAGCACCTGCTCCAGCGCAGGGCGGAAGCTGGCTGCTACCGCCACTCGCAAGGCACAGCGCTCGGCCTTTACCGGCAGCGCAATCACTACCAGTAAAGCGGATAGCAGCAGAGTCAGCCGGCGGACCACTTTTCCATCTCCGCAGCATCGCTTTCGCGGGCTTCAACCCAGCGTTCAGCGGCACTGCCGGTTTGATCTGCAACGGCTTCGCGCTTCCAGAAAGGCGCCTCGGTCTTGAGCCGATCCATAATGTACTGGCAGGCGGCAAATGCCGCTTGGCGATGGGGGCTGGTAACCCCCACAAACACAATCTCATCGTTGATCTGCATCGGCCCCACCCGATGAACGATGGTCACACGCCCCAGGGACCAGCGGTCGCGGGCATCGCAGGTAATGCGTTGCAGGCTTTTTTCGGTCATACCCGGATAGTGCTCCAGGGCCAGGCCACAGACATCGCTGCCGGCATTGAAGTCGCGCACTGTGCCTACAAACAGGGTGCAGGCTCCATCGCCACTGTTGCCCTGCAGGGCCGAATATTCAGCGGCTACATCGAGCGGTGTTTCGCGCACTTCGATACGATCAACAGCTTTCATCCCGACACCTCTAGCCGCCGGTGACCGGCGGGAAAAATGCAACTTCATCCCCGGCATTTACCACCGCCTCGGACTCCGCCAACTCCTGATTCAGAGCCATACGGATATCGTCACGCTGCAGGTGTGCGCTCCAATCCGGGTGTTGCTCACACAAGACTTCACGCAAAGCACTGAGGCTGCCAGAAAAATCCGCCAGTGAAATTTCGCCCGTACCCAATTGCTGGCGCAGGCGCGCAAAAAATAAAACCTTTACCATCTCGTTTTACCTCTTAAATTCTCAAGCGCCTGCAGGCGCATCACCGCGCCAGTCGCCGCGCTTGCCGCCGCTTTTCTGCAACAATCGAGTGGGGCCGATTTCCATCGCCGGGTCCACGGCTTTGCACATATCGTAAATGGTTAGCGCCGCCATGGAGGCTGCGGTTAAAGCTTCCATCTCTACGCCGGTGCGCCCAGCCAAGCGGCAGAAAGCGGTGATATACACGCTGTGTTTTTCTGGCTGTAATTCAAAATCCACTGCGACCTTGGTCAGCGCCAGTGGGTGGCACAGGGGAATTAAATCCGAGGTTTTCTTCGCAGCCTGGATACCGGCGATGCGAGCTACAGATAAGACGTCGCCTTTCTTGTGAGCGCCCTGGCTCAGCAGTGCAAAAGCCTCCGCACTCATGCGAATGCCGCTTTCTGCTAGGGCGCTGCGGTCGGTAATGTCCTTCTCGGTAACATCCACCATGCTGGCTTCGCCGCGCTGGTTTAAGTGGGTTAACTGGCTCACGGATTACCCCCGGCTCTCACAGGGCGCGCTGGTAAAGCGCACATGGGGGATAAAGTTACAGGGCTTATGGCGGGCATCCAGCTGCTCGAGCAATATACCCTCCCAGGCCGTGCGGCAGGCACCAGTGGAGCCGGGCATGCAGCACACCAGGGTGCGATTGGCGAGGCCAGCCAATGCGCGGGACTGCACCGTGGAGCTGCCGATATCCCCTAAAGAAATATGGCGGAACAGCTCGCCGAAGCCGTCGACGGTTTTATCGAACAGCGGCGTCAGGGCCTCGGGGGTGGAGTCGCGCTCGGTAAAGCCAGTGCCGCCGGTGACCAACACTACCTGTACTTTGGGGTCGGCAATCCAGGCGGAGGCCACCGCGCGCATCTGGTAAACATCGTCTGGGGTAATGCGTTTATCCGCCAGCTGGTGACCGGCAGAAGTCAGGGCTTCCACCAGATACTGGCCGGAAGTATCGGTCTGCTCGTTACGCGTATCGGACACGGTAAGCACCGCAATATTGAGCGGTACAAATTCTTTACTGGCGTGTGCGGACATAGTCAGTGTTCTCTTAAAAAACGGTTTTCGGATATTTTATCCGGCATCGTCAGGCCAAGATAATCCGCCGGCGTATTGATGTTGCGAGACCAATCGCCAGCATTTTTTATAGGAATGGAGTTGGCTTCCAGGTGACGCAGCAGTGCGCCGACGGAATTGCGCCTGCGGCCCTCGATAGCACCGCGCAAATAATCCAGGCACTTAGCGTTGAGAGGTAACCACAGCGGGAAAAAAAAGTGGTCAAAATAACAGGGACGGCCGCTTCTCTGCCCCTCAGCCAATAATTCGGCGAGGAGGTCCCGACCCAGTAATGGCATATCCACCGGGATCACCAAGGCGGCATCGGCACCGGTCGCTTGGACCACCGAATAGAGTCCACCCAAGGGCCCCTGTTCCGGTACCAGATCTTCGATACCGCCGGGACGTGTACCGCTGGTCACCACTTGGGTTAGAGGCAATGCCCGCAAAAGCCCCTCGGCATGTTGCAGGAAGCTGCCTCGCTCAGGGTGTGCCAGCAGGGCCTTATCGCGGCCCATGCGGCTGGAGCGGCCACCGGCGAGCACCACGCCGATGGTCGATCCGTTGGGATTCACCTTGGCCATACCCCTAGCCCCCGAGCATTGCCAGGTTGCGGGTGGCACCGGTGAACCCCTCGTGTAACTGATGGCCGGCCGTCTTATCGACAATCAACTCGCGGATATGCGCCGTCAGGGCCTCGCTGTCGCCGGCGGCAATTATTTCGCGCATATCGAAGCCCTGATCGGCAAACAGACACAAATGCAGCTTGCCCTGGGCGGATATCCGCAGGCGGTTGCAGCTCGCACAAAAATCTTTGCCATAGGGGGTGATCAGGCCGATGCGCCCGGCATAATCCGCGTGGAAATACTCCCGCGCCGGGCCGGCATCTCGGGTGCGGATCACTTGCTCCCAACCCTCGCGCAACAACAGAGTTTCAATATCGTCACCGGACACATGATTGCTGACAAAAAAATCGCGGTTGTCGCCAGTGCGCATTAATTCGATAAAACGCAGAGTCACCGGGGTCTCACGAATCCAGGCGAGGAAGTTATCCAGTTCGGCCAGGTTGTACTTGCGCATCAACACGGCGTTGACCTTGGTATCGATACCCAGCGCCAGGGCGCGGTCCAATCCCGCAAGGGCTTTATCGAGGCGGTCGTGGCCGGTGATATGGTGGAATTGGGCTGGGTCGAGACTGTCGATACTGACATTGACCTGATCCAGTCCAGCGCGGTGCCAGTCGTCGATCTGGCTGGGCAGGCGATAGCCGTTGGTGGTAATGGCCAGGCGACGAATCTTGTCGCTGGCACGCACCGCTTCGAGCATTGGTACCAGGTCCTTGCGCAAGGAGGGCTCACCGCCGGTCAGGCGCACCTTTTCTGTGCCCAGAGAAGCGAAAGCACGCACTAGGGTGCCCACCTCAGCGACTGACAGTGGATTTTCCCCCTCAAGGGAGCGACCGCAGCCAATACCCTCGGGAAGGCAGTAGTTGCAGCGGTAATTGCAGATGTCCGTCACGGACAGGCGCAGGTAGTAAAACCTGCGGCCAAAATTATCTTGTAACATTAAACGCCTTTCCAATGTCGGGAGGCCTCGCAGTTTCCTGTTAGACCCTGGTGGCCGTTACGGCCACGGTCCCGGCACCCTGCAGCGATTAAGAAAAACTGCGCTGTTTAGGTAGCGGGACTCGGTGTTTAAACTGATGTCAGTGTATCAAGTTGGTTAATTTATGCTTGGGTCAAAGGTGGTACTCCCTCGGTGCTCTTGGTGATGCCGATCGCCTTGTGGGAACCTAGCAAAAAGCGGAAATTCTGTGGGCAGAGCGGACTAAAACCGGAGAATTTTTTATAGAAATTAACCGACCGCTGCAGAGTAAAACCCCGGCCTAAGCCGGGGTCTGTCTATCGGGTGATGAAAGCCAATTTAGAAATTGGCGGTCACCATCAGCCAGAACTTATCGGTATCCAGCCTGTGGTCGTCGGCTTGGTAGGAAGCGTATTTCACCAGTGCAGAAATATCTTCAGTGAGCTTGTGCCCATAACTGACATTCCACTCGTGGCCATAATTTGCAGAACCTTTATTCGCATCGAAATTGTGATAGGCCATATTCAGCTTGCCACCGGCAATTTTCATTGCACCGCTGATATACAGATCTTCGACACCGTCGTCAGGTGTTGACAGGAATTGGTCGGCAAAACCCTGGAATTTGTGCAGGGTGGCCAGTGGGGTTTTAAAACCGACATCGTTATCGGAGCCCAGTACCTCGTAACCGAGTTTTGCTGTGACCGGACCCAGATCGGCGCCCACTTCCGCCAGATAGTAATCGGCGCTGTAGTTTTGCGTGTTGTCACCGGTATCCCCCTGACGTGCGTAGCTCAGGTTGGCGTTTATCGGTCCGAAATTCCCTTTGTAATCTACCCCATAGGTGCGGCTGGCATTTTCAACGAAATTTTCTAAATCCAGGTTGTAAACGAAACCGCTGACTTTGTGGTTTTCAGCCACTGGGTAGCTGGCATGGAATAGCTGGATATTGCCTTCAAATTCAGCACCGGCGCTATCTTCACCAAAAATGCGGTTTACGTTGTACACGTAGCTGTAGTCCAACTGCAGGCTGTCAGCACTGCCGTACTGGTAGCGTACGCCATCGTAAGTCTGCTCGTTCTGTCTCCAGCCGACGCCGCCGACAAAGCGTTGCCCGTCCAGGTTAATACGCTGGCGGCCAGCGGTAATTACGGAATTTTCACCGCTATAACGGATATAAGCTTGGTTAACTTCGGTACCATCCGGATCGGCAACTACCGGGTAATTGTCTTTACCATTTACGGTGGAGTTGTAATTATCGTTGCCGACGGAAGTAACATCATCCATCTCAAGAAAGCTGGTAAAACCGTTGTAGCTGCCGCTGCGCCAGTTAAGGCGGGTTCTCAGCGTAGAAGCGGTTGCGTCTCCATTAATGCCGTCCTGGTCATAATCTTCCTGGTCGACAATCTCCACGCGATAACGCAGATTCAATCCGACCTCACCGGATTTAAGCGCGTCGGCAAGTGTGGCATTTTCACCATCCTGCGCAGCAGCCTGTAGTGCAACAGTGCTGCAGGCCCCCAGCAGTAAAGCACCAAACAGTTTGGAAAATTTGGAAATGGTCATTACGCTTTTCCTTTGCAACAACAAATTTAACAGTGACAAATTACAATTTTTCAGGTGTGGTTGAAACCACATTTTTTTCCGACAGAAATCTTCCTGACTCTCATGTCTTACCCACAGGTAATTCCAATTTGGTAGTGGGCACTACCTATCCGGTAAGGCCACAGAATCCGTGCTTTCTTCCTGCAAAAAATTATTTTCACGGGCGAAAGCCAAACGCTGTTGATAACCTTCCCTCCGGATAGCCAAATACATAGCCAACATACAAATTGCGAGCACACCGTAGAGCAACATAAACGCCGCACTGTGAATACCAACCAAATCCTGTGCGATTCCAAACATCACAGGCAGGGTAAAACCACCCAACGCACCAATCGTGGCCACAGTACCACCGACGCTACCCATATGTGCCGGAAAATTATCGTGCAGCGTTTTGTACACAGAGGCGCGACCAAAACCCTGAGCAATACCGATCACCAATAACAACAGGGTAAACAGCTCAATACCCACCTCGATATTTAAATGCACATCCCGTTCCACCCCGTGAATCGTCATACTGGTCGGGGGGTAACTGAGGAAAAAAAGGCATACCAGGCAAGTCCAGAAAACACTCCAATTTACCGTGCGTGCACCATAGCGATCCGCAAACCAACCACCCAGGGCGCGCAGCGAACTGGATAGCGCCACAAACAGCAGCGTCAGTGCCATCGCCGCCGGCGTACTGACTCCGTAGACCGCCAGGTAGTAATTGGGCAACCACAATAAAAGTGCAAGAAAGCTGCCGAAAACAAAATAGTAATAGAGTCCATAGCGCCACACCTTGATCTGCATCAGTGGACGTAGATGGTGATGAATATTCACCTTGCCCCGGCTGCGCATGTAGCGGGTTTCTTCCGGTGCAAAACATTCGAATAGCACCAGCATAAGTACTATGCCGAAACCGTATACCGGCCCAATCCATTCTCGCCCAAACCAGTTCTGGATAGCCGGTGCCAAAGCCAGGGTAATCGCGGCTCCGGCATTGCCTGCACCAAAAATGCCCATCGCTGTGCCCTGCTGCCTCCTTTCGAACCACGGGCTGATATAGCGAATCCCCAACACGAAGGCCACACCGGAAACACCCAGCCACAGGCCGGCCAGCAGGTGGGCTCCATAGCTGTCGATATAGGGCAACAGAAATAACACCGGCAGCAGCAATAACATTTGCAAAAGAATGAGTTTTTTCGCCGAAACGTATTCCACCAACAGCCCCGCGGGGAAACGCAACAGTGCCCCGCTCAGGATGGGCGCCGCGAGTAAGATGCCGTACTCGGTAGCGGAAAGATTCAGCTGCTCGCGTATCTCCACCCCAAGCACGGCATACAGCGTCCATACCGAAAAATTAGCGGCAAACATGGCCGAGGCAAACATCAGTGCGCGCCCGGCAAGTTGCTGTGTATATTGCACGACAGGCTATCTCCACTTGTTCAACATTCAGATAAATTTTTTGCCCTTCAAGCGGACAATGCGACCTCTGAGTTTCCGCTCGGTCAGAAGAAACATTGCCACCGAGGCGAGTTACCAAAGCGTATCCGGGCGCTTACCTGCAAGATGCCTAAAAACCCCTAGCCCGACAATTACTCCCAAAAACCAATGCCTGATAAGACAATTTCTTGCCTCTACTCACCATGGGGTAAGCATTGCTCTAGAGGCTGCACCGCACCTGACACAGTGCTAATCCAAAAGGATTAACTCACGCTGCTATTGCGTGGATTCCGCCACGGACTACCCCCTTTGCGCACTTTTCCTGTGACGCTGCTCAAATACTATCGACCATATCCCTATCCACCTGTAAAAATTTCTGAGAAGCCGGAGAAAATAGTCATGAGTCAATCCAGCGGCCTCAATTTATTTCATTGGGGCGATCCCAAAATAAAGACGCTGCACGTTACTTGGTTTGCGTTTTTCCTGACTTTCGTGGTGTGGTTCTCCCATGCTCCGCTAATGGTCTTTATCAAGGAAGCGTTCGACCTCAGCAGCCAACAGGTAAAAGCCCTGTTAATCCTCAATGTGGCACTGACCATCCCCGCGCGTATCATTATCGGTATGCTGGTGGATAAATTCGGGCCGCGCCTGGTGTACAGCGGACTGCTGATGACCTCATCTTTAATCTGTTTGGGCTTCGCCACCGCAGACAGCTACGAATCCCTGGCCCTGTTCCGCTTCCTGCTGGGTTTTGTCGGTGCCGGTTTTGTGATTGGTATCCGCATGGTGGGTGAATGGTTCCCAGCCAAGCAGGTAGGCCTGGCGGAAGGTATTTACGGCGGCTGGGGGAATTTCGGTTCTGCCGCCGGTGCCATGACCCTGCCCACCCTCGCCCTGCTGTTCGGCGGTGAAGACGGCTGGCGCTATGCCCTGGGCCTCACCGGCATCATCGCCGGCCTGTACGGCATCCTCTACTACCGTGTTGCCCGCAACACGCCTAAGGGTTCCACCTACTTCAAGCCCAAAAAGAGCGGCGGCCTGGAAGTCACCAGCAAGCGCGATTTCTATTTCTACCTGCTGATGAATGTGCCCATGTACCTGGCACTGGCAGCGCTGGCTTACAAACTGTCTCCCAGCGGCGTAGCCCTGCTGAGCCAGAATGCCACCTACGTGATGTGGGGACTGCTGGTAGCACTGTTCGCTTTCCAAACCCGTATGATCTGGAATGTAAACAAAGAGCACCTGCGCGAAGGCGTACCCGAGCTGGAGAAATACAACTTCAAGCAGGTAGCCATCCTGGACCTGGCCTACTTCGTTACCTTCGGCTCAGAGCTGGCCGTGGTTTCTATGCTGCCCCTGTTCTTCCTGGAAACCTTTGATGGCTTGAGCCCGGTGAAGGCCGGCCTGCTCGCCTCTGGCTTCGCCTTTATGAACCTGGTGGCCCGCCCAACCGGTGGTTACTTCTCCGACAAACTGGGACGCCGCCGCAGCCTGATGTTCCTGATTGGCGGCCTGGCCGTGGGTTACTTTGTACTGAGCCAGATCGACGGCAGCTGGTGGATTCCCGCTGCGGTAGTTGCCACCATGTGCTGCTCTTTCTTTGTGCAGGCCGGTGAAGGTGCTGTGTTCGCCATCGTGCCCCTGGTAAAACGCCGCATGACCGGGCAGATCGCCGGTATGGCCGGAGCTTACGGCAACGTCGGTGCGGTAACCTTCCTCACCGCCTTGTCTTATGTCAGCTACAGCCAGTTCTTCCTGATTATCTGTGGCGCCGCAGCGGTGATCTTCTTCGCCTGCTTGTTCCTGGAAGAGCCCAAAGGCAATATTGCCGAAGTGCTGCCAGATGGTACCGTGCAGTTGATCAGCGTGGAGTGATCGGATAGCACTGACCAAGTAACACCCGTAATAGAGGGCCACTGGCCCTCTTTTTCGCTGTTTGCCAGAGGGGACGATAGAAGAGAGGAGAGCGCTGTGAGCGAAACCCATTCCGGGCTCCAAGCAGAAGATACTGCCAACCTTGAAGCCCAAGCACCACAATTGAGCCACGGCCTCTGCACCCGTGCCGGTATCAAACCGCAGAACGAAGACGCCGCACTCTATCACTGGCCAGAAAGCCCACATTTGCAGGAATACCTGGGCGCAGTCGCCGCGCTGGCAGACGGCGTCAGCTCCGCCGAAGCCGGTGCCCAGGCCAGCCACACCGCCACCGAACAATTTGTGCGGGACTACTACAAAGTGCCGGATACCTGGTCTGTGGCCCACGCCGGACAGAAAATCCTCGCCTCCATTAACAGCAAGCTATACCGCAAGAGCCACGACTTCCCCCAACAGGAAAAGGGCTTCCTCTGCACCTTCTCTGCCCTGGTCTTTAAATCCCGCACCGCCCACTACTTTCATATCGGCGATAGCCGCATCTACCACCTGCGCGGCGATACCCTTAAATGCCTGACCCGTGATCACAGTATTACCCTGGCACACCACCAGCAGATGCTGTCCCGCGCACTGGGCATGGATACCGGCCTGCAAGTGGATTACGGCCAGCTCAGCCTGGCCGATAACGATGTATTGCTGATTACCAGCGACGGCGTGCACGACTTTATCCAACAGGATTTGCTGCGCGAATTGCTGGCCGATACACAAACTAGCGAACAGGAAACAGCGGAAACCCTGGTGCGCCTCGCCGAGGAAAACGGCAGTGACGATAACCTCTCCGCATTAGTGGTAAAGGTACAGGCACTGCCACAAACCACCCTGGACGACTACAGCCGCCAGCTTACCCGCCTGCCCTTCCCGCCGGAATTGGAACCGGGCATGGTATTGGATGGCTATCAGGTGGAGCGGGAGCTGTTCTCCTCCCAGCGCAGCCAGCTGTACCTGGTGCGCGACAGTGCCACCGGGGAAATCCTGGTGATGAAAACCCCCTCGGTCAATTACGAGGACGATATCCACTATATCGACCGCTTTATTCAGGAAGAGTGGATAGGCCTGCGTATTCGCAGCCCCCAGGTAGTGCGCCTGCACCGCCAGACTCGCCCGCGCACCGCGCTCTATTACCTGATGGAGTATGTACAGGGCAGCACCCTGGAGCAGTGGATCACCGTTAATCCCTTCCCCAAACCGGCGGAGGCGTTTCGTATCATCAAGGAGATCGCCACCGGCCTACAGGCCTTCCACGATCAGGAAACCATTCACCAGGATTTGCGCCCGGCCAATATCATGATTGACGGCGACGGGCGGGTGAAAATTATCGACTTCGGCTCAGTCTATGTCGCCGGCAGTGCCGAGATTTTCCGCCCTCTGGAGCACCCGGAAGCGCTGGGCACCGCCAGCTACTCCGACCCCCACTATATCCTCGGGCATAACAGCGGTATTCGCGGCGATATCTATGCCCTCGCCACTATTGCCTACGAAATGTTTACCGGCGAACTGCCCTACGGCGAGGAAATAGAAAGCTGCCGCTCCCACGCCGACTTCGAACGCCTGCGCTACCGCAGCGCCAGTCAGTTTAATCCAGTAGTCCCCATCTGGTTCGACCGCGCCCTGGAGCGCGGATGCAGTATCGACCTGGAACAGCGCTATTCCACGCTTACAGAGTTTATGCGCGACCTCGCCAATCCCAACCCGGATTACCTAAGGGAAGATCCTACTGAGAAAGGGGATGCCTCTTTATTTTGGAAGATTCTTTGTGGGATTTGGGTGGCTACTTTGTTGGCGGTGGCGGCGTTGTTTTCATCTGCCACTTGAGGGCTCATTTTGAGAAGCGAGGTTTGATAGATCAGTAACAGCTCAGTATCTCTGGTTGCCATTTGGTTGAAAACCTATAACCTTCCGAAAGGATGAACTTTGTCTTGCCTTGGGGCAAATGGAGCCAGGCATATGGTCAGCTCTGGGCACTTTAATCAGATATAAATATTTGAAGTTGTTAGAGTCATATAAGGAAATAGAGTGGAGCAGTTTAAAACAACGGAAGACTTAAGGGACTCGATCAAAAGGCTAAGCAAATGGTTTGCAAGGCCAATTGTCGAGGGTGAGCACCCAACACTGCATATCAACCCAAACAGCACTAATCGGGAAGTCGTAAATGGTATCCAAAGAGACGATTACGTTTTCTCTGGGTGTGGCAACTGGATTATCCCTTCAGCAGAGCACGGGCTCTCATTTTCTGGCCACTGGCAGCACTTAAAGGGTATCCACCGGATGAAGTCTAAAAGAAATCCGGGACAAAGAATTCATGTATATTGGGTATTGGGTATTGGAAAAGGCTGATATTCCCGAAGGTTTAGAGTTCATCGTAGACCCAACAGATAAAAAGAAGCACCACTACCTTCTTGCCGCCACAAAAAAAATGACTGTTTCAGAACTCCGTTCAAAATTAGAGTGGGTCGCAGATAGAATGTCTGTAATTCGAGATGCACAGGATACGTTATGATTGAATTTAGAAACATAAAAGAGAAAGAACTTTTAGTTCATTATGCAAATGAGTTTGGAGACACAAATATTCTAAATATCATTGAGTCTGGTGTCAGTAGCGAATTAGAAGCAGCGGCTTTGGCAAAGTTCTACTGGAAAATAGTTGACGAAACAATTGAAGATAAAGATCTAGAGTATATTCTGGAAAGAATATACACAACCTTGCACATCCATTGTGGTAATAATGGGTACTCAGATGTTTGGGATAACGAGATACCGTAATCGCTGCTTAAAACATAGGCACCTCCAGCCAATTCAGCTCGGTGGTCCCCATCCAGTTCGACCGTGCCCTGAAACTCGGATTCTGTATCGATCTGGAGCAGCGTTACTAAATCCTACTGGAATTTATGCGCGATATAACCACCCCTAACTTTTATTACTTGCGAGACTGTCCTAATGAGAAAGGGACATTTCTTTGTTTTGGAAAGCTTTTTGCGGAATTTTGGGCAGCTACTTTGATGGCAGTAGTGGCGTTTTTTTTCGCATTAAAGCTAAGATCAGAAGTCACAGTTAAGATAGTTCTTACCTGCGAATATGCCGACGCACGAATACATAAAATGTGTTCGATTTTATGTAATTATTTAGGGATGGGTAAAATATATCAAACTTTCAGTGTATTGATTTTTATATGCAGAACTTACTTTAATAATTTACTGCTTCTTAAAGAGCCTAGATTCCCATAACAACCGACACACTTGGCAATAGCGAGAGAGGTCAGCTGGCTGTAGGCTAGTAAGCTTCCAC
>NZ_CANMKV010000002.1 GCF_947498635.1 uncultured Microbulbifer sp. | reverse complement strand
CGATGGTAGTGTGGGGTTTCCCCATGTGAGAGTAGGTCATCGTCAGGCTTATATTCCGAAAGGGCCACCCAATAGGGTGGCCCTTTTTTTATGTCTGAAAAAAATATGCAACAAAAAAAGCCAAGAAGAAAAACAAAAGAGAAAGACAGAGGCAGAGACTAAAAAGCGCAAAGTGCAGAAAATAAAAACGAATAAAAAAATAAAACAAACGACGCCATGAAAATAGAACGTCTAATTTAGATTTTTATAGATATTTTTTAAGAAAAACTATCCATAAAATAAATAAATTTACAAATAAATAAAAACCCCTAAAGCACGCAAATAATTTTGCCCACGATGTTCAGTCCGCGCGGTTTAACCCGACAAAAATAGTCTCCAGCGCATCCCCCCTCAGAGCTTTTTTACACTCCACCTCTAAAAATATTCCCCAAAAAAACCTCGACACAAAACCGGAAAAGTACCGATAGCACGCCCGTAAAAAGTAGAAATTACCCCAGTGATTAATCGATGGATTTTTAAGCATTACCGAGAACACCTGTAACCGCGGGGCCTGTAGCGGATTTATTCGAGTTATGCACAAGTCTATCCAGGCTTTCTGTTAATAACGCGCCCCTGTGGAAATCTGCGCAAGAGGCGCTGCTTTTTTACCCGCCTTTTACGGAGCCACGGAAAGACAAGGCTGAGAGGGGATATCCCGGAGTTATGCACAGCTCTATCCATGGTTTCTGTTGGTAACCTTCCAGTAACAGAGATGTAATTAGACGGAGAGCAGTTATTAACAGGGTTGTAAGGCTGGAATCTGTGGATTAATAACGCTGATTAGTTCGCCAGTATCCAGAGTCTCCTGAGAAAGAGAAAGAGAAAGAGAAAGAGAAAGAGAAAGAGAAAGATGTGAGAAAAGGGAAGTGAACAGGCTTTTATTCGGTAGGGGAAAAGGAGGGGGAAATAAAGAGCCCCACGCTGGTGGGGCTCTGAGTAATAGCGGCAGCTAATTCTTTATTTAACGGAGGTGGGTACTCGTCCCAGGTTTCCTTCCATCTCTGTGGTGAGGAAAGACATTACGACCCAGGCAGCGACATTTTGGCGCAGGTTCTCTGGGTCGACCTTATCGAGGGTATCGTTGGGAGTATGGTGATAGTCAAAGTAGTCGGTGCCGTCCTGATAGAGACCAAAGGCCGGGACGCCGCGGGCAACAAAGACACTGCTGTCCGGGCCACCGTAAGATGTATTGTTTCCGCGTTCGATACCTAGAGGTGCAAGTAGCTGCATCATCTGATCGGCAATATCGAACTTACTCTCTGGAAGGCGTGTGTCAAAGCGCCACACTTTGCCGGCGCCAAAGTCGGACTCAGACACGGCGACAATGTTATCCAATTCGTGTAGATGAGCGTCTACGTACTGTTTGGCACCAACAAGGCCAATTTCCTCGGCACCGAACAGAACTACACGGAGGGTGCGACGAGGGCGCTCGGGCAGCTCGGCAATAAGGCGTGCAGTTTCCATGACGATGGCTACGCCGGCTCCATCATCCAGCGCACCAGTTCCCTCATCCCAGGAGTCCAGGTGGGCACCAATAATCATTACCTCTTCCGGTTTTTCGCGACCGGTAATCTCCCCAATTACGTTAAAGGAGGGGCCGTCGGTGTGTCGCTGGTTGTCGATATCCAGTTTCACCTGCACGGGTTTACCGCGCTTGAGCATTGCCTCCAGCAGGTTAGCATCCGGAGCAGACAGAGCCAGAGCTGGAACCGGATTTTCGATAGCATTAATGGACATCATACCCGTGTGGGCAAAGCGGTCGGAGTCGGTGCCCACGGAGCGAAGAAGTAGTGCAACCGCGCCCTTCTCCGCAGCCGCACGCATGCCTTTACTGCGCCCTTGCACGGCGGGGCCGTAACCCTCGCCTGTGCGGGCTTTTTCCATACGTTTATTGATGAAGGCAATTTTACCTTCAACTTGTTTTTCGGATGCTTGCTGAAGGGCTTCCACATCGGGGAATTCGATAATTTCCGCAGTCAGGCCGCCCGCGGGGGTGGCAACACTATAGCCGAGAGAGGAAACGACTAGTGGTTGAGGGAAAGGGGAAGTTACTTGGGCGTGGGCATGTCCCCGAGTCCAGCGAGGCACATTGATTTGCTCCGTGTAGACCCGGTCAAACCCAAGCGCTTTCATTTTCTCCTGAGCCCAGGCTACAGCGCGTTGGTCGCCCTCGGTGCCGGCGCGACGCGGCCCAACTTCCACGGTGAGTGATTCTACGATGCTATAGGCATTCGAGGATGCCAGGGCGCGGTCGCGCAGTACTTCGGCCACGGACAGATCTTCCTGTGATAGAGGCTTTGCCTGGGCGATGCCGACGGCAACGGTTGCAATTAAGCCCCCGGTAAGGGACAGCAGAGGTTTGAACATGTGTTTATCCTTGACTAACACTCGTTGATTCAAGATTTACGTGGTTTGTCTGGTGTACCGAGCAGTAGGCGGCTACGAATTCGGCGCAGTTTTTCCAGGCCACGTTGAGTAAATAAATAGGGGGCGCCACCAGTGTATTCGTGTTCTTCGATTTTAAGGCACTCCAGGCGCATTTTCTCCAGTTCGGGATCGTGGCGCATAGGGCAGGCCAAGAGTGCCCGCCATTCGCTTTCAGAGGCCTGGCCGGAGAGAACATCTTCCAACCCTCGGATAAAACTGTTTCTGTCCATGCGAAATCGCGGTGTACGCAGATGCATCAGAGTCCAAATCACTATGGCAAAAGCGCAGAAGGATAACAGCAGGGTGAGAAATATAGTCACTTTTCTACGACTCCATGAGCAGTTTTATGGCCACCGCCAGGGTGGAGAAAATAATGACGGGTTTAATTAGCCTAACCCCGTGGCTAATTACCAGATTCGAACCAAGTCGTGCACCTACAAACTGGGCCAGTGCCATACCGAGAGCGATTGCCAGGGATAGGTGGCCAGCGGCGATAAATATCATCAGTGAAGTGGTGTTTGTTGCCAACACCAAAGGCTTGGTAGCGGCCGTGGCTTTACGCATGTTGTAGCCGAGTAGGGCAGTGAACGCCAACGCGTAGAGGGAGCCCATACCTGGTCCAAAGAAGCCCCCATAAAAACCCAGACCTCCACCAATCAGTAGGTTAAAGGCTCCCTGTCTCATTCTTGGCTTTGAATCGGTATCAGAAATACGTGGCGAAAAGATAAAATAAACGGCGATGCCGATAATCAGGATGGGCAACAGTTTGGCCAACATCTCTACGCCCAACACCGTCACCGTCCAGGTACCCAAAGCCGATCCTATGACCGCGGCTAACAGGCCCGGCAGCAGTGGTCTTAGTTGGAGGTGCCCTTTTTTAAGGTAATTGAGACTAGAGGAAAAAGTACCGGAAACGGCCTGGAATTTATTGGTGCCGAGGGCGTCGAGTGGAGGGATGCCCGCCCAGAGCAGGGCGGGAAGTGTAATAATTCCACCACCGCCAGCGATGGCACTGATAAACCCCGCAATAAAGGCAACTGCGGTCAGAATCAGGTATGTGGTATTGGATATATCGCTACTAACTTCTATCACGGGAGGATTCAGTGCCCTCCAAGGTGCTGGTCTGCATCTTGTGGTGGAAACCTTGATACTTGCTGAAGCGATGCTGGATTTCTCTCATATCTTTGTCCAGGTCTCCAGTGGGGTGGTAAAGGGAATCCAGGCAGAAGCGTTTGCGGGAAAAATCCCAGGCTATCAGTAAAATAGGCACCTCTGCTGCATAGGCGATACGCAAGAAGCCACTCTTCCACTTGGTGACTTTTTTTCGGGTGCCTTCCGGGGTGATGCCCACCCACATTTTTTCATTATTTCGGTACTGCGCAGCAACCTGCTTAGCGATGATCCCGGCAGACCCGCGGTTTGTAGGGACCCCACCGAGCCACTTAAAGAACCCTTTAAATGGAAAGAAAAAAGCTTCTTTTTTCATCAGCCAAGAAATTTTTACCCGGTAAGCCATGATAAATGGCATCGCTACCACAAAGTCCCAGTTAGAGGTGTGTGGAGCCAGAGCCACCATTACCTTTTTTTCCGGTGGGAAGGTGCCTTCCAACTTCCACCCCATCAATCGAATCGCCAACATGCCAATCGCTGAGGTGATACTGTTACCGAGACGAGGTACTTCTGTTGGTAATTCTTTCTGCTGACTCATTATCGATCTCTCAATCTACTGCTTATGTCTCCGGGAGGAAATACTTCCTCACCGGATAGTGCCTGTAAATTAGTGCTCGCGGGTGGCGTAGAAGCGGATATCGGGGTAACGCTCCTCAGCCAGTTGCAAGTTCACTCTGGTTGGCGCCAGGTAAGTGAGGTGCCCACTGCCATCCATGGCGAGATTGGTACTGGCCTTGCGTTTGAAGTTATCCAACTCTTTCGCGTTGTCACTATCTACCCAGCGGGCAGTACTTACATTCACATTCTCGTAGATGGCTTCTACTTTATATTCATCTTTGAGGCGATAGGCGACAACCTCAAACTGGAGTACGCCAACGGCGCCAACAATAATGTCGTTGCTGTCCAGGGGGAAAAAAACCTGGGTCGAACCCTCCTCGGAGAGCTGTTGCAAACCTTTTTGCAATTGCTTTAATTTCAGAGGATCCTTCAAACGAATACGGCGAAATAATTCCGGGGCAAAATTGGGGATGCCAGTAAATTTCAGGGATTCCCCTTCGGTAAAGGTATCGCCGATCTGGATAGTGCCGTGATTGTGCAGGCCGATAATGTCACCAGCGATGGCTTCTTCTACGTGCGTGCGATCGCCGGCCATAAAGGTCACGGCATCGGCGATCTTAATATCCTTACCGAGGCGCACATGCTTCATTTTCATACCGCGCGTATAGGTGCCTGAGCAAACTCGCATAAAGGCGATACGGTCGCGGTGTTTGGGATCCATGTTGGCCTGGATCTTAAATACGAAGCCAGAAAATTTTTCCTCATTTGCTGCTACCTCACGATCCTGAGTAGCGCGGGACTGAGGACCCGGTGCCCATTCGACAAAGCCATCGAGCATTTCGCGCACACCGAAATTACCCAGTGCGGTACCGAAAAATACAGGAGTGAGTTCACCGGCCAAGTAGGCTTCCAGGTCAAATTCATGGGTGGCACCGCGCACCAGTTCGATTTCTTCGCGAATATCTTCGGCGTATTCACCAAGTAATGCATCCGCTTCAGCGGAGTTCAGCCCCTTGATTTGAATGTCGTCGGGAATTGTGTGGCCCTGGCCCTGGGTAAACACATGGATGGTATCGGTATAGAAGTTGTAGACCCCTTTGAAGAATTTGCCGGAACCCAGAGGCCAGTTAATTGGGGCGGCCTGAATATTCAGGACCTCCTCAATTTCATCCATTACCTCGATGGGGTCGCGGATGTCCCGATCCAGTTTGTTGATAAAAGACAGGATCGGGGTAGTGCGCAGGCGGCACACGTTCATCAGCTTGATTGTGCGGTCCTCGACACCCTTGGCACCGTCGATGACCATCAGGGCGGAGTCTACTGCGGTGAGTACCCGATAGGTATCCTCAGAGAAGTCCTCGTGCCCGGGTGTATCCAGCAGGTTTACCGTGCGTTCCTTATAGGGGAACTGCATAACTGAGGAGGTGACAGAGATACCCCTTTCCTGCTCCATAGTCATCCAGTCGGAACGCGCGTGGGGGCCCTTTTTCCCTTTGACCGAGCCCGCCAGCTGAATGGCATTTCCGAATAGCAGTAACTTTTCGGTCACGGTAGTTTTACCGGCGTCCGGGTGGGAAATGATTGCGAAAGTTCTACGTCTTTGAAATCGTTGAGAAAAATCGTGGTTCACTTAGATTTAACCTTATCTGTGTACGTCCCTGTGTACACATATATCAATATACTCCAAGGCCGAATCGCGAAAGGCGCATTATATCAAATCGGGCTTTGTTTTTGCTCTTGTCTGGTGACCGAGGGATGCTATCTGGTCAGTTTGGTCGAGGCTAATTGGATGCTAGTTGAAGGTTGTGTAGGTATTTGGCCATGTCCATGTGCTGTTGCTGGGTGAATCTTCTCCAACATTCCAGGATTAGCTCTACTGATTAGTTGGTGTACGGTAGTGTTCAGAGTATTGTGTCACTTCTTTACTGACCCTAACCGTCAATAACGTACACGCCATTGCGGCAGTAATAGACCAAGCACAGTTTGAGGAAGATCTTATTTTCGGCGCCATGCGGGAGTGCTCTACGGCCTGCCACATCATGCTAATTTCATCTGGGCTCAGGAGCAGGTGCCCGTCTTAATGCGCAGATCTTCCGTTGCGCTGATATTGGCAATGGGGTTGCTAGTGATCAGCCTGCGCCGCACGCCCCTCTTCAGCATTTGCTTGGTATTGGTCAGGGTGTGGTTGGCAATATCGAGGGTGGCCTTTGTCCTTTTTTCCAATAGGACAAGCCACTCGTGCAGGGTGGTTTCTTCTGCAGATCGGTGGCTAAGCGCTGGGAATATTTACAACTGGAAAGAGCGCAGGATTTTATAGTGGCCCATTTTTTTTCCTTGCAATAGGAATGATACTACTGCAAGAGCAGCTTCTCTAAAGAATCAGCATTGACGATTACTTGCTTTTCAAATTGCTTACCCAGCCTAGTGTCGTAGCCTTGTTCACATTTTTCCTTCAGGCGTTGCCCTTCGTTTCTGGCATTCTTGAGTGTCATTAAGCGCTAGGAGCCGAGGTGAACGCGGGCTGGTTTGCGGTCGCAGCGGTATCGAAGTTGAAAATGACTTTGCCTTGGTGTGTGACTCGTACGCTAAGGCCATTGCCGTCAGCCATTCTCGAATGGTTTTCACCGTATTGGCCTTCATCTAAGTACTAAATAATGCCATGACAGCCTCCCTGTGTAAAAATTTTTAAAGGTTAACAAAAGGCGATTTGTGTACTTGCTTGTGTACACTTTTTTTCGACAGCGGTTGGTTTTGGGGGGCGTAAGCCGTCGAGAGTAAGAGGCTTAAAAATAGGACTTTATACGTTTTATTGATTATATGTCGCAGGTTGTCAACTTGTAACTACTGGTGATTTATAGGGGTGGAAAATAATTGTGAAGATAAGGTGATTGGAAAAACCCACCAGGGAAAAATTCAATTTCATTTTTGAGTTTGTTATCACTGGATAACCGGAAGAAAAACGAGTCCGCCTGACAGGCACAGGCACTGTCTTGCGGGTGAGGTATACTGCGAAATTGGGCTCTGAAGGTGGCCTACAAGTTTTTTCGGTGGCGTTAATGGGCGGAGCTGGTAGGACAGCTGATAATCCTGAGCACCTTTTGGAATCAATTCGACTTTTCAGTCGATTCAAGGCCACTATAGAGGGTGGCCTGTATTCGCCAGGCCCACGGTGGTGTCATGGCAGTTCTAGTCAATATGGGGGAAGAATGAGTCAGGAACGTTTACAGGCATTGCGAGAGGAATTGCAGCGGCAGGGCGTCGAGGCTTTCCTGGTTCCTCGTGCCGATGAATATCAAAACGAATACGTTCCCCCGGCGGATGAACGTCTAGCCTGGATAACCGGCTTTACCGGATCTGCGGGGATGGCGGTGATCGGTCTGGATAAAGCCGCCCTGTTTGTGGATGGGCGCTATACCCTGCAGGGGCAACAGCAATTGGGAGACTTACCCATAGCGCTAGAAAACCTGGATAACCAGGTCATTGCCAGCTGGGTATGTGAACAACTGAGCAGTGGACAGTCTTTGGGCTATGATCCGCGTTTGCACACGGAACCGGGGCTGGCGCTCTTAGTGAAACGCCTCTCCGAGCGGGATATCACTCTGAAGCCCCTGGAGAAAAACCCAATCGATGCAATTTGGCGGGATAGACCAGCTCCCCCCTGTGGTAAAGCCCGTCCACACCCCTACGTGTTCACCGGGGAGCACTCCAGCGATAAACGCCAGCGTATTGCCACACTCCTGGCCGAGAAGCGAGCGGATGCGCTGTGGCTGCCGAATCCGGAGAACTGCGCATGGCTGTTCAATATTCGAGGGGATGATATTCCCCATCTGCCTGTAGCGCTTTCCAGCGGGGTGCTCTTTCGGGATGGCAGTGCCACTCTGTATCTGGCTGAGCGAGCAGTTGGTGAGGGGCTCCTTGAGCACCTGGAGCGGGAAGTGACGGTGGTGACGGAAAAGGGCCAGCTATTTGAGGACTTGCACCGCCGCCATGTGAATAAGATCTGGGTGGACCCCTCGATCAGTAATTGCTGGACCTTACAGCAGTTGCGCGGCCAGGATTTGCAGTTGCTACTGGAGCGGGATCCTGTGATTCAAGCTAAGGCGTGTAAGAATGCGGTGGAGTTAGCGGGCTCCAGGGCGGCTCATGAACGCGATGGTGCCGCATTGTGTGAATTTCTGGCCGAGTTACCCACTGCGGTGGAAAACGGGTTGGATGAACTGGCAGCGGTAAAACTGCTGTATCGCAAGCGCGAGGAGCGTGAGGGGTTTCGCGGCAACAGTTTTGAAACTATCTCGGGTTATGGTCCCAATGGGGCCATAGTGCACTACCGGGCAAGCCCGGAGTCGAGTTTACCGATGCAGGCGGAGAGTATTTATCTGTGTGATTCCGGAGCCCAATATCCCGATGGCACCACGGATGTGACTCGAACTGTGGCCCTGGGGGAGTTCCCCGCGCTGGCGCGGGAGCATTTTACCCGAGTGCTCAAGGGGCATATTGCCATCGCTACTCTGCGTTTTCCCAGCGGAACTTGTGGTGAGCAAATCGATGCCATCGCGCGCAGATCACTCTGGGACGTGGGCCTGGATTACGCCCACGGCACCGGACACGGTGTCGGCAGTTTCCTGAGTGTACATGAGGGGCCACAGCGTATCGGCAAAGCTATCACCAATACGCCACTGCAGCCGGGTATGATCCTTTCCAACGAGCCGGGTTTTTATCTCACCGGCCAATACGGTATTCGTATTGAGAACCTGGTATTTGTCAAAGACAGTGCGGATTATCCCGGATTTCTACAGTTTGAAGAGTTAACACTAGCGCCGATTGAGCGCCACTTAATTGATGTGGAGCTTCTCACCATATCGGAACGGGACTGGTTGAATCGCTATCACCAGCGTGTACGGGAAGTCATCACGCCATTGGTTAGTGAGAAGACTGCACTCTGGCTGCAGCAGGCCACTGAGGCCGTTTAATACGATGAGCTGGGGGCTTGCCCCCAGTGTTTTATTTCATAAAAAATATGGACGTTGGTGATTACTGCACCTCAAATTTATACCCGGCTCCATATACGGAATGAATTAATTCCTTTTCCGGTAGCAGGGCCGCAATTTTTTTGCGCACTTTCTTGATGTGGCTGTCGATAGTGCGGTCGCTGATTACCCGGTAGTCTGAATAAATGCGATCCATAATCTGCTCGCGAGAAAAAATCCGCCCGGGTTCACTGTAGAGTAACTCGAACAGGTGAAATTCCAGAGCGGTTAAACCCACATCGAGACCGCCGACTAATAATTGGCCGGTGTTACGTCGTAGCTGGATATCCCCGGACTTCCGCTGTCCTGTGCTGTGAGTGCGGCGCAGTACGGCCTTCACACGGGCTATGATCTCGCGGGGGCTATAGGGTTTACACACATAGTCGTCCGCGCCCACTTCCAAACCGCGCAAGCGGTCTGCTTCCTCTATTCTGGCGGTCATCATAATAATCGGTACATTACTATAGCGACGAATTTCCTTGCAGATCTCCAGGCCATTTTTACCCGGTAGCATAAGATCCAACAGAATCAGGTCCGGGGGCTGCGACTCGATATGAGCAGTGACTTCATTGCCGTTCGAGAGTATATCGGCACGGTAATCGGCGGCCTGCAGGTAATCCAGCAGTAGGTTCGCCAGTTCAGTTTCATCTTCGACAATTAAAATCCTAGCGGCCATGATTCCTACCATTTAATTCTCTCGGTGAGGGGGAGAAAAATACTAATTTCCAGGCCGCCCAGGCGGGATGAGCTGGCGGAAATACTGCCCTCGTGGGCTTTGACAATATTTTGACAAATCGACAATCCTAAACCGGCACCACCGGTTCCCCGACTGCGCGAATAATCGGTGCGATATAGGCGGTCGAAAAGATGGGGGATATCGGCACTGGTAACCCCTGGGGACGAGTCGGCAAAAGTGATAATAGCGGTTTGAGCTTCTGCGCGTGTGCTGACGTTCAGTTGGCCGCCGCTGTCTGTGTAGCGCAGGCTGTTGGTGAGGAGGTTGCCAAACAGCTGTTGCAGGCGCGCCTCATCGGCATAGATCAGTTTGCTATCGGATAGTTTGTTGTGCAGTTGCAGTTCGATATTCTTCTGAGCGAAGGCGCTGCGAAAATCCTCCACCATACTGCTGAGCAGTGGGCCCAGGGGCAGGTCGGTCTTGCAATAGTTCAAGGCGCCGGCATCGGACAGCGACAGCTCGTAGAGGTCGTTGATCAAGCGGCTGAGCTGGCGAATTTTGTTGTGCAAAATATCAAGATTTTTCGGCGAGGCTGTGCGCACACCGTCCTGCAGCGCCTCAATTTGCCCCTTAAGGACTGCCAGTGGTGTGCGTAGCTCATGGGAAATATCGGCCATCCAGCGATTGCGAGCGTGTTCATTGGCTTCAAGTGTTGTCGCCAAGCGGTTGAAGTCTGCGCTTAATTGGCCCAGTTCATCGCGCCTTTCAATATCGATACGGGTTTTATAATCCCCCGAGGTCAGGCGATGGGTGGCCTCGGCGAGGCGGCGTATGGGGCGCACAAGTTGCCAGGCCAGGGGCAGAGCGATGGCCAGGGTAATAATAAAAGTAGCAATAGAAATCAATGCAAAGGTACGGGACTGCTCCTGAATAAATCCCTGCTCATACTTTTTGGATAGGGCGGGCGGTGGATTGATTGTGAGATACCCAACGGTTTTGTCCTCCACCTGAATTGGCTGATAGAGCAATTCATCTGCCGGAGCGGGGCGCCCGATGACCAGCTGTTTCTCACTGTTGAACAGGCTCAGGCGAGGCCCAAGCGAGTTACCCATGGGTGGGCGAGGGCCGGGGCCGGCCATGCCCCGGGGCGGCATGCCACTGGGTGGGGGCGGTGGAGGAAGGTGACCCAATTGACGAAAAATGGTTTGCCGATGCAGATCCAGCCATTCTGAACCGTTTTTTTCCAGGGATTTCCAGCTGCCCTTGCGAAGATAAAACTGCTGTAGCGCCTGCACTAGGCCCTCCACATCACGCAGCTCCTGGGCACGCATATAAGCGTGGAAACCGTGGCTGAAGCTCCACTGAAAAAAAACAAACATGCCGCCGACAGTAATTGCCGTCGTCAGTAAAAATGCCAGGCTGAGTTTGTAGCGAATGTTTAGCGACATCTTGTATCCGGTTCTTCCTACGGACCGTCAATAAGGCGGACTTTCCTGTCCCGCTGTGTGGGGTATTGCCTATGTCGATGACTACCCAAGCGTACACTCTCTGTAAATCGGCGGGCAATTCTTTAATTTAAATACACTCAATATCTTGACCTTGGTTTATGGGGGAAGCGCTGAAGGTTGTCGTAATCAGCTCACCGATGATTTTGCGCCACTTCTGCGCCCTCTCTTGTGGAAATGGGGGATGTGGAAAAGCGGTGCAGGACTAAGTTATTTCGATCGCGCTGGATAAACAATGTGGCCAGGACCCGTTTACCGCCGCGACTCCATGTGCTGTGGTCGTGCGCATTGAGAGTTACTGTGATCTGGTTGAATCCCGGCTTTAGCCATTTTTCTGGCAGATGCAAATCCGCAGCATATAGGCGCTGTATTTTTACACCATTAATATAAAGGTGCGCGTGTCCCTCGAGAAAGCGCTGTGGTGCTTCATTGGCATAGCGGGGCGACTCCAGTTCGAATCGGTCGTAGGCGATATGTAAATTAAAACCGGACATCGTGTCTCGGCTGATCTCCAGTTCAATACGTGGTGCGGCGACATGTACGGGTATTTCTACCACCGGGTGCGGATCGCCGTTGTGTCCCGCGTGGGGGTTGGGTTGGGCTGCCCATGTGGGGGTGCCGGTCGCTACCAGCCAGGCCAGCGTGCCGGCAGCAAAATACCTGTGCATTTTCATAAACTGCCCACTCCTGGGTTGTGTGTCGGTTAGCGGCCAACGGTGGTGGAACACCGGTTGACGATGGTTTGCTCGTCTAGTTTTCCGTAAAAGCGGGGTCCAAAAGTAAAAGGAAATGCGGGCACTAACTGGGCGTCCTCGCTGAGAGTGACAGTCAAGTGGTAGTGGTAGCCGCGTTCACTATCGGTGTGGCCGTTATACTGATCCAAGTAGGCGCCGCCCTGGGCCGTCAGGCTCGCATCCCAAAAATAATCCTCGTAAAAGAAGCCGGAAGTGGTGTCGAATTCGTTACCGGAGAGTGAGGTGTAACTCCCGCTGGTGGAGGGGCCGATATTATTCGTGGCCTGAGAGCCTTTGCTGGTGTCGTACTCGTCTACCAGCAGGCAAGAGCGCTCACCGGCAACACCGCAGCCGGTTTCGGAGTTGGGGTCGTCGTACGCACGCACCGCCCAGCTGCTCAAAGCCAATTGGCCGTCGTCCTCCCAGGGACCGTAGATGGCGTAACCATCGGCGGTGTAGCCGTAGATTGGCGAGTGGCCATCGCCCACGTCGGCCACCAGGTTTGCCAGGCAGTCACTGTAAAAATGGTGGTGGTAGTCGCCATTGGCGGCGTGCCCCCCGCAGACGTCCACATCGTAGACTTCCGCTAAGGGGGCGAGTGTATGCCAGGTATTGTTGACGGACTGTCCATCGCTCCACTGATAAATGGAAGTGCCATTGACCCAGTAGCCCTGAACGCCAAGACCGGTTTCACAGTCTTCGCTGGCCGCTTCCGGGGATTTGGGGATATCGCCCTGGTGGGAGACATTTTCCGGGCAGACCGGCCCAGGTGGCCAGAAGCCGTAGCCCGCCTCGGTGTCGCAGGAGGCGTTGCTGCGATAGCCAATATCTTGACCAAAGCGGATGAAGTCTCCCACTTGAACGTTGGGGCTGCCGCTGACAAAGTCGCTGCTGACCTTAGGGCGGGTGAGCAGGGCGTTGAGGATATTTGCGGTGACCAGGATTTCATAGTCGGGTATGCCTGTTGCGGATACACGGGTGTACTCCTTGCCATTGGCGGTGACAGACTCTACGCGTTGCACATTGACCAATACCTGCTCGTTGCTGTTGTTCTCATAAATGTAGGGGGCGCGCTCGTCAGTGGTATTGACGATCCAAACCCCGGTGTCTTCTGTACTGCTGTCGTCATCAGTGGCGTCATCGGTATTGCTGTTGTCGTCTCCGCTATCACTGCCCGTATCGGTATCGGTATCGGTGTTCTCGTTGCTGGTTTCTGTGTTGGAGGAGGAATCGCCTCCGCCGCCACAGCCCTGTAGGGCAGCGGTAAGCAGTGTGAGGGCGAGAGCGCAGGATAAAAGTGAGCGTTTGTCGCGGTTGAGTATTTCTATTATTTTCATGGAGAACACCGGTCACTGACATCAAAGGATAAGCCCTCCGAAAATACTGCAGAAAAGAGGACAAAATATGGACAGTTCAGTGGCTGTGGTGGTGGGGTGTTACAGTGGCAAAATCCCATTAAGTGGTTCTTAAAGGGGCTTTTGCTTAAAAGCGACCGCGACGGAAAAACCATTTCGCCCCTCTGTATAAGGGCAAACCGTTTATTGTTCCTCTCCCTACTTTTGCCGGGCAAAAAATAATTGTGGCTGGAAAACCACTGCGGCTAGCCAGTGTTAAATTTTGCAAAGTTTGGGAGGGGGATGGATATCCCCTCGGCTCGACAGCCGCAGAGACACTGCTGTCGCTGCTCCTGACCGCCTTGTGCGGGGTGGCCCACGGCACGGCTTTTAGATCAGAGTGTTTTGCGGCGAGCCCGCTTCAGCCGGGAGGCGGCCCCGGAGGCGCACCGCCGCCGACCTCATCGGAACACACACTGACAATAGTCTGGTCATCCAGTTTGCCGTAAAAGCGTGGTCCAAACGTGTAGGGAAAGGCTGGGATAAGCTGCCCAGCCTCATTCAAGGTAACGGTCAGGTGATAGTGGTAGCCGCGCTCGCTGTCACTGTGGCCATTGAATTGGTCCAGGTTGGCGCCGCCGAGAGCGGTAAGGTCCTGATCCCAGTAATAGTCCTCATAGAAGAATCCGGACTCGGTAATAAAAATATTCCCCGATAAGGAGGTGAAGGTATCGCTGGTGCTGGGGCCGTTGCTGGCCAGTGCTGCGATACCCTGGTTTATATCGTACTCATCGATTAACAGACAGCGGCGTTCCCCCGCAATGCCACAGCCACTTGGGGAGTCGGGATCATCGTAGTCGCGGATGGCCCAGCTGCTCTTGGCCAGCTCGCCATTTGCCACCCAGGGGCCATGGATGGCATAACCATCGGCGGTAAAGCCGTAAATAGGGGAGTGACTGTCGCCGTTATCTCCAACCAGGTCGGCGAGACAGTCGCTGTAAAAATGATGGTGATAGTCGCCGCGGGCTGCATGGCCTCCGCAAATATCCACATCGTACACCTCAGCCACCGGTGCCAGGGTATGCCAGGTACCATCTAAAATCTGGCCATCACTCCATTGGTAAATGGACGTGCCATTGACCCAGTAACCCTGCGCCCCGAGAACACTCTCGCAGCGTTCATTGGAGATTTCCGGTTCCTGCGGGAAGTAGCCCTGATGAGAGACATTTTCTGGACAGACCGGACCTGGGGGCCAAAATCCATAGCCGGCGCCGGTATCGCAGCTGCGGCTATTGCTGCTATAGCCGATATCCTGGCCAAAAAGGACGCTATCGCCAACCTGCACAGTGGGGTTGCCGCCGACAAAATCTGTGGCCGCCCTGGGGCGGTTGATGAGCCAGTCATATAGGTTGCCGGTAATTACAATTTTGTAGTCGGGGATACCGGTTGCACTCACTCGGATGTAACGCTTGTTCTCCACGGTGACCGCTTCAACGCTTTGGACATTCACCAAAACCTGCGCATTGCTGTTGGTTTCGTAGATATAGGGAGCGCGGGCGCCGGTAGTGTTAAGAATCCAGGGCCCGCTGTGCCCACTGTCTCCTCCGTCGTCGCCGGAGCCGTCTTCCGGGGGCGGGGAGGGATCATCCTGGTCACAGCCTGGCAAACTTGTTGTGAAAAGAGTCCAGATTACGACCGGCAATATGGCACAGCGCCACCGCTGCCGCGGAAAGAGCAGGCTTTCTTTGACTTGCATAAGTCATCGTCCTTGATGGGGGTTTACTTGGCTTTATCGATTGCTGAGAGCGTCAGCGATGCCCGGGTAAGGCTGAAACTAACGTGCAAAGTGGGAAGCAATATGCAAGGCGATTACTGCGGCGTATGTTTCCTTACATAGCGCCACAGAATGCGGAGTGTGAAATCTTTATCAAGCGGTGCCGTATTTGATGGGGGTGTCCAGAGTAGCGGGCCCGGACCTAGCTGGCGGGCAGGGAGTCTGTCGCGCTGACTTCTGCGCGGCGCAAGCGGGTCTCGTGACGCAGCCACCACCAGGACAGGGCACCGAGCAGCAAATTGGACGTGGCGGTGGCGGCAAACAGTCCAGCCATCCCCCAGAAGTGGTTGCCGATCCAGGCCAGTGGCAGGTAGATGCCAAACACCCGCAGAAAGGAAATCATGGTAGCGGGCAATGGTCGTCCCAGGCCGTTAAACGCGGCGTTGGCGGACATAACGAAGCCATAGCCGGCATAGCTGAAGGGCACCAAGCTCAGATAGGCAACCGCCACCGCGATGACCTCGGGGGAGTCGCTGAACAGGCGCACCACCGGTTCGCCGATAAAATACAACAGTACCGCCAGGCCGGCTCCCAGTATCAGGCAGAAGCGGGCCAGCACACTGACGGTCTCTCGCAGTCGATCTATGTTACCGGCCCCGGCATTCTGCCCCATAAATGGGCCCACCACCGCAGAGAGCGCATAGAAAACAATCAGGGCCACCGGTTCGATCCGCAGGGCGACACCTAAGCCAGCCACGGCTTCGTCACCGTGCACCGCCACCATGGCGACCACTACGCCGCCAGCCATGGGAATAATGACATTGGTTAAAACCGCGGGCAGCCCCACCGCGAGGACCTTGCGCCAGGA
Source organism: uncultured Microbulbifer sp. (assembly GCF_947498635.1). GTDB lineage: Bacteria > Pseudomonadota > Gammaproteobacteria > Pseudomonadales > Cellvibrionaceae > Microbulbifer > Microbulbifer echini. Next base: position 174,098 of record NZ_CANMKV010000002.1, on the reverse strand, counting down.
TTCGATCAGGGTGCCGAGGTGCCACTGGGGTGCGGCTACCAGATTTTCCCGGCGGATCAGAAAGTAGAAGGCGGCAAAAAAGCTGAAGGCGCGCACGATGACTGTGGCGATGGCTGCACCTTGCAATTCGAGACGGGGAAAACCCAATAGGCCGAAGATCAAAATCGGATCGAGAATTAAATTGAATAGGGCCACGCCCACCATAATGCGCCCGGTCAGAGCGCTGTTGCCGATAGCGCGCAGGGCTGAGAGGGCAATGGTGGGTACGATGACGAAGATTGTGCCAAGGTACCAGGGGACCATATAGTCTTCGATTAATGGCATCAATTCTGGGCTGGCGCCGAGCAGGGAAAACAGAGGGCGAATAGTCAGCAGGCCGGTGACTGTAATGACAAGCGATATGAGTAGTGCCAACACCGAGGCATCGGTGACCAGTCTGCGCACATTGCTCACTTCCCTCGCGCCATAGGCGCGAGCCACCGCTGAGGAGGCACCCGCTCCTAGGCCTATAGAAAAGCTGTTTATTACCATTACCACGGGAAAGGTAAAACTCATCGCCGCCAGTGGTGCACTGCCCAGCTGCGAGACGAAGTAGGTATCGATGATATTGAAAGACATCACCGCGAGAATGCCCCAGACCATGGGGAGGGCGAGCCTCTGCAAGTGGCCGGAAACTGAGCCTTCGAGGAGAGACGGACTACTTGTTGATAGCGACATTCAATAACTCTTTTCGGGCAGACCGGTTAAGCGGGGTATTTGGTTGAAGCTGCCACAAAGTCGTGCGGCAGCGGCAGCGCGGGTCCGTGGCGCCATTCCTCGATAGTTGCCATAGATGCCGGGAACAACGAAAACAATGGCCGCCCGGCAGTCCTTCAACCGAATCTACGGTTGGGGTCTGGCAAGGGTGAGACTCATGAGTAGAGCATTTTCGCGCTTGCCGTTATCCGCGGGATAGTAATTCTTACGCAGGCCGTTCTCGGAAAAACCCAGTTTGCGGTAGAGCGACTGTGCGGCGAGATTTGAAGCCCGCACTTCGAGCAGCAGACGCCGAGAATCCTTCTTTAGGCTATTGATTAGGCGGCTGAGCAGCATTTCTGCCAAACCACGCCGGCGCCACTCTGGCGAAACGGCCACATCGAGGAGCTCCGCTTCGTCAAACAGCTGACTGATCACACAGCTGGCGACGACGTCCCCTTCACTGTTTAGAAGCAGCCAGCACTGGTGTCCGGTTTTCAGGCTTTGTAGATATTGGGATTCATTCCATGGATGACTGTGGGCACTTTGTGCCAGGGAGGCCAGGGTTTTGCAGTCTGTCTCCTCGGCGCGGCGCAACTCCAGCCCGTCTGTCTGCGAAAGCATCATGGTGTGCGGGTCTCAACCGGGTAGGTTTTGCGCAGCAGCTGCCACAGATCGCGCTTGCGCTCCGGTTGTTGTAACAGTTGGGACAAGCTCGGCATGGGTAGAACACGCACTCCGCCCCAATCGTTGATGTCTTTATCTAGGGTCAGGGGGGCACAGTATTCCCGTGCCTCCTGGCCCATCAGCCAGATGGATTTCACCGGATTGCGGGAGCAGGAGGCTTCCAGCCAGCTGGAGAAAGTGTCGCGTGCCTCGGTGGCATCCGCTGCGGGCCCAAAGCGGTTTTCCGCCATGGGCCAGTGCAACCGCTCTTGCTGCCGCGGCAGTTCGTGCCAGTTGAGGGCGCGTATGATATTGCCGAACAGGGCGTCCAAGGGCAGCGCGGCACCGGGCTCGTGGCTGTCTACCGCCAGCAGAGCTTCGCCGATGCGCCAGCAGTTGAGTACAAAGGGTTGCACTCGCTGTTGCGGTGCCGTCACGGGGGCAGCCACAGCGGGTTTTATCGGTGTTTGTAGAGTTGCCGCATGGGTTAATGCACTGATCTCCGCCGCTACCGGATTCCCCTCTTTCGCGGCCGGGGTCTCGATAATCTGCGCCGTCGATTGGGGCAGGGGGTTGCCCCGGAGAGGTTGCGCTGGAGTCTCATTGGAGGCGGGCTCTACCGTAGGCAGCTGGGCCTGGCGGGGCTCGGGTGCGAGCGGCAATAGAAAGCGCGGCACATAACTGGCTACACCAAGTACCGACAGATATTCCGCTCGCTGCAGCTCGTTCACTTACACGCCCTGTTTCTTACTCGCACTAATGGCCAGCAAGTTTAACGCATCCATGTAGGCTTGTGCCGAGGCAATCAAAATATCGGTATCGGCGCCCACACCATTGACCAGGCGGCCGTCTTTCTCCAGGCGCACAGTTACCGACCCCTGGGAGTCGGTGCCCTGGGTCACGGCGTTGACAGAATACAGTTTCAAATCGGCGCCACTGTTGACGATATGCTCTATGGCTTTGAAGGTGGCATCCACCGGGCCGCCGCCTTTAGCTTCGATCTGGTGGGGTTCACCGTCAATCGACAAACGGACAAAGGCCTGAGGGGCACTACCGATTTTGGTGCGCACATCCAGATCTATCAGTTGGAAGCGCTCCGATGGTGTCTCGCACAGGGTCACGAGAGAGTGCAGGTCTTCGTCAAAAATTTCGTGTTTTTTATCGGCCAGATCCTTAAAGCGTAGGAAGACCTGTCGGAACTCCTCGCCATCGGAAAAGGTGATGCCCAGCTCCTCGTAGCGGGCGCGCACCGCCGCGCGGCCGGAGTGTTTGCCCAGTACCAGGCGATTTTGCCCCCAACCCACATCCTCGGCGCGCATGATTTCATAGGTTTCGCGATGCTTGAGCACCCCATCTTGGTGAATGCCGGATTCGTGCGCAAAAGCATTGGCGCCAACGATGGCTTTGTTGGGTTGCACCGGAAAACCGGTTACCGAGGAGACCATACGCGAAGTGGGTACGATATGGTGGGTGTCGATGCCGGTGTCTACCGGGTAGAGGTCCTGGCGGGTCTGAACCGCCATAACGATTTCCTCGAGGGAGGCGTTGCCGGCGCGCTCGCCCAGGCCGTTGATGGTGCACTCAACCTGGCGCACACCGTTCATAACGGCGGACAGGGAGTTGGCCACGGCGAGGCCCAGGTCGTTGTGACAGTGGGTGGAAAAGATGGCCTTGTCGGAATTGGGCACACTTTCGATGACCCGGCGGAACATGGCTCCATACTCGCCGGGCTCTCCGTAGCCGACGGTATCGGGAATATTGATGGTGCCGGCACCGGCGGCGATGACCGCTTCAATAATACGGTACATAAATTCTGGTTCGGAGCGGCTGCCATCCTCCAGGGAAAATTCCACATCATCGGTAAACTGCCGCGCAGTTTTTACCGCCTTTACGGCCTGTTGCAGCACATCTTCAGGATCCATCTGCAGCTTGTACTGCATGTGGATTGGTGAGGTGGCGATAAATGTGTGAATGCGGGAGGCATTGGCCTTTTTCAGGGCTTCACCGGCGCGGATGATGTCGCCGTTCACGGCGCGGGCCAGGCTGCAGACACGGGATTCGGTCACGGCCTCCGCCACGGCCTGTACAGCCTCGAAATCGCCGGGGCTGGCGATGGCAAAGCCGGCTTCGATCACGTCCACGCGCATGCGCTCTAGCATACGGGCAATGCGTACCTTTTCCTCTTTCGTCATAGAGGCGCCGGGACTCTGCTCACCATCGCGCAGAGTCGTATCAAAAATGACTAACTTATCTTTTTTCGTGCTCATTTTCGTTTCTTCTCCTTATTTGTTTCGAGGCTAAACAAGGGGCTTCGCCGCTGTCTAGGCACCGTCCAAATAAAGTCGGGAATTCTGTTTGGGGTGAAGGGAGAAAAATTATATGCCGCGTAGGGGCAGTCGTAGCGAGAAAGCTAGGGCGCAGTGCGGAGGGCTAAATAGGCTGTGGTCAGTCTTCATGTTTGGTGATACCGGCTTCGGACTGGATTTCGCACATTATGGATGTTATTTGATCTTGCGGTCAATGCCCGTCCTAATATTTCGTGATATTTATCATTGTGTGATTGATTTGTCCTAATTTGATGCCGTTTAGGTAGGTGTTTTGCCCCCTTGGGGAGGGCTTGGGGTCAGGCCGGGGGTTCTGTTGTTATCTTTCCGGCCCTTGCTCAGGTCCATGAGGTTTTACTGCTTCCAGCTTGCGCAGGAAGTGCCAGATATCGCCATGGAGTTGTTCCACTTCGGCACGACTGATGGCAGAACCCTGCATATGTTGCTGAACCCACTGCTTGGCTCTGGGCTTCAGTGCCAGCCCGATAGCGGTGGCGTTGATTAGGGTGATGCGCTCGTCCCATGGCGCCCGCGCTCTTTCCACCAAACCGCGCTGTTCCATGCGTTTTAACAGAGGTGTGAGGGTGCCGGAGTCGAGCATCAGGCGCTGTCCCAAGGCACCGAGACTCCTATCGTCACTGCTCCCACTTTCATGACCATTTTCACCGACCCACTCCCACAGCACCATCAGTACCAGATACTGAGGGTAGGTGATGCCGAGATCTCGCAGCATGGGTTGGTAAGCTTTGGTCATGGCCCTGGATGCGGCGTAGAGGGCAAAACAGAGCTGACGGTTGAGGGCCAGCTCGGAATCATCATCACAAATCACAGTTACAGCATCCGTTCGATTTCTTCCTGCAGGGATTCTGGAGTGTCTTTTGGCGCGTAGCGTTTGACCTCTTTACCATCCTTACTGATCAGGAATTTGGTGAAGTTCCATTTGATGCCCTCAGTGCCGAGAAGACCTGGAGCGCGCTTCTTCAGCTCGACAAACAGGGGGTGAGCCGAGGGGCCATTGACGTCCAGCTTGGCGTATACGGGAAAGCTGACGCCAAAATTCAGCTCACAGAACTCCTGGATCTCGTCGTCACTGCCAGGTTCCTGTTTGCCGAACTGGTTACAGGGAAAGCCGAGGACGGTCAGGCCGCGGTCTTTATATTGATCGTAGAGAGCTTCAAGGCCCTTGTATTGCTTGGTAAAGCCGCATTTGCTGGCGGTATTGACCACAAGGATCAGCTTGCCTTTGTAATCTTCCAGGGAAGCGGTCTCACCGCTGGCGGTTTTCACGGGAATTGTGTAGAGGTCGGTCATGGGGTGCTCCATTGATTTTCATTGTGCAAAATTTAGTTGTGCACAATGCAAATTGCAAGATTTTTGTAAGTTTCAGTGCGGGCTTTATTGTGAGAATGATTATCAATTATATTATGCGCCACATTACTAATTCTGATTGCGGCAACTGAAAAGGACCCTCCATGCGCCTTTCCCTATACCTGGCTCGCCTGTTTGTGGCGCTGCTGGCCATTACGATAATCCCCGCCAAGGCCCAACAAGCGGGCCTCTCTGAACAGGAGCTGCGCCAATTAATGCAGATGGCGGAGTATATTGGTGTGGATTACCCGGAGGCAGTAGCCAGGGGGGAGATCGTTAATGCCGATGAGTACGCTGAGATGGAGGAGTTCGCCGAGTTGCTGATCGATCGTGGCCAGCGGTTGGCAGACTCCGCCGAGGCAAGCGTAATTCGCGCTGAGGCCCAAGCTCTGCAGGGGGCTATTCAGCGCAAAGCCGGTATCGAGGAAGTGCAGAAGCACACGGCCAAGTTGCGTCAGGGCTTGCTCTCTATTGCTCCGGCCCTGTCCCTACCGCGCGCCCTGCTCAGTCAGGAGGAAACTCACGCGCTCTATCAAGCCCAGTGTATCGCCTGTCACGGTGTGGAAGGTAAGGGCGATGGCCCTATGGCGGCAGGCCTGGAGCCCGCGCCAACAAATTTCCACGAGCGCGAGCGCGCGGAAAATCGCTCTCTGCTGGGGCTCTACGATGCGATCAGTAACGGTATTGATGGCACCGCCATGACCGCTTTTGCAAACCTCACCGAACAACAGCGCTGGTCCCTGGCTTTCTACGTGGGCAGTCAGGCATTTATCGGAGAGAGTTTTGCTGGGGATGAAGCTAGGCCGGGTTTGAAAGACCTGATCATGTACAGCCCGCAGGTTCTGCGCAATGACCGCCCGGAGATCAGTACCCAGGCTGTGGCGGCACTGCGCGCGGATCCGAGCGCTCTGTTTGCTCCAGAAACCACAGAAAGCAGTGCCCCGATCGATGTGGCACGGACCCAACTGGAGGCCTCCCTGGCGGCCTATCAAGAGGGCGATTTCGTCAACGCCCGCACTCTTGCGATCAGTGCTTATCTGGATGGCTTCGAGATGGCGGAAAATGCCCTCGACTCTCTGGATACAGACCTGCGCCTGGCCACCGAGCGTGAGCTGCTGGGCCTGCGCGCGCAGCTGAATGCTGACAGCGATCCCGAACTGGTGCAGGCACAGGTCGATATGATCCTGGGGCAGTTGGCCCAGGCAGAGTCGCTGATGGAAGAGAACAACTTATCCGGCGCCGCACTTTTTATTGCCAGCTTGGTGATTCTTTTGCGCGAGGGATTGGAGGCGTTGCTGGTAGTGCTTGCCCTGACCACGATTCTGGTAAAAACCGGCCGCCGCGATGTGCTTAAATTTGTGCATATCGGCTGGATTGCCGCCTTCGCTGCGGGCTTTGCCACTTGGGTTGCTGCCCAGAGCCTGATTTCTATCAGCGGTGCCAGCCGCGAGGTAATGGAAGGTGTTGCCGCGATGTTGGCTGCGGTGGTGCTTTTCTATGTCGGCTTCTGGATGCACAGCAAGACCCAAGCCGACGAATGGCAAAAGTACATCCGTGACAGCATCGATCGCAGCCTGAGCACTGGTGCGCTCTGGGGGATTGCGGGGCTGGCATTTATCGCGGTGTATCGCGAGATTTTCGAGACTATTCTGTTTTATCAATCCCTGTTGGCACAGACTTCCACCGGCCACTACAGCACTCTGTGGATGGGGATCGGTGCTGGTATAGCACTGCTTGCGGTACTGGGCTTTGTCCTGGTGCGCTACTCGGTGCGCCTGCCCATAGGCCAATTCTTCACCGCGACCACCTACGTGTTGCTGGCGCTGTCATTTGTCCTCGCAGGCAAGGCGGTGGCGGCACTACAGGAAGCGGCCTGGATTGGAATATCCCCGCTACCGGTGCAGTTCAGCTTCGACTGGCTGGGTATCTATTCCACCTGGCAGGGTATTGGTCTGCAGGCTCTGGTTCTGATCGGGGCACTGTGGTTAATGAGAAAGAGCAGCGCTGCATCTGAGACCTCAGCGAAGATCGCTTAAATTTACCAGGATACCCGCGATGTAGTGCGGGTATCCTCTAACGCAGAATTTCCCCATCTCCCCTTTGCCGGTCGAAATGGTTGAGGGGGAAGCTCCCCGATTAGTTCTCTTTCAAGTCTCGCACCCGCCTCTGCAGGTTCTCCGCGCCGGTATCGATCCCCTCTACCGGTTGTCCAGCGACAACCAGGACATTAAGAAAAAAGCGCCATATACAGCAGATTAAAATAAGAGCGGGGACTGTTAAAAAACGGAATTAGGCCTGTATTGGAGAGCGTGTGGAAGTGACTGGAAGAAAAACCCAGCGCCAAGCCTGCGCAGGTAATGCCAATAGCACCTAGCGGCACTAGCCCTGGCTCGATAAGCCCTCGGGATAACCAATTGCACAACATTGAGCCCAGGGGCGTTCCCGCGGTGAAGCTGCACAGCAGCAGAGTGACCACCTCTCCGCTACTACCGAGAACATCGTGTTTAAAGTTGGGAATTTGGGTTAAGAAGGCAGTGGATATTAGCCAGAGCCACGAGATGGCGATCATGTAATAAAACACCGAGGGTGTTTGCCATACCGAGTACATGACTCGCATGGTATGTGCCAATGGATTCCAGGGGATAGGTAATTTTGGTGTTGGTGGGGAGGCTTTGATCAGGGTGTTGCTTCGCTCTCCGCCATGCGGAACACCAGCATGATGATCAGTGCATTTTGTGCAGGTTATCGTTAAATACTCCGGGTACTTGAGTGATGAAAAGTGGGAGAAAGTGTCGCTTGCCGAGCAGTTTAAATTGGTTTTGAGCCATCCGCTGTTGGTCTTGCGGGGCAGCTTTGTACGGCATCAATGGGTTATCCCCCGATTCATAACGGATGCCAAACCTGCGTTGCGGATATTACATTTTGGAATACTGATCCGTTAGGGGTGAACCGATGAAATCCTTTGCGCTGAGAGCTCGCCCGACACGGATGTGTATCTTGGGAACGAAATTAAACCTGCTGCGATTACAGCTACCTGGCTTTTCGTGGGGCGATTCACACAGGTAAAGTGGCGTTATCGAGGTAACTGTGTCCGTTAAAATTGCTTGTAACAATGCCCCTGCGGAGTGGACTTGGCTGCTATCTGCGTCTAAGCCGGGAAAAAAGCATAGTAAATCCCCGTCAGCCTGGGCCTGTTGTATTTCACTGCGCAGATTGACACTTTTCAGTGGTAGTTCATAAACAATAGGGGCAGTACCGTAATACTTAAAAATAAAATGCAGTAAAGGCGCCCTATATAAAAATTCGGGAATAATGAATCGTACGGATCTCGGCAGGGAATCCATAAGCAACACCGATGTCAGTTTCCCGGCGGGATTGCAGGCCAGCATGACGGAACCATTTTTCGGGATACGATCCAGGTGGGCATAGCTAGTGCGAGCCAGTAAATGCGAGGAGAGCCAGAGGAATAAGTGCACAATGAATTGGGGCAGTTTGACAAAGAGAAAAGCCATTACCACGACATTTAGCACTGCCATCAGGATATACAGTTGTGGGATTGTGATTTTCAGTACATCCAGAAGAAAAATACTTAACACCGAAATAGAGGCAATAAATAGAGCGTTCAACACATTGTTGAGGGAGAGAACCTGTGCACGCACAGTACTATCGGTCCTGTCCTGCATAATTGCATATAGAGGAACGATAAAAATCCCCCCGAAAATACCCAGGAGAGTGGTATATATCAGCACTGCGTAGGCGCCATCACTGCGTAAATACTCAGTGACAGATGCCCCGGACAGAGTTTCAAATTGATCCACGGTAATACCGAGGCCCAGGCCGGCTAATGTAATACCCAGCGCTCCAATCGGTACTATGCCAAATGTGATACGCCCCCGGGAAAGCGCCTCACACATAAGTGACCCCGTTGCGACGCCAATGGACAGGCAGCACAGAATAATCGTGATGACCGGCTCGCTGGCACCTAGTACATTTTTGGTGAGACTGGGTACCTGTGCCAGGTAAGTGGAGCTCACCAGCCAGAACCAGGAGCATGCAAGAATCGCATAGAAGACAGAAGGGTTCTTCATGGTCAGACGCAGAATGCGCCAAGCTTGCGAGATAGGGTTCCAGTCGATGTGCAATTTGGGGGCTGGAGGCGTTGCCGGAGGGATCATACGGCTGGCGAGATAACCCAATATCGCAACCATTGCCATGATTACACTCAACTCGGCGAGGCCCGATTCCCCTGGTTTTGTATCGCCTGCCAATAGGGTACCGGCGATAGTACCGGAGAGTACCCCGGCAAAAGAACCCATTTGTGCCAGGCCATTGCCGCCCATTAATTCTCTACGCTTCAGGTGCTGGGGCAAAAGGGCATATTGCACGGGGCTAAAGATCGCCGTGTGAGCTGCCAGGAGGAACAGCACCACAAAGTTCAGCACCTGGTTGTTGTAAATCAGTGAGTAGGCTCCGAATACGACGATAATAATTTCCGCCAACTTCAGGATCCTGATAATCCGGCTCTTATCGTATTTATCGGCCAGCTGCCCAGCGGTTACCGAAAATAGAAAGTAAGGTAATATGTAAAAACCGGTGGCCAGATTGATTAAGGCGTTGGCCTCCGCTTCCGCCAGACGGAATGCCAGCATGACCAGAAGAGCATTTTTGAAAATATTGTCATTGAAAGCGGCACTTGTCAGGGAGAGAAATAGTGGTAGGAAGCGGCGCTTGGACAGAAGTGCGAATTGGTTGTGCTGAGCCATTGGCGTCCGCCAGTGAGGAATGAGCGAACAGGGCCCACCAGGTATTTTTCAAAATCTGCGCTGACTACTGGGGGCGTGATAATAAAAGTCAGCTTAGCAGGGAGTGGATAGGTTAGTTGGCGGGGCCAGTTTGTGCTGGCGTAAAAAAACGTACGGGGCTGATTACCAACCCCGTCCCAGGACTATCGCCGCTTCCCGCGAAGCTCCAGAACCTCATCGTGTAGGGTCTGCGCCTTGGCTTCGGGTGCCTCAACCGGGGTGCCGGCCACCACGCAGATCCTGGACCAGAAGCGCTTCGGCCAAGTGCTAAAAGCGTGGCCGCCTTTATGGCTGAAAAAGCTTCCCCACAGCCCCCGTAAGGCCATGGGAATTACCGGTACCGGAGTGCGTTCCAGGATCTTTTCAATCCCTGCTTTGAATGGCTGTAATTCGCCATCCTTGGTGAGCTGTCCCTCGGGAAAAATGCACAGCAGATCATCATTTTTTAACCCCTGCTCAATCTCTCTAAATGCCTGTTCATAGCCCACGGGATCTTGCGATTTGGAGCAGATGGGGATAGCGCGCCCAGTGCGGAAAATAAAGTGCAGCACCGGGATTTCATAAATCGGCTTGTACATGATAAAGCGAATTGGTCGGCGCACGGCACCGGCCAGAAGCAGGGCATCCACATAACTCACATGGTTGCACACAATCAATGCCGGGCCCTCTGCAGGAATCCGCTCCAGCCCCTGATGTTTCACCCGATACATTGTGTGGGAGAGCATCCAGATAAGAAGGCGCATAGCAAATTCGGGTACTTTGGTGAAGACAAAGATGGCTACGGCGGCATTCATCAAGGCGATGATTAGGAAAAACTGCGGGATTGTCGCATCCAGAATATTCAGGAAGAGAATACCGAGTAGCGCCGAGACCACCATAAACAGGGCATTGAGGATATTGTTGACCGAGATAATCTGTGCGCGAATCTCACGAGGCGAGCGGTCCTGCATCATTGCGTATAAGGGCACAATATAGAGGCCGCCAAAAATACCTAACAGGACGATACAGGTGAGAATTGCGATGGCGCCGTCACTGCTGAAGAACGCTGTCAGGGTGGGATGCTGCAATTCCGTAAAGCTGCCTCCGGCGATAGACAGAGCGATACCGGCAAGGGTGAGCCCGGCGGCGCCCAGTGGAACCAAGCCCAGTTCGATATGGCCGTCGGACAGACGCTCACACAGCATGGAGCCCAGGGCAATGCCAATAGTAAAGGCGCTCAGCAACAGAGTGACGAGGGATTCATCTCCTCCCAGTACATTTTTGGTGAAACTGGGAATCTGTGTCAGGTAGGCCGCGCCCAGTAACCAGAACCAGGAGATGCCAATAATCGCGTAAAAAATGGATGGGGTTTTGGCGGTGGTACTGAGAATCTTGCTGGTTTGCGTGATGGGGTTGGGGTTTATTCGCAGGTTTGGTGTTGGCGCAGGACTCTGTGGAATCCAGCGGCTCGACAGATAACCAAAAGTGGCGGCCCCCATAATAATCAAGCCAAGATAGAAGAGACCGTGTTCTCCCTGTCCGGTGAGTCCTGCAAGCAAACCGCCGACGATAGTGCCGGCCAGGATACCCACAAAAGTACCCATTTCCACTAGGGCGTTGCCGCCAACCAGCTCGGAGCGTTTCAGGGCCTGGGGAAGGATGGCGTACTTCACCGGGCCAAAGAATGCCGACTGTATGCCGAGTAGGAAAAGCACAGCGAGGCAAAAGATATGGCTGCCACTGTAGAGGGCGCCGACGCCCAGGGCGCCAATAAGGATCTCGCCGAATTTGATGAGTCTAATTAAGCGGCTTTTGTCGAATTTGTCCGCCAGCTGGCCGGCAGAGGCGGAAAATAAGAAAAAGGGCAGGATAAACAGGCCGGCGGCGAGATTGATCAGCGCGTTGGCTTCGCTCTCCACCAGGCGAAAGGCGATCATGACGATCAGTGCATTTTTATACACGTTATCGTTGAAAGCGCCCAGAAACTGGGTAATAAAAAACGGCAGAAAGCGGCGGCTGGTGAGCAGCTGGAATTGGGTGCGATGGGCCATTGGCGTTATCTCTTTTAAAAGCACGCGGTCAATCTTAAGCCATTGGCGCACTGTGTTGTCCAGCTTGTAGTGACAACGAAATAAGTGGTACGGCTAGGCAAAAATAGTCGAAGTAGTGATAAAGAAGAGAACAGCAAGGCTGCGCGGGGAAGTTCCGACAGGGCACCACCGGCCGCAGAAACGGCCGGTGGTGGGTGGTGCGATTAACCCGGCAACAAATAGCCGGATTTTTTTTTGCCTCTTACCAGATTTTCACCCGCTCCTCTTCAGGCAAATACATACCGTCGCCCTCTTTTACATCAAAAGCGTCGTAGAAGGCTTCGATATTGGGCAGAACGCCCTTTACCCGGTATTCCGCGGGAGAGTGGGTATCCACTTTCATACGGCCGCTCAGAGCTTCATCGCGGATCTTACTACGCCATACCTGCGCCCAGCCCATAAATACGCGCTGATCGCCGCTGAAGCCGTCGATGACTGGGGCTTCTTTGCCGTTCAGGGACATTTTGTAGGCTTTATAGGCAATGCCCAGGCCGGACAGGTCGCCGATATTCTCACCCAGGGTCAGCTTGCCGTTGATGTGCTCCCCATCCAGAGGCTCATAGGCGTCGTATTGGGAAACCAGTCTGCCGGTCAGGTTTTCAAAGTTACTGCGGTCGGAATCGGTCCACCAATTATTCAGATAGCCTCTGCCGTCGAACTTGCTACCTTTATCATCGAAGCCGTGGCCAATTTCATGACCAATAACACCGCCGATACCGCCGTAGTTCACGGCATCATCCGCGTTCACACTAAAGAAGGGCGGCTGCAGAATGGCGGCGGGGAAAACGATCTCGTTCATTGCCGGGTTGTAGTAGGCATTCACAGTCTGTGGACTCATGCCCCACTCGCCGCGGTCGATGGGTTTGCCCAGCTTCTTGCGTTCGTAGCTCGCCTCAAACAGGTTGGCGGCGAGCACATTAGCCACTAAATTGTCGGCTTCCACCTCAAGGGCGGAGTAGTCGCGCCACTTGTCCGGGTAGCCGATTTTGGTGGTGAAGTTTTCCAGTTTAAACAGGGCCTGTTTACGAGTGTCTTCACTCATCCATTCCAGGGATTCGATGGATTCGCGATAGGCGGCTTTAAGGTTGTCCACCAGCACGGTCATACGGGCCTTGGCTTCCGGTGGGAAATGTTTTTCTACATAGCGCTTGCCTACAAGCTCACCTACGGCGCCATTAACAAATTGCACACCGCGCTTCCAGCGGGGCTCCATCTGCTCTACGCCGTGCAGCTTGGTGCTGTAAAAATCGAAGTGCGCCTGGGCGATCTCACTGTGCATGTAAGGTGCCATGGCAGAGAGTACCTTGACCTTCAGGTAGCGTTTCCAAGTGGCCATGTCGGTATCGACAATGATTTGGTTGGCGGCTTCCAGGTACTCTGGTTGGCCCACGATAAAGCTGTCGGCCTTGGCCAGTTTGGCCGTTTTCAGGTAGCTGTCCCAGTCCACGGCGGGCATCAGCTTTTTCAGCTCGGCAGCGGATTTCTTGTTGTAGTACTTGTCGGGATCGCGGTTATCCAGGCGGGTGCGGTGGTGTTCGGCCAGGCTTTTCTCCAGCTTGAAAACCTTGTCGGAGAATTCCTCGGCCTGATCGAGGTCGGCCAGCTCCTGCAGTTGCACCAAGTACTCTTTATAGGCTTTGCGCAGCCCTTCACTCTTCTCGGTATCCTCGAAGTAGTAGTCGCGATCCGGCAGGCCCAGGCCGGCCTGCCACAGGAAGGTGATGTAGTTTTCGACCTGTTTGAGGTCCTGATAAATAGTGCCGCCGAAGGGGACGTTATAACCGGCGGTATCGGCGTAGGCGAAGAAATCGGTCAGATCTTTGCGGGTCTTAATCGCATCGACTTTGGCGAGTTCGGCGGAGACAGCGGTGATACCTTTTTTCTCAACCAGCTTTTCATTCATAAAGCTGTTGTAGAGGTCGCCAATCTGCTTGGCATCGGCGCTGCTGGCGCCTTTGCCGGCCTCCATAATCAGTGCTTTAACCTGTTCTGTGCTCTTGTCTCTCAGGATTGAGAAACCGCCCCAGCGGGATTTGTCGGCGGGAATTTCGGTGTTCTCAAGCCAGGTGCCGTTAACATAAGCAAAGAAGTCATCCTGTGGGCGCACACTGGTATCCATGGCGCTAAGGTCGATTCCAGAGGTGAGTTGTTCCTGTTCCGTTGCGGCCTTGTGGTGGCCGGAGCCGCTGTGATCGTGGGCGTGTGCGATCAGGGAAAGCTGGGTGCCGGCGAGGATGCCCGCAATGGCGACAGGTAATAATAGTTTTTTCATTTCGGCTCTTCTGGCTAAATTTTGTTCAATTGAATCAAACCTACATGGTAAAAGGTGACCGTGAGGTTAGGCAAGGCCGCTGCGTTTAGCCGCGGATGGGCTGCGGCCAATGGCGGATGCGAGTCTGTGAAATACTTGGTCAGTGGAGGTGTCGACGCGAGTATTGTGTGTCGGGTTCATCGGCCAGGGTAATAAAAAGCCCCACACAGTGGGGCTTTAACAAGAGAGCGGCTCAATCCGGTAGGTTAAAGGTAATTGGCAGGGAGAAACTGAACGTCTCCTCACCCAATTGCGAGGGCACGGCCGGGTAGGGGGCCGCCCTTTTCACTGCTGCTTGGGCTTCACGATTAAGGGTGCCGAAACGGGATTCTTGCACCGCGAGGATCTCCTGCACTTCGCCGCGGGAGTTGATGACCACATTCAGGCGTACACTGCCTTCCTGGCCACGTTCCTGGGCACGCTTGGGGTAGCGAATATGGTTGTAGGTATGGCGCAGTAGAGTGGAGGCGTAAATTTGGCGGGCGAGAATCATACCAGCTGTTAGAGGCGCCTCTTCTTCCTCTTCAAACTCCTCATCGATTTCTGCGGCCGCTGCATTTCCGGGACTGATTGCGGCCAATTTCGTCGGCTCGCTGTTACTGTTGCCTTGTTGTTCGAGGGGCTCTCCCTCCGCCAGTGAATTGGCGCTGGCCGCCTGGGCAGCCTGCTGTGTACTTTCCGCAACGATTTCCAAGGCTTCAGAAGTAGCGGGAACCGCCGGGCTCAAGGTCATTGTGGGCGGGGCGAGATCGACATCAACCAGGTTCGGTTTGGATAATTCTTCGTCTTTCTCGGGCGTCTGTGTTGCGGCGAGGGCCTCTTCTTGGCCAATTTGTTTTAACTGCAGTTCGGCGATGCGCTCACTGGTGGGTTCTAGGGCTTCGAAACTGGTGCGCAGAGCAGCGGGGATATCACCGGCGGCGAGGAGGCCGTCGCGAAAATCTGTTGAGGGAGGTACGGGGCCAATCCAGGCGCGCATTAGGGTGTTGAAGAAAGCTGGGTCGGCAATCTCTCCCAGGGTGATTCCGTTGAGAGAAACAGTGGTAATCCCGGTGTCTGCGGCGAAGTCGATGGCTAACTGATCCCCCCGGTGCAAGCGGCCTTTAAACAGGTTGGCGAAAGTCACCATAGTCTCCGCCTGGCTGCTCAAGGTATTGCCGCTGTTGTTGATCGCAATACTTTCCATCCACTGGTTACGGAAACGGCGTGCGGGCAGGCTATTGGCCAATACTCGCACTTCCAGGCGGCGCGGAATGTCACTGTTGAGCAGCCCGGCGGAGTCGTTCGAGAGGTTTTCCGAGTAGATAGCGGCGATATAGAGCTCTTTATTGAACTGTTGTTCGAGCGCAAGGCCATTTAAGAGTGGTGCCGCTGATACAGTTACAGCAAATGAAAACACCCAAAGTGAGAAGACAATTTTTATCGATTTCATTGTTCTATGGTGTCTGAATGTCCGGACACACAGGCTCCGGTAATTAAGATTGAGGGGCCCCTCCCCAGTGCACACACGTCAGATGAAAGAGTGCGCATTTAAAGTGTGAGCGAGCACACTGTGCTCAACACTTCGCCTAACTCTACTGCAACTGCAATGGAGTTCAAGCCTGGAGCGGTTAGAATGTCCCCACTCAGGGCATTGAGAGCCTACGGCGGGAAACGATTGTCATACCCATTGTTGGGTGGGGCAGACCGATATCGTTTAGAATCGCGCATCGTTGAGTGGCATTTGCGGCACTTAGCGAAAAATGGAATGGTTTTCACTAATTTTGCGGTATGTATGGAAATTAAACCCCTTATTGACTACCCACGGGAAGCCGTGGATAGACTGCTAAATGTCATTCATCTTTTTCGTGACATTCGTGCGGCAAGTGAATGGCAATACGATGTGCTGCTAAAGCGCTCCCGACTCCTGAGCCTGGAGCCGGGGGAGCAACTGTTGCGCGCCGGGGACGTCGATCAGTGGGTTTTTTTCCTGTTGCGCGGTGAATTGCAGGTACAGGTCGAGGCCGCCAGTCAAGGGGATAGAAGCTCCGGCGAGCGCACCCTGGCGGTTATCCGGCCGGGAGAATTATTTGGTGATCTTTCGATGTTGTTGGCGGAGCCCCGTAGTGCCAATGTCTTTGCCGCCCACAATAGCCGTGAAACCCAGGTGTTGGGGCTCGATTGCACCCTGTTTGGTGACTTGGAGGACTTCTCCCTGTTGCAGCTTCCCGCAAAATTAACGTTTTATCGCAATATGGTGCATTCGTTGCGCTGGAAGCTGGAGGTGTACCGCTCCAAGTATCCCGCCCACCAGCTTGCGGATAGCCATCGCAAGTTAAAGTTGTACACGGGGCCGAAGAATTGCCGGCAGGAATTGACAGCGCTGGCCGCTCAGGCTCGGGCCTTGGCGCGCATTCTTCTCGATTGGAATGCGGAATTTGGTTCCGGTGAATTGATCGATGATGAGTCGGATATGCTAGGTTTTCTGGAATCCATGCTCTCTTAATTTCCAAAAACACCACTGAGCCAGAGCCTCAGACTGGGTCTGGCTACCCTCCGCCCTTTATCTTCGCAAATTTTCGTAGCGTTGCCCCATAAGGGGTGCTCCTTCTTATACTGAATGGACTCGGCCTCTCAGTGGTTACTGGCCTCCTAAGTTTGTCGGCTGATCTATTTCCATAAGAATTCAATTCAGGAATAAGACGGGGCTGTGTAAAATTTGGTCTACTCAAATCGCCGCCCAGCGCTTTTGCCGGCAGCTTTATTTGTGCCTCACAGGTTTCTATTTATGCGTGCACTGGTATCTATCTGGTCTAACCGAAATTATCGAATCGCTCTGCTCGTCACCCTGCTGGCCATTGTCTGGCTATTCAGTGGGGTAGTGCTGCCAGAGGAGGAAAAGAGCAACAGTGCCGTGAGCGACGAAAAAGAGGGGCCTGCTTCGGAGGTTGCGATGCGGGTTCAGGCCCGGCGCATCGAGGCACAGTCCTATGCAACGCGGGTGTTGGTCAATGGCCATACCGAAGCAAATCGCAGTGTGCGCCTGAGAGCGGAATTGGACGGTGTTATTTCCCGGCTTCCAGTTCCTGAGGGCAGCTTGGTGCAAAAGGGGGCGGTGATTTGTGAAATTGAGGCAGAGGACCGCCTGGAAAAACTGGCCCTCGCCAAAGCGGCACTGCATAAAGCGAAGCTGGACTATACCGGCGCCGAGCGCTTGAAGAAAAAAGGGCTGCAGTCGGATACAGCCATGGCCCAACAGGGGGTGGCTCTGGCTCAGGCGAGGGCGGATTTTACCCAGGCGAAGGTGATGGTGGATAACCTGAAAATCCGCGCACCTTTCGATGGCGTCGTAAATCAGCGTGCCGTGGAGCTGGGTGACTTTATCCGGCGGGGAGAAGAGTGCGCGACCCTGCTGGACCTGGACCCGTTACTGGTGGTTGGCGAGGTTTCGGAAAACCAGGTGGGCAACTTGATTCCCGCGGGTCCCGCCAGTGCGCAGTTACAGCGGGGTATTCCTGTGCAGGGCAAACTGCGCTATATCAGCCAGCAGGCCCAAGAGATTACCCGGGCCTACCGGGTTGAAGTGGCGGTGAACAATCCCGGTATTCTACTGCGCGGGGGATTGAGTGGCCGCTTGGCCCTACCCACTGGGGAAGTGCTGGCACACTACATAAATTCTTCTCTGCTGACGCTGGATGATCGTGGGACTCTGGGTGTGCGTACCCTCGACGAGAATAACCAGGTCCATTTTATTAATGTCACTCTGGTAGGTGATGGTGAGGAGGGTGTTTGGGTGAGTGGTCTTCCGGACCCGGTCACACTGATTACCGTCGGTCAGGAATATGTGAGTCAGGGGGATATTGTTCGTGTCGATATGTACTTCCCCGAGCCAAAAGGTGAGGAGCCGTCCCTGCCTTTCGATGTTGCCCCCGAGCCGGTATTAATGCCCGCTTCCCAGGAGCAATCCCCACAAGAGGGCAAATAGCGATGAAATTATTGGAGAGTGCGATTGAGCGCAATCGCAGTGCTATTTGCCTGATGTTACTGATTGTCTTGGTGGGGCTTGTTGCTCGTGGCGCTATGACGATTGAGTCCAGTCCTGAAGTAAATCCACCATTTGTTATGGTCCAGGTGACCCATGAGGGGATTTCCCCCGAGGATGGAGTACGTTTACTGGTCCGTCCCCTGGAGCAGGAAATCCGCGCAGTGGAGGGCGTTGTCGAGGTGATTGCGGTAGCCCGCGAGTCCCTGGCTTATATTGTGGTGGAATTTGACTCTGCGATTGATGTGGATGATGCGGTAGATGATATTCGCAACGCCGTGGAACGTGCCCGCGCACAATTGCCGCGAGATGCGGAGGAGCCAGTGGTTGAAGAGGCATCGGCCCAACCTTTTCCCACGATTGTGGTTACTCTTTCGGGAGAAAAAGTCAGCGAGCGGGTATTACTCAGCAGTGCCCAACAGCTAAAGCGCAAAATTGAAAATATCAGTGATGTGCTAAGTGCGGATTTACACGGGAATCGCGAGGAGGTGGTTGAAGCAATTATTGATCCCGTGCGCCTGGAACACTATCAGGTCACCAGTGCCGAGCTGATCAATGCGGTACTGGGTAATAACCTGTTAATTCCAGCGGGTGAGTTGGATACGAATCGGGGGCGTTTTTCCGTCAAGGTTCCGGGCCTGATCGAGAACGCACAAGATGTCTATGAGATCCCCCTGAAAAATTCCACAGATGGAGTGGTGACCTTGGGCGATGTCACCGATATTCGACGCACCTTTAAGGATGCGGTGAGTTATACCAGTATCAACGGTCGCCCCGGCCTGGCGATTAATGTTGAAAAGCGCAACGACGCCAGCTCTGTCAATGTGGCCGACCGGGTTAGAGCGGTAGTGCTGGCAGAGATGGGCGCGCTGCCTCGCGGTGTGGATGTGGAATTTGTCTTCGACCAATCCAATTTTGCGCGGGATATGGTCAGTGAGATGCAGGGCAATATTCTCACCGCGATGCTGCTGGTCATGATTATTGTGGTGGCGGCACTAGGTTTCCGCTCCGGTATCTTGGTGGGGCTGGGGGTGCCGTTCTCACTGTTATTTGGCTCTATAGTCACTTGGTATCTTGGTTACTCTTTCAATTTTATGGTGATGTTCGGCATGTTGCTGGCTCTCGGCATGTTGATCGATGGCTCCATCGTGATCACCGAATTTGCCGATCGCAAGATGGCGGAGGGCATGTCCGCCCGCAACGCGTACATCGCTTCTGTCAGCCGGATGTTTTGGCCGGTGGTGGCCTCTACGGCGACCACGCTCGCCGCTTTTCTGCCGATCATGCTCTGGCCGGGGGTCGTTGGAGAGTTTATGCGTTATCTGCCGGTTACCGTATTTGCGGTATTGGCGGGATCGCTTTTATACGCGCTCTTTTTTGCCCCGGTGTTGGGCTCTCTTTTCGGTAAGAGTAACCTGACCTCCTCAACACGCAGTTACCTAAAACAGTTAGAGGAGGGGCAGCCCACGAAATTGCCGGGAATTACTGGCTACTATGCCCGCCTACTGGCATTTGTTCTCCGGCGTCCAGCCATGGCGTTTGCCACCACCATTTTCCTACTGGTTGCCATTTTTATTGCGTTTGGTCGCTATGGGGCCGGGGTTGAATTTTTTACAGAAACCGAAGAGCAATACGGCAATGTGGAGATACGGGCCCAGGGCAATTTGTCCATGGCGGAAAAGAAGGTCCTTGTGGCTCAGGTGGAAAAAGCCGTTCTCAGTATTCCCGAAGTAAGAATTGCCCATACGACCATTGGTTCCGGTGGTATTTCCGGGAACTCTGATCGCGCGCCAGATCAGATTGCCAATATGTTGGTGGAATTATTACCCGCTGAAGAGCGCGAGCGACGCAGCCGTGAAGTCTTTGCGGATATTCGCTCGCGCACAGCCGATTTTGCCGGCATCAAGGTGACAGCCAATGTTATGGAGGGTGGGCCGCCGGTGGGTAAGGATATTGTGTTGGAATTGCGCGGACAGGATTACGAGCAACTATTGGCGGAAACTTGGCGTTTGCACCGGGCCATGGAAGATGATTTCAATGGTTTGCGGGATATTGTCAATACCGCTCCACTACCGGGTATTCAATGGGAAGTGCGGGTGGATCGCGCCAAGGCGGCACTTTATGGGGCAGACCTTACCGAAGTCGGGCGTGCGGTGCAGCTGGTCACCAATGGTGTGCGTGTAGCGGAATATCGTCCCGATGATACCGATGAGGAGGTGGATATCCGTATTCGTTATCCACAAAGTGCTAGAGGTATCGCTGCGCTGGATCAACTCAAGGTAAATACTCCTCGCGGCACCGTACCCATCAGCAGTTTTGTACACAAGGCGGCTATGCCTAAAGTGGACAAGATTGAACGGATTGATGGTATTACCCGCATGCAGATTAAAGCCGATGCTCAGGAGGGAATACTGCCGGATGATAAGGTGAAAGAAATACGGGCTTGGCTCGAGAAAAATCCGGTAAATCCGAGTGTGGAGCTACTTTTTCGTGGCGCCGATGAAGAACAGAGTGAGTCCTTTCAGTTTTTAGGCGTTGCTTTTCTGCTTGCTCTATTTCTGATGTTTATCCTGCTGGTGACTCAGTTCAACAGCTTTTATCAATCATTGTTGATCCTGTCTTCAGTAATTATGTCGACGATTGGTGTGATTCTGGGTCTGTTGCTCAGCCAAAGTACGTTCAGTGTCATTATGACCGGGGTAGGAATCGTTGCGCTCGCGGGCATTGTGGTTAACAACAATATTGTATTGATTGATACCTACAACTTTGTGCGCAAGAGTGAGCCGGAACTTACTACGGCACAGGCGGCACTCAAGGCATCCACCCAACGGTTGCGTCCGGTATTTCTCACCACCGCGACCACCATTCTGGGTTTGTTGCCACTTGCTCTCGGGGTGAGTGTGGATATGGTGGGGCGAAATATTGTGGTCGACGGTGTAATCGCTTCATTCTGGGTCAAGCTAGCTAGCGCGATTGTATATGGCTTGTCCTTTTCCACGCTGCTCACACTATTGGTGACCCCGGTGCTTTTAGTTTTGCCGGGGCATTTGCGGGAGAAATTTTCCTGGAGGAATATGGCAACTTCCCAAATGCAGTAAATTTTGCTTGGGTGAATAGGTTTTGTGATCACAACTTTCGGGGGCTATAGCCCCCGTTTCTTTGTCTGGACGGAAATTATGGGGATGAATCACTGGCCGGGAGAAATTACCGGTCGCAGCCGTAGACTCGCCGAAGGACGGCTGCGCTCGATGATTGAGGACTTTATTCAGCAGCACCGGTTGCCGGCAGAATTTTATCGGGATATAGAGGCCTATTACCTACCTTTGGCAATATGGCTGGCTGAGAGTCATCAAACGAACAACACTTTGGTTGTAGGAATTAGTGGTGGCCAGGGCACGGGTAAATCCACGTTGGCCGAGTTTATTGGCCAAGCTCTTGTACAACTGGGGTTCAACTGTTGCACCTTTTCCCTGGACGATATCTACCTGACTCAGTCCCAGCGACGTCAACTCTCGCACGAAATTCACCCGCTTTTGCGCACTCGCGGAGTACCGGGTACTCACGATGTGCCATTGGGCATGGAGACTTTAGCTGCGCTTTGTAAATCCAATGAGCAATCCCGGATACCCCTACCACGTTTTGATAAATCGAAGGATGAAAGGGTGCCCAAGGATTTATGGCCAGTGCATAAAGGAAGGGTAGATATTGTCCTGCTTGAAGGTTGGTGCCTTGGGGCAAGGCCATCGGCAACCCCTTTACAGCCTATTAATTCATTGGAGGGATCGGAAGATGCTTCTGGGGTTTGGAGAGAGTTTATCAACCGGCAGCTGGAGGGACCCTACCGTGAGTTGTTTAACTGGATAGATACTATGGTGATGCTGCGCGCGCCAGGTATGGAGGCTATTTTTATGTGGCGTAAACTACAAGAGAAAAAATTGCGTGATCGGACTGGGGCGGGGATGCAAGATGTTGAGTTGGACCGCTTTATTGAGCACTACGAGCGGATAACGCGAAATCTGATGCTTGATATGCCCACATGGGCAGATTGTGTGTTGTTCCTAGGGGAGGACCACCGTGTACAAGGGAGCTGGCTTAGCAGGGGGCGTGGAGAGTGAGGGGGCTAAGACCCCGGACTTGCCGGGGTCTAGTTAGCTGAAGCAGGGGCTCCAGCTAATAGGCTGTGTTACTTTGCCTTGGGCGGACGACCGCGACCGCGCTTTACAGGAGCAGCATCAGTTGTTGCTGGGGCTGCGGCCTCAGCTTTTTTGGGGCGCCCAGGCTTTTTCTTTGCTTCTTCGCTTTTAGCCGGGCGACCGGGCTTCTTTTTCGCGATTTCTGCCTTAGGCGGACGGCCGCGGCCGCGCTTTACAGGAGCAGCTTCAGTTGCTGCGGCTGCGCTTTCAGTTTTCTTGGGACGACCAGGCTTTTTCTTGGCTTCTTCGCTTTTAGCGGGGCGGCCAGGCTTCTTTTTGGATTCTTCAGAGGCAGTGGTAGCAGCTTTGGGCGGACGGCCGGGCTTTTTCGCGGCACTAGCAGCCTTGGCTGGGCGGCCAGGCTTTTTCTTTGCGGTAGTAGCTTTTTTCTTTTTGGCAGTAGCGCCAGCTTTTTTGGCTTCAGCTGCAGCTTTTTTCTTCTCGTCAGCGGCTAGCTTCTTGGCAATTGCCGCTTCTTCTTTGGCGACAATCTTGGCGACTTTAGCGGCAAGCTTGTTGGCCGCTTTAAGGGTTGCCAGCTCATCTTTAGCTTCTGCAGCGGCAGTCTTGGCCTCAGCAGCGGCTGTTTTGGCCTCTGCGGCAGCTTCGCGAGCTTTTTTCAGCTGGCTTTGCTGTGCGGGGGTTTTCTTCTTAGCGCGTACGGTAGCAACTTTATCTTGAGTTGCTTTCGCTTTCGCTGCAGCTTTCTTGGCACTATTTGCCAACTTTTCTGCTTTAGCGGCTGTGTCCTTCTCTTGCTTGAGACGGGCAGTTTCCAGTTTGGCGGTAAGGGAGCGCAGCTCCGCTTCCATTTGTGCAACATCGCTAGTGGCGACTGCAGGTGCTTTTTTTGTAGCCATTTAAATATCCCTGAAAAAGTATTGTTTTGTTAAATGGGGGCATTCCTATCAATTATTCTCAGCCATCTTCACGGTGAAATGCACCGCCGAAGACGCCTGTTTTCGGCAGAAAACAATTGATAGTGAGTCCCCCCAAGTGAGCGGCGCTAATTGCAGCTTATTTGCATACCTAAATGCAAGTGTTTTATGGGGATTTTTGCTATTTAATGTAAAAAAAATGGTTTTTTTTTATATATTTCCAATTTAAAGGCCCAAATGGAGAGCTTTCCAAGATGGAGTCGCGAGTGTCGAACAGTAAAAGTGTGTTTTTTATCTCGGAGAGAGTTAACCGGTATGTGTAAATACAAGTGAATAGTTGAGTGATTTTCTATGGATTATTGACGGGTGCTTTTTTACGTGAGCGATTAACGAGTGGTGTGTATTTGTGGCTGTGACTTTAGCGGAATATTGACCGGTGTTCCTTGCTTAGATGGGGGAAATCGGGTTAACAAAACTTTACGGACAGTAATCGACGGTTGTCTGTGGCCCCACGAATGAGGGTGTCGTTAACTAGGCTTTCAAGTTGTAATGCCGTATTTCTGTTTTTTTAGGCGGAGGCTGGGCAAAAACAGGCCTGCTCGATTCGCTTTGTAGTTAAAGAGCCTCCAATAACTCCAGCTCCCCCGCATTTTCTATGCGGGTGTTGTAGCCTCTCGGTGTTCGATAAAGCTTTCCATGTATTCATCGGTCCCTCAACTGGGAGCGTAAGAGGCTTGATTGCAGACATAGCCATTTTATCTATAGGGCTATTTTCCGGTTGCAGCCGATTTTGGATGACTTTATGTTGCCTAGAGGCCAGCGAAACAAATTTTGTGACGGCCTTTACAGATTTGGGTATCTCTGAAAGCCAGAGGCACCACGGAATTATTTAGAGGCCGTTTAAGCTTTTAAGTGGATTGGAAAAAGTTAGTGGGTATTCGCTGAGTATTTAGGGGGAGAATAGCTTTGGTTTGCGCAACTTGATTTAAGCCCAGCCGTTCTGAATAAGTGCCTTTTGCTATCTAGTGACAAATTTCTATTTTAGAACGGTTGGTCCTTTATGGTTTACAGCATGTGATAGTCATGGATCGGTATCCAATATGTAACTTGACGATTGCCGCGAATGATTCCCGAGGAGGTCTATGGGAAAGGATTAACGTTGGCTGGCGATTCACTATCGATAGTGGAGGAGCAGGCTGAAACCGGTAATTGAGGCTGCGGAGTTATCGAGGTTTGGGGAATACGGTGTACCGTTTACAGGATCTGATGGCAATACATGAAGACTTTGGTGATAGAGTGTTTTAGGACTCCATCACCGAGTCTTGTTGTTTCGGCCGGCTATAGTGGCCCGTAAGGTAGATAGCGATTATTGGAATGTTGGCGCAGCCAGAGAAGTTGTTCGCGTTGCAGAGGGGCTTTGCGTTTGCGAAGTTCTTTGGCCAAGGGAATGACTGCAGACTCAGCTCCGGCGTCCCAACCGGGCAATTCCATTTCCGCAATGGTAAAGAAGCGTATTAATTGCCACAGCTGCTCGTTGTTCCAATGCTGGCTTTCCTCTAGCCACTGTTGTGCAGGCAGGCGGATAAGCTGAGAAGAGTTTAAGTCTTCCTCTTTCAGTGCGCCGCTCAGGGCGTTATCAGATAGAGCGGCACTAATAAGCCTCTGCAGTTGATCCCGGTCGAATTCCCGATGGTTTTCTTCTTGCTGGCCACCCACCTGTGGCTCCCAGGCCCCTACACTCATATTCACTCCTTATTTAGGTACGAGATTTTTTACATTATACCGGGGTGAATACATTTCTGTGGGTAGCAATTTAGGTCTCTCAGAATAAATCCCTAATAGAGAGGACTTCGAAAGCAGTTATTGAGGGCTGCAGACGAATTTCCGATTTATTCTGAGGTTTCTTGGTGCTATTCGCGCGGGCTTGCTGGGGGCATCAAGAACAAGTTTTATGAGGTTGGGATACTATAAAGGCGTAAGATCAAAGGCGTAACGTTGTACTGAGGTTTGCATGGAATATATTTTTAAGGCGCTGCCCGCGAGTAAACGTGTCGCTCTGGTAGCCCACGATAATCGCAAGAAAGCCATGATCCAGTGGTGCCTTAGGCACCGTTCGTTGCTGGAAAAACACAGCTTGCTGGCCACAGGCACGACGGGCGGCAAGATAGAAGAGACTACTGGCTTAAAGGTAGAGAAATTATTGAGCGGTCCTTTAGGGGGAGACCAGCAATTGGGAGCGCGTATTGCTGAGGGACGGGTGGACCTGTTGGTCTTCTTTTGGGACCCCTTTGAACCCATGCCCCATGACCCGGATGTGAAGGCGTTGCTGCGTATTGCGGCGGTTTGGAATATCCCTGTTGCCTGTAATTCGAGCAGTGCCGATATGATGATTCAGTCGTCCCTAATGGAGCGGACATTTGACCGGGAAGTGCCGGATTATCAGAATTACTTGGAGCAGCGCTAGTCGGACATTTCGGTTAAAAAATGATCTGGTTGCCTGAGGGTAACTTTGTAATTTGTTGATTTTAAAGGACTATTTCCCCTGGTTATAGGTTGTGCTTGCAATGCCTGTCGATTCGCGGCAATCTTGCCCACCAGATGAGACCGGTTAAACCGGCACCCTTGGTATTTGATAACTGCACGGTGTTTTATGAGTAGACGACGCGGAAAGGCCGTAGAAGAGGAAAAGGCGGATATCGACCTCACGCCCATGCTGGACGTAGTGTTTATCATGTTGATCTTCTTTATCGTAACGGCGTCCTTTGTTAAAGAGAAAGCGTTGGACGTAAATGTACCTGATCCGAATCAGACTCAGGACACCCCGCCCGATACTGACAAACAGAACATCCTGTTGGTGGTAAACGCTAACGATGATATTAGCCTGGCTGGCAGTCGCATTGACAGCCGTGCTGTTCGCGCTCGTATCGCCCAGCTGTACGCCGAGAACCCTCAGGCTATGGTGATTGTGCGTGCACACAACAAGTCCAGTGCGGACACCTATGTGCAGATCGCAGATGCTGCGAAGGAAGTGAGCCCGGCTATTCAGGTATCCCTGGTACCTTTCGAGAAGTAAGCCCGCCACTGCAGAGAGAAGAGCCAGCAAATTGCTGGCTTTTTTTATGTCTGTATGACCTAAGGCTGTGTTGCAGCCGCTGTATATTTATTGCCTCAGACCGCACCTTCCTTGGGTTTGTCAGAGTTCGGCACGATTGCCCAAAGGTCCGCAAAAACCGCTTTGTACGGGCTGCTCTGCAGGTAGCCCAAACCACTTGATCCCCTTGTACCCCCTTTACTGCCTATTGTCCGCTTTACCATCTTCACATGCGCGATAGCGCCACTGCGGCAAAGCGGAGTCGATATCGACCTGTATTTTCTGAGCCTCGGGAAAGGGTTTGGCAATTTGGCTAAAATCCCTGTCCAGTGCACTCTGGGTTACCTGGTGCCGCTCTTCAGGCAGAAGCTTCAGGAATGTGTCCCCTAAGTTCGGAGCTTCCAGGCGCTTAGAAAAACGCCGGCAAAGGCATGAGCGCGGTTATAGTGTTTCAGTTTTTTGGATCTTTGGCTTGGTAGAGAAACGCGAGTAGCGTCAGGGGTTCAAGGATATCCACTTATTGGATCAGGGAACGATAGATCGTATTCATCCGCTTTAGGGTGTGCAGGGCGCGGTTGTGACCGCCGGTATTGTACAGCCACACCAGAAGTCCAGTTCATGTAACATCTGCTTGAACCACAGCTCGTAGCTCTGGTGTATCACAATAAACAAAAGTTCATCGTGCTCAGGGCCATTGGATAGTGGGTTCTGGCACTCCAGAAGTTCGTCTATTTTCAGGTATGAGCGATAGGTGAACGTCATTTAAGCGATTTATTGGTCGAGTTTTGATCAGTGGCGAAATAATGCTCTCTTTAATCTGCCAGGATCAAAACATATCTTTTGGCAAAGTGATTAGTATGATCCTGAATATTAGGTCCGGAGTTTATTGAATGGAAAATCCCCCTCAACAATTGCGTATCGACGGCGCACGTCTCTGGCGGAGCCTGATGGAAATGGCTGAAATAGGCGCAACCCCTGCCGGCGGCTGTAATCGGCAGGCACTAACCGATGAGGATCGCAAAGGGCGCGATCTATTCGTGCGCTGGTGCCGGGAAATTGGCTGTGAAATCCGAGTGGATCGCATGGGTAATATCTTTGCCCGCCGGGCCGGTACCGACAATAACCTGCCTGCGATAATTACTGGATCGCACCTGGATACTCAGCCGACTGGCGGCAAGTTCGATGGGGTATATGGTGTATTGGCCGGTCTCGAAGTGCTGCGCACCCTTGTGGATAATGGGGTCCAGACCAAAGCGCCGCTGGAAGTGGTGGTGTGGACCAATGAGGAGGGCGCTCGCTTCTCTCCGGCCATGGTTGGATCAGGCGTTTGGGCCGGGGAATTTAGCCTCGAGTATGGCCACAGTCGTATGGATAAGTCTGGGATCACCATTGGGCAAGAGCTGGAGCGCATCGGCTATTTGGGGGATGAAGCGGTTCAGCCAACACCAATCAAAGCGGCTTTCGAAGCGCATATTGAGCAGGGGCCCATTCTGGAAAAGCAGGATCAGGTGATAGGTGTCGTAACCGGTGTTCAGGGAATCCGCTGGTACGATGTGATTTTCTTTGGGACCCCCTGCCATGCGGGGCCCACTCCGATGGAAGATCGGCGCGACCCGGTACAAGCTATGGCGTGGCTGTGCGAAATGCTCTACGGAGAAGTTAGGGCTTACTCCGAAGATGCTCGAATTACCTGTGGCGACCTGCGCGCGTCGCCGGGTAGCCGTAATACGGTGCCGGAAAAAGTTGTATTGGCACTCGACTTACGTCACCCGACGCCGGAGGGGTTGGAACACTTACACCGCACCCTTTACCGGGTGGCGAAACAAGTGCAGGAGGCCTGCGGTGTTGCCGTTGATATTCGCGAGGAGTGGTTCTCACCGCCGGTGGCTTTTGATAGTGGTTGCATCGAAGCGGTGGATAGTGCGGTACAGAGTTTGGGCTACAGTCATCGCAAGATGGTTTCCGGAGCCGGACACGATTCCGTTTATGTCTCCCGGGTTGCCCCGGTATCGATGATCTTTGTGCCCTGTGCAGGTGGGCTTTCGCACAATGAGGCAGAGTCGGCCGAGCCGGGTCATCTGGAAGCCGGTTGTAATGTCTTATTACACTCGATGCTCAATAGTGCGGAGCTGGGTTGATACCGGCAAAAGAGAATATTGAGCGCGCTCTGCCGAGATGGCTGAGTCCCTATATGAGAAGAGATTTGGATAAATCAGATGAGTGAATTTACTTTGAAGTACCGCAAGGATAACGGCGGTACAACTCCGCTTACAAACTGGGGGATGGATTCAGAGTACGGCGTGCTGCGCGATGTACTTATCGGTCCTGTGGATAATTTTAGCTGGCGCACGGGGAATGCCAGTGCCCGCCGTGCAGAGCGCCTGGGAATGCAGTTCGACCATAAAGTGGCTGAGGCACAGCACGGGGAAATGCTGGACGCCTATCGTCAAGCGGGGGTCAACACTCATCTCATCCCAGCGGATAGCAGCCTGCCTTACCAGATCTATGGACGTGATTCCTCAGTGATGACGCCTTGGGGGCCAATTGTGACTCAGATGTACAGCCCCTGGCGTCGGGGGGAGTGGGCTCCGATCATAAAGAAATATGCGGAACTGGATATTCCCATTTACGATGTAATCACTGCGGGCTCCCTAGAAGGTGGCGATTTTATGGTGCTGGAGCCGGGCGTGATTTTGTGCGGTTATTCCGGGGAGCGCACCAGTCCCCAAGGTTTTGCGCAGATGAAGCGCTGGGTGGAAAAGGAGGGCTGGGAGGTAAAAGGCTACCAGTTTGATCCCTTCTTCCTGCATATCGATGTCATGGTTGCGATGCTGGCTGAAAAACTGGCGGCAATCTGTGTCGATGCGGTAGAGCCGGAACTGGTGCAGTGGTTTAAGAGTCGCAATATAGAAATTATCGATATTCCATTCCCGCAAGTTCTAGAGCTGGGGGTTAATGTAGTGGCCCTGGGCAACGACCGTGTGATGCTGCCGAAGGCCAATACAGATCTTGCTGAAAAATGTCGTGCCCATGGCTTCGAGGTTATTGACCCGGATATCTCGATGATCACTCCTGGTGGTGGTGGCGTGCACTGCATGTGTCAACCCTTGCGCAGGTACTCGGCAGCAAAGTTTTAATTGGATGAAGTTGAATAGCGCCTGTTTAGCTCGGTGATCGGACTTCACCGGGCTATTCCCGTCAACGAATGTGGTTGTTTATGAACTCGCCTAAGTGGGGATAGCGGTTAATATGAATCGCCTGTAATGAGTGGTTCGCGGCTATTTACCGGTTTAAAAGCGTTTGAAGTGCAAACTAACGGGCTCAAAGTTGCTTCCCTTCACGGGCCCCTGCGGGACTTTAGTGTGAATTAGCTGCAATCAAACCTATTCGCAGCTTATGTCACAAGCGATGTTTTGATTTGTGTCCCGGTATTTATAACAGGCGTTTTGCGTCCACGCGCAACTCTGCTTTAGGCCAACAGCGGCAGTCTCTCAGTCCCAAATGAATCCAACCCGGAGAACATTATGCAAAGCGCGTGTGCGGAAATTCAGGCCCAGGTAAATGAGCGTATCCTAGAAATTACTATCAATCGTCCGGAGCGCAAGAATGCCCTGACCATGGTCATGTACACCGCCATGGCAGAGCTACTGAATAGTGCTGCGAATAATAGTGAGATTCGCGTAGCTATTATCACCGGTGCCGAGGGTATTTTTACCAGTGGTAATGACTTGACGGATTTCCTCAGTGGCTCTGCTGAGGGTGAGGGCTCTCCTGTTTTTCAGTTTATGAGTGCCCTCTACAACTTTCCAAAGCCAGTGGTCGCTGCCGTGAATGGCCCTGCGGTGGGTATTGGTACCACTATGTTGTTGCATTGTGATCTGTCGTTTGCCGGGCACGATGCAATGTTCCAGATGCCTTTTGTCAATTTGGGGCTCTGTCCTGAGTACGGCTCCAGCTACCTGCTGCCCCGTATTGCCGGTCATGCCAAAGCCTCTGAATTATTGCTTTTGGGCAAAAAGTTTTCGGCGCAGGAAGCGGTGGATATTGGTATTTGCAATGCCGCCGTGGAGCCGGAGCAGGCAATTGTACGGGCGCGTGAAGTGGCCGCCCAGCTGGCAGCCAAGGCACCGGCCGCAGTACGTTTATCCAAGCAGTTACTGCGTCGGGCGACTCAGGAAAAGGGACTTGAATTTATTAAGGAAGAGGGGCGTCATTTCCAGGATCGTTTAACCTCTGCAGAATTTAAAGAGGCGGCAACCGCATTTATGGAAAAGCGGTCTGCAGATTTCTCTAAGTTCGATTAAAAAAATGGCCGCGCAAGCGGCCATTTTTTTGATACAGATTCAGTATTCAGCCTTTCTCGGGCGGGGGCGGGATAGGTAATTGACAGCCTGATCAGGCTGATCGGTAAAAATTCCGTCTACACGCAGTTGATAGGCTGCAAAATGTAAAAATTGATTAAAGCTCTCGAATTGTTCCGGTAGCTGTGCCGGATCAGCACGGAATGTGTAGGGATGAACCTGCAAGTCTCTTTGATGCGCACGGCGTACCACATTATTGGCCCTTGGTTGACCATCTTCAATTTCTATCAGCATGGGGTACCAAGGTCCGATACCGTCGGCATAGTTGGCTATTTTACGTAAGCCACCCCTCTCTAACATCCAATCGTAATCATAATTTTGAAGAGTACCGTCAACCTCAACGAGTTTTTCTCCCCAGCTGGTGGCGGCGATTAGTTGAACGAGTGACAGATCTAGACCCAGGGCGGGCATTAACTCAAATTTTATTCTTTGTAATTCCTCAGCATCAAAACACTGCAAGAACACCTTTTGCTGTTTATCGGTATAGCCATATTCTTTGAGTGTTTGTAAAGCTTCAGCGGCGATATCTCTGCCTTCCCAGTGATGAAAGTAGGGCTTTTTTATTTCGGGGTAAATACCGATCTCGTAGCCGAGGGATTTGTTTAAGCCCTGTATCAGCTCTAACTCCTCTTCGAAAGTGGAAAGTTGGAAGCTGGATTTCCACAGGGGAAAACGGTTTGGATATTTTGCCTGGGGGCCGTTTTCTCCCATGGTAAAGGCTTCGCTGACCTGCAGCTTTTTTAGCTCTTCAAGGGTGAAATCGATGGTGTAATAGTGGCCATCCTCACGAGCCCGGCCCGGAAAGACATCAGCTACATTGGTCGTGCTATCGAGGTAGATGTCGTGCATAACAATCAAGTGATTGTCTTTGCTAAGTACTAGGTCTTGCTCGATATAATCTGGGCGCATGGCATAAGCCATGGCTTTAGCTTCTAGTGTGTGCTCTGGCAAATAAGCGGATGCACCTCGGTGAGCAATGATTAGCGGGTGCTTGGACCCACTACCTGTACTTTCGGCACAGGTGATACTCGCGACGGTAGAGCCAATGATTAATAATGTAGATAGGATTTTTTTGAACATTTGCAAGGCGTCCCAAATTAATGTGGGAAACTTTCTAGCAAAAAAATATGACAGGGATATATCAGTGCCAGTATATCGAGAGAGAGTGTGAAACATAAGACATTTTTGAATTGCCGTTGGGTTTTTTAAAAAAGAAACCGGGCTCAGTGCCCGGTTATGGATTGATTCTCAGGGGGCCTTATACGGACATTGCTTGTGACCAGAGATGTTGAGAAAATTGTTCACGTAAGTCTTTTTTACTGATCTTACCCGTAGCCGAATGGGGTAGCTCCAGGGAAATGACGCAGTCGTCGGGAATCCACCACTTTGCAAAGCGTCCTTGGTAGGCGTTTAGTATCTTCTTGGGCTCGGGCCTACTTTCCGCTTCGGGCACCACAATCAATAGCGGCCGCTCGGTCCATTTTTCATGGGGGACTCCGATGACTGCTGCCTCGGCAACGCCATCCAGGGTCATCGCGAAGTTTTCCAGCTCAATAGAGGAAATCCATTCACCTCCGGATTTAATCACATCTTTGGTGCGATCAGTAATGCTCAGGTAGCCTAAAGGATCAATCGTCGCTACGTCGCCGGTATCAAACCAACCGTCGGGAGTGAGGGCGCATTCCTGCGCTTTATAATAGCGTTCGCAAACCCAGGGGCCCCGCACTTGTAATGCGCCAAATTCGATACCGTCATGGGGTAGTGGGCTTCCGAGAGGATCGACGATACGCATTTCCACTCCAAACCCTGCTCGCCCCTGTTTGAGGCGAAGAGTTTTGGCTTGTGCTGCCGGCAACCTGGGATCTACTCGTGCATTGTAAGTGCCGAGTGGGCTCATCTCTGTCATGCCCCAGGCATGATGTGTGTAGACACCATGTCTATCCTCGAACTCTTCCATAATGCTCCATGGACAGGCGGAGCCGCCGACAACTACACGATTGAGGCTGGAAATCGTTTCTTCACTTTCGCGTAAATATTTGAGTAGTGCGAGCCAGACGGTAGGGACACCCGCAGCGATGTTGACCGATTCCTGCTGCATAAGTTTGCAGAGTGTTTCGCCACAGCCCATTTTGTGGCCAGGCAAAACCAGCTTGGCGCCGACGGCTGGTGCCGCATAGGGGATGGACCAGGCATTGACGTGAAACATGGGGACAACGGGCAAAATGGCTTCATTGTGGCGAATGGCAAAAACATCCGGCAGGAGAACCCCGTAAGTATGTAGGGTCATAGCGCGGTGAGAGTAGAGCACCCCCTTGGGATTGCCGGTGGTACCAGAGGTATAGCAGAGTGCCGCCGCACTTTGCTCACTCAATTCAGGCCAGTGGAAATCACCAGAGTGGCTACAGAGGAATTCTTCATAGCAGAAATAATTGGACAGCTGACTTTCGGGCATATTTGCCCTATCGGTCAATACAATAATACCCTCAAGGTTGGTAAACCTATCCGCCATTTTGTTTATCAATGGGACAAACATAGGGTCTACAAATAGCCAGCGGTCTTCGGCATGTTCGATGATGTAGTGAATTTGTTCTGGAAATAGACGTGGGTTGATAGTGTGACAAACCAGCCCACTGCACGAAGTGGCATAATAGAGTTCGAAATGGCGATGATCATTCCAGGCAAGCGTGCCGATACGGTCTCCACGATTGGCGCCGAGCCGAGACAGTGCCTGGGCGAGCTGTGCGGAACGCCTAAAAGCATCTCTATAGGTATAACGAAACTGTGGATTATCCTGAGTAACAGAGACAATTTCACTATCAGGTGAATTACTCAGTGCATGTTGCATAATACCGGTGAGGGTCAATTGAGACTGCATCATCATGCCATTCATGTTTGTCTCCTATTGTTATATTTATGGTTGCTTTTATAGATTATTTATAAGGTTTTTTAGAATAGAGTCCATTGGTCCCTTTTTGGTACTCATGAATCTAAAAGTTACTGAATATAACTTTACTTAATGGGCAGTCTTGTTATGGGGCTAAGAAATATATACAGAATATTTACATAAGTGCAAAATATATTTCTGAGGATGTCGTTTTTTTTACTTCACTATTTTTATCCACTCACCGGGTTCGGGTTCGCCCCGTGGATAATAACCATTTAGAAGGCGAAGCTGCTCCTCTGCATACTCTCCAATTTCCATATGCTTGGCTAAAGAAGAGAAAGTGGTTTTTTCATTGGCTTTTACATAGTGAAGGCGCCTAATATCTTTTTCTACAATATCGGTTTTACGCAGGGGACGAAAGCTACGGATACTGGTTAAAAATAGCGTGTCATAATGTTCAAGATGGTCCTTTTCCTGGGACTCTGTATCAATAATTTTCCCCTCAAGCATAAATTGACGGCTACCATAATAGATAATGGCTACTCGGTCTGGGTCCAGGCCTTTCTTCTTGGAACTGGATATTTTGCCGGTGTAACCCTCAAGCTGGTATTGATCTAGCTTTTCACTTTGTTCAAATTTATTTGAATCATATTCTTCTCGCAATGCCATATCGGCGGGCTGGTTCCCATCGCGTTTCGCAACCTTAATAGTAATTTTGGCTGAATTGTCAGGGGCGGTGCCGACGATAGAGGAGCGTTCATTGGCCACTGTCCAGCCATCGGGAAATAGGAGGGAGAATCCGAGGCGCTTGTGGTTAAAGCGGTTCTTGTTGGATTGCCTGGCATTATCGCCGTAAATCAAACCATCTGTTTTTTCACGATAGTAGGCGACCTTAATGTCCTTGTTTTCTGCTGGTAGGGTGCCAGCTGCTTTGACGACTTCCTGTAGACGAATGTCGTTACGGGGGTGGGTGGAGAAAACACCATGATAGGTCTGTGGTTTTTTACCTTCAATCCTTGCTCGTCGGCGAGCAAACGTTTCCTGATCCTTAAGTATGCCGATGACACTGATCATGGCTTCTGGATCATAACCGGCCTTGAACATATACTGGGCTCCAAAGCGGTCTGCTTCCAATTCCATTTCTCTTCCATAGCCTTTTACTGCTGCGGTGCTCCACAGATTGGCGGCATCACCAACAACGCGACTACCGGTGACGAGCACAGATAATACCGATGCGGCACTCGCGCCCGTGGAGGCTGTTTTTTGGCGAACCGCATGGCGTGCGGTGATATGTCCAATTTCATGGGCAAGCACCGCGGCCATTTCTGCTTCGGAGTGGAGGTAGGTAAGTAGGCCGCGATTGATATAGACATAGCCGCCCGGCAGAGCGAAGGCATTGATATCCTGGCTGTCGATGATGGTGAAATGGTACTTGATATCGGGTCTATCACTGGCCACTGCAATCTTTTGCCCTACGTGATCTACATAGGCGGCAAGCACGGGGTCCCGATAAATTGGAGTACTTTCGATCAGCTTTTCATGCATCTCCTTGCCAATGGAAATCTCCTTGTCTTCGGACATTAAAACCAGATCCGGGCGGTTGGTGGCCGGATTGAATGCGCAGGCCGCACATACTGTGAACAATAGAGCGACGCACAGTCTTACCAAATATTGCATTACCTCAGCCTCCCTGCTTGTTTATTATTTATGAACTGGTTGCTGCTGCGGGTATTAGGAATTGTTGAAGTTGTACCGCCATGCCTTTACAAGCATTGTTTTGTACTCTGGCAATGAGAGGGATCGGGATAACGATAGCTGGCATATAGGAGGTGCCTTTGGCATCCGCACTGAGTTTGCCGGAAAGTTCCCGATCGCGGAAATCCCACACAGAGGCCTCATAATCGGATTCCTTGTCCCAGGTCCCGAAGCCAAAACAACCGGCTCCACCGGTACTGATAGTACAGCTTATAGAACCCGCGCTGGCAGTGGTTTCAGTGGAGCCGTCTATCCACACAATGTACTTCACCCCGTAGGCCTCCATTTTCTCCCTGACCTCTCTATTTTCCATCAGGCGATCCAGTGAACGCACATGCATAGGAGCAGTTCGCGGCTCGAACCAGGGATACATTATGTCGACAAATTCCTTCTCAGGAATAATATTAACCCCCATCTCCGGGTTATGTAATTCCCGGCCTACACAGGCGATAAGATTGGGTTCAGTTTCATAGTCACTAGAATGGCGTCGGCCCAAAATTACCACGGAGTCCCCAGCAGCGAGCTCACCGTCACTACGTCTGTATTCATCAATAACGACAGTGGTGCAGCCGCTGAGGAATATCAGAATTAAAACAATGAATGGCTTGAACACGATATAATCCTCTATTCAGCCTTGATGGACTTCACTTTGAATTCTTGCAATGAGGCGGACCTGAGTTTTCCTGAGAGAAATGCCTGTAATTCAGGTACTTTCCCAAAACCTGTATAAAGGGTTGCTCCGGCGTCGCGCAAGGCGATGTTGATAGCTTGAGTGAGTGCTTTTTCCTGAGATTGTAAAAACGCTGTAGGGGTTTTTCCGTAGGCTGTGATTACCCAACTAGCTACCTGATTTCCGCGGGAATCATAGGCATTCATGTCATACTTGATCCAAACCTCAAAAATATTAACTCTGGTCTCCCGGGGCATGGTGAATTGCAACTCTCTCACCTCGGGGACTATGACAAGTTCTACATTGGCGGGCAGATCCTGGGGGTACTCCGATAGAGAGACCGTATTTAGAAACATAGAGCCGAGTACTGTCTCAAAGAGGCTTTCCTGGGCTCTGCCAGTATTTATTTTCCATTCCTCCCGATCTTCACTTTCTTCTTGGTAGGTATAATTTTTAAAATCCTCACTGAGGTAAATGCCCACAGAGAGAGGAAGCTGCTGTCCTACTGGAGAGGGGTATCGCCCTTCAACCTGCACGGTATGTGAACAAGCTGCGAGTAATACGGAGATAATGACCACAATCGCCAGATGAAATGTGGAAGCCTCCTTTATCCTGTACATCATGAATGAC
Source organism: uncultured Microbulbifer sp. (assembly GCF_947498635.1). Taxonomy (GTDB): domain Bacteria; phylum Pseudomonadota; class Gammaproteobacteria; order Pseudomonadales; family Cellvibrionaceae; genus Microbulbifer; species Microbulbifer echini. The sequence continues at coordinate 137,340 of NZ_CANMKV010000002.1, read as the reverse complement.
TCCTGGTGTAAATCAGCTAGCGAAAATCATTAAGACCAACAAAAGTGCCACCGTTGCGGTAGGTTAATTCTCGCATTAAGGCGGCAAAGCGAAGACCGGTGGTTTGTAAATGGGGAGGTCGTGAGAACTGTATGGGGAACCCCACTGCGTGGATACGAATATTGCGTTTTCCCTCACCATGCTGAGCATTGACGCGATCTACGGCGAGCATGACATTACGTATTGACTTTCCTGTGAACTCATCCCCGAGCACATAAATACTGATTTTTTTGCTGGGATCGTAAAAGCTGCGTACCGCTTTTTGAATACCTTCTACAGGACTGGAATTACTAAAAGGATTCCAGGTCTTAAGTCGTTGAAGAATTGCCTGACGACGTCCAGGTGTGTCTGGGATCCATTTATTACGGTAATTGAAAAACATGTAATCTCCCATGTCATTCATTACCTGAATACCTTTGACATTGGGGTAGAGATCCAGGGTATTGACCATTTCTGACATCATACGATCCCATCCGTAGTTAAACATACTGCCGGATGTATCAATAATAAAAAGGATGTACTCACTGTCGACGGGTATGCCACCGATAACATTATTCTTGCGTTGGTAATTTTCCCCAAGCAGGCGCCGCATTTCATCGGTCATTGACTGTAGGGCTATGGTTAACTTACCTTTTAATTTCCCTTCTTCACTCTGACCTTCGGTTTTACTGGCGTAAACAGCCTGTAGAGCTTCCAGTTCTCCACGTAGGTTGGCTATGCGTTTGTGTTCAATATCGATCTGTTCACGTTTGGCATTAAGGTCGCGATTAAGAATGGTGGTTTCGCCACGAATCTGAGCAAGTTGTTGTTGCAACTCGATAACCTGCGCTTCCAGGTCTATCTCGGCCTCTTCTAAAACAATAGGCTCGGCAGTTTTGGCAATCATCAGTAATAGAACAATGGCTCCAAAACCACAGCAGATTACATCCAGAAAAGAGATGCTGAATTCTTCCTGCCGTCTCTTTTTTGAAGAGCTGATCATGGCCAGTCCCTCGATGGTGCCAAAAAAGAGCCCTGTGTTTGCATTGCCAGCTTCCAGAATTCACTGGCGGCAAAAGGGTCTCCCTCCATTGGGGTCAGTATTATGTTAACCGGCACATTTCTGGGAAGAACTTTCACCGCTCGTTTAAACAGATTACGCCGCTCTCTGCCGGATACTGTGGCACCTCTGGGGGGCTTCATGCCCTGGGTGGGCAAGCCATCGGTAATCAAAATAATGTTGTCGGGTAAAGATTTCATAGCGTGAATGGCATTGAATACTCTTTCCAAACTGGTGCCATGCTCAGGCACAACTTCGTCCAATCCCTTGATGGCCTTGTCCAGCTGGTCGCGATCATCCACATTGAGCCAGCGATCTTCCGTTCCGGCAATGACGGCGCGAAAAGATGTATTGAAAGTATAGATCTGGTACTGACTATCTGGAGGCAACTGGGCGGTGAGCCAGGAGACGGTATTGATTGCTCGGCGCCATTTTTCTGTTTGTCGTTTTACCCTTGAAGACATGTTGCGGGCGCGAATAACCTTGATAAGTTCATCACCGAGCATCGAAGCAGAAGCGTCGAGGAGGATCAGGATTCGATTGCCTCCAAGCCGAAGTCCTGTGAGATATTGACGATCGCCATCGCCAACATATTTACGCACATTATTTCCGAGCTTTTTGTTTTCCTCTTCCAGATTTTTTTTGGCCTGCTCCAGTTTTTTTAGTTTATCTTGCAGCCTTTTTATATCTTCCTGTTCGTCGACGCTGTCTATTTCTGCGATATTTCCTTTCACGTCCTGAATTTGTTCCAGTATTCGGCGTGCTAATCCCTGGGCATCAACCAATTCATCGCTAACGATGTCCAGTGTATTGCGGGCCTGAACAAGGTGTTCTTCACCAAATTCAACCTCTTCTTGAAGCAGGTTGACCTCGGCGCTGAGGTCTTCGGTTTCCACTTCTATCTCGTGATCAGAGCCGTGCTTGATAATCAGGAAAATCAGGGCAACGGCACCAAATCCACAAGACATGATGTCAAGAAAGGAGAGGCTAAAGGTGGAGAAACGCCGATTTTTACGTCTCATAGCGTTCCACGCTGATTGCGGTTATGACATCCTGTCTATCCGCAATACCAATCCTATCTCCGGCATTGAGATTAACCGGAGCGGCAATTTCCTCACCATTCAGCATCAGGTGGATACCCGCATCGACCCTTAGTGCCAAACGGCCGGCATGGTTGGTGACCGTTGCCGCAGGGTGGTCAGGAGGTGTGGGGGTTACCTTGAATTTATCTTCATGCCAGAAAACAAAGAGAGGCTGTTGTGCAGCAAGAGCGCGATGGCCAAATAATAAGTGCGTTGCTGCCGCTTCTTTAGGCGTGTCCAGGCGCACGGTGATTTTGCTTTCCGGAACCGCACTGATGCTGTTGACAAGGCGCAGCGTGGAATCGTCGCTGCGTAACTCTTTCCACCGATTTTTAATCGATTGGGCGATGCTGTCTCTGCAAAGAAGATACATTCGCTGCACCAGCTGTAAGCCTCCGGGAATGTCGGCCCAACGATGGGAAATAAAGCTCACGCTATCGCTTTCCGCATGGTTCTCGATCATGGCTCGTACCCGAGAGAGAATGGGGGCGGAGGCATCTTGAAGTTGGCGTAAAGATACTTTTGCAGTGCGATCATCAAGTTCCGCTAACACTTCACCCTGGTGCATTGCGCAATTTACCCATTGGGGCATCAGATCGTAAAGTTGTTGTTCAGACTCACCCGAATGGAGCGGGTCAAAGCGGCACTGCATAACAAATGCATCGGTAAATACCCGTGCCCAGGCCTCTTGGAAGTGATTTAAGCCAGCATCAGCAACACTCTCGGCAGACTTTACAGTGGCGTGTTGCTCCACTATGACGCGGGAAACCAGCGTCTGATGCAGTTGCAACTCAACATAGATTTGCAGGCCGGAGGGCGCCAGATCACCGATCGCAGCGCTTGCTGAATCAACCATTCCAACGACATTCATATCACTTTCATTGATAATTCCAAGCAATAGAGCCAGCTGTTCACGGGTAAAGTTACCCGGAACCGCCAATACCAGCTCCTCGGGAAGGTCACAGTGTTCGGCTATTTCCTGTAGATGGCAGTAGGCGAGGTCGGCGTGATGACGGCAGCGCTGATTGGCTGATTTCAACGATTCAAGGCTGAGTCTTCGCCAGAACTGATTGTTGACCTGAGTAGGGTGGCTGCGCGCACGCATTTGCGCGGAGGTGCCTATGTGAACCCGGCTGGGTTCAATGACGGCAATGCCGGGACTTTCCAGAACTTCGGTAGTGCCGATAAAAACCCTTAAACCACAGTCATTGATTTCAAGGACGCCTTGTCCCATGGAGTATTCCTCACGGCCAATATCGGAGATAGTGATTCTTGATGACGGTTAACTGATTTTGAGAAATCTCAGTAGGCGGTTATCGCAATAGCTCTGTGTGTCCAGTACCAGTCTCTCTTGCATCAGCTGTAACTGGTGGGTAAAAAACATGATGACGATACTAATTACCAAGGCGATAAATGTGGAGTTAAAGGCGACCCCCAAGCTAACGGTGACCCCGGCAATATCACCTTCAACGGCCTTGTGAGCCTGGGCTAGGGCCTCGCCGATGCCGCGTACTGTGCCAATAAACCCGATTGAGGGAATTGCCCAAGTGATATAACGCACCATCGCCAGTTCGGAGTCGAGACGGTCACCTTCGGTTTCACACACTTCTTTTATCGAATTGGATACCGCAGCAACATTTTTGGTCGAGCCGAATCTTTGTAGGGCGGTCAGTAGGGCCCTGGGCACCAGGAAACTTCGCTCTTCCTCGGGGAGAGCCTGAATAGGGCGAGAGAGATCACGGGTATCCTCAGGCAGTATGGGCGTGCCCTCACTAATATTGAGCAGAGCCTTATTGAGTAGCTTGCGCTCGCGGATGCTTTTGTGTGCTTTTAAGCCCATGATGGCCATAGCCCAAAGCATCAATACAAAACAGGCCTCTTGTTCATAATCCCTCATTACGATATAGATTGAGCGCTGTTGTACGTAGGTTTCCCCTGCAGCTTCCCGGGCGAGCTGCTCTTCGATCAAAGCATCTGCATTGGGCCGGATGATGGCTACGTAAATCGCGTGAACAAGGATAACTGAGCCCAGCAGCGCGAATACCTGGAAAATAAAGTCGGAAGATTTAAATTTCATGATGGTGCTCTTGGCTGCTTCTCTAAATGTCCACTGGATAGGCAACGGATAAATCCTCGGATATCTCCTCTGAGGATTTGTAGTCGTCAGAATTACTGCGGCGCTTATTTTTATTTTTGTCTGGTTTTTCTTTATTCACCTGAGCAACAGAAATTTTATCGTTGTCTTGCTGTTCCTCAGCAACCAAATATGCTGAAAAAAAAGTGATGAGTATTAAAAGGATCCTAAACATGTTTTTCCCTTAATTGATCCAGCGCGCCACTCTGAAACCAATATCATTGCGAGGACCTTCACCATAGTCGCGGTAAGAAAGCCGTAATTCGGTCAAACCTGAATGTCGCCAACTGGAGCCGCGAATTACATGGTAGTCACCATCCTGAGGCCCCACCGGGTTTTCTTCCAGGCGCGATGAGAGCCCAGTGCCAATGGTATAAAGATCGTGAATCCACTCTGAAACATTGCCGCCCAGGTCATAAATACCGAGGGGGTTCGGGCTGTAACTACCAACCGGCGCTGTTGCGGCATAGCGATCGCTATAGGTACGTAAAACAGCCGGTACTAGTTTGGCTGCGTGACTATCGGCGTAGTTTCCGGAGTTGGCACCGATAGGGAGTTCGTTGCCCCAGGGGTATTTGCGCATGGTGCCTTTATCATAGCGGGCCAACCAGGCCCACTCGGCTTCTGTGGGTAGGCGATAGCCATCTGCCGCAGAATCAAAACCTACGATGCGTCCACGCTCGGTGAGATAAACCGGTGCTAGGCCATCGCGATCACTGAGCCAATTGCAGAATAGGGCGGCATCAATCCAGCTGATACTCACAACGGGGAGGTTGTCATTATCCAGGCTTATCCCGTTGACATGTCGAGAGGTATGCATGCGTTTAAAGCGGCGAAATTCACGGTTGGTAACCTCAGTGGCTCCGATATAAAAAGGGCGGTTGAGAGAAACCTGGCGCATTACCTCATTGGCTCGGCGTCCCTGTTCACGACGTGAGGAACCCATAGTAAATACGGCATTGGGTCGCATCAATTTCATGGTCCCTCCTGCGCCGTGACGATAACTAGAGGGAACCTGTTGCCAGCGAGCCTGCTCTCTGGTCAATAATACGGCCCGTACGGTCTGTTCCAATTTGGCGCTGGGTATTACCTTGGTATCGAAGGCTTTATAGCCGTTTTTACGTACCTCAATATTGTGACTTTTGGCGGGGAGGTTGAACGTCTGGCCGCTTTTACCAGCGTACTGTCCATCAATGTACACTTCTGCATCAGAGGGGACACTTGTTACGTATACCCTGCCATACACTGCGTTTAAATTGACATTGAGGTCGCGCTCCATGCCGGCGGATAGATCTACGGTATGCTCAATCGATGCATAGCCATCCTTAAAAAAACGTAAGCGGTGAATTTTCCCCGATGTCAGCTCGAGCTCCAGTGGAGTGTGACCACGAAATTCACCATCAACGGTAACGCCCGCGCCCTCGGGGGTGGTAACCACCCGTAGCAGACCATCGGCGGGTCCGAGATTCACCGTGGGAAGAGTTTGATCCACACCCGCAGTAACAGCCACAGGTACATCGACAGTTTTATGCTCTGGTAGGGAAATAGAGACAACCCTATCGCCTTGGACTAGCTCTGTATTGAGGGGGGTGGTGCCTAACACTTTTCCATTGGCGCTGACTGTGGCACCTGGAGGATTACTGCTAATCCGGATATTGGCCCAGGCCGGGCGGAGATTGGCTGCCAGTCGATAAGTGTTGTCAAGCCCTTCAATTTTAATTTCACGGGTAAAAGGCAGGTAGCGATCGGAGAGTACGGTAACCCGCAGCCCGCCCGGACTTAGGTTTTCAACCAGTCCGTTTTTATTGGGGACCTCGCTGCCATTGATTAATACCTTAACCGGTACGGACGGATCAGTCTCCACTTGCAGGTGGCCGGGAAGTTTTTCCAGAGTCACAGTGTGGCGGCTGTGCCCATCACTACTGACTTCCACCTCGCCACTTTTGGAAAGGTAACCATCTGCGCTGATGGTGTAACTGTAGTTACCTGGTAATACCAGGTGCCCATCCCCAAGTGGCAAGGCAAAACCACTGATGCTGATTTCTGCGTTATTCGGCTGAGTCTCAAAAATAAGGGAGCGTGCGATAACTAAATAGATCAGTACTAAGAGGCTCAACAATAAACAGGCCGCCACCATCAGGGCACGCCTCGTGAAAAATAAGCGCGTGCGGGTTGAGTTGATCTGAACAGGCGTAAACCCTATAGGTTCGATGAGTGGGGAGTCATCGATTGCAGATTTCTCATCTTGGGCAGGTACTGCCTCTTTTACTGCCATTTATGCTTCCCTATTGCTGTTTCATTATGGAGTTATCGCAATAACCCTGATATCGGCCGATCACACTCTATTGTGTTGTGGATACCAAAGCTTGGGTGGATGCTTTTCTGTGTGCAATAAAGCTTAGCTCGCTGGTACCGGAGAGACGGCAATCAGCGAGCCGTTTGTCACAGAACACTTCTTGTCCTATGAATGAATCTGATGATTCATTTCAAGACAGACCCTATGCGAATATCTGTTTATTAGATTTTCTTTCGCCTTATGGGTTCGAGCATTTAGCTATTATTAGCGCCGTTTACTTTCTCGGCGCATTGAATAACAACTTCTGTGACAGGTTTTCCTGGCTTTACAATAAATTCACGACGGACATCACGATATCCTTCGCGGGTGCCTACCGCGGTATAACGACCGGGTTTTAAGGCAATTTCGCGCTGGTCGAAATTACCGAGCCTTCCAACATGGTAAATTGTGACACTGGTGCTTCGGTCAGATTTAAAGCGCACGGGAAGTGGTATCAGGGATTGGGTGAGCGCATTTTCCAGGTTTTCTATTTGGGTGGCCAGGCGCGGTGTTTGTGATTTCACCTTTCTTGCATCTGCGAGTACCTTGCGAGCAAAATGATTGCGTTTGCCTTCGCTTAAGGTGAGGGGATCCTTGAGCAGTTCTTGTAATTGGTCATCTAATTTTGCCCTGGCAGAGGCTCTTGCTTTACCGGTTACGGCAGTAACCAGGCTCCCATCTTTTTTGAGCAAAGTTGTATAGCTACTCAGAGCATCGTGCCAATCTTCTTTTTCCTCATGTGAGCGTGCCAAACTCAATAGTTTGTTAATTTTTTCCCGTTCGACGCCATTGCGTGCCTGCTTTAGGCCAATTACTGGCGCCTTGGCTTTGGGTTTTAATGCTTGTGCCTGATTAAAAAACTGTTTGGCGGAGTTGTATTTCTTGTCAGCGATGGCGGCATAGCCCTCGGACATCGCTTCCTTATAGTCCCTCTCCGTTATTTCCATCTCTACCTTTGCCAGCAAAGCCTGGGCTGGGACAGTTTTTGGGTCTATAGACAGTGCTTTTTTCAAGGATGATTTTGCTAGATCTAAATCGGAATCCAGATAGGCTTGTTTGCCCTGAATAAACGACCACCAGACTAATGGTAATGTATCGGAACGCTCCAGCCCTTTAAGACCTCTGGGGTGATCTCTTGAGATGGTCAGTACCAGGTTGAACTCATCAATGGCCGCATCGAGATGCCCTGTGTCCAGCGCCCGATTGCCTTCCGCGAGGTGTGTCTCTATACGCTCAGGGATGCTATCACGCAGTGTTTCCAATGCTTGCAGAGATTCCTGGTATTTTTCCAGGGCCTGCATAAATTGCCGTTTGCGATAGATACTATCGGCTTTAAGGGCTAGATCTTCAGCTGCGTAAAAATCCTCAAAAGCCCACACTTCTACTTGACGCTCCTGTAGTTCCTCCTTAAGCACGAGAATGTCTTGCAATATTTTTTGCACATCTCTGCGCTGTTGCATGATTTCGGCATCTGAATAAGGAGAAGCCGGTATGGGACTTTCTTCTGGCTTATTCTGCGCTGTTGCAGATACCGTTTCATCGGACTGTAATTTTGGCGTTTCTACAATTTGTGGTAACCCCCAAAAGACCCCCACTAATCCGCTGAACATAATTGTTCCAAGTATAAGGGGCCAGTAGGAACTGTCTTTGTTGCGCTTTTCTGCGTGCTGAACAGTACGTGTTGGTGTGCGAGCTCCCTCACCGCCAAAACTAAATTCAGCGGGCTCGATTGGAGTTGAATCTTCCTTGGCGTTATTGCGGTGCTGCATAGTGGTTCCGCCGTGTTATTCAGTTACCCGGTGAAGATCTTGGGTGTTTGCAAAATGTAAAAATGAATGGATTTACCTCAATAATGCGTAAAATTTCATATTTTGGTTTCGGAAGAAGCGGTTTCAGCTTCGTAAATTTCCTTTAAAATTTCTCGCCACTGTCGATACTGATTTTCAACCGATCCACTTAGGGTTACTGTGCGGTCCTCAAGCTCGACGATCTGTGGCTCTACTTCCGCCTCCATGGAATCACCTAATTCTTGCAATGCCTCTAAATGCATCTTGGCGTCAGCACGACGATCGAAGCCACTTTTTATCAGGTAACCGCCTGCACCAATGCCGACTTGACCCGCTGCCTGAGCGCTGCCACCGCCGGCGCCTGCCGCGGCGATGCCGCCGATAATGGCGGCGGCACCCATAATGGTGTGGTTGCGGGCTTTGCGTTTCAGCTCACGCATTTGCCGTACTTCTTCATAGCTGCGCGCACGCCATTCCTGATAGGGAACTTCCATTGTTTTAGCAAAGGTTCCGTAGTACTCCTGTAGAGTGTCTACAAATAAATAGTCGCGCTCACGAATTTTTCGCACTCTCTCGAGCATGGGGTCATTTTCTGCAGGCAGAGCACTTAGGGAGTAGATACCCTCCTGGCTTTGCTGCAGGTAGCGATTGAATGCCTCTGGTGAAAAGCTTCTGGCAAAGCGCATTTCAGAAATTGTACGTATCTCGACAATTTGTTCGTTGGATAAACCTTGGCGATATTCGAGCATGTCATTGGAAACCCGATTATAGATTCCCTGGAAGGCATCGCCCTCGGTAGGATGCTTGCGATCATAGGCGTAGTGCGATGCGTACTCAGAATACTCTTTCGTGAACCAACGCTGACCACGGGAATCCGTTACGGTAACTTCCATTGTGAGCGTTTCCCCGTCGGACTGTAGGATCCTCCCAGAAATAGTCACATCGATATTGGTGCGGGCTGAGGGGATCACCCTCACAGCGCCCCAGCCGAGGCTTGATTGTAGCGAGTCGGCTAGGGTCACGGCTATAAATCGGGATTCGGCTTGACGTAACTCTGGAAAAATCAGAGTGTCCTCATCGACTTCAATACCTTCAATGCCTGGGTCAAACTGAATAACGCCTACATCGAGCAGGCGCTCTTCTGCAATATTTTTATCCTCAATTGTGAGGGGGGTAAATGCCGTGGTGCGCACCTCTGTCGTGGTACACCCGCTAAACAGAATTGCGAGTAGTATTCCCGTAAACAGAATGACGCGTTGTGTTGTCAGCAGACTGCCAAAATTGCTGTGAGTTAAAAGTGCCATCTATGCGTCCTCTATAACTACTTCGTCGCATTTTTATATTTTCGATACTCTTCCCAGAGTTTCTCTCGCAACTCCGGGTCGCTCTCCCGGGTGGCCGCTTCACGAATTTGTCGGGCCACCACATCGTCATCGGTGCCACTGGGAATATCTGCAGGCACCACTGGCGGAGAGCCACTGTGGTTGTATTCTCCCTGACGGCCTTTTGCGGGTAAGCCGGGGCCTGTCACCTGGCCGCTGGAATTGTTCTGTTGTGGGCCACCACCGCTGGGCGATCCGCTTCCCGGTGGTGCTGGGATTTCGGCTTCGGCGGATTCAATCAAGTCTTCCAGCGATTCTCCGGGCGGTGCTTCATCCATTGCTTCCTCTTCCGCCTCGCCCGCAGTAGATCCTGGCCTGTTGCGGACATAGTCGCGTTCGCGCAGGATCATGCCGTCGTAGCTCACCATGGTGGATTCAAAGCGACCCTCCAAATCAGCCACTCTCTCCGCGGTAGAGCGGGGAGATTCATTGGGGGCACTACCTGCGCGCGCGGCGCTGTCGCCGGGTTGTCCCCCGGCGCTGGCACTGCTGCTGGAGGCTGAGCTACTTGAGGAATTCGAACTGCTGCTAGAGGAAGCGCTGGAAGCGGAGGCTGCCTGCTCCTCCTCAGAAAAGTCGATATCTTCTGGCGGGGTGCCCTCTTCCCCAGAGGAAGGATCTGGCGGCATGCGCTGTTCCTCTGCAGATTGCTGCGCATCACTATAGGTAGGGGAGGAGGGGGAGCGGCTGCGAGAATCGGCCTCTGGCATGTTTTCGCCGGCTGAGCGCTCGCGGGAGGAGCGCTGTTTTTCACTGGATGCTGTACCGGAATTCTGCTGTGATTCGCGTTGCGCCGTTGGCATATTAGCGCTGGGCTGGCTCGAAGAGCGGCTACTGGACTGCCTATTACTGCTACTGGTTGATTGTGACTGGCTGGAGCTCTGTGCACTGCTGCTTGATGAGGCACTGCTCTGAGACTGAGACTGAGACTGAGACTGAGACTGAGACTGAGACTGAGACTGAGACTGCGACTGAGAACTGGAAGAGGGCATCGATGGCGCTGCCGGTGGTTGCGATTGGGTTTGCTGGCTTTTGCATCCGGCAACCACTGAAGCCAATACAGCGATAGAGAACAGAGTGTGCCAGCTAATGCCCTGGCGGTGACTTTTTCGTACCGCTTTCCGAGTTGTCATCTCTTTTCTCCTTAAGGGCTTGGCGTTATGCCGGGGAGGCGCAGGAAAAAATACCTGCGTTTCCCTGGCTGCCCGGAAAATGGCTAGTGTGGAAATTTAAAAGTAGTTGTTATTTGATTATTTGCGCGCTCTCCACAACCCCAGTTAATCGCTGTGACGAAAAAACCTCAATCAAAAACAAAGCGCTGAACAATGCCGCGGGTTTCTACCGCCTCACCATCCTCAAAGCGCGGACGAAATTTGGCGCGTTTAAGTATTTTTCGCACTTTAGAGCGAACCTGTACCTTGTCCGACGGGTAGGAGCGTAAGATCTTGATGTTGCGGGCTTTGCCAAACGCGGTAACGTCGTAGGAAACGGTGATGTGTGAGTTCGCCAGGGCCTTGCTCTCCGATTCCAGTATGGGCAGTGCGGGAAGAGCTATCGGGCGGCCAAAAATATCCTGAATTTCATCTCTGGATGCGCCGTTATCCCAAAGGGCCTGATAAGCCTCACCGTAAGTCCGCCGGGCGGAGTGCCATTTATTGAACATCATGTACCAGTCACCCAATTCAACTTTGGCTTTGGCGGATGCGGCTGGTGGCGATTTGGGATTTCTCTGGTAAACATCGACAAGTCGAGTGATTGCCTTCTTGCCGGTGTTGAAACTTTTCATACGGTAGTGATCAACCGTACTGCGTTGATGGGTATCGGGCCCTGCGCCAAAGCTGGTATTAACGATAAGGGGTGCCTGAGCCTCCCCCTTGTACCTGGCCAAGTAATAATTGGTGGCCTTTAATCCACGCAAAGCATCTACTAGACGCAGATCATTGGAGCCGAAATTCTTAGTGATAATGTCGACAGCGAGGGTATAGAGTTTGGTGGCGCTGATCAGGTGTTCAACTAGGGTTTCGCCTTTTTTCTCAACATAGGATTGAAGGTGCCAGCGACTCAAATTGTTGATTACCGGTAACATCCGTGGATCTTTTTTGCCGTAATTTTTTTCGTACAACCAATAGAGGTACTGCTGGTTGTCATTCGCGTCCTCCCATTGATTTAGAGCTATCTGGCTTTCGATGAGCCGCTCAATCATTGGGATCTGGCTGAGGGAATACAGCCCTTCATTCACCCGGTTAACCAACATTGCGCGGCGGAATTCGCTGGCGGCTTCGTCGTGCGCACCGGCTTTTTGCAATGCGGTAGCCAGTCCTAGTAATTGTTCATCAATACCGACACCGTATGCGCCATGTTCGGCCTCCAGTTCTTCGATTCGTTCGCGATAATAGTCGACGGCTTCAGAGGGGCGCAGTTGTCTTCGGGTTTTTTTCAGGGGTTTGGAGGCAGCTTCAATAAAAGCCTGGGGAGGGGCTTTTGAGTGCTGGCTTACAGTGGCGTCATCTGCGGCAATGGCGCTGTTACACAGCAGTGCTGTGGCTGTAAACATCAAGCCGATAGCAAGGCGATTGCTGGTATCTATCTGTGTCACGATTGAACCACTTCCATTCCGGTTTACTTTGCCCACAGCTGTGCAATAGGCCATAGCCGTCACACAGGGTGTGGATCTCGTCTCCGCCCGATCGCCGGTAAACCGGCTGATATGGTGGAAGCTCTCTCCTGAAATGTGGTTCTGTTACTACCCTGTGGCCACGATAGATTTTGCTCTTTGGCCGATCAGAGAAGACGCATCCGGATGCTTATTTTTGCGCTCCTGGCTGCGTATTAAACAGTATAGCCAGCACAGTCTGTCATCAGAGGGATTGTGACGGAGACTTCAACCAACCGGTGAAAGAGTTACCGGCATGCCTGCGACCACCCTTTTGGTTTAGCAGCTGCAGAGAAATAACAGTGCTGAAGGTCGGTAAGTAAGTGCCAAAAGTTTATTGGGTAAATTTATGTGTCGATCCGTTGAGCCCGAAGCGAAGGGACTAGGAGCGCTTTAACTGGACTTTCATCCTATGAGAGCGGTGCTGATTGGGCGAAAATGACTAAAGCAATGGGGCCTGTGGGTGGTGCATTTGGATTGCTGACCGTCAGGCGCCATAATCAGCCGATTCGAATGAGAGGAGAGTGCCGGTGAGCATCTATATCGACCCCGAAGTAGCCGTGAGTCTGCGTGGATATGAAGTACCTGAAAGATTGGGCTTCGGGACGGCAATGGCCCCTGTGATGTTTCGTGCAGTCTGTCAGGACGGCTGCTGGAGTCAGGGGGAATTAATTCCTTATGCTCCACTGACCATAGATCCAGCGGCAAAGGTCCTACATTACGCCCAGTCGTGCTTTGAGGGTATGAAGGCTTATCGAACAGCGGCTGGCAGCATTGCGTTGTTTCGCCCTGAAAAAAATGCGGCGCGTATGGCGTATTCTGCCAAGCGGCTGTGCATGCCCTCCGTGCCCGAATCTCTGTTTCTCGATGGTGTGCGCACTGTCGCTGCGTACTGTGCCAACCTGGTACCAGGTAACCGCGGTGAGTCACTTTATTTACGGCCTTTCCTGATCGGTACTCAGGCGGACCTAACGGTATCAGCCAGCACATCCTATGAGTTCTATGTCATCGCCAGCCCCTCAGAGGCCTACCACACCGGCAATATGCGCCTTTGGGTAGAGCGTGAGGATGCGCGTGCGGCTGTGGGGGGTACAGGAGATGCCAAAGTGGGCGGTAATTATGCCGGCTCGCTACTCAGCGTTGGGCGTCTCAAGGAGCGTGGCTACGACCAATCTCTCTGGTTGAACCCCGCTGATCGCAGCCGTGTGGATGAGCTCTCGGGAATGAATTTCTTTGCAGTGATCGAGGGAAAGCTCCATACGCCGGCGCTCTCCGGTTCCATTCTGGAAGGTATCACTCGTAATTCGCTCTTGAAGCTGGCCAGGGAACTGGGTTACGACTTGGTAGAGGGTGCTATCCATATTGATACATTGCTTAGCCAAATCGCTTCTGGGGTCTGCACCGAGGCCTTTGCCTGCGGCACTGCGGCCATTATCAGTCCTATCAGTGTGATAGGCGATGAAATGCACTGTCACGAGCTGTACCAGGCTCCGGGGCCTGTGGCTAAAGCGTTGCGCGAGGCACTTCTGGATATTCAAGAGGGTCGTGCCGAGGACAATTTTGGCTGGATGCAACCTGTTGACCCTGTAAATTTCTAACTGGATGGGTGAGTGGTACCCGAGGTATAAAGGTAACCGGCTGCGGATCGGCAGCTGGTTACGGCGTTAAATACTCCCTGCACGAACCTCCACGCTCTGGCCGGGTTGATTTGTATCAAAGTACCATTAAAAAATGTTTCCGCGAGAAACGAGAATGTAAGCATTCCCGCCAATTCCTTCTCTGCGGTTGACTTGAACGACTGTAGCTCCTACAAATAATTCCGAAACAAGAAGAAATGCACTGGAGCTTTGTGGGTGGCCTTTTAGTGGTACCCTCCTATTGACCGGCTGTTTCAAGATCAATTTGAGTAGATAGGTCGCACTCAGAGTTCTCTCTAGAACCTGAGGAAAACAGAATGTTGACCCATATGTTCGGCCTTATGCTGCAGCCCCGCAGGCAGTGGGAGCTGATCGGTAGCCTTCCCGAGAAAAAACTTCGCCGGCAAATTCCCTACGTCATTATTTTGGCGCTGTTTCCTGCAGTCGCCTGGTATTTCGGTACAACTCAAGTTGGTTGGAGTATCGGTAGCGGAACGCCGGTAAAAATAACTGGGCAGAGCGCACTGGAATTAGTCGCGGTGTTTTATTTTACGATGGTATTGGCTGTCGTCTCGATTGGCTATTTTATCCACTGGATGGCTAGAACCTATGGCGCAGAGACGCACCCAATGAAGGGGGTGGTTGTCGCTGGGTTTACCGCGACGCCTATTTTTTTGGCGGGCATCGCTGGAATCTACCCCGTGTTATGGCTGGATATTTTACTGGCTACAGTGGCCGTCGCTTATGCGGTTTATTTACTTTATCTGGGCATTCCAATTGTGATGGGCGTTTCTGAAGAACGGGGCTTCCTCTTCGCCAGTGCGATTATCACCGTTTCCCTGGTCATTGCCGTAATGATCATGGTGGGCACCGTATTGTTCTGGAGTTATGTCTCTGCTCCTGTCTTTCATTAAATAAGCCCCTCTGAATCCAAAAAAATTATTATCGTATTTTGTGCGCCAGCTGCTTTTTTAGTGGCTGGCACCTCTCTCCATATTTCTTGATATTTATAGTTAAAAAGTTCTGCGTTATTTTGAGGTGCATAGTGTTTGAAATAAGATAATCTTTTTTTTGATCTGAAGGTTAGAGGTTTCATATCTCTATTTAGGAATTTTTCAGGCGGATTTTATTGTTAAATTTTTTCTTTGGGGGTTTAAGTTGAGAAAGGTAAATCCAAGTCTCTCCGCATTTCTTCGAGAGTGTAACGAAGTGCTATTGGCGCGTTCCGCAAAAGGTTTTCCTTTTAGCGTTATTGACTCTCGGGAAAAGACGGAGATGCTGATACAGGAGTTTGTGACCGATATTCCTGATATTGATTGTGTGATGGATGCGGAAATATATACTGCCGGGTATAACGTTCCGGTGCGTATCTTTAACCCGAATCCAGGTCAAACGCTTCCGGTATTGGTGTATTTCCATGGTGGTGGACACATGGCAGGCAGTGTTAAGGCCTATGATCCGATTTGTCGAAAAATGGCAATAAATACACAGCACATTGTGGTGGCTGGGGAATATCGTCTAGCACCAGAAAATCTTTACCCTGCGAATATTGAAGATGCCTGTGCCGTTGTCAGGGGCATCTGGGCGACTCTAGATCGACAGAATGTTGACTATCGAAAAACGTTATCTGTGGCAGGAGACTCTGCAGGCGGTTCGCTTTCTGCCTCAGTGTCACACCTGGCCCAGTTTGACCGGGGAATTGATATAGAAAAGCAGATTCTTATTTATCCTTGTGTTGATTATGTCGCCAGATACGAATCCTATAATGAAAATGGCGTTGGCTATTTATTAGAGGCTGATATGTGTACTTGGTTTTTCGATAAGTATTTTAGGGAAGGGCAGTGCAGAAAGGCAGCTTCCCCATTGCATATGGACTTCACCGCTAATCTTCCACAAACCTTGGTCATCACCGCTGAATTTTGTCCATTGCGTGATGAGGGGAAAATTTACTATGAAAAGGTGAAATCCTTAGGGATACATGCCGAAAATGTACACTTCGAAGATGCCATACATGGATTTTTAAATATCGAAGACTTAGTTAGAGAGACGTGTATGAAAGCCTATTCTTCGATTAACCGCTTTCTTAATGGTTAGATTGCCTCTGAATTATTAGTGATAAATTAATAAGCCTTTGGGTCAAGCTATGGCACTCTGTCGAGTGTATTATAATCTTGGCGGTAATTGTTTTCGATGCATAGCCCCCAGCCCCCAGCCCCCAGCCCCCAGTCCCCAGCCCTAAGTGCTTATAGGTGTGGAGGAATTGACAGAAACTAGCTTGGGATATCGTGGGGTTAACCGGGTTTAAAATGGTATTTAAGGACATACCCATTGCTAAGTTCAACCTGTTCGGTAATTTCTTTATCTATTGTGAATTTGACATCCTCAACTGAATTCATGATTTGTGTGGGCTCGGTATCTATGCATTGAATGCTCATGGTCTCGATAACTTGATCCTTGCTGTCGACGGAGTATTCAATCACTTTAATAATTATTGTGTCTTCACGGTGTAGAATTTTAACGCCAGGGCCGCTGGAGAGTGAAACCGTATATTTTATTGCTCCCCAAGGCCCGTCACAGCGTATTGCTTGATATTTCTTTGGGGACGTTTGGGCCGAAAGTGGTTTGGAGTCAATGTCTAACTTGGGGTCGCTAAATATCTGTTGGGTATGAAATTGCCAGCCTTCTGGTGTTTCGATTTCAATTTTTAGGGTGTATTGAGTGGGGGCCTTCTGAGCGAATATGGATCCACTGCAGAGAAAGAAACACATGAATAAAAATTTGCGAAAATTCATCTGGATGGCACTTTCCTAAGTTGGTCGGCGGGCTGACTCCTTCAGCTTGTTTGTGGCTTTAAATGCCAGGCGCGAACTCTCTCTTTTATTCCCGATCGTTAGATAATAATAGTGCCTTGAAGGCTGGATAGGGGTTGGATACTATGCAGAAGCTTGCATAGAAGATTTTTTGCACGACCTAATTGGTACACTCGTACCCATCAAGACTTGATTTAGTAGCTACTGAAAATAATTCAAATAAAAAGGTGAACCATGAAGAACTTGCCCTACGCTGGGATAGCTCTCTCTTTATTGCTGACATCGGCCTGTGCCCCGGATAATCCAGTACAGTCAAGACAATCAGAAACTGCTATCGAATTTCAAAAAAAACTACTGAGACAACTAATAGCCGCCAAACCCGGTGACATTATTCTCATCCCAGAGGGGGAATTTAAAATTGATCGCAGTCTCTCTCTCAATGTGGATGACGTCACTATTCGTGGTGTGGGCATGGATAAATCCATTCTCTCATTTAAAAATCAGATACAGGGTGCTGAGGGATTGTTGGTCAATGCGAGTAATTTCACAATTGAGAATCTGGCAATAGAGGACACTGTGGGTGATGCTCTAAAGATCAATGAGGGCGAAAATATTGTTGTTCGCAATATCCGTGTTGAGTGGACTAATGGGCCGGCTACCGAAAATGGGGCCTATGGTATTTATCCAGTGCAGACAAAAAATACTCTGGTCGAAGGCTCCGTAGCTATTGGTGCATCGGATGCGGGAATTTATGTGGGGCAGTCTCGAAATGTGGTAGTGCGTAATAATCGAGCTGAATTTAATGTGGCAGGTATTGAAATAGAGAATACGATTGGCGCTGATGTTTATGGCAATGTGGCCACCAATAATACGGGTGGTATTCTGGTTTTTAATATGCCCAATTTGCCGCAGCCCGGGCATAGTACGCGTATTTATGAAAATAAAATATTCAAAAATAATGTAGAAAACTTTGGGCATGAAGGAACCCCGGTAGCTGCGGTTCCGGCGGGTTCGGGTATTGTTATTAACTCCAATGATCGAGTCGAGATTTTTGACAATAAGATTGCGGAAAACGATACCGCGAACATTGTAATAAGCAGTTATTTTACTGCTGGATATTACAGTGATAAATCCACACAAGTAGATTTTGACCCATACCCTGAGGGTATTTATATCTATGATAATGAGTTTGTTGGCGGGGGGGGGGCACCGGATCACTTGGAGCTGAAAGCGCTCAGGCTAGCTCGTTTTGGATTGGGGGGAAGTCTCCCGGATGTACTTTGGGATGGCGTTATCGATCGTGAAAAAATGTCTGATGGATCTCTGCCAGAGCACTTGAAATTGTGCATTGATAATGCCGAAGCGGGTATTCTCAATATAGATTTTTTAAATAATTACCAGAATATTTCCACCGATATCTCGGCGCATCTATGTCATCTGGAAAAGTTGCCCCAAATTGTTCTGAATTTTGACGAGGCACCTGAGGAGCGCAAGGAGGGCGATCACCTGGCTACTTTGGAGGGACGCAATGAATAATAGCGTTTCCTGGGGTGGTGTTTTCCTATTAATAATGGGGGCAGTGACTCTTCTCTTTGGTGGCTGTGACAAGCATCGCCCCCCGGTCACCCTGTTTTCTATGGATACCATTCCAGAAAGACTCAGCGACTGGAATCTGGTCAATATTATTGACGGCGCTTTTATACCTAATGATCGGGTACTGCCATATGGATTGAACACCGGGCTTTTTACCGACTATGCGCATAAATTGCGCACAGTGTGGATGCCAATGGGGACTTCAGCAAACTATGCTGAAGAGCAGTTTGACTACCCGGTGGGCACGGTGCTTACCAAGACTTTTTATTACCCCAGAGGGGCAGGAGAAACCGTTGTCCGTACCGACAGTTTTGCCAGTGATTATGTCGTTGGGCGCTGGGGGGAGGCGCTGGATATGCAGGCGGTACGGTTGGTGGAGACCCGCCTCCTGGTAAAGCGCGAGAATGGCTGGCAGGCGATACCGTATATTTGGAACGCGGAGCAGACAGAGGCGGTTTATGAAATTGCCGGTGATATCACGCCCCTCAAGCTTGTGGCGGATTCTGGGGACGTTTCCACATTTACCTATGTCGTGCCCGATGCCAATCAATGCGCTGGATGTCATGCCGATAACTTCACCGGAAAGGAAATTTCGCCACTCGGGCCCAGAGCGCGCCATCTAAACAGGACTTATCCCTACTCTAGCGGGACAGAGAATCAATTATCGCATTGGCAGAAAGCAGGCTATCTCAGAGGCGTTCCCGAACTGGCCTTACTACCCAGCCTGCCCAGTTACGCCGATACATCGAAACCTCTGGAGAATAGGGCGCGAGCCTACCTCGATATCAATTGCGGTCACTGCCACAATCCGGCCGGTGCGGCGGATACCTCGGGATTGATGCTTCACTACAGTGAGACAGACAGGCGTAAACTGGGGCTGTGCAAACCTCCGGTCGCGGCCGGTACTGGCAGCGGGGGGCGGGTGTTCGCCATAGTACCGGGAGAGCCTGACCACTCTATTTTGAACTTCCGCGTGGAGTCCAGAGACCCTGGGGCAATGATGCCGGAACTGGGACGCAGTCTGGTACATGAGGAGGGGGTAGATCTGTTGCGCCAGTGGGTGGCGGCGATGTCGGGGAGCTGTTCCTAGGCCGTTGAATTGCTTCAGGTGACTGGAGAAGTCGGGAAGCGGCACAGTGCGCTGTCACTGTGCCGCGGCCTGAAGAGCAGCATAGATTTCAGCCGTAAGCAGCGCTCTCGGCAATTTGAGTAGCCGTTGCGGGAATGAGGCCGCGTACCATCATGGTCACTGTGCGCTCGAGTAATGGGGAGTCCAGAGCAATGGAGCTACTCAGGATCTCGTACTCAAGCTTTAGGATCGTGCCATGAGCGATTTGTGCGGCAGCCTCTGCATCGGTTATACCCAGCAGGTGGAAGAATTCCTGAATCAGTGACTCTCTTGCATGGTTCGACATGCGTACAGCTCGGGTCAACTGCTCATTGCGCAGCGCCTCGTTGCGGAACGCCAGTTCGACAAGGCGGCGGTCTCGATCTTCCGCCTGGTTGCGAACATGTGTCAGGATAAAGCGCGCCAGCTGTTGTACTAATAACTTGTGACTACTGCTCGATGCGCGCTCTTGGGCTGATAGATTGCGCGCCGCACTAAAACTCTCTTCCTGAAGTTGACGCGTACTTTCCAGTCCCTGTTCGACAAAATAAGTGAATGAGTCACTGATTAAGTCGTTAAGGTCTTTAAAATAGTAGGTCGTTGCAGCCAGGGGCACATTGGCTTCGCGGGCTACGGCGCGGTGGCGAATACCGCGAATCCCTTCTTTTACGATGAGTCGCAGGGTGGCCTCGAGAATGGCCTTGCGGCGCAGGCGGCTGTCGGCACGCTGTGCGCGGCGGCCGTGGTAGACCAGATCAGACTTTCCGTTGTCTACAGTCATAGCAGTTTCCCTGTTCTTTTTGCGTTGGCACCGATTGTTCTAGCAAGCTGTTCGGTCGTGCCATTCTAGCCAAACGAATTCAAAAAGAGGCAATAAAGCTATTACATTTGATTACATGAAAGTTGCACCAGTTAGGCACTTTATAGGCGACTCGCTTGCGCGAAGATCCTTAAATTGGTGCAAATTTCTTCGCGGGGTATTTAGGGCATTGCGAGATGGAGAACTAGGCGTCAAGCGGAGGGTATTTTGACTCAGCGTTAGAGAATGTTTTCTCGAAATAGCTCGGCGACAATCGATTAGCATTCATTACACTAAAAAATTGCCGCCTAGAATGAGGGCCGCCGCTGAGGTTTTAAGAAATTTTTCCGGTAACCCGCACGCGTTTGGTGCCAGACACAATTTTGATCTGCTGGCTGCGGCGGCGTTCAATGCCCGCATCTATGGCGTTCTTTGCTGCGATTAACAGTCCCGCCACCAAAAATGCTCCGGGAGGTAGCACTGCCACTAAGACTCCGGGGTAGTCACTTCCCAGTAATTGCAGTCCCCAATCTTTGGCCATGGGGCCTAACAGTAGATCCATATCGGAAAATAGTGTGCCTTGGCCAAGTATCTCCCGTACGGCGCCAATAACAATCAAAACTGCCGTGAAGCCGACCCCCATCATAAAACCATCCACCAATGATGGCAGGACCGGATTTTTACTGGCAAAAGCATCGGCGCGGCCGAGAATGGCACAGTTGGTGACAATCAACGGAATAAAAATGCCAAGTACCAAGTAGAGTTCATAAGTGAAAGCCTTCATCAATAGTTCGACACAGGTGACAAAGGTGGCGATGATCATGACCGACGCGGGCAAACGCACGGTGTCGGGCATTTGTCGTCGAACCAAGGAAACCGCCAGATTGGAGCAGGTGAGGACGCCAGTGGTGGCGAGGCCGAGGCCAATCGCGTTGACCACGGAACCGGTAACGGCCAGCAATGGGCAGAGCCCCAGTAGTTGAACCAGTGCGGGGTTGTTTTTCCAGAGCCCATTGTGGGTAATTTCTGCGTAAGCGGGGGTTGCCATCAATTCTGCTCCGTTTTGGGCTGGGCCCCATCTGTGTTCTCTACTTCGGGGTTCTCCACCTCCACTGCGCGCTTCGATACTGGCGCATTGAAAATCTGCTGGTGGTTTTTTGCGACATACTCCAAAACCTGGCGCACTTCATTGACGACTGCGCGTGGAGTGATGGTAGCGCCGGTAAATTGGTCGAAGACACCGCCGTCTTTCTGTACCTTCCATTCACTGACAGGAGGGTTTTTCAGAGAAAGGCCATCGAACTGGAGTATCCAGTCGCTTTTCTTCAACTCCACTTTATCGCCGAGCCCAGGGGTTTCACTGTGGCTGGTCACCCGCACACCGGCAATAGTGCCATCGCGGTTTATACCCACCAACATTTTGATGGGACCCGAGTAGCCGTCTGGTGCTATCGCCGGGACAATAACCGCTGAAATTTTTCCGTCCTTGCCGCGCGCCAAGTTGATATCGCCCCCCTGGGTAAGTCCCAGCTGACTCCAGTAGGTCTTGGGGATTGGGTAGGTGTCCACGAGCAGATCATTACTGTGCCTGTCGAGGGGGATGATCTCCAGCAATGCCTTGGCTGAGGCCGCGCGTATGGCGCGCTCGATAGGCTCGCGGGTGGTAATTTGGGTCACTGCCAAAGTGCCGGCGGTGATCAGGGCGAACAGGGTCAGCACAACGGCATTGGTGGCCATAGACTGCTTGAGCATCAGTGCTCCTCCAGATCGGTGGCGCGACGTGCCCGCTTATGGCCATAGGTGCGTGGCAGGGTGTAATTGTCGATCGTGGGTGCGGCAAAATTCATCAAAAGCACGGCGAAAGCGATGGCATCCGGGTAACTGCCCCAGGCGCGAATAATATAGGTGAACAGCCCCACGCCGGCGCCAAAGATCAAGCGCCCTTTGTTACTGGTACAGCCACTGACTGGGTCGGTGATGATAAAAAAGGCCCCAAATAGGGTGGCGCCGGAAAAGAGATGCAGCAGGGGCGAGCCCTCGGAAAGGGAGCTGCCACTGTCATAGAAAAACAGGGATATCACGGTTAGCGAGACGAGCATGGCCACCGGCGCATGCCAGGTGATGATGCCGCGAAATAAGAGGAAGAGCCCGCCCAGCAGGAATCCGAAACTGATCGTTTCCCAGCCGACTCCGGCAAAGGTGCCTTTATTGAATACCGGCTCCATTTCATACAGTTGTGAGAGTAGGACCGACTCGTTGAGGCGCACGATCTCCAGGGGAGTGGCGCGGGTAAAGCCATCGACGTTATAGCTACCAAAAACCAGAGAGAAAGCCTCGCCGATATCCGGCGCGCCGCCGATTATATCCGCCGCACCCACCCAGCGGGTCATGTCCACCGGAAAGCTGATCAGCAGTACGACATAACCCACCATGGCCGGGTTGAACGGGTTGTAGCCCATACCGCCATACAGGTGTTTGGCCAATACGATGGCCACCGCACTACCCACCACCGGCAGCCACCAGGCGCAGTAAGGGGGCAGTGCGATACCCAGTAGCAGAGCCGTGACCAGTGCGCTGTAATCCCGCAGATAAAAAGCCACCGGCCGGTTGCGCAGCTTCATGACAGCGGCTTCACACAGCAGGGCGGTAATAATGGCGAGCGCGATGTTGATAAGCACGCCGATGCCAAAATAAATCACCATGGCCAATACGCCGGGCGCGGTGGCGGCGGCCACCTGCAGCATGACCTTGGCGGTGTGGTCACCGGAGAGGGCGTGGGGGGAGGAGGCTCGCATCAGAGACATTAGTGACGACCACCCTGTGCGGCTTGTTGCTCGCGCATCTTATCTTCCAATTTTTTCTGCAACTTTTCCAAAGCGGTTTCGAAGGCCGCCAAATTAGCATCATTTTCATCTCTGGCTTTTTGCAGGCGTGCCTCAGCTTTGCCGAGCCGCTTACGCAGTGCCTCGATGTCCGCGGCGAGTTTATCCGCATCGCTCATTTGTGCGCGGGCTTCGGCTGAGGCCCGCGCCTTGGTGATGGCGCGCACTGCGGCACTGGTTTCCTCTTTATGGGGCTCCCGAGTGGGGTCGCGGTCGGCGCGCCGCTTGGCCAGGGTGAGCTTGTGTTCGGCCTCCTGCCGTTTCAATTGCGCAGCTTTGAGCTGGGCCTCCAGTTGGGCGCGCTGACTTTCGTCGGCGCCTTCCAGCTTGCTGCTCAAGCGCTCGACGCGGCTCTCGGCACTGGAAAAGGTGCGTTGGGCGCGGGCGAGCAACTGCTGAGGATCTTCCTGGCGGGATTTGACTCGCGCCAGGGCGGCGCTGACGATATCCGCCTGCTGTTTGCTCTCTTTGGCCGCTTCCGATTCGGGACTCTGCTCGCGCTGTTGGCGCGCCAATTCAGCGGCTTTGCGGCGGGCTTCACGCTTGGCTTCTTTTTCCTTCTCCGCCCTCTCCAGGCGAAGTTTGCGAAACTCGAAGCGGTCGCGAGCGCGATCGGATCTCTCTTTTTCTTCTTCCGCCAGGCGTATGGCCCCTTTGGCGGCGCGGTAATACTGCACCAGGGGAATCGTGCTGGGACAGACGTAGGAACAGGCGCCACATTCGATACAGTCGAATAGGTTATAAGCTTGTAGCTTTTCGCGCTCATCGGCGCGCGCATACCAGTACAACTGTTGGGGTAACAGTGAAGCCGGGCAAGCTTCGGCGCAGTAGCCGCAGCGAATGCAGGCGTTGGCAACTGGCGCCGGTGGTAGCTCTTTATTGGTGGGTACCAACAGGCAGTTGGTGGTTTTAACCACCGGTGCGCTTTCATCGTCGATCGTATAACCCATCATGGGGCCGCCGATAACTACCTTCTGCATCAGCCCGCGGTGAATGCCGTGGTGTTGGAGGATATGGCGGATGGGGGTACCAATGGGCACCTCGATGTTGCGTTGCCGCTGCAGAGCCTGTCCGACTACGGTGGTGACCCGGCTGATCAATGGCTCTCCGAATCGTACGGCGCGATAAACAGCCCTGGCGGTACCCACGTTCTGGCAGACAATACCGACATTGGCCGGTAGGCCTTGGTTGGGTACTTCGCGCCCGGTAAGAATCTGGATCAGTTGCTTTTCGCCACCGGAGGGATACTTGGTCGGGAATACCACAATGTTGAAACGTGTGCCCTTGGCAGCCTCGCGCATAGCGGTAATCGCTAGGGGCTTGTTGTCTTCGATTCCGATTAATACCCGTTCCGGTTCGTCGAGGATGTAGGCGAGGATAGTGACCCCGGCGATAATCTCCTCGGCGCGCTCGCGCATTAGCATATCGTCGGCGGTAATGTAGGGTTCACACTCGGTGCCATTGATAATCAATGTGTCGATTTCAGCGCCGCCGTGGGGGTCGAGTTTTACTGCTGTGGGGAAACCCGCCCCACCCATCCCGGCGATGCCGCAGTCGCGGATTTTTTCCAGCAACTCTACCCGGTTGAGCTGGGTATAGTCATCACAGGGCTCCAGCTCACACCAGCGTTCCTCTCCGTCGGTGCGAATAACAATGCAGTCCTCGGCGAGTCCCGAGGGGTGGGGAACGGCGCAGGGCTCGATGGCTACGACTTTTCCGGAGCTGGGGGCGTGTACCGGACAGCTGATCAGTCCGTCTGCTTCGGCAATTTTCTGGCCTTTCAGCACATCGTCGCCGAGTTTGACCAGAGGTAGGGCCGTGGCGCCGCTGTGTTGCAGCAGGGGCACGATCAAGTCCTCGGCTAAGGGGATAGTGCCGATGGGTTCGCTGGTACTTTGTTTTTTGTTTTCCGGTGGGTGAACGCCGCCGTGAAAATCGTTGGGGCGCAATTCACGCGCCTTTTCGCTGGCTATTAATTGCGCCTCGCGGGCGGCGCGACGCTCCTCTACAGCCTCACGTTGGCGGATTTTTTCCTGCTGTGAGGTCAAAGTCTCTTTCTCGGGGTTCAAACGGTACCTCCCCGGTTGTCTGCTTGAGCGGTGCGACGATCGGTGGCAATCAGTTGGATGCCATCTTCGGGCTTGTGTGGGTGCCAGCCCTGCAGAGGCATTTCCACCGGCACCATATCGATACAATCCACCGGGCAGGGCTCTACACAGAGGTCACAGCCGGTGCACTCATCGGATATTACGGTATGCATATATTTGGCCGCGCCGGCGATCGCATCTACCGGGCAGGCCTGGATGCACTTGGTGCAACCAATACACTCGGCCTCGCGGATAAAGGCCACTCTTTTTACATCTTCGATACCGTGTTCTGCGTCCAGGGGCGTGGGCTCCATATCCAGCAGGTTGGCCAATTCGTTGATGGTGGCCTGGCCGCCGGGCGGACATTTATTGATGGCATCGCCATGGACAATGGCTTCAGCGTATGGGCGACAGCCGGGGTAGCCGCACTGACCGCATTGGGTTTGCGGCAATAGGGCGTCGACCTGCTCTACCAGGGGGTCGCCCTCCACTTTAAAACGGATGGCGGCATAGCCCAACAGGGCGCCAAATACCAGAGCCATGCCGCCGAGTACCAGCAGGGGGTAAGAAATTTCAGAAATCCAGTCCAGCATTATGCAACCCTATACCAGACCACTAAAGCCCATAAACGCCAGGGACATCAGCCCGGCGGTGACCATACCGATGGCCGCGCCGCGAAAAGGCAGGGGCACATCTGCGGCAAACAGGCGTTCGCGCATGGAGGAAAAAAGAATCAATACCAGCGAGAAACCCACGGCGGCGCCAAAGCCGTACAGGGTGGATTGCATAAAGGTGTGGGCCTTCATGGTGTTTTGCAGGGCCACACCGAGTACCGCGCAGTTGGTGGTGATCAGCGGTAGGAAAACGCCCAGCACCTTGTACATCAATGGACTGGTTTTCTGAATAAACATGCGGGCGAATTGCACGACGACCGCAATCACCAAAATAAAGGAAATGGTGCGCAGGTACTCGATACCAAACGGTTCAAGCAGATAGGTATTCACTAAGTAGGAGCAGATCGAGGCCAGCGTGAGCACAAAGGTCGTGGCGCCGGCCATACCTACGGCGGTCTCCAGTTTGTTGGAGACGCCCATAAACGGGCACAGCCCGAGAAATTGCACCAACACATAGTTGTTGACCAGGATGGTGCTGAGCAGGATGACTGCAAATTCGGTCATAACAGGTCCGGTTGAAGCCCTTGGGCAAAACAGTGCGAGCACCCAGGCGGAGTCTTGGTATCCCGGTGAGGGGCTTTGGGCCTGGGGCTCCGTCGAATGTCGCGCAGGGCCGGTATTATGGGTGAGTCGCTGGGGGCCTTCAACTCGGCGACATATCTTCTGGCAGCCAAGGCCTCAGTGCACCCCGTCGCCACGGCCATGGCGACGGGGTGGCGCGTTCCCAGCCGGCTTGGGCTATGGATTTGAGAATAGTTGGCGCATGGCTTCGGGGGCGCGGTTACTTTCACGCAGCCGTTGGTGGTTTACACAGATTTTTTGGCGCAGCCCTTTACTCCCGAGAGAGATGGCCTTATCTCTATTGGATAAACCCATAACACCCGTTGGAGCTTTGTAATGCCGGATTCACCCTATACCCCGCCGAAGGTTTGGAAATGGGAGGCGGAAAGTGGAGGGAACTTCGCCAAGATTAATCGCCCGATAGCAGGCCCTACTCACGAAAAGGTATTGCCACAGGGCAAGCATCCGATGCAGCTGTATTCGCTGGGGACCCCCAATGGCGTCAAGGTCACGATTATGCTGGAAGAGCTGTTGGCACTGGGGTTTGAGGGCGCGGAGTACGATGCACACTTGATTCGTATCACTGAGGGCGAGCAATTTTCCAGTGGCTTTGTGGAGATCAATCCTAATTCAAAAATCCCGGTCCTGGTGGACCACAGTACCTCACCGCCAATCCGGATATTTGAGAGTGGCTCTATTCTTCTCTATTTGGGGGAAAAATTTGGAGCTTTCCTGCCACATACTCCGGAGCAGCGCACGGAAACCCTCAACTGGCTGTTTTGGCAAATGGGGTCGGGGCCCTACCTCGGGGGTGGCTTTGGGCATTTTTATGCCTACGCGCCAGAGAAGCTCGAGTATCCAATCAACCGCTTCACCATGGAGGTTAAGCGGCAGATGGATGTATTGGATCGACAGCTGGCCAAGCACCCATTTATTGCCGGGCGGGAATTCACTATTGCGGATATCGCCATCTGGCCCTGGTACGGAGCACTGGTACGCAATGAAGCCTACGATGCCGGTGAATTTCTCCAGGTCGAGAGTTATAAAAACTTGGTGCGCTGGTCTGATGAAATTGCGCAGCGTCCGGCAGTACAGCGTGGGCGAATGGTCAACCGCACCTGGGGAGATCCCAGTGAACAGCTGCACGAACGTCACGAGGCCGGTGATTTTGAAGAGAAAACCCAGGATAAAATTACGGGGCAGGGCGATGAGTAGTCCGGCAATGAAAATCTGATACCGGTGCGCGAGTCAGCGGATGGTTGATTTGCTCTCCCTAGAATGTACGCAGGGAGAGCGCCAACTGAATCATCTGTGAGGTGCGCGGCAGCTGCCAGATTTTCTCGAGGATAAAGCCGGCGGCAAAGGCCAGGCCTAGGATGACCGGCAGAGGCACATTTCCCAGGTGTTGATTTACTTGCTTCTGTTGCTGGCCAAGCAGCATTAATGCGCTGCGTCGCTGTTTTTCGGCATCGTGTCGGCACTGTGCAATTTGCTTATTTAATTGTCTCAGCGACATCGTTTAGAGCCTCTCTCACCTGTCGTTTGGTCTCTTCAAAGCCCAGCAGTGCGCGTAGTTTGCGCTGGTAAAATAATATACTGATAAAAATACTGATCTGTATGAGCAGGAAGGTGGCAAAACCTATATATACGGATTGGGTGAAATAGTAGATAAGTAACCCCAGGCCGCCGCAAAAGCTAACGAGCAGAGCGGTGCCCAGAGGTACCAACATCAGCTGCAGGAAAATCAGCCGCTTGCCCGCGGCTAGGGTTCTCTCTAACTCCAGCTGAAAAAGCTGCTGAATATTTCTCAGCCATGCGCTCAGTAAGGTTAGAGTGGCCTCGGCACGCGCCAGGGTTTCCTCCAGGCCGCCACTTGCGCCGGGGTCTTCGGGGGGCTCAGAGGAACCGTCCCGACCGCGCTGTTGCGCGGCCGGATCGGAATTCTCACTGGGTCCATGGCTTTTCTTTCCATTGCCCATCTGCGGTTTCCTTACCGGTTAAAACGGGAAACGTCTTACTTGAAAAGCTTCGCGATTGCCCAGCCGACCACAAAAGCACAGCCGACCGCTAAGATCGGTCTTTCCCGCAAAGAAGACTCCGCCTTTTCCATTACATCCGTAGCGCGCTGTCTCTGTTGCTGTACAGAAGATTTAGCCTTCTGCCTGATATTTTCCGCAGCATCCGAAGCGGCCTCTCCTGCGAGATTATAGGCCTGTTGCAGCTTTTCCCTGCTGGAGTTGTGTGGAGATCTTGCAGTTGCCATCGAGTTGCTCCTTTTCAGGGGTTGATTGCCGCAGAATTCTATAGTCGCGGCGATCAAATCCCAGAGGCAATTGCCCTATTTTTAGGGCAATTAAAAATAACCTGAGCACTCTTTGTTGGCTTTAGTTATATCTCTGTTTTCAGACTTAACTAATGGCGTGATCTTGCACTTTATACGTGGAGTTCCCGCTTCCAGTTTTTTATATTGTTCGCCACACCATTCAGTAGGCGCTGGCGGCTTTCACGGCTGATCCAGGCATTGTGGGGGGTGATAATCAGGTTGGGAATGTCACGACTCAACAGCGGGTGGCTCGCCGGTGGTGGCTCTTCACTCAGAACATCCAGTGCGGCACCGCCGAGCTTTCCGTTGCGCAGCGCGTCGGCCACAGCCTCTTCGTCAACCAGGCCGCCGCGGGCGGTATTTATCAACAGCGCGCCGGGCTTCATAGCGTCGAGAAAAGCGCGGTTAATAAATTTTTCGGTCTGCGGGCTGAGAGGGCAGTGCAGGCTGATAACATCGGATTCCGTTTTTAATTGTGCCAGTGGAACCCTGCCTTCACACTTTCGGTCTTCACGCTTAATGCCACGCAAAGACTCTGCCACCAGCACTCGCATATCGAGGGCTTCCCCCAGTTTGGCGACCCTTTGCCCCAGCGCGCCATAGCCGATAATACCGAGTGTTTTACCGGCCAGCTCCACCACGGGGTGGTCTAGCAAACAGAAAATTTCCGACTGACTCCAGCGGCCTGCCATCACATCCTGATGGTATTGGTGCCAGCGGGAGGCGAGGGCGAGGATTAATGCCAGGGTGTGCTGCGGAACCGAGGCACCGGCGTATCCCTGCACATTTCGCACGGAAATATCGAGGTTCCGTGCGGCTTCGAGGTCAATATTATTGGTGCCAGTGGCGCACGCACAAATCAATTTTAGTGAGCCGGCGCGCTCCATGTGAGCGCGATTTAAAACGACTTTATTGGTAATGACCACGTCCGCACCGGCGATGCGTTCGGCGGTCTGCGCAGCGGAAGTCGTTTCGTAGAAATCCCAGTGGTCTAGACTGTTTATCAGGGCCTGTGTGTCCAACTCCCCCAGCTTCATTGTCATTGCGTCCAGAAATACGCCGCGCATGGAATCTCCTTAATTTCCTGTGTGAGATAGCGGCATGCTACGGCAGAGAGTGCCGAATGCAATGGCTTTCCTGGGGCTGGCGGCAGGTCACGCATGGTTGGCTACGGTTTGATGACGGGCCTTTCTGTCGCATATGAAGAGGGCCCTAATGGGAATATCGTTAACCGCAGCATCACTGGTTCTTATTTCAGCATTTCTTCACGCGGGTTGGAATTTACTGGGAAAATCCCGCGCTCCCTCTCCAGCTTTTTTTTGTATCGCCTCCCTCAGTGTGGGCTTGCTACTGCTTCCTCTTTGCCTGTGGGTACTGTCTCAGGCGGATTCACTACCGGGTAATTTCTGGCTGTTGCTACTGGGCAGTGGTTTTTCCCAGATGGTGTATATGGGTGGTCTGGCTTTGGCTTACCAGCGCGCCGATATCGGTCTGGTGTATCCCATCGCGCGGGCCCTGCCGGTTCTTCTGGTCGCGTTGGCGACGGTGTTGCTGGGGCAGGTTTTACCCTGGGTTGCTTGGATGGGGATGCTATTGGTGACTATCGGTTGCTTATTGGTGCCGTTGGTGTATTTCCGTCAGTGGCACTGGCGGGTTTATTGGAGAGCGGATTGCGCCTGGGCTCTGGTGGCGGCTCTCGGTACCGTGGGATATTCGCTGGCGGACAAGGGTGCGTTGCTTTATTTGGAAGTGGCGCTGGATGGAGCAGTGGCCCCCCCGGTTATGGCGTACGGCTATTTGGGGCTGCAGTTTTTTGCCTGCGGGGTCTGGTTACTATGCAGTTGTATGGGGCGAGTAGGCCGCGCGCAGTTGGTGCAGAGCCTGGGGGATTTGAAGCTGGGGGTTGTGACCGGCTTGATGATGGGGGCAACCTATGGCCTGGTGCTCTTGGCGATAACTATGACGGACAATGTGAGCTATGTGGTGGCCCTGCGCCAGCTCAGTATCCCGTTGGGGGTGGGGTTTGCGATCTGGCTGCTGAATGAGCCGGCACACAGGCCCCAATTACTGGGGATGGGGCTGGTGTGTGCCGGATTGATTGCGGTATCCCTGCGCTAGGGCGGGCAATTACATTACGCGCATACCAGGTTTAGCACCCTCGTGGGGCTCCAGAATCCACAGATCTTTGCCGCCGGGACCGGCAGCCAGCACCATTCCTTCACTCACGCCAAAACGCATTTTGCGCGGTGCCAGGTTGGCGACCATCACGGTGTGTTTGCCCTCCAGGTCTTCCGGCGCATAGGCGCTTTTGATGCCGGCAAATACCTGGCGGGTCTCGCCGCCCAGATCGAGGGTCAGACGCAGCAGCTTGCCGGCGCCCTCGACATGCTCGGCTTTGGCAATGAGCGCGATACGCAGATCCACCTTGGCAAAATCGTCGAATTGAATCTGCTCGGCGATGGGATCGTCGGCCAGTGGGCCGGTGGCCGCTTTGGTCTCGGCCTGCAGCTGGGCCAGGGATTCCTGGGCCGCTTCCATAACGGCATCTACCTGGGTTTTTTCCACTCGTTGCAGCAGGGGTTTGAACTTTTTGATCTCGTGGCTTGCGAGCGGAATGGTGGCGCTGTTCCAGTCCAGCGCGCTGTTGAGAAATTCAGCGGCTTTTGCTGCGGTGTTGGGAAGTACCGGAGACAGCCAGGTCATCAGCGCGCGGAACATATTCACGCCCTGGGAGCAGATCGCGAGGACTTCTGCCTCGCTGCCTTCCTGTTTAGCCAGGGACCAGGGTGCCTTATCGGCAATCCAGGCATTGGCGGCATCGGCCAGGGCCATAATGTCGCGCATGGCGCGGGCGTATTCGCGCCGCTCAAAGCCATCGGCGATACGCGGGGCGGCTTCGACAAACTGATTCCACAGGGACTCGTCGGCCAGT
Organism: uncultured Microbulbifer sp.; assembly: GCF_947498635.1. Lineage (GTDB taxonomy): Bacteria > Pseudomonadota > Gammaproteobacteria > Pseudomonadales > Cellvibrionaceae > Microbulbifer > Microbulbifer echini. The sequence goes on along the minus strand of NZ_CANMKV010000002.1, from coordinate 105,483 downwards.
TCTGCAGCCAGTACGCCGCCGGACTTGCCGACAAACTTGGCGGTGCGCGAGGCGATGTTGACCACTTTGCCGACCAGGTCGGAATTGACCTTGGCGATAAAGTCGTCGAGGTTTAGGTCCAGATCGTCCACACCGGCGGTGAGCTTGGCGGCAAAGTAGTAGCGTAAATACTCCGGGTTCAGGTGGTCCAGGTAGTTGCGGGCATTGATAAAGGTACCGCGGGACTTGGACATCTTTTTGCCGTTTACGGTGAGGAAGCCGTGTACGCACACCTTGTTGGGGGTGCGGAAGTCTGCAGAGTCGAGCATCGCCGGCCAGAAAAGGGCATGAAAATTGACGATATCTTTGCCGATAAAGTGGTAGACCTCGGCGTCACTGTCTTTTTTCCAGTAGTCGAGCCAGTTGCTACCGTTTTCATCGCAGTAGTTTTTCAGGCTGGCCATATAGCCGATGGGCGCGTCCAGCCACACGTAGAAATACTTGCCCGGTGCATCGGGGATTTCAAAGCCAAAGTAGGGTGCGTCGCGGGAAATATCCCACTCCTGCAGACCCTCTTCAAGCCACTCGGCCAGCTTGTTCGCCACTTCATCCTGCAGGGTGCCGGAGCGGGTCCAATTGCGCAGGAATTCGGTAAAGGCGGGCAGGGTGAAGAAAAAGTGTTCGGAGTCTTTTTCTTCCGGAGTCGCGCCGGAAATCGCGGAAACCGGGTCGATCAGTTCTGTGGGGCTATAAGTGGCGCCACAGGCCTCGCAGTTGTCGCCGTACTGGTCCGGGGTACTACAGCGCGGGCAGGTGCCTTTGATATAGCGGTCCGCCAGGAACAGTTGTTTCTCCGGGTCGAAAGCTTGGGTGATGGTGCGCGAAGCGATATGCCCGTTATCGCTGAGTCGGCGATAAATCATGGCCGACAGCTCGCGGTTCTCCTCCGAATGAGTGGAGTGATAGTTGTCCACGCCGATGAGGAAGTCGGTGAAATCCCGCTCGTGTTCCGCCTGCATATTGGCGATATGCTGCTCCGGAGTCAGGCCCAGTTGTTCGGCCTTGAGCATGATCGCAGTGCCGTGCGCATCGTCGGCGCAGATATACAGACAGTCGTTACCGCGGGTGCGCTGAAAGCGCGCCCAGATGTCGGTCTGGATATATTCGAGTATGTGGCCCAGGTGCAGGGAGCCATTGGCGTAGGGGAGTGCGCTGGTGACTAGGATTTTGCGCGTATCGGGCATCGGTTATTCCATCGCTGTGGGTTGCGGCCGGGGGCTCCGCTGGAGTGGCCGGAGATCGTCAAAAGACGGCGAAATATAGCAGATTTGTGCTATGCCGGGGAGGTGTGGAACAGGCTGCACAGAAAGCGGCTGGATTAATCCAGCCGCTGGCGCTGGGCCGTTTCATCCGACACAATGCATTTCTGATAAGAAGCGCCGAGAGGGAGATACCGTGAGCGATCATCACCACGATCATGAAGAGCTATCAAAGGAAGTACAGACCGAATTGGAGCGTCTGGCAGAGAGCCTTGGTCAGTTGCAGGACCCGGCCAGTGGTCTGCCGCTGGATGAACTGGATGCAGATATAGAAGTGGGCTACGAGGAGGCAACCGTTTATGTGGGTATTACCCTCGGCTATCCCTGTGCGAGCCAGGAGGCACTGTGGCGCAAATGGGTCACAGAGGCCTGTGAACCCCTGTTGAGGAGCGGCCCCCTGGATGGCAGTGGTCTGCAATTTGAACTCTTCTGCGATATCCCTGCGACCTCTTCGACCAATGCCCCGGAGCCGCTGCGCGGGGTGAAGAATATTGTCGCTGTGGCCTCAGGCAAGGGCGGTGTGGGTAAGTCTACCACTGCGGTGAACCTGGCCTTGGCCCTGGCGGCGGAAGGCGCTCGTGTGGGGCTGTTAGATGCTGATATTTACGGTCCCAGCTTACCGACCATGCTCGGTACTGAAGGCGTAAGGCCACACGTCAAAGAGCAGAAATTCTTTGTGCCGGTAGACGCCCTGGGCATTGAGACCATGTCCCTGGGATATCTGATGACAGAGGAGACGCCAGCGGTCTGGCGCGGGCCGATGGCCAGTGGCGCCCTCAACCAAATCCTCACACAGACACTCTGGTGCGATGCGAAGGAAGAGCTGGATTATCTGATTGTGGACATGCCCCCAGGCACTGGAGATATCCAGTTGACTCTAGCGCAAAAAACCACGTTGGCGGGAGCGGTGATTGTCACTACCCCCCAGGACCTGGCGCTAAAGGATGCCATCAAAGGGGTGGAAATGTTCCGCAAAGTATCGGTGCCCGTACTCGGTATTGTTGAGAATATGGCTCTACACACCTGCTCTAAATGTGGCCACAGTGAGCCGATCTTTGGCTCAGGGGGCGGGGAGCGTATTGCCACGGAATACAACACCCACTTGCTTGGCGAGTTGCCACTGACACAAAAAATCCGCTCCGATATCGATAGCGGTCATCCCAGTGTGGCCTCTGATCCTGAGGGTGAGATTGCCGGTTTCTACCGGGATATTGCTCGCAAAGCCGCTGCCCAGGTCTGGCTCAATGCCAGCAGCGATGAGGAGTTACCGGAAATCGAAATTAGTTGAACCCAATCGCGATACCGATCACAAAGCATTAAATTTTTATTTTTTACAGTTTTTTGCTGGGTGAAAACTCCCTATATTGGGCCTCTCTTGGCGCCCCTTGCGGATTTTCTTTTCTGCAAGGGGTGCTTATCATCAAGAAGTCGAGCTTAGCGCCGGCCATTGTGTTTTTCCCAGTGGCCAGTAAAACGGCTTTTAAAATATTTTATTTATTGCATTTTCGTATCTGCAGCGCCTTCGCTCGAGGTGGTGTGCCTGATAGTCTTTATTAAGTCAGTGCTAAATTAATCGTTAGTTTTTTAGTATTGTTTTGCAGGTCGCCAACACGGTGCAAACGTTATGGCAGTTTCCTGCATGGCCGTTCAGATTCTGCCATTGTTGCAAGAAAAATTAAGTATTTATGCTGTATTTTCCTTGGTGATCGTTAACTTAAGGATACCTTGAATCACTCCGTGCTCTCTCGCAAGCTCTACGATAAGTGGGGCTTGAGTCGTGTGGAAATTAGCTTTTTTATTCAAAGCTTCCTAAATTTTGTGGTTTTGATTTTTTGCATAATGCAGTGCGAATACTCAAAACAGTGGTGGCCATCCAATGGAATCACCGGGGCATTCCGGTTATCCGTGAATTAGGTGCAGTAGTCCGGCACAGACTCTCTGCGCTGAGTGGTAAAAATCAGGAGTGTGCAAACGTTCCCAAAGCGAGTTTTACTGCTAGGCCCAGCGGGGAACACAACAGGCATTGCAGTAGCTGTAGTCGATAAAAATAACAATGACAAAAGCGCGAGTGCTTTCATTCATGAATTTTCATATCAGCTATCGACCGATAGGGGGCATAGCGCGGGTATTATTTTACGGACCCATCGGGTTTGCCGAAAAAATGGAAGCCGCCGCCCGCTTAGTAGAAAAATACCGCCACCGTGTACCCCTTCGGGTGCTGTTTGACATGCGCTATGCGCGCTCCAGGGTGACCCTGGAGGAGCAGAGACAGTTCACCAGTTTTATTGCGGAGCATCCGGTACTGCGGCGTGCCTATATTGCCGTCTTACACCCTCGAGGCCGCTGCACATCGCCGTTGGCGACCGATGGCACCTGCCTGTGCCGGCACAGTTCGCGGGAGTTTGTAGCCGAAGCTGAGGCGGAGGCCTGGCTCACTCAGATTAAGAGCACCTCCAGGCCTGTACTGGTCTGAAGGGCTTATGCCTGCTGAGCTTTGGCCTGCTCGGCCTCTGCCTGGCGGCGGCGCTCTTCTTTTTTCTGCCGTCGTTTGGCGGCGGTCATATCGCGAGCGTCCTGGCCCATGTGCTTTTCACCGCGTTTTGTCGCCAGCTGGATCTGCTTTTCCCGCTCGCGGAAACGGCGGCGATCCGCATCACTCACCTTGTCGTGACAGTGGGGGCAGCTGACGCCCTGCTCGAATTGTTCCGACTGCTGGTCCTCTTCTGTGATGGGCATGCGACAGGCGTTGCACTGATCGTACTGGCCCCGTTCCAGGTCGTGGTTGACGGTTACGCGCTCATCGAAGACAAAGCACTCGCCCTCCCACAGAGATTCGTCTTTGGGCACTTCTTCCAGGTATTTGAGGATGCCGCCATGCAAGTGGTAAACCTCATCAAAGCCCTGTTCCTTCATGTAGGCCGTGGACTTTTCGCAGCGAATACCGCCGGTGCAGAACATGGCGACCTTTTTGTGCTTGGTCGGGTCCAGGTTCTCTTTGACGTACTGGGGAAATTCACGGAAGGTTTCGGTGTTAGGGTTGATGGAATCTTTGAAGGTACCCACTTGGAATTCATAGTCGTTACGGGTATCCACCACAACCACTTCCGGATCGCTGATCAGGGCGTTCCAATCCTTGGGTTTGACGTAGGTGCCCACTACTCGGCGGGGATCAATGCCCTCTACACCCATGGTGACAATTTCTTTCTTCAGCTTGACCTTGCTGCGCAGGAAGGGCGCTTCGCTGGTAAAGGATTCTTTGTAGTCCAGGGTGGCGAGGCGCTCATCGGACTTTAAGTGGGCCAGGAGCGCGTCTATCCCGTTGCGGGAGCCCGCAACGGTGCCGTTAATGCCCTCGCGGGCCAGTAACAGGGTGCCGCGCACCTGATTTTCCAGCATAACGTCAAGTAGGGGCGTGCGCAGAGACTCAAAGTCCTCTAGGGTGACGAACTTGTAGAGTGCGCAGACAATATATGGATCCATGGTACTTCCTCAAATGCAGGCCGGAGCGTAAATCCGGGGCAGAAAAAATCGCCGCGCATTTTATCGCAAAAAAAACAGCTTGTCGTACATTTAGCAAGCGCTCCCGGCGCTGCCTCGGCACACGATATTGGTTGACCGGGGGGCCGCAACTTGTCAAAGTTCTGGCGGAAATTTCAGGGTCATAACGAGGTGAACCCCATGGGCGAAGAATTTGCACCAAAAGAGTCGGAATTGAGCCAGATCTACCGCGAAGGCGATGTGTCTGTGCAAATCGATATTTTCGAAGATGACGAGGGCGGCTGGCTGCTCGAGATCGTCGATCAGCACAATAATTCCACAGTGTGGGAAGACACCTTTGAGACCGAAAAGGAAGCTCTCGAGGAAGCGTTGGACGCACTGCGCGAAGAGGGTATTTCCACCTTCGTTGGCCCTGTTCAGGAAACCGGTGGCAGCTGGTAAGTCCGCAGTCCCCAGGTTGGGAGCGGGCGGCAGCGGCCGCTACCCGGCTTAAGCGACAGCTTGAAATACCCTGTCTTGGCCCATGTCTCAATAGGCAGACTGAATAGTACCCTGCTCCCTTGGTCCAATAACGCTGGTATCTCGTTGGTCAGCGTGTAGTGAGCCGTCTTATTCGGTATCCCCAATTGAGGGGGTTTTCTCTCCTTCCGCCCCAATTGTAACTGCTATGGTTATGGTGAAGGGAATCGCGACTGTGTGACAGCACACCCCAATCACAGCGCCGTCGCGAGGTAACAGCGGAGCTTTTGTCTCCGACGGTGCTATCTATACCAGCGGTTGCCTTCGCCATGAAACTGCGCTGTGTTCTTATCCTGGTCTGTCTACAGACCTCCCCCGCCTCGCTCTTCGCTGACGCCTTAACCACATCCGGTCGGCAGGTTATCTCTACAAACCTCAAAGAGGTTCGCCTTGTCGCCGAACTGCATGGTTTCGCAATAATCGCGGGGCGGCACTGCATCGATTGTGATGAAAATCTGGCGATATATATCCGGCGGATCGCTCGTCCGGGGGAAAGCACTGGCAGTGCGCCGCAGAGGGGGGATTCCGATCGCTATACCTACCCGGGTAAATACGTGGACTATATGACGAAGAAACTGGTGGAAAAAACCCGGATGTTTTACGGCTACTGCTACGAGGGACAGCCTTCACTGCTATGGCTGACCGAGTACCGCTCAGGTGATAAGTGGGTTAAATCTGAATACTTAGTTTTACTCGGTGACGGGGGGCTGAAGCACCGCTTTGTAGAGGGGCAGCAGCCGAGTTTGGCTCACCTGCAGCGTGCCCAGTGTGAGGAGTTGCCGGGTATTTTTGCGGAAATGGAGCCCTAATAGGAGTTTTTCAATAACGTCTGGCTATCGCGAAGATAAAATTGGTTATGTCTAGATGTGGTGATTCACTGACTTCGCTTTTCCGGCCGCTCCCTATCCCCTGTAACAATAAAAAAACCCCGCTGGAGGGCGGGGCCAAAAGGGTCGTTGAAATCAGTTCTGCTTTACTTTACCGGCTCAAAAACTATTTTCAGTTTTTTCTTGCCCCAAGCGCGAGCTTTACGGATATCTTTTTCCATCCACACGTCAATACGGTTTGTGAAACGTTTATTCATACGGTCACGCACAGTGTAAGTACCGGGCAGACCTTCAATTCTTACTTTGGCACCGTTGGTCAGACCGTGTTTTTCCAAGTCACGGGAAACGGCGATAATTTTGTCACCTGGGCGCAGGCGGTTGTTCCAGGCAGCTACCCAGGGATCGCTATCCGTCTGGCCAGGTACCGAGTTGTAGGCCGTGGCGTCGACGACCATGGTTTTCTTAAGTGCCGCTGATGCATTGACACTCACACCAATAGCGAGCAGGGCGGCGATGAAAAAAGCAGTGTTACGCAGAGTCTGTTTCATGATGTCCCATTACCTCCAGGAATCAAATTGTCACAAGCCAAAAGGCGCTTGTGAAATCTCCAAGTGTTTTTGGAAATAGCTGATCAATATTTAATCAACGCTGGCTATATTACTGGGGAATTAGGGGGAGGCAACTTTTTCTTATTTGGCGACAAGTACCCTCAGGCAATGGCCGGGTATTGTGTGTTGGGAAAATCAATAGCCCTAAAATGCCTAAAAAATCAGTTTTTTAGTTTTATAAAAAGTAATTATTGGCCAAAAAATTCTTTATAAGCTGACTTTATCAGCAATTCATTTTTCGGATAAAAATTGGACTGACAACGATGTCATTCTACATCTGGCTCAAATCAACGCGGACTGGCTTTCTAATACTGGAGAAAAAAAGTAAAAAATTTCCCTAAAACTATTTGTGACTGAAGCTCCAAAAATGTCAGATTCTGCAAAAAACAGCGCTTTAAGTCGGGAAAACTTCTTCGTCACTGCTCTTTTTGAGAAAAAAGAAGGGTTAAATCCTCGCTCTAAAGTGTGGTTTCCCGGTTTTGTTGGACGGGCTCCACCTGTTGGCGAAGAGCGGCCAAATAGTCACTATCTTCTTCCAGGTCGGGCAGTTTGTGTTGTAAGTCCAGTTGTACCGCTTTTTCCAGCCAGTTAATGGCTTCCTCAAGGTTTCCCTGCCATTCACAGACCTGGCCCAGGTTGAAGTAAGTGATCGCCAAGTTGTGCCACTCCCCCTGGTTTAGCAGTCCCTCCACGGCGCTTTTATAGAGAAGGTAGGCGGTATTTAGCAGTTGCTTGCGTTGCGTGGCCGTCTCTTCGCTGGCGGCTTGGCGGTGATAGGTGTGTGCCAGGGCAGAGCGAACCCTAGCGCTTGAGTGTGGAAGCTTGGCACCGGAATCCAGGTAGCGGAGAACAGATTCGAACTGTGCCCGAGCCAGCGGGTAGAGATCCGGTCTTGATTTGGCCCCCAGCGCGTTGAGGACTATGCCGTAGCGATAGCGCAGGGCGTGCTGTTGGGATGGATAGGATACGAGGGCGGAAATGGCTTTTTCGTAGAGGGGCAGTGCAGCGCCAAAGTCCCCTCTGCGGGCGAGAGCCTCTGCCTCACTGACCCAGTCGATGGCGCCCTGAGTATCATCACCATGGGCGCTGGCGCTATGGGGCTGTGTGTTGTTTTGTCGATCAACCGAAGTGATCAATAGAGCCGATAGCAGCAGAGTTAGGCTGAGGATTAGATAAAACAGGGTTTGTAAATTCGGCAGTTGTTTTGGCATAGGGAATTTCCGCGCTCGGCCCGGGGGACTGTAAGGGGCCGCAGCGATGGGCCCCTTACGTCAGTAAATCCCTAGTTGTCGAGTTGTGCCAGCAGTCCCTGTAGCGGGTGACGCAGATTCACACCTGCAAATCGGTTGGCCTGACAGCGGCAGGAGTAACCGGTGGCGAATTGGTTGTGCTCGCCGCCATTGAGCTTGGGCGCCCAGGATTGTTGGAAAATCACCCTGGAGGTCTCTTTGTGGGCCGCCTCGTGGCCATAGGTGCCAGCCATACCGCAACAACCCAGGCTCTCATTTTGAAGTTCCAGGCCCAATGCGGAGAACACCTTTTGCCAGTCTTTCAAAGAGGCCGTTGCATTCGTTTGTTCGCTGCAATGCGGTAACAACTGGAAGCTGCCAGGGCGTACCCGCGCGCGTTGCTGCTGCAAGTGTTCCTGTTGCTGTGCCAGCCATTCCTGTAACAGCTGCACCTTTGGTGCGCGCTCGCCCAGAAGTTTCTTGTATTCGGAGCGGTAGGTTAGGGTCATGGATGGGTCGATACCGACAAGGGGAATACCGCTGTCGGCCAGAGTGTTCAGCATCTCGCTGTTGCCTTCGGCAACCCGCTGGAACTGGCGTAAAAACCCATGTACGTGCAGAGGTTTTCCATTGGCGCGGTAGGGGGCGAGAATCGGCACAAAATCTAATTGTTTGAGCAGGCGTAAAATATCTGCGACCACTTCGGCATCAAAATAGCTAGTAAAGGCATCCTGGACGATGATCACCGCTCGGCTGCGCTGAGAGGGTCCGAGGGTCTCTAGACAGGCTTGACTGGCGGTGGGTACTCCCAGTTCGCGCACACTGGCTTGCAACGTTTTGCGTGACAATAGGGGGCTGTCTACCATGCCGAAGATACGCTCCATGAGAAAAGAAACGGGCTTCAGCTTGAGCGGCCAATTGTAGAGCTGCGGCAGTTTTGCCAGATGCGGCATCAAAAATTCCAACCCGCCCACGGCATAATCTTTTAACGGGCGAAGATAGCGACTGTAATAGAGTTCGAAGAATTTGCTGCGAAATTCCGGTACATCGACCCGGATGGGACATTGTCCCACACAGGATTTACACGCTAGGCAGCCCTGCATGGCTTCGTTCACTTCATGGTTAAAATCGTACTCGCCGCGTGTTTTCGCCAGGGTATTGACGAGGCGCTTGGGCAGGCCGACAAAAAAGGAGCGCTCGCGGTATTTTTGTGCGCTGGCGACCGCATCTACCTCGTGCTTGCTCAATAGTCGCAGCCACTCGCGCATCAGTGAAGCACGCCCCTTGGGCGAGTGAATCCGGTTGCGGGTGGCCTTGTAGGAGGGACACATGGCATCGTCGGGGTTCCAGTTAAAGCAGGCACCGTTACCGTTACAGTGCACTCCCTCCTCATACCCCTCCCATACCTGCGCGGGAATCTGCCGGTCGTGCTCACCGCGGGTGGTCACCGCGTCAATTTTTAGCAGGCTGACGTTATCGCTGGGAGTGGCAATTTTACCGGGATTTAACTGGTTATATGGATCGAAGGCGGCTTTGATCTTTTGCAGCTCAGGGTAGAGTTCCCCGAAAAACTCCGGAGCGTATTCAGACCGGACCCCTTTGCCGTGCTCACCCCAGAGTAGCCCGTTATATTTCTGTGTGAGAGCCACAACCCGGTCGGTAATGGGGCGTATTTGCGCCGCCTGCTGGGGATCTTTCATGTCGATGGCTGGGCGTACATGTAACACGCCGGCATCCACATGGCCGAACATACCATAGTCGAGATTGGCCTCATCCAGCACTGCGCGGAACTCGGCAATAAAGTCCGCCAGGTTTTCCGGCGGTACGGCGGTATCTTCCACAAAGGGGATCGGGCGCTTTTCCCCTAGGGCATTGCCCAGAAGGCCGACTGCGCGCTTGCGCATGGCCCAAATCCGATTGACTTCGGCGTGGCCGCGGGCGATGGAGTAGCCGAAGCTCTTACCCGGTTGGCCGATGGTGGCCTCGATATGTGCGATAAATTTTTCTAACGCGCACTCCAATTCCTCTGCGGAGTCAGCGGCGTACTCCACCAGATTGATGCCTTTTACCGGTCGGTCTTCCGCGGGGAAAAACTCGCTGACGCTATGCCACACGATATCTTCCATGGCCAGCTGCAAGACCTTGCTGTCCACCGTTTCGATGGACATGGGGCCCGCCAGCATTAAATCTTTGGCATCGCGCAGTGCATCCTGGAAGTGGTCGTACTTCAGGTTGATCAGGGCCACGCATTTGGGAATGGGCAACAGGCTGAGTTTGGCTTCTGCAATAAACCCCAGGGTGCCCTCGGAGCCGCACAGTACGCTATTGAGGTTAAAGTGCTCGCCCTGGCGAATATGGGCTAGATCGTAACCGGTGAGGCAACGATTCAGCTTGGGAAATTTCTGTTCGATTAATTCGGCTTTTTCCCGCGCGACAAGGTCGCAGGTTTTATGTACCTCGGCGACACGGCTGTCTCCCGTGCAGATATCCTGCAGTTGTGTCTCCTCTATCGCAGAGGAGCGCCACAGCTTGCCACCCAGGAGTACGGTGTTGAGCTCCAGAACATGGTCGCGGGTTTTGCCGTAGACGCAGGAGCCCTGACCGGAGGCATCGGTATTGATCATGCCGCCGATGGTGGCGCGGTTACTGGTGGACAATTCCGGGGCAAAAAACAGGCCGTGGGGTTTGAGTGCGGCATTTAGCTGATCCTTGACCACGCCAGCCTGTACGCGCACCCACCGCTCTGCTGCGTTGATCTCCAGAATCTGGTTCATATGGCGGGAGATATCCACCACCAAGCCGTCGGTGAGGGACTGACCGTTGGTGCCGGTACCCCCGCCTCTGGGCGAGAGCACTACGGAGCGGAATTCCTCCCTCTGGGCCAGTTCCGCCAGCAGCTGCAGGTCGCGGTTGTTGCGGGGGTACACCACTGCCTGGGGCAGCACCTGGTAAATAGAGTTGTCCGTTGCCAAAACGGTGCGGCTGGCGTAACTGGGCGTGGTCTCGCCGCGGAAACCCGCGTCCGCCAGTTCCTGCAAAAACTGCAAATAGAGCGCCTGAACCTCGTCGACTTCGCGCAATGCTGGAATCATGAGCTAATCCGTACTTTCGGGGAGGTGGGGACCGCAAAATGCCGGGGTAGGTGGTGAGATACAGTATCGCAGCACTGCCGCGCGGTAAAAATGCGGCCCTGCATTGTAGCCGTGGTGCGAATGGGCGCAAGCCGCTGAAGAAGGGTGGTTGAAAGTAAAAAGTTGTACAAGAGAAGCTCTTGTACAACTAGCCGAGGGAGGCTATAAAAAGGAAACACGAAGCTACCCTGTGCTGCAAAACTATGCATATCCAACTTTTGCCTCAAAAAATTCCGGTGGGAATCAGCCGCTGTGCGGTGGGTGACCCTGTGCGGTACAACGCGAGCCACAAGCACAGTAAAGTCTGTACCCAACTACTGGGCAATTGCTTTGAGCTGCATTCTTACTGCCCTGAGGTTGCCATTGGCATGGGGGTTCCAAGACCACCGATTCATCTGATTGTGAGCGATCGCCTGCGAGCGGTCGGGCGTGAAGATCCCACAATGGATGTCACCGACGCATTAGAGGCGTATGCGGATCAGGTTGTGCCTGAAGTGGAACATTTACGCGGTTTTATCCTGATGCAGAAATCACCCAGTTGCGGGATACGCACTACACCCCATTACAAGGAGGATGGAACAGGCGTACTGGCGCATGATTCAGGGCTGTTTACCGCGCGCCTGCGTCACCACTTTCCACATCTGCCGGTGGAGGAGGTGGGGCGTCTGAATGCCAGCGATATCCGTGAAAATTTTCTCACCCGTGTTTTCGCCTACGATGCCTGGCATCGCTATGTGGCCACCGATCTGCGCCCGGGCAGGGTGATTGAGTTTTACACCGCCTATAAATACCTTTTACTGGCCCACAGCCAGCCGCTGACTCGCGCCCTCGGCCAGTTTGTTTCCAACTCCCGAACAATGTCGGTGGAAGACTTCGCCTATGGCGTGCGGGGCAAAATGATGGAAATTCTCAATCATCAAGCCAGCCGGAAGGATCGTACCAATGCTCTGATGCACAGCCAGGGACATCTTAAAGGTTATTTAAACAAGGAAGAGCGGGCTGAACTGGCTCGCTTGATTGATGAGTATCGCCAGGGTAATAAGCCCCTCTCGGCGGTGCTTACCATGCTGCGTCACTATTTGCCACGCAGTCCCCACCACTTTATTCACAGTCAGGTACTGCTCGCTGCAGAGCCCGCTGAGCTCGGACTGTGTGAATTTCGCTGATCGCTGCCATGATTGAAATTGAATCCCCCCTAGAAGCCCACCTGCCTATTCGCGAAGTGGCGCGCCGCACCGGTGTTCACCCGGTGACGTTGCGGGCCTGGGAGCGCCGATACGGCCTCTTGACTCCAGCCAGGACCCATAAAGGCCATCGCCTCTATACCGAGGAGGAAGTGTTACGCATTGAGGAGGTACTTGATTGCCTTGCCCGTGGCGTAGCTATCGGTCAGGTGCGCGAACTGCTGGAGCGTGCCCCGGATTCTCCACTACGAAAAGAGAATGCTACGGATACTGAAAACAATTGGGGTGAGATGCTGGATGAAACCTGTGTGTTGCTGCAGAGCTTCGCCGAGCCACAATTGCGTCAACGCCTGGATCAGTGGATCGCTGCGTTTCCAGCACCGCTGTTGCTGGAGCACTGGTTAAAGCCCCTGCAGGCCAAACTGGCGCGGCCACGCCAGTCAGAAAAGGGAGTCGCACAGAGTTTTTTTTGGCAGGTATTAAACGAACAGTTGTTATTCGCAAATGGTATTGCGCGCAAAAACCTGCGCAAAGACCAGCTGTCGGGTGCTGGCCGTTTGCTACTGCTGGGCTTTTCCGGTGATGACCAGCGGGCATTTACTCAGTTGTTTGGGGCAGCACTTTTGGCCGCGGGCATTGGCATTGTGGTTCTGGATTATCGCGCCGCCATGGTGGGATTGGAGGATATTGTAGAAAAGCTCGAAGTACGCGGGGTGCTCTGCTATAGCCACCGGGCACTGCCAAAGCCTTTTCTTTCAAGGGAGTTACCAGGCTTGGCTCGAGGGCTTGGCAAGCCTCTCTGGCTGGCGGGAGATTGTGTAGAAATGCAGCATGCCGATTTGGATAACCTGAAAAAACAGCCAACCTCTTCAATACTCCAGGGCACTACAAGCTGTGTGATCACACAACTTCGGGAGCAGCTGAAATGAGAAGCCGATCGACCTCCTTGGGCCGCGGCCTAGTCTGGTTTCGCAACGATCTGCGTATTCAGGATAATTCGGCGCTGTATCACGCTGGTAAGCGCTGCGAACAATTGGCCGCAGTTTTTATCGCTTGTCCCGACAGCTGGCAAAGCCATAATGAAGGCGATGCATTGGTCGCATTTCGCATGGCCTGCCTGCATGAGCTGCAAACCCAGCTGCAAACTCGCAATATTCCCTTGTATTTCCTCCAGCTTTCTACGTTCTCCCAGGTACCCCAGGCACTCGAGCAAATTACCCGGCGCCTAAAAATCGAAACAGTGTTTGCCAATGCCGAGTACCCCTTGAATGAACAGCGCCGAGACCATGCGGTGCGAGATAGATTGAGAGAAAATGGCGTTGCGGCTGAATACCACAGTGATCGCACGCTGTTACCGCCTGGAGCCGTAAGAACAGGGGCGGGTGAACCCTACAAGGTTTTTACGCCTTTCAAACGGGCGTTGATTCAGTTGTGCGCAGAGAGTGAGATCAAGCCTCTGCCTGTTCCGAGGAAGAACCCCCTGCCTAAGGAGGGCGCACACTGGCCAAAGTGGCTTGCACTGGAACTTGAGGAAAACAAAAAACTCACCCAGAAAATACCTGAACACCTCCCGCATTTTGCGATTGATACTGCGAAATCTGGAATTGTAAAGGGGTGGAAAAGTGGGGAAAAGGCGGCACAAAAACGTCTGAAGTTATTTAGTGAAAGAATCTCAGGCTATCAGGCCGAACGGGATTTCCCCGCTCTGGATAGTACCTCGCATCTCTCTCCCTATTTAAATTGTGGGGCTATTTCTATTCGTCAATGTATGCATATGGCCCTGAACCTGAACCAGGGGCATTGGCAGAGCGGCAATGCGGGGATTAGTTGTTGGATTAGCGAGCTGATCTGGAGAGATTTTTATACACATCTACTTGTGGATTTCCCCCATCTCAGCAAGGGCCAGCCGTTTAAGGCGGAAACGGATCAAATTCCATGGCGCTATGATAAGGATCTGTTTTGTCGTTGGAGTCGCGGTGAAACAGGAGTGCCTATTGTCGACGCCGCTATGCGCCAGTTAAATGAAATTGCCTGGATGCATAATCGCTTACGCATGGTCGTAGCATCGTTCCTTAGTAAGAACCTGTTGATCGATTGGCGTTGGGGTGAGCGCTATTTTATGCAGCACCTGATTGATGGTGACTTTGCGTCTAACAATGGCGGTTGGCAGTGGACGGCCTCGACGGGCACTGATGCCGCACCTTATTTTCGCGTGTTTAACCCCTACAGCCAGTCGCAAAGATTTGATCCCAATGGGGATTTTATCCGCAGGTATGTGCCGGAGCTGGACTCCCTCAATAACAAGGAAATTCATGATCCCCCGAGTATGGCTAATTATTCCTCAGTAATTTGTGATGTGGGCGCTGGGCGCAAGCGGGCGATAGAGGTATTTTCCAATTTGAAATAAATGAATTTAGAAATAGGCCTCAAAGGTGAAAGAGCATGATACCCGGAACTTTGAAATGGAAGAACGTGACTGGGGGACTATAGACGTGTTTGGAAAGTAACTTGAGAGAGGGGCGCCCATATTTAATTAATCGCTCTCGAACTATTTTCCCAGTACTCACAGACACTTAGAATGTCTCATCCTCTCTATACACTCTGATGGAGATATCACCATATAGGTCTGAACAAACCTGAAATACGATAGGTTGGCAACAGACTTGGCAGTCTTCTGTATATTCCTGTGGCAGCACAGACCCATCGATTAACGCGCTAAAAGATTCCCCACAGTAGGGGCAGAGAATGGATTCTTCAATGACCTGGTGCACCGCTATCTAGCCTCTCCAACCTTTTTTATTTTGTTCTTTGTACAAGCTATTCATTCTGTTAATTGCAACAAGTATTAATGCGGAGTTTAACTTTTAAATAGTGGTTAGTCGAACTTTAGAGGCTCCTTAAATGTAAGTGTGCGATAGGGAAAGGGAATTTCTATGCCAGCTTGGTCGAGAGCACTTTTCACAGCGGTGACTACCTCTGCACGGGATTGGCGAATTTGCAGTGGCGTTGATCCTGTCCACCAGCTAACCTCGATATCAATACTGCTCTCCCCAAAAGATTTTGGGAATATCTGAATAGGATCTTCATCACGCACCGTCTGGCAAGAAGTTACGGCTGACTCGAGAATGGATACCGCTTTCGGAATCTTTTCGTGATAGGCCACACCGACCATAATTGTCGCCCTGCGCTTGACTCGACTGGTGATAACTTCACAGGGGTTTTTGAATAGAAATAGATTAGGGACTACGACGAGCTCACCGCTAACCTTGCGAATATTGGTATTACGCACCTCAACAACCTCCACCCGTCCGCAAATACCCTGACACTCAATAAAGTCGCCTTGCTCGATGGGGAATCGCCACAATATCAGTATTCCAGCGAAAAAATTCTCAAAGATATCCTTAAAAGCCAGACCAATAGCGACAGAGAGGAGCCCAACTGCACCTAGGGCCTTTGTGGGGGTCAGGCCAGGGAAAAGCACCATCGCTGCGAAAAGCAGACCAACGAGCCAGGTAGCGCTGGTTAGTAATCGGACAAATAGACTCTTTAACGATGCCCTGGAAGTAGTATGGCGGAATAGGCGCCCGCCGAAATGTCGCACCATACGGGCGACGAACCAGGTGATGAACAATACCATTACACTGGCGATGATATATGGGGTATGACCCAGGAAACTACTCCAGATACGCTCGACGGAAGAAATGACAGTCTGGGTAGCTATAGAAAAGGAATCGGGAAGGAGTCTCTCAAAAAAGGATTTCTGTGCATCCTGCTGCTGTGTTTTGAGTAAGGGTTCTAGCCGCAGAGCTTGATCGTTTGATAGGAGGCGCATTATTGCCTGGTCTCTGTTTTCTTGGTAAAACCCATATTGCTCGTGATTGCTAAAGAGCTTTCGTTCTGTCCCCTATTGTAGAAGTATTATCTATTCCAGTGGTTGATAACAGGATTTGTCTGACAAGTAAGGCCGCGACACCGGATAAGCTTAATTCACCTATCCGGAGAGTCACGGCTCCCCGCCCAATAGAATGGTTCAGGTTGGTATGGAAATACTAGTCATCGTCAGCACAGCTGTTTTCGTAGGCCAGTTCACCGGATACCTTATCGACGGTATCTTTTTCTTTAACCTCTACCCGGGCAGCGGGCGCTTTCCCTTTTTTGTCTTCCCCAAAGTAAATAGTTTGGTGGGGGAAAGGTATCTCAATACCTTTTTGATCAAATAAAAATTTAATGCGCCTGTTAAATTCCCTGCCAACATACCATTTTTCATGCGCCTTGGTTTTTGTGCGGGCCTTAATGATGACGGAGCTGTCAGCAAAAGCATCTACACCCAGAACCTCGAGGGGCTCCAAGATGAGAGGGCCAAACTCTTCACTTGCGCGCATTTCTTTATCCACCTCTTGCAGGTGGTGAATAACGTCGTCGGTGTTCTCGCGGTAGGCAATACTGATTTCAAACATGTAATAACTGAAGTGCTTTGTCAGGTTGTCCACCACGGAAATATCGCTGAATGGTACTGTATAGACGGTACCGTTCAATGCCCGCAGCTCTACCTTGCGCAAGGTAATATTGGTCACTTCACCCGTTCGACCTCCAACTTTTACGATGTCGCCAATTTGCAAAAGATCCTCTAAAAGCACAGTAAATCCGTTTAAAAAATCTTTAACCAGTGCCTGGGCACCAAAACCAATAGCAATACCAAATACCCCGGCACCTGCCAGCAAGGGGATTACATTAATATCCAGCTCGGATAGCAACACGAGTGCAGCCATTACAGAGAGAAGAAACAATAATATATTCTTGGCCAGGGGCACGAGTGTACGCATTCGCGCATTGCTGGTGACTCTGTGCCTATTAAAGTAATGTTCTGTGATTGCGTTTACCAGCTCCCAGATACCGATAAAAATAGCCAGTACTGCGAAGGTTACCACTACGATTTCTGCAAAATTTATCAACGTATCTTGTGAGATGAAAAGCCCAACGGTGGACGGAAAAAGCTCGGAGGCGGTATAAATCACCAAAAGAGCGGCAAGGAGATAACCAAGCCATCGTTGTAGGCGAAATAGGGGGGCAAATCGATTGCCGTGCAGGTCAAGTTTACTCCGTAAAATCGACATTTTTTTATCTATAAAGCGTGCAAAAAGGTTGTTAGATAATACAGCCACTAAAATCAGTAGTATCGAAATACCAAAAAGTAATAATGATCCTGCCTGGTTTGCTGTTAATCCATATGCATTAAGCAGATCGGTATATTCATCAACCACTTCGGTAGCTATTTCATCCACTACTAAAACATCGCTTATTTTGAGTAGATCCGTATTATCCTTAGTCGTTTGTCGTAACTCCTCCAAACTGCTGATGAGCGCTGACCTGTGGTTAGGGTTCTGTAAAAGCTGAATGAGCTGATCTATCTGTTGCGTATGAGGTGTGTCGTTTGCCGGTGTATCAAGATTGGCTGCACTAGCAGTTTGGCCGGTGCTTGCCGTCGTAGAATTTTTGTTGTGCTGCTCTTCCTGAGCGCTTGACAACACAGGCGAGAGACAAAAAGTGATTGTGAAAATAGCAATGGCTATTAGCTTGTTATGGGTTTTTTTTACCCATTGGTTGTATTGACACTGGAATGTGTAAACCATTTAAAAAATACCTAATATCCATTACTCTACCCTGTGCCTGCAAAGAGTGTGCCAGTAAGCTAGATGGCTTTAGGGCTAGGTAGTCTACGAAAAGCTTGGCTTTCTTTTGATGGTTTGACATTAGGCCGCTGAGTCAATGTAAGTTTTTCTAAGGCTTAGTAAGAGTTACAAGAGGTCTATGATTCCCCTGATATGTGTAATTTTAATAAGGTGTTAGTGTTAATGAGTACGGTTGACAGGACTATTCTTAGCTGGGGGAAGTTTCTTTAATGGATAGTTTTGTCGAGTGGGGGATAGTTGGTCTTTTCATTTCTGCGTTCTTGGCGGCAACGATTCTACCTTTAAGTTCAGAGGTTGTATTAACCACTTTACTATTAAATGGCTTGTCGCCAGCCACATTAGTGATAGTTGCCACCATTGGTAACGTAGCAGGTTCACTGGTTAACTATGCTTTGGGGTATTGGGCTAGCTTGAGTGTCATAAAAAAGTGGCTGAGAATGTCTGAAAGTGAATTTGTACAGGCAGAGCGGCGTTTTACAAAGTATGGGGTATTATCATTATGTTTTTCCTGGATGCCGTTAGTGGGTGATCCATTAACAGTAATGGCAGGGGTCTTAAGGATTCGTTTGTTGTGGTTTTTGATTTTGGTGACCGCGGGAAAGCTATTACGTTATATGGTTTTAAGTTATATGCTGCTGCGCGTCAGTTAATGCAGGTGACTTTTAATCTATCGTAAAGTTGATTCTAAAGTGGTTGTTTTTTGTAAAAGTAGAAAGCTCCTCTATCGAGTGTGTCGAAGGGTTTTTGGTTCGACGAAGTTATTTACAAAAAACTGATGGTGTAATGAAAAATACAGAGGGTGAATACGCAGCTGTCGATTAAATGTTTGGCTTGCCAACGCTTGGTTTCGTTGCGAAGTCAATGGATCACAGCTTTACTGTGCTTAGTGAATTATTAAGTATGGCCATTAGTCATTGCCGGTGTGTGATCTGAGGCCGCAAATGGTATCTATGGGTGAAGCAACTGCGGTTTTCATTGCTTGTGATTTCAAAATCGTATGATTTGTGATGTGTTCGAAAATGTAAACCGCCATTGTTCTTATTGCTCCTTGGGATATCCAGTATTCAATAGTTGATATTTGCATGAAATTGAGCGCCATAGGTTATGGTGAGTGTTGTAGTGTTCATTCATGTGTTAAATTAGCGGCTTGAACATAACATAAGCATCTACAAATCCTATTTTCTTATGATTGAATGCCTTGGGTAATGTGCCTATTTTTTGGAAGCCCAATTTCTTCCAAAGTGCTATTGAAGCTTTGTTTGTGGCTACAACCAAATTGAACTGTAAGGCTAAGTAGCCAGCCTCAACCGCAAAGTCTATAGAGTGCTGAGCAAGGCTATGACCTATACCAAAACCTCTATGTGTCGGGCTTACAACATAGCCTGCGTTTCCGACATGAGAGCCTAAGCCGGATTGATTATCCTTAAGGTGGTAGCTGCCAACTACCTTTTTATCAGTAATAGCAACAAATGTATATTTTGGTTTTTTAATCCAATAATCCCAAGCCTCCTGTTCGTTGGTTTCTGGGCTATTGGGGAAAGTATCTCCTGCCTGGAATACCGATTTGAGTATCTCCCAAACATCTTTCCAATCGCTGTCTCTATATTCTCGAATTTCCATTTTCTTACTTTTATCTATATTTTCACAACAAGAGAAATACTTACTAATAACGAAGAAGGTCAGCGGACTGTAAGCTATTTATCTTCCGCTCCTAGTCAGGAGTCTCAAGTGAGCTGATGTTAATCAGCTTTCTAAAAACATGATGCCAGATCGAAATTTTCTAAGGGGAAAGCTTTTCGATCTGAGCTGTTGAATTATTGCATTTTTCGAATTTTACTCGTGGATTTTTCAGGAAGAATTATCCTCGTCGCTGAAAGTTATAAAATTATTGGTATTCCTTTAGGAAACAGTTCGATGGTGGGTGCCTCTAAATACCGGGTAAATTGAGTTCGTAATAAGAATTTTTATATGTAGACTTTAAAAATTGATATGTTTTTCGGTTTCTCCACTTAGCCAGTTTCTCCAGTTGATCTCAAGGCTTTTTATTCCGCCGATATAGTCCTTGTCTACATGGTAATAGGATAGGGTGCGATCTCCACGTTCGAATTTATGTATTAGCCGAATGACAAAGCTTTTGCCTGTCGGTGTTGAAAGCAGAAAGTATAGAAATTGACCGGTTTGTGGCTGTAATCTTGCTTTACCACTTCTCAATTGGTGCCTCCAGTTTTTGCTGGGCAGGCTCAGGAAGGTGGCTATATCCATAAGTTGCTCCCTGTACTCGGGAGGATTAATCCACCTGTAATTTTCCATATGGCGGGTGATACGCAGCTGTTCACCTGACCTTGAGAGAGTTTCCATCTGCTCGGCCAATCCTTCATTGAGCCAGGATGGTGAGTAGGGGGTTACCGTATCAGTGATCGCGTGGCTAACTTCATGCTTGATGGTGCGAAAGGTCCTTGCCCTTTCTTTTTGTATGTAAACTATGATCTGGTTATCTTGAGGAAAATAAACTCCATATGAGCTTGATGGCTCTTTCCCCATTCTTTCCCTTAAATGTTCGTAGTAGGCTTTTTTATCTTTGAGAACGAGAACTTTTACTGGTACTGTCTTGTAGAAATCAAAAAATAGAACACGATCATAAAATTCATAAACAAGATTTACATCTTCAACAATCTTATTTAGCTCTTGTTTGCTGAGATTGGTGTCGACAGCCTCTACAGAAATGTCATGGCGTGACCAATAGGACGTATGGCTTTTGGGCTTTATGACTTCCTGTTGAACACTGTCTATTTTCTGATCGCTAAAATGTACCTGGCCATTTTTATCTGTCCACTTATAGATATTGGCTATGGCAGTGAACGAGGTTAGTGATAGGAAAAGGGCTGCTATGGCCGACAGATAAGTAGTCACTGCTCGAAACTCTCTTTAATAATAAGATTTGGTACACTTGTTCATCTTGTAGGCGAATTATTTAAGCGTGGATATTGCTTTAAATATCGCCGCTTGAGCTAATAGGTGGGTGGAGTTTAGCGTTGGGAGTGCTGAATTGCTATCGTTGATAATGAGTGGTATCTCTGTACAGCCAAGAATTACAGCATCGCACCCTGCTTCTTTCAAACTTCTTATTGTGTCCTGAAAATATTTCACACTCTCCACTCTATAAATGCCATTGACGAGCTCATTCATAATCAGGTAACCAATCCTGGTAATGGTTTCCTGTGGTGGGCGCAACCAGCTGAGGTGTGCGTCTGAAAGTTTTGCCGGATAGACATCACTCTCTACCAGCCAGTGGGTACCAAGTAATCCCAGCTTTTTGTAACCCTTAGAGATTGCTGCAGCAATTACACCATCGGAAATATGTAGCCATGGCAGGGGTGATCTTTCTACGACATATTCGTATGCCTGGTGGATAGTGTTGTCTGGACAGATCAAAAAATCGGCGCCCTGGGATTTGAGCTTATCAGCGGATGAGAGCATTAAGTCGCTAATACCTTGAAAATCACTGGAATCCAAATATTCCACATAGCGAGCGAGGGAGTGGGTGTGCATGGATATCTCGGGATGGGCATGTTCACCGAGATACTTGCCACTCTCTGTACAAATCGTTTTGTAGCAAAGGGCTGCTCCCTCTGCAGAGCAGCCAACAATACCGATATGTTTTATCTGTTTAGGATCCTTCACTTACTCACTCCACTATTCATCTGAAAAATTAAGAATGCCTTCGCTATAAGATGGGTCTTAAAGACGTCCTTGTATGCCTTTCTTCGGTGACTACGACTGACATGCATCTGAGATGCTGAATTTTCTTTTATTGAATTAACTTTTATCGTTATGAAGCTTAGTTGGGCTCCAGCGGTTTTAATTGCTCTTTAATTTCCTTGATTTTTTTGAGAATTGACCGCAGATAATTGTATTTGTTGAAGTGATAATCGATAAGCCGTATTAAACGCGACTCCCTGCAACTTTTTATATCGGGTTGAACCCCTGTGCCTTCCCAGTGATTTTTGGTTATAGGGTTTATTGCCTTGGCAATTGGAATTACCACTCCGAATGTGTTGTCTAACTGGAAAAGTTGCCAGGTGTTCGCGCCTCCTTTGGTTGTTTCACCAATAATGGCGGCTCGCTTGAGATGTTTTAAGTAATAGGCAAACGATTCAGCAGCGGAGAAGGTATCTTCGCTGGTTAAAATACATACTGGAGTGTCGGCCATTCTTTTGCCATTGATTTTTTCGAAAATCCAGAATTCAGTAGTGCTGTCTGTAGCTTTCCAGTAAATGCTGTTTAAATGGGTTGGCTCCTCAAAGAGATAGCTACTCATCAGGCGACCCATATTGCTATCACCGCCACCATTACTTCTTAGGTCGAAAATGCTGGCATTAGTGTTTTCAATTAGAGCCATAGCGGCTTCAACGCGTTTTCTTGATGCATCATTAACTTGATCGAAACCCCAAAAATTAATATAGCCAACATTACCTTCAAGGGTTTCAATACGGGTAAATCCAGAATTTTTCGGGCCAGTTTGGTGAACCAGTTTTCGTGTTTTGGTTGGTTGTGAGAGGCATTTGGGGCAGACCACCGCACACCAAAATGTTTCTCGTGTACTTTTGAAAGTACTTTGGCAGCCAGTTCGGGGGTTTCTGCCTGCTCCACGGCCTCGGATTGTGAGGCTTTCTGTAAGCTTTTATGTATTGCGGGAATATTTTCCTGGAGTATATATTGTCTGGAAATCTCACGCTCAACGGTATCAATCAGAGTCTTTTTTGCTCTGCTGAAAAAGTTGTTGAGAAGCTGGGGCTTGGCATAAGCAGGGGGAGAATGGCCAAGTATTTTTTCATGTTTGTTAAGCTCGTTTTTATTAGTCTTTTAATGCTTGGGCTCAAGCCTTAGGTGGTTATTTTAAGTTATCGGGGCTGTAGCGTTGGCGCTCTCCTAGCATGTCTCTTTATAGGCCTGTTGGATGACAGAGTCTCCAAAAATAGACTGACTTAATAGTCATACTCTAGTGCCGAAGAGGCGAGTTTCGATTTGCCGCTTTCGAAATCCCTTCGAAACCCTTATGAGGTTCCTCCTCACACCTTTCTTGACCCTCTACAGGAAGACTCACTGAAGGAAAATGTCCACAGAATTTTCTGCGGTAATCCCTTTGGAATCTTCTGGGTAATGCGAAATATACGCCGATATAGCGCCATAGATTACTTTGATGATTGCTACCTTAGCGGACATAAATGGCAGATAAATAGTGAAAAACGTGACAGATTTTACTCCCCGATTCAGCCTGCAGAGCGAGGCCCTGAACTGTGAGGATTCCAATGTATGGGCCGTCAGCGACCGGGCCCACCATCTTGCCAGCAAGGGAGAGGATGTCATTTTCCTCTGTGTGGGAGACCCGAACTTCGATACCCCCGAGCCAATCCTGGACTTTGCCCGCGCGCGTTTGGGCGTGGGGCGCACCCACTACTCACCCGCTGCCGGTGAGCCGGTGTTGCGCCGTGCCATTGCCGATATAGAGAGTAGGGTGTCACCACACCCTTGCAATCCCGATGATGTTGTCGTGTTTCCCGGCGGTACCAATGCGATTTACGGGGTGCTTTCATGCCTGCTGAACCCTGGTGAGGAGATTGTGATCCCCGAGCCGATGTATATCGGTTATGTTCCCATTTGCGATAGCCTCAGGCTTTCAGTAAAGCGGGTGGCCTGCCCGGCAGAGCGGGATTTTGCTTTCGACATAGAGTCAATTAAGGCTGCAGTAAGTGATGAGACCCGGGTGGTAATGATCAACACTCCGGTTAACCCTACCGGTGCTATGGCCAGCCCGGAGCAGCTGCGTGAGCTGTCGGCTTTTTGCCGTGAGCGCAATATCTGGCTAGTGTGCGATGAGATGTACTCCATGATCACTTTTGCGCGCCGCCATACCTCCCTGCGCACCGCAGCCGAGTCGCTGGACAATATTGTGGTGATTGATGGCCTCTCCAAGTCCCACGCCATGAGCGGTTGGCGCCTTGGCTGGGCCGTGGCGCGCGGGCCCTTAGTGGACCGCCTGGTGGCGTTTGCCGGCGCTACTATCTTTGGTTGTCCGCAGTTTATTCAGGAAGCGGCGGCTTTTGCTTTAGAGTTCGATTCCTACTTCGTCAAGCAGATGCGCGAAGCCTATGAGCGTCGCCGCAATCTGATTGTGGAGCGTATTGGCAGAATTCCAGGGCTCAGCTGTTACAGCCCGGAAGCCGGTATGTTCGTGATGGTGAATGTGTCCGAGGTGGCCAGCTCTGGGCAGGTGTTTGCCGAGGCCCTGCTCGAGGCCGAGCGGGTATCGGTACTGCCGGGAACCCCCTTTGGTGAGAGCGCGGTGAATCACGTACGCCTGACCCTCGCGGCGGATGAGGCCGAGTTATCACGCGCTTTGGATCGAATTGAGCGCTTTGTTACCTGTGCAAATCGCCAGGCTAGTTAACCCAAGCGGCGGTCACCAGTACACAGTCCTCCCTTGCTGAGGTACTGGCTTTGTTGTTGCCTGAGGCTGTAATGTTTCAGCCTCAGGCGAATACCGCTATCCTTGCCCCCTTTCAGATTCAAAAGAAATCAGCTCCGTGAAAATTGACCGGCATAATTTGCGTATTTTGCAGGCTCTGCAAACCAACGCCCGTATTAGTAACCTGAATTTGAGTGAACAAATTGGACTGTCGGAGAGTGCTTGCCTGGCCAGGGTGAAACGCCTCACCAGCGAGCGCTATATCCGTGAGTTCCTCGCCGAGATCAACCTGGATAAGGTGCGACATGCAGAGTTCTATGTGAATGTGGCCCTGAAACGTCAGGATGCGCGCACCAGCGAGAACTTCCGCCGGATTATCAGCGATATCCCGCAGATCGTTTCCTGTGTAAAGATGTCCGGTGAATTTGATTACATGTTGCGCTTTATCTGCCCGGATGCGGCGGACTTCAATAAAGTCTCCGAGCAGCTGCTGGCGAATGAGGAGGCGGCTATCTCCCGTATGACTTCGCATTTGGTTATCGAAAAAACCAAGCCTTTTACCGGCTACCCCCTGGCGCTTTTATTCCAGGATTAGAAGCTCCAGTGGGCAGTGAGCTTGTTTCTCTGCCCGCTGCTGCTTCAAGCCGCTTATGCGGTAGCGGTCTCTGTGTGGCAGCGGTTTCATTGGCCCTGTCGGCCCCATCTCGAGATTCCCTGTCCGTTACTCAATACCCGATCGCATGGCTTTAAAGCTGCGCGCTTTATGTCGGAGTCTTTCAATAGTGTAAAGATTGCGAAAAGGTGCTCAATCCGCGCTTTGAATATGGCAATTGCATTGCGGTATACCCCGTGTTCTTGTACAAGCGTGTTAAGTTTGAGGCTTGGCATCGCTCGCCAAATGTTGTGTGGGCTGTTCTGGCTGATACTGCCATTGGTATCGGTTGCGTTTTGTGCAAGGCCAAACTGGCTCAGTTCACTGTTGAGTTGAACAGCCTGCTTGCGCGGTATCAATACGAAGAGAGCAATCCTCTATTTCCTGACAATTGATGCAAGGTTAGTGATCTAATTAGAAGAGTGGCGGTTGCAACCTCATATATACTTTAGTCAGGCTTCTGTGCGGCGATAGCGGTTGGGGAAACTGCTCGCCAGGGGCTGGTAATTACCGCCAGTGCAGGGGAGTGGCAGTTGAAATATTTAGGACGGGTCTACCTGACTCTCAATCTATTGGTGTTTGCGTCTATTGGCCTTGGAGCTTTATTTAATCCAGAGGCCTTTGCCGCGGCTATTGGGTTTACCTTTACGGCTCCCACTGCAGTACCCGAGTTCCTGGCAACTTATGCGGGCTTTATGTTGGCCATCGCGGTCATTCTACTGGTGGCGCTAGCCATGCGGCCCCATCGCCGCGCCGCCTATGCTTCTTTATCCATTGCGTATATTGGTTTTGCCGCCGGTCGCCTTTTCGGCATGTTTGCCAGTAGTAGTTTTGATGAGCGCAACCTACTGTTTTTTGCCCTGGAAGTGGTCATGGTACTTTGGGGGCTCTATTGCTATCGAGAATCCCGCTGGTTGCCCCTGCAGCACGGACACTAGCCCTGTTCTTTCGCGATGAGAGGCCTTCAGGCGAGGAGCCTCTTGATTAAGCGGTTATCTTTCCCGGCTCGGAATCGGCAGCCGCTCCGGCTAGCGTCCCCTCCTGCGGCTGCTGTTCCCCGTGTAATTTGCCATCCACAGCTTGGCGGAATACCTCTTTGTAATCCTTAAATTCCGTGCCCATTAATCGGTCCCACCAGGTGAAGTAAAAGCCGTAATTGCCCTGAAAGCGCTGGTGGTGCAGATCGTGGTGGGTTGTGGTGGTCATATTATCCAGTGCGCCATCGACCCAGCCACGCGGGTGGAACTCGCGCCCGGTATGCAGCATGGCGTTGCGGAAAATCATGATAAATAGAAAGCTGAGCCAGATACTTGGGTGCAGAGGGATGGTTAGTGCAATAAGTGGTGAGAAGAGACCGTTGATAAAAATTTCTCCCACGGAAAAGCTGTAGGCTGTCCAGGGAGTGGGGGTTCGCGATATATGGTGCAGGCGGTGGAAGTGCTTAAACACCTTCGGATGATGCATGGCCCGGTGGGTCCAGTAGAAATAGGCATCATGGAGAAGAAGTACCACCGGCAGGCTCAGAATGCCCCACCACAAAGGGTAGTCACTCCAGTTCCAGTAGAGTTTAGCGATACCCATATCCTGCAACAGGTTAATGGTGATACCAAACAGGGTGAAAATACAGACGGTGAGCATGGAGTAGCTGACCTCCCTTCGAATATCCCCCCAGCTTGCTCGGCGTTTCTGAATACGGCGCCGGTTCATCCAGGCGCGAAACAGCCAGCCCGCGCAGATACTCATAACCGAGGCCGCCAGCACATAGCGAAATAGGGTCAGTTTGAAGTGGATGGCTCCGTAGTGAGCCACATCTGCGAGGAAATCCATAGTCTCACCATCCATAGTCTTTGCCGCAGCCTTAGTGGAGCGGTCGGCGTCCCCGGCCACCCAGAGGTTCTGGCTGCGCAGGTAGCACTTGTCGTGATGGCTTCAGTCTGGGGAGGTTTCCTGCGGGTGGCTTGCGGAAAATGAAAAAATGCTGACGAATTCCGAATGGTTCTGCATTCAGGCGGGCAGCTTGTCGCGGCGGTACTCCGTGGGCGTCTGGTTGTGGCGGCGCTTAAAGGCGGCATTGAAGGGGCTGAGGGATCGATAACCGATATCCAGAGCGATCGAGAGTACTGGCAGGTGTGCCTGGCCTGGATCCGCCAGGCGGGCACTGGCCTCGTCAATTCGGAAGTGATTCAAGTATTCGTTGAAATTGCGATATCCCAGGTGGCGGTTGATCAGAGTACGCAGTAAGTGTTCGCGGGTGCCCAGCTGGTCAGCCAGTTCCCGTATGGTCAGCCCTGTGTATCGGTAGCCGCCATTTTCCATATGCTCCTGAAGCTTTAGTAGTTGCGCCTGTTGCGGTTCATCCAGGCTTGGCAGGGGGGGCGGAGGTAGCACTTCCTCTATTAAGGGAACCTCTGCCAGAGGTTGTGACAGGGATTCCCCTATCGCGCTGGGGGAGAGCGCCAGCAACCACAGACAGGCAGCCAGGGACAGTAGGCTGGCGAGTAGTGCATGCAAGGTTGGCACACCATCGGGAACTGGCCTGTAGGCAAATAGGGACTCGGCGCCGATCACAATCAACATATAGGTGCCCACCGCAATTAGCAGAATGGCGCGCAAACGGCGGCGTTCTTCAACCAAGTCCGAGTGAAACTGACCCAATAGAGTGAACATTCCCAGGCCGATCAGGCCCAGGCGGGTAAATTGGGACAAGTTAAAAAAGGCTGCTTCTGTTTTGTTGCCCAGGGGGATTGGTGCGTGGTTCGCGGCGAGGCTAAAGACAATAGAGAGAACGATGGGAAGCCAGCCCCAGGGGGGGAACGGTTCCTCCTCGCGACAGAGTAGGTGGGTAAACAGCCAGAAAGCGGCGGGTACCAGAATGATCGGCAGGTGAAGGAGTAATCCGCCAAGGCCGCTAAACGGCGGCAGCGTGGGCAGTAGCAGATAACAAATAACACCAAGCAGCACCAGTATCAGCCAGCGCCCGGCAGCGAGTTGCCGGTGATGCACGGAAACTTTGGTGGCGGCCAGTAATAGCAGTGCGCAGGCACCGCCGGAAAAAAACAAATAGCCGGAAGTCATGGCCTATCTCCAGCGGCTGGCCCAGGCATCCAGGACTTTGCTGCTATAAGTGTGGCGACCGTAGCTGCCGTTGTAGTAGGCGAGCGCGTTGGCGAGGTTTCCCTTGGCCTTTTTGATGTAGTGTTTGAGGATGGTACAGCCGTAGCGCAGGTTGGTATCCATATCAATTAGGTTGTCATCGGGACGGCCGATTTCATTTTTCCAAAATGGCATCACTTGCATCATTCCCTGGGCGCCCACACGGGATACCGCGTAGGGGTTGAAGGCACTCTCAATCTGGATCACCGCCAGGACAATTTCCGGGCGCAGCTCCGCTCGGATCGCCTCGCGGTGCACCGCCTTGAGTACGTGCATGCGTCTTTTGGGGTCTTTGATATAGCGGGATAGCGGCTGGGACTTGGACATCAACCACACTTCCGCATCGAAGCGATCGGCAAAACTATCCGCCTGAGTAATGGCTTCACGCAGGGCGAGGCGTAGCTCAGGATCCACTTCTTTCGCGCTGTTCTGGGCGATGGCGCTGCAGCAAATCAGACCGAACCCCAGTGTGGTAATGGCTTTTCTTATCATGCCGGGAATTTTACGAGATCTAGGGCGATTGGGTAGCGCCTTTTATGGACCTTTTACGCAAAATTCACTAAGAAGTTGGGGCGGCGAGGGAGTGCAAGTGTGCTGCTGCCGCTGGTGGACCGGCGCCAGCGAGTGAAATATCCGCAAATTTGCTCTCTATGCCGGTATTTCACGGGCGAGAAGCCGGCAGATGAAAATTCATCTGCCGGCTGGGCGGGTTAATTATGGCCAAACTTCTCCAGCAATACGTCTTCCAGTTGGGAGACGGCGAACTCCTGGCTCTCGGCATCGGCGCGTCCTTTATATTCCACCACGCCTTTTTCCAGTCCGCGGTCGCCGATCACGATACGGTGGGGGATACCGATCAGCTCGACATCCGCGAGCATGGCACCGAGGCGGGCTTTGGGCTCATCCATCAGCAGTACATCGACACCTTTAGCGCGTAGGGATTCGTACAGGTGTTCGCATTTTTCGCGAACCAAATCGCTCTTGTGCATGTTGATGGGCACAATGGCGAGCTGGAAAGGTGCAATGGCGTCGGGCCAGATAATGCCGGAGTCGTCGTAATTTTGTTCGATAGCGGCGGCGACAATGCGCGATACGCCGATGCCGTAACAGCCCATAGGCATGACCTGCTCTTTGCCGTTCTCGTCGAGTACCGTCGCATTCATAGCGCGGCTGTACTTTTCACCCAGCTGGAAAATATGGCCAACTTCGATACCGCGCTTGATTTCCAGGGTGCCCTGGCCATCCGGGCTGATATCGCCGGCGACTACATTGCGCAGGTCTTCTATGCGGCTGAGTGCTACATCGCGACCCCAGTTGACGCCGGTGTAGTGGTAGTCGTCGCGGTTGGCACCGCAGATAAAGTCTGCCAGGTGTGCTGCAGATCTATCCACAATCGTTTCGACCTTCATACCCACCGGGCCTAGAGACCCGATATGGCAACCCAGCGCTTCGGCGATACGCTGCTCCGGGGCGAATTGCAGCGGGCTGGCAATACCGCTGAGCTTTTCCGCTTTCAGTTCATTCAGCTCGTGGTCGCCACGCAGTACCAGTGCCACCAGTGGTGCGCTTTCACCCTCTTCACATTCACCCAGCACAATCAGGGTTTTTACTGAGTGGGCGGGATCGCTCTGCAGGAACTCACTCACTGCAGCGATGGTTTTCTGGTTTGGTGTGTGGACCTCCTGCATTTCCTGGCTGGGCGCGGCGCGCTCGCCGGTCGGGGCCACCGCCTCGGCCAGTTCTACGTTGGCGGCGTAGCGGGATTTGCTGGAAAAAGCGATATCGTCTTCGCCACTTTGCGCGAGCACGTGGAACTCGTGGGAACTGGAACCACCGATAGAACCGGTGTCCGCTAGTACCGGGCGATAATCCAGGCCGATACGCTCAAAAATACGGCAGTAGGCGCCGTGCATGATGTCGTAGGTTTCCTGTAGGGAGTCTGCGTCCACATGGAAGGAGTAGGCGTCTTTCATCGTGAATTCGCGCGCGCGCATCACCCCGAAACGCGGGCGGATTTCATCGCGGAATTTGGTCTGCACCTGGTAAAAATTGGCCGGCAGCTGTTTGTAGCTTTTGATTTCATTGCGGATCAGGTCAGTGATGACCTCCTCGTGAGTGGGGCCCAGGCAGAAATCGTTATTGTGGCGATCACTAATACGCAGTAATTCGGGGCCGTACTGCTGCCAGCGACCGGACTCTTCCCACAGTTCAGCAGGCTGCACTACCGGCATCAACATTTCCAGGGAGCCGGCGCAGTCCATCTCTTCACGCACAATACGCTCCACCTTGCGCAGTACACGCAGACCGGTGGGCAGCCAGGTGTAGAGGCCGGAGGAGAGGCGGCGGATCATACCCGCGCGCAGCATCAGCTGATGGCTGATTACTACCGCGTCGTTAGGGGTTTCTTTCTGGGTGGCGATGAGATAACGGGATGCGCGCATAGGAATAAACTGGGTTCAATTATCGGTAAGCTGGATATTTTACGCTATTCACCGGCTAATAAATATTGCGGAATAACTTCGCCGGGTAAGACTTGGTTGCCTTCTTCGGAAAACCGCTTGCCGCAGTTTACCGGAGCCGGAGAGGAGCGATGACAGCGTGGGGCGATGGTAAGCGTTGATGAGTATTCAGGGCCAATAAAAAACCCCGCGAGTGCGGGGCTTTTTGCATGAAGGCTGGGAAGTCTTAGGACTCCGCCATTTCCTTCAGCTTTTTCAGTGGGCGAACTTTCACCTGAATGCTGGCCGGCTTGGCTTTGAATACAGTTTCTTCACCGGTGAAGGGGTTGATACCTTTGCGGGCTTTCTTGGCCGGCTTCTTCACGGTGGTGATTTTCATCAGGCCCGGCAGGGAAAACTCACCGACGGCGCGCTTCTTGATGTGACCTTCGATAATATCGCTCAGCTCGTCCAGAACAGATTGAACCTGCTTGCGGGACAGTTCAGTACTTTCCGCAATCTGGTTCAACATCTGGGTCTTGGTGAACTTCTCTTTGATTGCTTTTACTTTCTTAACTGGAGCGGCTTTCTTTGCTGGGGCCTTCTTGGCGGCAGCGGTTTTGCTGGCAGCTTTTTTGGCGATAGCCATGGCTTACTTCCTTCTTTGTTGTTCGGTGTGTATCCGGTAAAAGTGTGTTCGGTCTCCCGCTGCGCTGCATTCACAAAACGACGCCTCAGCGGGTGATGGGGGGAAGTATATATAGTTTTTGTTTGGTCGCACGGGGAAATACTAGAAAAACAGTGCTTTTTCCCTATTTCCTACTTAATTTGAGACCCCAAACCCCTTCCACAAAGGTCAAAAGGGAGGGGTTGCTTCTTCCATCTGGGGGGCTCATGTATACTCTGTTCCCCTTTTTCCAGCATCAGGTACTGAGTAATGCCGATCTATGAATACCAGTGCAATGCCTGCGGCCACGAGATGGAGGCCCTGCAGCGCATGAGCGATGATCCCCTTAAAGACTGCCCGGCTTGTGATGAGGCCGAGTTGCACAAGAAGATTTCTGCAGTGGGGTTCCGCCTTAAGGGAGGCGGCTGGTACGAAACAGACTTCAAAACCGGCAGTAAGAAAAATCTGGCCGGCGATGCCGCGAATGGTGCCAAGGCCAAGAGTGGCCAGCCGGCAAAGGCGGCGGCGAAGACGGCCTGAATCCGCTGTGCGGAGCCGCTTGTGCGGTGTACTCTCTATTTAACCTTTTTACCTATCGATAACGGGAATTTTCATCCATGCGCAGCGACTACTGTGGCGTCCTTCGTTCCGCGGATATAGACCGTGTAGTAACCCTCTGTGGCTGGGTCGATCGCCGCCGCGATCACGGCGGAGTGATCTTCATTGACCTGCGTGACCGCGAGGGTATCGTGCAGGTGGTCTTCGATCCGGATGCCGCCGAGCATTTTGAGATGGCCGATCGCGTGCGCAGCGAATATGTACTCAAGGTGACTGGCCGTGTACGCGCCCGAGCCCCGGAGGCCCTCAATCCGAATATGGTGACCGGTGAAGTTGAGGTCTACGGCACCGAGTTGGAAATTCTCAATACCGCTGAAACAGTGCCCTTCCAATTGGACGAGCATACGGCAGTGGGTGAGGATGTGCGCCTTAAGTATCGCTATCTTGATCTGCGCCGTAACGAAATGCAGAACAACCTGTATTTCCGTTCCAAGCTCACCACGGCGATCCGCAATTATTTGGATGAGCACGGCTTTCTCGATATCGAGACCCCAATTCTGACGCGCGCCACCCCGGAAGGTGCGCGCGATTATCTGGTGCCGAGCCGTACCCACGAGGGCAAATTCTTCGCCCTGCCGCAGTCCCCACAGCTGTTTAAACAGTTGCTGATGGTGTCCGGTTTCGACCGCTATTACCAGATTGCCAAGTGCTTCCGCGATGAAGACCTACGCGCCGACCGCCAGCCGGAATTTACCCAGATCGATATTGAAACCTCTTTCCTTGACGAGGAAGAGATTATGGCGATCACTGAGGGCATGGTGCGCAAGTTGTTCAAGGAGTTGAAGGGGATTGAACTGGGTGAGTTCCCGCGCATGACCCACTACCAGGCCATGTTGCGTTACGGTTCCGACAAGCCGGACCTGCGTATTCCTCTGGAAATGGTAGAAATTAAAGACCTGATGGCCGAGGTGGACTTCAAGGTGTTCTCCGGTCCGGCCAATGATCCCAAGGGCCGCGTGGCTGCGATCAAGGTTACCGGGGGATGCAGCAAGCTGACCCGCAAGCAGATCGACGATTATGGCAAGTTTGTCGGTATCTATGGGGCCAAGGGCCTGGCCTATGTGAAGGTCAACGACCGCTCCGACCTGGAGAATGGTCTGCAGTCGCCCATCGTGAAGTTCCTGCCCATCGAAACCCGCGCGGCCATCCTCGATCGCCTGGAGGCGGAGACTGGCGATATTATTTTCTTCGGTGCGGATACGGCCAAGGTAGTCTCCGAGGCCCTGGGCGCCCTGCGCTGCAAGCTGGGCGAAGATCTCAACCTGTACACCAGTGAGTGGGCACCGCTGTGGGTGGTGGCCTTCCCCATGTTTGAGGAAAATGATGACGGCAGCCTCACCGCGCTGCACCACCCATTCACCGCGCCATCCTGCAGCCCGGAGGCGCTGGAGCAAAACCCACTCGAAGCCCTGTCCCGCGCTTACGATATGGTGCTGAACGGTACCGAATTGGGCGGTGGTTCTGTGCGTATTCACGACCAGGTTATGCAGCAGGCGGTTTTCCGTATCCTCGGCATCTCTGAAGAGGAGCAGCGGGAGAAATTTGGCTTCCTTCTGGACGCCCTCAAATACGGCGCTCCGCCCCACGGCGGCCTGGCCTTCGGCCTGGACCGTTTGGTGATGCTGATGACCGGCAGCGATTCGATTCGCGATGTTATCGCCTTCCCCAAAACCCAGAGCGCCGCCTGTGTAATGACCGATGCACCGGGCGCAGTGGACGCCAAGCAGTTGCGTGAGCTGAGTATTCGCCTGCGCCAAAAAGAAGAAAAAATCAGCTGACTTTTCCCCGATGGGTCGAGCGAAGCGAGCCCATCAAATCGTGGAGATGGGCAATTCGCTTCGCTAACGGGCCCATCCCTCGCACTGACTGAAGAGAGACGGACTATGGCCGGACATAGTAAATGGGCCAATATCAAGCACCGCAAAGCGGCTCAGGATGCCAAGCGGGGCAAGATTTTCACCAAAATTATTCGCGAGTTGACCGTGGCCGCCAAGGGGGGGGGCAACCCGGACGATAACCCGACGCTGCGCACCACTATCGACAAGGCTCTGGGCGCGAACATGAAGCGTGACACCATTGATAAGGCCATCGCCCGCGGGGCAGGTAATGCCGATGGAGACAGCTATGAGGCGGTGGTTTACGAGGGGTACGGTGTCGGTGGTGTAGCGGTACTGGTGGAGTGCCTCACAGACAATCGCAACCGCACGGTAGCCGAAGTGCGCCATGCTTTTTCCAAGCGCGGTGGCAATCTGGGTACCGATGGTTCCGTGAGCTATCTGTTTACGCGCAAAGGTCAGATGTTCTACGAAGTGGGTGTAGACGAAGAGGCATTGATGGAAGCGGCCCTGGAGGCGGGTGCTGAAGATATCGAGTCCAATGACGACGGCAGCGTTGAGGTTACCACCGAGTTCCAAGACTACCTCACGGTGAAAGATGCCCTGGTTGCAGCCGGTTTCACCCCGGATAATGCTGAAATTGCCATGATCCCCTCGACCACTATCCCATTGGATAGAGAGGGCGCGGAAAAAGTCCTGGCCCTGGTCGAGATGCTGGAAGATCTCGATGATGTGCAAAATGTCTTCACCAATGCGGATATTCCCGCCGAGGTTATGGAAGAGCTGGGCTGAGGTCTGTTTGTTTGCGGGCAGGAATTATCCTGCCCGGTTTCCCCCGGTGGTCAGCCATCTGATAATTTCATCCAGTCATGGCGCACAGAGATCAAAACCAATTTCGCCATTCTTATTTCGCTTTCCGGCGGCTGAAACCGTGCCAGTACACGGGCCATTTAGTTTCTTCACCACAGTTGTTGATCAATGAGGCGACCGCAACTAACGCGATACTTCCGGTCAGCACCGGTGCCAGCAGGTAGTCGAACCCCACAACATCCTGGCCGGCAAGAATGATGACTAATGGGTTGGCTCCGGCGGGTGGATGTACCGCGCGGAAGTACTGCATTTGCATGATGGATACACCGACTGCCAGTGACATCACCAGGATTGAATCACCGAAGCCGTAGAGCGCAACCAGACCCACCGTCGAAGTGATGAGGTGACCAGCAATGACATTGCGCGGTTGTGCCAGAGGTGAGGCCGGGGCGGCAAATAAGAGTACACATGTCGCACCGAAGGGTGCCATCAGCCAGGGGGTCCCGGTGAGATGGCCCAAAGCGCCAAGTAATAAAATACTGGTAAAACCGCCGATAAAGCCTCTTATCATTTGGATAAGTTTTGGTTTGGGTGGCAGTGCACCGCCGCCACGTAACTTCTTCATCGGTCACTTCCTTCGGGTCGCCAGGCGTATTTATGAGTAGTCGCACCAAGCAGTGTGTACAAATCTGTACATACTGCTTGGTGCTATGATACAGATCTGTACACATGGGCACAATCTCCTATCGCTATAGAGGCTCGCTGAGAAAAATTCGTGATGAATAAGAAAGAACAGATTCTGGATACGGCGGAAGCACTATTTAATACGCTTGGCTACACCGCCGTGGGGGTCGACCTGATCCGGGATAAGGCGAAAGTTTCCAAGACATCGATGTATCGACATTTTGGCTCGAAAAATAAGTTAATTGAGGCGGTACTGATCCGGCGGCACCAATGTTTAGAGGCGGAGTTAACCGCTGTGATATCGGCAGCAGCAAACCCGGATAAACGGCTGGAGGCAATACTGGATTGGCATTTTTCCTGGTTTAGGGCCGCCGACTTCAAAGGCTGTATGTTCATGCATGCCCTGGCTGAATTTCGGGGGCACGATGAAATCCTGGTACAACAGGCGATGGTGCATAAGGCTTGGCTGAAGTCGCTGCTGCACTCAATTTTCGAGCCGGGTGAGCCGGGGGTAGAGGCTAAGACAGAAGTTATTTTGACCTTCTTGGAAGGTATGACAGTGAGGGCGGAGTTTGGCGAGGTAACCGGATGCGAAGAGGTTTATCGCCTGGGGGCCAGAGCACTGGCCGCGAAAAGCTTCTCTGCTAACAAGGCGAGGGCCGTGACGGAGGGGAAGACGGATAGCTTTAATTAAACTGTCGGCCAGCAATCTTTGAGCATCCTGCTTACCCTCTCCCTTGACGCCCTGCTTCCACCTTGGGACACTCCCGCCACTATATAAACATACAGATATTTGGAGAGTTGCCACTTGACCCGCATCCTGGGGATTGACCCCGGCTCGCGCAAGACGGGCTATGGAATTATTGATGTAGAGCGGGGTAAAGCGCGCTATGTGGCCAGTGGTGTGATTCGTATCCCCGAGGGGCCCCTACCGGAGCGCCTGAAATTGATTTTCGATGCGGTAAGCCAGATTGCCCAGCAATACCAGCCGGCGCAGATGGCAATTGAAAACGTATTTATGTCGAAGAGTGCGGGCTCCGCCTTGAAGTTGGGACAGGCGCGCGGTGCGGCCATTGTGGCCGGGGCCAATAGTGGCCTCGCTGTAGCTGAGTACGAGGCCCGCAAGGTCAAACAGGC
Organism: uncultured Microbulbifer sp.; assembly: GCF_947498635.1. Taxonomy (GTDB): domain Bacteria; phylum Pseudomonadota; class Gammaproteobacteria; order Pseudomonadales; family Cellvibrionaceae; genus Microbulbifer; species Microbulbifer echini. Next base: position 69,039 of record NZ_CANMKV010000002.1, on the reverse strand, counting down.
GGTGGTGGGCAGCGGCGCTGCCGACAAACTACAGGTACAGCATATGGTCAAGACCTTGCTGTCTCTGCCGGGCACACCTCAGGAGGATGCTGCCGATGCCCTCGCTGTGGCGCTGTGCCATATGCACACGGAACAGACCCTGGTCTTTACCGCGGGCGGTGCGCGCAGTCGCTTCCGCCGTGGCCGCCTCAGCGTATAGCGCACGCTTAAAAAGTTAGCCCCTCACACGGGCAGCGATAGACAAACCTGGAACAACACATGATTGGAAGACTGAGTGGCACTTTGGCTGCGGTACAGCCCCCTTTATTGCTGATAGATGTGCAGGGGGTAGGCTACGAAGTACTCGCGCCCATGACCACGATTTTTGAGTTGCCCGCCCTGGGCCAGCCTGTGCAGCTGCACACGCACCTGGCGGTTTCCGAAACCGCCCAGCAGCTCTATGGCTTTGTTCGCGACTCTGACCGCAAACTGTTTCGCACCTTGATCAAAGTTAGTGGTGTGGGGCCAAAAATGGCGCTAGCTATTTTATCCGGCCTCGACGGCGCCGCTTTGGCGCGTTGCGTGGCCGAGGATAATGTGGCGGCCCTGGTAAAAGTACCCGGTGTCGGCAAGAAAACCGCAGAGCGTCTGATTGTCGAGTTGCGCGATAAGTTGACCCCGGATTTTGGCGACGTCAACGATATCCCGCTGATGGCCGCGGCCGCGGTACCCAAGGTGGACCATACCGGTGAGGCGGAGAGCGCCTTGGTGGCTCTGGGCTATAAGCCTACCGAGGCCAGTAAAATGGTGGCCCGCGCCGGCAAGGAGCAGGCTGATGCCGATAGTGCAACCCTGATTCGCCTGGCCCTGAAAGGCATGGCACCCGCCTAAATCGAGTGCCCTGGAGTAGTTGTGATGATTGAAGCCGATCGTTTGGTGGCCCCAGAACCCGCCGGGCCCTCTGGGCAGGAAGAGCAGTACGACCGCGCCGTGCGCCCCAAAAGTCTGGCTGATTATGTGGGCCAGCCGGTGGTGCGCGAGCAGATGGAAATCTTTATCCAGGCCGCCAAACTGCGCAAAGAGGCCCTGGACCATACCCTGGTATTCGGCCCACCAGGCTTGGGCAAAACCACTCTGGCAAATATTATTGCCGCGGAGATGGGGGTGGCGATTAAGACCACCTCGGGGCCTGTGCTGGAGAAGGCCGGTGATCTGGCTGCATTGATGACCAACCTGGAACCGGGGGATGTGCTGTTTATCGATGAAATTCATCGCCTCAGCCCCCATGTGGAGGAGGTCCTGTATCCGGCCATGGAGGACTACCAGCTGGATATCATGATCGGCGAAGGGCCGGCGGCGCGCTCGATCAAGTTGGACTTACCGCCTTTTACCTTGGTCGGTGCCACAACCAGGGCTGGGCTGCTGACTTCCCCCCTGCGCGATCGCTTTGGCATTGTGCAGCGCCTGGAGTTCTACAGCGTAAAAGACCTGACCAGTATCGTGTGCCGCTCAGCCGGTTTGATGGGGGTGGAAATGGATGAGGGCGGCGCTCTGCAAGTGGCGCGTCGTGCCCGTGGTACGCCCCGAATCGCCAATCGTCTGTTGCGCCGTGTGCGTGATTACGCGGAGGTTAAAGGCGATGGCACAGTAGATCCGGTTATCGCCGATGCCGCCCTGAATATGCTTAATGTGGATGAAAAAGGGTTTGATTCCCTCGATCGGCGTATGTTGCTGGCGATGATAGAGAAGTTTGATGGCGGTCCCGTGGGGATAGATAGCCTCGCCGCCGCGGTGAGCGAAGAGCGCGACACCCTGGAGGATGTGCTGGAGCCCTACCTCATCCAGCAGGGCTATATTGCCCGAACGCCCCGCGGGCGGGTGGCCACTGGGCTCGCTTACGAACACTTCGGCCTAGCCAAGCCGGATAGAACTGGCTGAGAACCTTTTGCCCGGCACTGCCGGGTCTGTGTAACTGTGGATACGAGGGAGAATAGATGAGGGAAGAGTTCGGTATCCCTGTGCGGGTCTATATCGAGGATACCGATGCAGCCGGCATCGTGTATTACGTGAATTATTTGAAGTATATGGAGCGGGCGCGCACAGAACTGTTGCGCTCCCTCGGGTATGATAAGCCGGCGATGCCGCAGAAAGGGATACTGCTGGTGGTGCATTCCGCCGACGTCCAGTACCGCCGTTCCGCCTGGCTCGATGACGCATTGCGCGCTACTGCGGTGGTTGGCAAACTGGGGCGGGCCGCGGTGACCTTTGAACAAAAAATTTGGCGCGGCAATGAGCTAATTTGCGAAGGCGTGGTCAAAGTGGCCTGCGTCGCTGACGACAGTCGCAGGCCCTGTGCCCTGCCGGAACCCATTCATTCAGCATTAAAGGCAGTTACTTAATAAGATGAACGCCGGTGAACAACTTTCTCTTTGGGGGCTAATCCAGAACGCCAGCCTGCTGGTACAGCTGGTTATGCTGTTGCTGCTATTGGCCTCGGTGGTCTCCTGGGTCATGATTATTCAGCGCGGGCTTTACCTGTCCCAGGCCAAGCGCTCCCTCAATAATTTCGAGCGCCGTTTCTGGTCCGGGGCGGACCTCAATAAGCTGTTCCGCGAGGGCAATGAGCGCGCCGAGAAAGGTAAGACCGATGGCGTTGAATCCCTGTTTCGCGCCGGCTTTACCGAATTTACCCGCCTGCGTCAGCAGGGTAGCAGTGGCCCCGAAGCGGTTATGGAGGGCACCGAGCGCGCGATGCGTGTCGCTATGTCGCGGGAGCAGGAAAAGGTGGAAATGAACCTGCCATTCCTGGCAACGGTTGGCTCTGTGAGTCCATATATAGGCCTCTTCGGTACGGTCTGGGGCATTATGAATTCCTTCCGCGGTCTCGCCACCATGCACCAGGCTACGATCGCCACGGTGGCTCCCGGTATTAGTGAGGCGCTGGTAGCTACCGCGATGGGGCTGTTCGCGGCAATTCCCGCGGTGATGGCCTACAACCGCTACTCGGCCAAGGCGGAGTCGCTGCTATCCAGTTACGAGACTTTCGCCGAGGAGTTTTCCTCTATTTTGCACCGCAAAGTGCATTCCGGCTGAGTAGTGAGTAGGCGAACCCTATGAGTGTGTTTCGCAAGGGAAACAAAAAGAAGCTGGTTTCCGAGATCAATGTGGTGCCCTACATCGATGTGATGCTGGTGCTGCTAATTGTCTTTATGGTCACGGCACCATTATTGATGCAAGGGGTCAAAGTCGACCTGCCAAACGCGCCCTCGGCGCCGATGGAGGATACCGACGAGGAGCCGCTAATCATCTCGGTGCGCGCCGACGGCACTTATTACCTGAACCTGGGCACCGATGAGCAGGTGGCTAAGCCCCTTGCTGAGATCAAGGAGACGGTGGCCAAGGTATTGCGGCAGAAGCCGAAAACCCCGGTGCTGGTCTGGGGCGATACTGAGGCCCGTTACGGCCTGATCGTTAATGCCATGACCGAACTGCAGCAGGCGGGGGCACCGAGTGTCGGCCTGGTGACAGAGCCTCCACAGGGGTAGGGCGCCGGTGAATAAAGGCTTTTACGCACTGGCGATTGTAGTCAGCCTCCTGTTGCACGGAGCGCTGATCACCGCTATTACCTATGGTTGGGAAGCCAGCAGCATGCCCGAGCGCAAACCGATGCCGAAGTTTGTGCAGGCCAAACTGGTGACCATTGAGGCTGCGACTCCTCAAAAGAAACTGCCCAAGAAGGTGGATAAAGTACAACAGCGCGCCCAGCGCGAAGCCGAGCAAAAGCGCCAGGCGGAAGTTGAGCGCAAGCGTCGAGCCGCCCTGGAACGCAAGAAAAAGCTCGAAGCCGAAAAAACGCGCAAGGCCAAAGTTGAGGCCGAGCGCAAGGCGCGGGAGGCGAAAGCGCAGCGCGAGAACGAGCGAAAAGAGAAAGAACGCAAGAAAAAAGAGCTTCAGGAGCAGTTGGAGAAAGAGCGGCAGAGCTCCTTTGACGAGGCACTAGAAGACGAAGAGGATTTGCTGGATGCCAATGAGGCGCAGCAGGCGATGGCCTCAGTAGGCCAGGCGATTCGACAGCAAATTGAAGCGGTCTGGAGTCGTCCGCCCAGCGCCCGCAATGGTATGACCATCAAGGTGAAAATTAACTTTGTCCCCACTGGCCGGGTGGTGGCAACTAATATCGTCGAGGGCAGTGGCAACACAGCACTCGACCGTTCGGTACTCACCGCGATTCGCCGGGTGGAAGTCTTCCCCGAAGTGGCCGAGCTGGCGAGGGAAGAGCCGACGATATTCGAGCGGGAAGTCCGCACAACCATTTTGAACTTTATAGTCGAAGATTTGCGCCAATGATCAAAAGTTTACTGAAGACCGTCGTCATTATTGCAATTGCCTCGGTGAGTTTAGGGGTACGTGCCCAACTGGTGGTGGATATCACCAGCGGTATTGATGACCCTACGCCGATTGCTGTGTCTCCATTCAGTTGGTCTGGTGGTGGGGTGCTAGCGGAAGATGTTTCCGGGATTATCTCCGCGGACTTGCGCCGCAGCGGCCTGTTTTCGCCAGTGCCTAAGGAGGACATGCTGTCCTTCCCCAAGACCCCGGAAGACGTGGTTTTCCGCGATTGGCGTATCCTCGGTACCGAGTACATAGTGACTGGTCGTATTGAGCCCCAAGCCTCCGGTTATCTGCTGACCTTTGATCTGGTCAATGTTTTCGGCCAGCACAAGATGTTTACCAAGCAGGTGCGAGGTGGCCAGACCCAGCTGCGGGATATCGCCCACCGCGCCGCCGACGAAATCTTCCAGTCCATCACCGGTATACGCGGCGCCTTCTCCACCGAGATGGTGTATGTGCAAGAGGAAAAACGCGCAGGTAAACCCAGCTATGTGTTGATGCGCTCGGATATCGACGGGGCGCGCGCTAAGCAGGTGCGCCGCTTCAGTGCGCCGGTAATGTCACCTATGTGGTCGCCGAATGGTCAGGAGCTGGCCTACGTTTCCTTTGAGACCGGGCGCCCGGCGATTTTCCGCGAGAATCTGCGCAGCGGCGAGCGCAAGCAGCTGACTAACTTCAAGGGCATCAACAGCTCACCGACCTGGTCTCCCGATGGAACCAAGTTGGCTATGGTGCTCTCCAAGGACGGCAACCCGGAGATCTATGTCCTGGATTTAGCGAGCGGCAAGTTCACTCGTATGACCAGACACTTCTCTATTGATACCGAGCCGAACTGGATGCCGGATGGTAAATCGCTGGTTTTCACCTCAGATAGGGGAGGGAAGCCACAAATTTATCAATTGACTCTTGCCACTGGTCAAGTCGACCGCTTAACCTTCGATGGCGACTACAATGCGCGGCCGCGTGTTTCTCCTGACGGGAAGACGCTGGTCATGGTACATCGCAACCGGGGAACTTTTACCATCGCTACGATGGATATTAATTCGGGCAGAATGCGTGTCCTCACGGAGACCACCCTGGACGAATCCCCCAGCATTGCGCCGAATGGGGCCATGCTGATGTACGCAACCAAGCGCGGAGACAAGGGCATTCTGGCTGCGGTATCGCTAGATGCTGGGGTGAAGTACAACCTGCCCTCACAGAGGGGCGATGTCCGTGAACCGGCATGGTCGCCATACTTTGATTGAGGCGGGGGCCCAACGCTCAGAAGCGTAGGGTATTTATAAGACCAATTTAAAAAAAATCTTTCAGGATTTTCGATAACACTAAAAGCGGAGTAGCTTATGTTGAAATCAGTAAAAACGGGACTGGGCCTGGCCTGTGTTTTGGCAGTAATGGCCGGTTGTAGCAACACCAGCAGCGACAATACCAGCGGTGAGGAATACACTCAGCCTGAGGTGGATACCCAGGTTGAAACCAGCGTTGTAGAGGAGAGTGAAACCCTGGCTCCTCTGGAAAACGTAGTGTACTTCGACTTCGACCAGTCCCTGCTGAACCCGGAAACCCGTGAGCTGCTGATCCGTCACGCCGATCGCATGCGCGGTGCAGCCTCTGCTGTTCGCCTCGAAGGTCACGCCGATGAGCTGGGCACTCGCGAGTACAACCTGGCTCTGGGTGAGCGCCGCGCAAATGCCGTACGCGACTTTTTGGTACTGCAAGGCGTAGACGCAGCTAATCTGGAAGTGATCAGCTACGGTGAAGAGCGTCCGGCTCAGATGGGCTCTAACGAAGCTGCCCGTGCGATGAACCGTCGCGTTGTTATTAACTAATCGTCAAAATGGATGCCAATGGCTTTTACGATTAGAAAACTGGCGATCGCTGCAGCAATGATGGCTGCGGCATCGCCCGTATTCTCCCAGGCCCCGATTGTCGACCTGTCTGCCAGTAGTCAGGAGCAGTCGCTCCCCACGAGTGGCCGTGGTGTCGAGGAAATTCACCTCGCCCGCGCCGCAAGTCCCAGCCCCAGAGCTCAGACCAACCCCCAGGCCGAAGCCTACTACCAGATGCAGGTGCTGCAGCAGGAAGTGCGCGAATTGCGTGGATCGGTTGAAGAGCTGCGCCACGAGATCAAGCGTCTCAAGCAGCAGCGCACTGAGGATTATATGGATCTGGATCGGCGGATTGCCCGCCTGAGCGGCACTGAGCCCTCGGCACAACCCTCCGCCCAGCCGCCGGTTAAAGGGGGAGGCGGTGCCGCTGTCCAGAGCGGATCGGCGATGCCACCCAAGCCGCAGGGGCCGAAAGACGGCAAGAGCGAGCGCGATCGTTACCAGGCCAGTTTTGGCTTGGCTCGCAACGGTGATTACGGCGGTGCCAGTGCTCAGTTTAAGAGTCTGCTGCAAGACTTTCCCAACGGCCAGTATGCTCCCAATGCCAACTACTGGCTGGGAGAGATAGCCCTGGTTCAAGGAAATCTTGAAGAGGCTCGAGGGTGGTTTGTGGCGCTACTCGATGGCTACCCCAACTCCAATAAGGTTTGGGATGGCCGCTACAAGCTGGGAACCGTTTACCACCAGCTGGGCGACCAGCAGAAAGCTCGCAACCTGTTAGAGCAGGTGGCGAGCAGTGATGCCAGGGCATCCAACCTGGCTAAGAAGTATCTCCAGGATAACTTCTAGTCGCGTATAGGCGCTGCTGAGCCAGTTGCGTCGCTGGTTTTTTAACCAGAAAAAGCCTATGATCCCGCGCCCGAATGGCATGTGCCATCCGGGCGTTTTTGTGTCGGGTGTTTATGACCAGTCTGTCTAAAGAATCGCTCAGAATTAGTGAAATTTTCTACTCTCTCCAAGGGGAGGCGCGGGAATGCGGCCTACCAACGGTGTTCGTGCGCCTAACGGGGTGCCCGCTGCGCTGTACTTATTGCGACTCGGAGTACGCTTTTTATGGCGGCGAGCGCATGACCCTGGAGCAGATATTGCAGCAGGTGCAAAGTTATCCGGCGCGCTATGTCTGTGTGACCGGTGGTGAGCCATTGGCCCAGCCCAATTGTCTGCCGCTGTTGGAGGCTCTGTGCGATGCGGGCTATTCAGTATCCTTGGAGACCAGCGGTGCCATGCCGGTGGAAAATGTGGATCCGCGTGTCTCACGGGTTGTCGACCTGAAGACGCCGGCTTCCGGGGAGCAGCACCGCAATCGCATGGAAAATATGCAGGTGCTGACTCGCCGGGACCAGATCAAGTTCGTAATTTGTGATCGCAGTGATTACGACTGGGCCAGATTTACCTTGGACCAGTACCGCTTGCCGGAGCGAGTGGGAGAGGTGCTTTTCTCGCCCAGCTATGAGCAGTTGCCGGCGCGGCAACTGGCGGAGTGGATCTTGCAGGATGGTCTGCCGGTCCGCATGCAGATGCAGCTGCATAAATTGCTGTGGGGGGATATCCCGGGTGTCTGATTGGCCCGGTGATTGTGTATTGATGAATTGAGGAAGAGATGACTGCAAAGAAAGCGGTAATTTTGCTGTCCGGTGGCCTCGACTCGGCCACAGTGCTCGCCATGGCGCGTGCAGACGGGTACGAGTGTTACGCTCTGGGTTTCGATTATGGCCAGCGTCACGAAGCGGAACTGTTGGCGGCGAAACGTGTGGCGAGTGATCTTGGGGCGGTAGAGCACAAGGTGGTGAAGCTCGACCTGCGCTCTATCGGCGGTTCGGCCCTGACCGATGACACGATTGAGGTTCCGGAAGAGGAAACCAGCGGTATCCCGGTGACTTATGTACCGGCACGCAACACGGTTTTTCTCTCCATTGCCCTGGGGTGGGCCGAGGTCCTCGGAGCACAGGATATTTTTGTCGGTGTCAATGCGGTGGACTATTCCGGCTACCCGGATTGCCGGCCGGAATATGTCGAGGCCTATGAGACAATGGCCAATCTGGCTACTCGCGCCGGAGTTGAGGGCCACAAGCTCTCCGTGCGGGCACCGTTGATGCAAATGAGCAAGGCCGATATCGTGATTGAAGGGACGCGCCTTGGGGTTGATTACAGCTTGACGGTATCCTGTTATCAGGCGCGCCCAGATGGTGCGGCCTGCGGTCGCTGCGATAGCTGTAGACTGCGCGCTGCGGGATTCGCCGATGCAGGCCTTGCGGACCCAACGGTTTACGCCAGCTGATTGTCAGTTGGCGTCAATTTTGAGGGAAATACCTAACTCCTTAAATTCGTTAGATTTTTTTTCGAGTTAGGTATTGTTTTTTCATAATAGATCCGTAAGATACGCAGCTCCTCACATCGAGGCACGGAAAAGGGTCGTTAGCTCAGTTGGTAGAGCAGTTGGCTTTTAACCAATTGGTCGCTGGTTCGAATCCAGCACGACCCACCATTTTCCACCGGGGATGCTCACAGCAAACCCACAGCTTTTACACCTCTGCGTGAGGGTGAAGGCATCCTAAGCTGGGACATACCAAGTTTTCCCAGTCACCATAGGGTCGTTAGCTCAGTTGGTAGAGCAGTTGGCTTTTAACCAATTGGTCGCTGGTTCGAATCCAGCACGACCCACCACTTCTTCTTAATTTCCCACTCTTATTTCTTGTCGCTTCTTCGTGTGAGCGGTCTCTTATATTTAATGCGTTTCTCCTAGAGCAATGTCTGGATTTCTTCAGGTTGGCTTAAGCGTGGGATTGGCCGCTAATGAAATTCGCCGCCATTTCCCCCAGGGAAAGGCAGCTGGTCAGGCCGGGGGATTCAATCCCAAAAAAAGCGACTAACTGTGGTTTCCCGTCACCGCCGCTTCGGAATAGCTTAAAGTCCTGTGGTGGGGCCCCCATGGGAGCGAGCTTTGGGCGAATACCGGCATAATCTGTACGCAGAGATCTCTCTGGAAGGGCGGGCCAGTAACGTTGAATACTGCGGTAGAATTTATGCCTGCGACGGCTATCCACCCTGTAATCAATCGCGTTTACCCACTCCACGTCGGGCCCGAAACGGGCATACCCCTGCAGGTCCAGCGTGAGGTGAATGCCCAGGCCACCCGGCTCCGGAAGTGGGTAAATTAAGTGTGAGAAGGGTGGCTTGTGGTCGAGGGAGAAGTAATTGCCCTTTGCCAAGTATTGAGTCGGAACTGCCTTGCGTATGCTCACGTCGTTGATATTGCTGAGCAATCCATGGCTGTGGAGCCCGGCAGCTACCACTAAGTGCGGCGTACCGAGGGAGTATCCATCCTCCATGGTCAGCTGGTAGTTGTCACTACCCCGCAATAATGCGATTACTTTTGTGTTTGGTACAACCTGGCCGCCCAGGGCCTCAAGAGCGCCCTGCAGCGCCAGTAGTAGGGAATGGCTGTCGAAAATGCCTGTGTTTGGTGAATAAATGGCACCGTGACATTGCAGCTCTGGTTCCATCGCCCTGGTTTCTTGTCCGTTCAGTAGCATTAGGCTGCCCGCGCCATTAGCATCGCCCTGTGCCTTTAGGGCTTTTAGTTGGGGTAACTGGGCTTTATCGGTGGCCAGGATCAGTTTGCCGATGGGTTTGTGTGGCACACCGTGTTCACGGCAGAAGCGATACAGACTGGCTTTTCCCGCAACACAGGCCCGGGCTTTTAGGCTGTTGGTCGGGTAATAGATGCCAGCGTGGATTACCTCGCTGCTGCGGGCGCTGATTTCGGTGCCTATGGCAGTGTGTTGCTCTAAAACCAGCACTCGATGGCCTCTGGTGGCCAGGGCATAGGCGCTGGCGAGACCGATAGCTCCGGCGCCAATTACAATACTCTCTACCATTTCCATAGAGGGGCCATTCGGCTGCAGGAAAGAGACTCTTTAAGTGTACTGGTTTGCCGGAGTGGGGTTTGCTGAGCGACTCATCCAGTGACGGGGTCAAACAGGTAGTGGTTGATATTTCAGGTGCGCTGATATGGCGCAACAATGCGTTATACTGCGCGTTTTTTCGCTAGTGGTAGTTAGCCATGACCCAAAAGTCCATTGTTGCAGAAACGGTTGATTCCCGCTCTTTGGTGCAGGCGCACTTTGCGGAGCCGGTTGTGCCCCAGTACAGTGAAGAGGAGCTGCAGGCCTGGCGCGATCGAATCAAGCGCCTGCTAAACGAGCAGAATGCCGTGCTAGTGGCTCACTATTACACTGATCCATTGATTCAGGCGCTGGCCGAAGAGACTGGTGGCTGTGTTTCTGACTCGCTGGAAATGGCCCGCTTCGGCGCCGAGCACAGCGCCGATACTCTGGTGGTGGCCGGAGTGAAATTTATGGGCGAAACCGCCAAGATTCTAACGCCAAACAAGCGTGTTTTGATGCCAACCCTGGAGGCGACTTGCTCTCTGGACCTGGGGTGCCCTCCGGATGAATTTTCCGAGTTTTGCGACCAGCATTCCGATCGCACGGTGGTTGTCTATGCAAACACCTCGGCGGCGGTGAAGGCCCGTGCCGATTGGGTGGTAACTTCGAGTATCGCTCTGGACGTGGTGGATCACCTGGATGCCCAGGGTGAGAAAATCCTTTGGGCTCCGGATAAACACCTGGGGGGCTATGTGCAGCGTGAAACCGGTGCGGACGTCCTGCTGTGGGATGGCTCCTGTATCGTACATGAGGAGTTCAAGGCAAAAGGGGTTGAGGATCTGAAGGCCCTCTACCCGGATGCCGTGGTGCTGGTGCATCCGGAGTCTCCCGCTGCCGTTGTGGCTCTGGCCGATGTGGTGGGTTCTACCTCACAGATTATCAATGCGGCCAAGACCCGCCCCGAGAAACGCTTTATCGTGGCGACCGACCAGGGCATCTTCTACAAGATGCAGCAGGAGTGCCCGGACAAAGAGTTGATGGTCGCCCCAACCGCTGGAGCCGGCGCTACCTGTCGCAGTTGCGCCAACTGCCCCTGGATGGCGATGAACTCCCTGGAGAATCTCTGTGCTGTGCTGGAGCGCGGCGACAATGAAATCTTTGTGGACGCGGAATTGGGCCGCAAGGCGATGATCCCACTGCAGAGAATGCTGGATTTCCGCAAGGGCTAGTGCCCGGTACGGTGATCCTAGCGGACAGAGAAAGAGCGGCCATTGGCCGCTCTTTTTGGTTATCCCGCCGCCTGAGGCATTTATGGTGCCGACTTAAAGCTCTTTGGCTTTCTCCTGCATCTTGATGACATCTTTGAGGCGCTGTTTCAAGATAGCGTTGGTCTGGTAGTTGTCTTTGGTCATGCGAATACCGTGGCGCAGGTGCTGCAGGGCCTTGTCGAAAACCCCGTTCAAAATGTAGTACTCAGCGCGAGCTTCATGCACTCCGACGATATCTCCGGCCAAGCCGTGGGTTTCAGCCAGCAGATACCATACGGTGGGGTCTTTCTTGCGTGCGCGGCTGTACTTGGCCAGCATGCGCTCTGCCGCGAGGAAGTTACCCGCCTTGAAGTGTGCATTGGCGAGTCCCATGAGCAGGGCGTGGTCGCCGGGGTTGCGGTCGAGGGCGTATTGCAGCCGTTGGGTGGCGCCGCTGTAATCCCGGCGTACCAGGTCGATATCCGCGCGCGCCAGTACAAAAGCACCCTTGGAGGGTTCTTTGTCGAGCAGCGGCTGCAGGGTGTCCAGTGCATTGTCGGGCCTGCCGGCCGCCAGTTGCGCCAGAGCCAGGCCATAGCGAGCGGCGTCTTCGTTGTCATTGATACCGTTGAGCTCGGCCTGGAAACGTTTCACCGCCTGTTGAGGAGTGGGTTCGCCAGCGACACGAATACGGGCGCGCATCAGGTGGAAGTCGCGGCTGTCGCTCGGCGGTACAGTCTCCATTCGCTGGGAGCGGAGCTTGGCATCGGCGATCCGTTTTTCGGTAACGGGGTGAGTCAGGAGGAACTCGGGTGGACGCTGATAGTAGCGTGTGGCCTTGAGCATCTGCTCGAACATTTCACCGGCGGCATCTGGATCGCGCCCGGATGCCGCCAGGGTCTCGATACCGACTCGGTCCGCTTCTTGTTCGTTCTTGCGACTAAAGCGCAGTTGGCTGTCCAGTGCCGCCGCCTGGGTGGCGGTCATGGCGGCGATTCCCGCTCCGCCGCCAGCGGTGGCGGCAAGTACGAGGGCGCCGAGCATACCGGCCAGGGTGGGAATTCTGTTGTTGCGCTGCGCTTCGAGAGAGCGGGCATAGTGTCGCTGGCTGAGGTGGCCGAGTTCGTGGGCGATCACCGAGGCAAACTGGTCTTCATTTTCGGCGAACAGGAAGAGGCCTGTGTGTACCCCCATAATGCCGCCGGGGACCGCGAATGCGTTCATGGTTTCATTGTTGACCACGACCACATCGATATTCTTGTCTTCCAGGGGGGTGTAACTGGCGAGCTCTTTAACGGTTTTCTCTACATATTGTTGCAGAAGCGCGTCCGAGGATGTTTTTACCTGGCTGCGAAACATGCGCAACCACATCTGCCCGAGTTCCTTTTCCCGCTGTGGGGATACGACGCCGCTCGTGCTATCGCCCAGCTCCGGCAGGCGGATACCCTCCGGCTCAGTTGTGGCGGCGATAGGGGTGCTGGCAAGCAGCAGGCCGATACCCAGTGCCTTTATACCGCGGCGCAATCGCTGTGAGGGTGGCAATTTGTGTGATCGACGAGGCAGGTTTTTTTGTGGGTTAGTCATCTTGATTACTGCTCGGTCTGTCCGTGAAGGATCTATAGTCCAACTCTATACGCAACCCCGTTGAACTGTCGAGGTTTTGACCGGGTAGCCCCTAAAAGGTTCGGGTTTACGCCACGCGGTGGGTTAAAAAGCGTAAAGCTTTGGCGGTATCTGGCACGGATTCCGCGTTATAATCCACGGCTCTGCAAAATTTGTGACTGATTAATCAATGGTCGTGCCTTCCTCCGATACCATCCGTGAACAACCAGAGCCGGATTGGCGTGCCGCGGTGATGGTGGATGCCCGCCAGCTGCCGTGCCCGCAGCCTCTATTGGCCATGCGCAGAGCCCTAAACGAATATGAAACGGGTACTCTGCTGTGTGTTATGGCCACCGATGAGGGCTCCTGGCGAGACTTTCACAGCTTTGCCGCTCTGAGTGGCAGACCCCTGCTGCGCGCTGAAAGGCGTGATAATACCTTCCACTATTGGCTGTACGCTGGCAAATGAAGAATCAATCCCGAGAGTCTATGTTGTCGATTGTTAAAGGCTGGGTGAACCGTTACTTCAGTCAGGAGGAAGTGGTGCTGCTCGTGCTGCTTCTCACGGTAGCGCTGGTGATACTGGCCACGCTCGGAGCTGTACTGGCGCCTGTACTTACGGCCCTGGTTATCGCTTTTCTGATGCAGGGCATGGTGCAGAAGCTGAAGTCCTGGCGGGTGCCTCACTGGCTCGCGGTAACACTATCCTGCCTGGTGTTGGTCGGTGCCATCGTAGCGCTGCTGTTTGTAGTGCTGCCGATTATTTGGCGTCAGCTAGTGCGTCTCGGTGCGGAGTTGCCAAATATGGTGCAGCGCGGACAGGAGTTACTCTTGTTGTTACCGGAGCGCTACCCGCGCCTGGTCTCGGCTGCGCAGATCGATGAGGTATTCAATACTCTCGGCAAGGAACTCGGAGGCATGGGGCAGACCCTCCTGGCCTTCTCCCTCACCAACCTGCCCATTTTTGCCGGCTTGCTGATTTATGTGGTGGTGGTGCCGATTTTGGTGTTTTTCTTCCTTAAGGACTCGGATCAGCTAATTCGCTGGTGTACGTCTTTCCTGCCCAAACAGCGCCCGATGTTGCATCAGATTTGGCACGAGATGAACGATCAGGTGGCCAACTATGTGCGCGGCAAGGTGGTAGAGATCGGCATAGTGACGGCGGTGAGTTATGCCGCTTTCCTGTTACTGGGGGTGAATTATGCGCTGCTGCTCGCGGTGGCTGTGGGCTTTAGCGTATTGATCCCCTATATCGGTGCGGCGGTGGTGACTATCCCGGTGGCGGCTATCGGCTTGTTTCAGTGGGGCTGGAGCAACGAGTTTTTTTACCTGATCATGACCTACGGCATTATTCAGCTGCTCGACGGCAATGTGCTGGTGCCACTGCTGTTTTCCGAGGCGGTTAATCTGCACCCGGTGGCAATTATTCTGGCGGTCTTGTTTTTTGGGGGAATTTGGGGGTTTTGGGGGGTCTTCTTCGCAATTCCGTTGGCCACCCTGCTCAAAGCGATTATGACGGCTTGGCCCACCAGTGAGCACCAGGCGGAGTGGGAGGCCAAACGGATATCGGAATAACAGCCCCTGGCGCGGCCGGCCGATATCTTTTCTTTGTGTCCGCACGAGGCCGTTGTTAGAATGCCGCGCTTTCCTTTATTTGTCCCTCCAAATAGGTGAGAGCTCATGAGCCTGGCTGACAAAGTTCTAGCGGTCAATAATGACCTGCCGATCCGTACCGACAAGCCCATCCACAGCGGTAAGGTCCGCTCCGTTTACTGGTTGACCGAAGCCGATAGCCGTCGCCTGATCGAGGAGAAAGGATACCCGGTAGCACCGGATGCCCCTCTCGCGGTGATGGTCATTTCCGACCGCATCTCCGCATTCGACTGCATATGGACCGGCAAAGGCGGCATGCGCGGCGTACCCGGGAAAGGTGCCGCACTGAACGCTATTTCCAACCACTGGTTCAAGCTGTTCAAGGAGCAGGGCCTGGCCGACAGCCATATCCTAGATATTCCCCATCCCCTGGTTTGGATCGTACAGAAGGCCCGCCCGGTCATGATCGAGGCTATCGCCCGACAGTACATCACCGGCTCCATGTGGCGCTCCTACCAAAAGGGCGAGCGCGACTTCTGCGGTATCGAGATTCCGGATGGTCTGCAGAAGGACCAGAAGCTGCCCGAGCTGCTGATCACCCCCTCCACCAAAGGTATTCTCAAAGATATTCCCGGCGTGCCGGAAGCGGATGATGTGAATATCACCCGTAAGAATATCGAAGACAACGTCGACGCTTTTAATTTCCGCAGTGCAGGGGATATCGACCTGTACGAAAAACTGCTGAAAGAAGGTTTCGATGTGATCTCCGCAGAGCTGGAGAAGCTCGACCAGATTTTTGTCGATACTAAATTCGAATTCGGCTATGTCACCGATGCCAATGGTGAAGAAAAGTTGATCTATATGGACGAAGTGGGCACCCCGGACTCCTCCCGCATTTGGGACGGTGAGCAGTACCGCACCGGCAAGGTTGTGGAAAACTCCAAAGAGGGTTTCCGTCAGGCCCTGCTCAATTACTTCCCAGATGCCGATATTCTGCTGAATAAAGACCGCATGGATGAGCGCCTGGCCTTGGCCCGTGATAACGAGCTGCCGGAATCCATGCTGATGGATCTTTCTAAAACCTATGTCGGTATCGCGGAGAAAATTACCGGAAAGGAATTGAAGCTGTCTGATAATCCAAAAGCGGAGCTGGTTGAGGTTTTGCGCAAGGATTATGGGCTGATCGACTGACCGAGCCCTCATCGAAAAAAAACCGGCGCTTGCGCCGGTTTTTTTATGCCCGCTAATTCCCCCCCCCTCAGTTTGAGGCTATGCCCAAAGGCATAATTTCTTCCTTACTGTGTTTTGCGAAAAAAAATACCAAGATGGTGCTGGAGGTTGCACTAGAAGGGTATCTGGGTGTTGTGCCAATTCCAGGATTTACTCCGTGACTTTAGAGATATCAGTCATGTAAGGCGCGGGGCATGAGCAGTGACACAATAAAATTCATGGCTTCTGAGAGGGCGGCTAGTCTTTTTCAAGGCGCTAACCTTAGATTAAATATTTTTTATGTTTCACTTTTCGCTGTGCCCACTGTGTAAACTTAATAAATATAGCGTTAAGAAAACACAATTCATTACTGTAAAGTGAAGATGTTTAATGTTGATAAAAACGATTAAGGCAACACTTCTATATAAGTGTCTACTCCCGTTCTGTATCCTTTTTATGGGTACTGCATGTTCCACCGGTTCAGACTCAAAAGGAGATGATAAATCGACAAGTGAAAATACTGAGACTGATTTTTACGCATATTACTCGCGAATGGATTCCGGTGAATCCTGGGAGGCTCACCAGATGGTCAGTGAGTTTGCTGACATCGTTGTAAACTTTTCTGACACTGAACAGTTCTATTTCTGGAGAGCTTCGAGCTATCTACCAAGGTGGCACACCGGTCAGGGTGTCAACTACGTGGAGCAACTCTTCGAGACGCGGGGGGATGGAGTCGGATTGCGTTGGGATAAACTCAATCGCCACTCTCATGTACGGATCATTCGCCAGTCACAAAACGACGTGGTAATACATTGGCGTTATGCACCAAAGTTTGATGTTCACAAGGATCCAATGCTGCCGGGTTGGACCGGATGGGTTGATGAATACTACACAGTGAAACCTGACCGAACGATCTTACGTGAGACATATGATCATGATAACGAGCGTAAGATTACTCATAATTTGACCTTAAATCCGAATGGCACTATCACTCAAGTTTCTGCTCAGCCGTCCGCTTACGTCTCACCTGTGCCCGAGTTTTATAGTGCCGATGCTTTGCCTGCGGGACCAGATTCAGGCTTTGGAGCGCAATACACTAAATTGGGATACGTCGGGGCATGGGATACAGGCCCAGAGGATCAATATCAGCCAAGGTCAAATTTGTGGAATGATAACTGGCAAGTACATGCCGATCCCGATGTGATTGTTAATTTTGATGGCAATGACACTAAGTGGGTATTTTGGCGAGGCTTAGGCTTTGTGCCAAGTTTGGTTTCTGAAAACGGTGCATGGTTCAGTAATGAATTCAATGAAAGTTGGGGGTGGCCGGAAATGTGTGAAAGTGGTGGTGCTGAACCCATGAATGATAAGCAGGTTCGCTACAGTCATGTTCGCGTCATTGAAAATACTCCTGCAAGGGTCGTGGTTCAGTGGCGATATCATCCCACCGGTATTTGTTACAACTTAATTGATACGGAAGACTCGCCAGATGGATGGGGTGCAGCGTCAGAATTTGTTTTTTATATCTATCCAGATGGAACGGTGCTTTCCCGAAACACGTTATTCAGTCAGCAAGTCAATACCTACGGTGATGCTCCCAATGGGTTCGAATACCATGAGGCTATGATTATTCACAGTGCCGGCAAAGATCCATGGGATAACATTGAGATTGACAACACGCTCACGCTTGTAAATATGAATGGGCAGGCAGAAAGTTATGATGGGGCCAATGGTGGGATTAATAACCGAGGTAGTGAGGCTTTTGAACTACCTTTACAGGCGAATATAGCTCGTATTAATTTGAAAGATACAGAGTTTGACACCTTCACGATTATGGAGCATGGTGGTTCGCTGGAGATTATCCCCTATTCTGAAGTGGGTTTCGAAGAAGAATATCCAGATCATCACTTTGTGCGCTGGGATCACTGGCCGGTAAACCAAATACGCGCGTTTGGTCGTGGAGCCTCCGATTCGCTTTACCCAAGTCATACATCATTGTTTCATATGGCTTTCAATCCACCGTTTAAGCAAGATGATTCTTCGCAAACCCGGCTACTGCTTACTGGATTATCTAATATGTCAACTGCACAAGTGACCAAGCTGGCGAAATCCTGGTTGCAGGCACCTGTAGTTGCCAATGTTACTGGCTCATCAGACTACGGTTATGATGAGGCGCAGCGAGCGTATTATTTTGATGCAAGCGACTCACTGTCTTTTCGTTTAAGTGGCTCAAGCGCTAACCCAGTATTTAATCCTGCGTTTGTGTTGGAGGGCTGGGAAAATGAAAGTGATATTGTGGTGAAGATAAATGGACAGGCTACCGATGACTTTAAACGGGGTAATATTAGAGGTGCATCGGGTAAAAAAATTACTATCATCTTCTTGCCATTAAATTCGGATAGTGAAACGGATATCGAAATTTGTAAGGCCAAGGATTGCTGAAGTGATCGATTGTTTCGATATTTTCCATTGGTATAAGATGTGTCATTTTGGTCATAGGAAGAGATTGGCGTGAAATAAAAGACCTTTAGAGACTCTCTGAATAATCTCGCAATATCCTTGTGTGATGATTGCAGCGCAGCAGCCCTGCCCGGTGGGGTTGCCGGTGAGCTTCACGCTCCGCGCTGTGATATTTTGACGGATCTAGATATTTGAGCCTAGATTGTAAATCTGCGTTTAAAGCTGAGAGTTATTGCAGGATTACCTGGTACCCCTGAAATATGTCAAAGTATCCCCTCCGCCACAATTCGTCATTATTCCTCCCGGCTTTCACCCGATTCCCTGCCGTCTTTCGCCCGTTTTAGCGTTTTTAATTCCTTTAGCTTCCAGTTTAAAAGTGGAGAGAAGTTTGTGAACAGGGTGATATTGTTTGGGCAGCGTTTTCATAAAGATGAGCTGATGTTGCCGACGGAAGAATACTATCGTCGCCGTCAGAAAAGCGGGGGTGTGGGCCGCTGGTTATTATTTATTGTGGTTGTATTGGCGGTAGTGATTGCGGCTATTGGTGCCGAAGTGAATGCCCAGGCGCTTGACGACGCGGCGGATAGTGGCGATGAGGAAGCTGTCGAAGCTATCACCCTAGGTGAGGTGAAAGCAGGGAATTTGTTGTTTACTGGCGGTGAAGCGGGGAAATATATTCCGGCGGTACACCAGGATAGTCGGGTCAGTATTGCTGTACGCGGCCTGGTGGCAGAAGTGTGGCTACAACAGGCATTCCAAAATACCAGTGAAAACTGGCAGGAGGCGATTTACGCTTTGCCACTACCGGATCGAGCCGCAGTGACCGGCCTCGAAATTCAATTGGGTGAGCGCCGTATTGTCGGCAAGGTACGCGAACGAAAACAGGCGGCGAAGATTTATAAGGCCGCGCGCGCGGCGGGTAAGCGCGCGGCTCTTCTGGAGCAGCAGCGCCCCAATTTGTTTACCAATAAAGTGGCCAATATCGCACCGGGGGAAACAGTACAGGTGAATATTCGCTACTTACAGCCAGTAGTCTATGACAATGGTGTCTTTTCACTGCGTATGCCTACGACTCTGACTCCGCGTTACATACCCGGTGAGCCGGTTCCCTTTAATACTCTTGGTGGTACCGAACAGAAACTGGTCACAGAGGGCAGTGGCTGGGCTTTGCCTACGGACCAGGTAAAGGACGCTCCGGCGATTTCACCGTATATGCAGCCGGCAGCAGAGCGGGAGGTTGTGGGTAGTCATAATATCGAGATAGAGGTGGAACTGGAGGGTGGTCTGCCACTGGTAAAAATTGCTAGCCCCTACCACGACATTACGATCGATGAGAAAGCTGGGGAGCATTATTCCATTCGCTTGCGCGATGGTGCTGTGAAAATGGATCGGGACTTTCTCTTAAGCTGGCAGGCGGAGCCCTCGGCGATGCCGCGTGCAGCGTTATTTAGTGAGCGTGTCCGCGAAGAAGAAATTGGCAATGAAGAAAATGCGGGTGCAAAAGCCGGTAGATATCTGCAGGTAATGTTACTGCCGCCGGATGAGGGTACCCGCGCCCGGCGCCTGCCGCGGGAAGTCGTTTATGTGATCGATACTTCTGGCTCAATGGGCGGTAATTCCATTCGACAAGCCAAGGAGAGCCTGGTCTTGGCACTTTCCCGCTTGCAGGCTAACGACCGTTTCAATGTGATCGAGTTTAACAACAGTCCCCGCGCTTTCTTCACGCGTCCTGTGGTCGCAAGTAAGCAGAATGTTCAGCGCGCACGCCGGGAAATTGAACGGTTAAATGCCGATGGGGGCACCGAGATGGCTTCGGCTCTGCGTCTGGCGCTTGGGCAGCAGTTGCCCGATGAGACCAGTCTGGTGCACCAGGTAGTATTTATCACCGATGGCGCCGTGGGTAACGAGCAGGCTTTGTTTGAGTTGATTAATCAGCACCTGGGTAGTGCGCGCCTGTTTACCGTAGGCATTGGCTCCGCGCCCAATAACCACTTTATGCGCAAGGCTGCACAATTTGGTCGCGGTGCCTTTGTGAGCATCGGCGATATCTCCGAGGTGCGTGGGCGTATGCAGACTCTGTTCGCCAAGCTCGAAAACCCCATGGCCACCGATCTGCAGTTGAGCTGGCCTCAGGGGGTGGTTGCGGAGGCCTACCCGAAGCGTATTCCGGATCTGTATCGCGGTGAGCCGCTGCAGCTGGTAGCCAGGATTGAAGGCGATGAAATGCAGGGAGAAATCCAGTTGCGTGGGCGTATGGCAGGCAAACAGTTTGTGCGCAAGCTGGTATTGCGCGCAGGGCAGTCGCCCAGCACTGTCGGAATCGGCAGTCTTTGGGCGCGTAGCAAGATCGAATCTTTGCGTGATCGCCAGACCCTGGTGGGGGAGGGTAGCAACGCGGGATTGGCGCTGCGTGAACAAATTCTGCACCTCGCCCTGGGGCACCAGATCGCCAGTCCCTATACAAGTTTTGTCGCGGTTGAGGAAGAGGTCGTGCGCAAGGCGGGTAATGAGTTTTCCCACAGTTCGGTTGCCAATACGATGCCTAAGGGGCAAGTATTGCAGCGCCAGGCTTACCCGAGCACGGCTGCGGGGGTGTACGCTCAGTTGCTCGCGGCCCTGAGTCTGCTCAGCCTGGCAGCACTGTTGCGTCGTGGGCGCAAGGTTCGCGGTAATTTATTGCGTGAGCTGCGCCAGCAATTGCGCAGAGTTGTGCCGGATATACGTCGACCTCAAGGTGGCCTTGAGGCTCGAATCAGGAATATTCGCGGATGATCCGCCCCCTGCTTTTCCTGTTGTGTCTGGCGGCGGGGCTTTGGCAGCTGGGTTCTGCGGGCTGGTTACTGGCCAAGGCGCAGTTGGCCCAGCGGCTGATCGCCGAGGCCTGGGAGACACAGCTGCAGGACGGGGTTCCACAAAAGCCCTGGCCCTGGGCGGATACCCGGCCGGTGGCCAAGCTCAAGTTGGAGGGGCAGCGCCCGCTGGTTGTGCTCGCCGGCGGCAGTGGTGCGTCCCTCGCTTTTGGCCCTGGGCTGCTGGCGGGCTCCGGCAAGCCGGGGGACTTTCGCACCACGGTTATTGCGGCACACCGGGATACCCACTTCGCCGGTCTGCAATCAGTGCGGCGTGGCAGCGCCATTTACTTGCAGGATGAGCGCGGCCACTGGCATACCTATCGGGTTAGCGAGTTGCGTATCGTTAATAGTGAACGCGAACGCCTCCCGGTTTTTGCTGAGCGGGGATTGCTGCTCGTGACCTGTTACCCCTTTGATGCCGTCGCGGCGGGAGGGCCTCTGCGCTATTTGGTCTACGCTGAATATCAATCTGGAGGGGAGGTGGTGCGGTTGTGACTGGTCTCTGTATCTGGGACTCGATTTTGTAGTCCGTTTTCTCGAAGTTCCCATAAAATATTCCGGTAAAACACAAAAAAGAAAAATAATTGTTTTACCATTTTGTTTTGTTTGTTACTAACCGTCCTATCTGGAAAATTTTTTGTAGTAATACTACAATCCTCTCCGCGAATAACCGGGAAAGGGGTTTTGTCCGCCACACTGCGCGGGCCCCGGAACAGATAATTACAGTCAAACTAAGCACTCGCGGCACAGACTGGCGTCACCTTCCCTCTCCGCCATGATCGGGTGAATATCCACACCTTGTATTTCCGCCAACGATGGTGGTGAATTGGCGGAACTCTGAAAAAAAGGCAGCATTTTTTTGCCTGCGCTGTAGTTTGCCCGCGTACCGATTTATGAGAAATAGACCGACTTGATGTCGCCTAATTCGCCGAGGAGCACTTGATGCACGA
This sequence comes from uncultured Microbulbifer sp., assembly GCF_947498635.1. Classification (GTDB taxonomy): domain Bacteria; phylum Pseudomonadota; class Gammaproteobacteria; order Pseudomonadales; family Cellvibrionaceae; genus Microbulbifer; species Microbulbifer echini. The sequence goes on along the minus strand of NZ_CANMKV010000002.1, from coordinate 46,979 downwards.
AGATACCGATAACCTCGAAACGCAGGAGTGGTTGGATGCGCTGCAGGCGGTAATACGCTACAGCGGCAAAGAGCGCGCAGCCTTCCTGTTAAAGCAGCTGTCTGATCGCGCTACCGATGTGGGGGTGCAGCTGCCCGCGGCTATCACGACCCCTTACCGCAATACGATTCCACCCAGTGCGGAAAAACGCATGCCCGGTGACCTGTTTATGGAACGCCGTATCCGCTCCTTAATTCGCTGGAATGCACTGGCGATGGTGGTGCGTGCCAACCAGAATAATGACCATCTCGGCGGCCATATTTCCAGTTTCTCCTCGGCGGCCACCCTCTACGATGTGGGTTTTAACTACTTTTTCCGCGGTAACGAAGGTGAGGAGCGTGGCGATCTTGTTTTCTTCCAGGGCCACAGTGCGCCGGGTATCTACGCGCGCTCCTATCTGGAAGGGCGTTTTGATGAGGGGCAGCTGGATAACTTCCGCCGCGAAGTGAACGGCAACGGTCTTTCATCCTACCCGCACCCCTGGTTGATGCCGGAGTACTGGCAGTTCCCCACGGTCTCTATGGGATTGGGGCCGATTCAGGCGATTTATCAAGCGCATATTATGCGCTACCTGTCCGCCCGCGGTTTGTCTCCGCGCGGCGATCGCAAGGTGTGGGCTTTCCTCGGTGACGGTGAGTGTGACGAACCGGAAACACTCGGTGCCATCTCCCTGGCTGGCCGCGAGCAGCTGGAAAACCTGGTGTTCGTAGTGAATTGCAACCTGCAGCGTCTGGACGGCCCGGTGCGCGGCAATGGCAAGATCGTGCAGGAGCTGGAAGGCGTCTTCCGCGGTGCCGGTTGGAACGTGGTTAAAGTGCTTTGGGGTCGCCTGTGGGACCCACTGCTGGAGAAAGACGACAAAGGCTTGCTGCAGAAAGTCATGGACGAAGTGGTCGATGGTGAGATGCAGAACTTCAAGGCCAACGGCGGCGCCTATACCCGCGAACACTTCTTCGGCAAATATCCGGAGCTGCTGGAACTGGTTAAGGATATGTCCGACGACGAGATTATGAAGCTCAACCGCGGCGGCCACGACCCCTACAAAGTTTACGCGGCTTATGCTTCGGCGATGGCGCACAAGGGCCAGCCCACCGTGATCCTGGCGCAGACCGTTAAAGGCTACGGTCTGGGTTCCGCCGGCGAAGCGGCGATGGACACCCACTCGGTGAAGAAGCTGGATCTGGATTCCCTTAAGCGCTTCCGCGATCGCTTTGCTATTCCGTTGACGGACAAAGAGCTGGAGGAAGTGCCCTACTACCGCCCGTCCCCGGATAGCCCGGAAATGAAATATATGGCCGAGCGCCGCAAGACCCTGGGGGGGCCAGTGCCGCGCCGCCAGATCGAGTGCCCGAAACTGGAAGTGCCCGGCCTCGACGCCTTCAGTGCATTGACTAAGGGCTCCGGCGAGCGGGAAATCTCCACCACTATGGCGTTTGTACGCGCCATCGCCGCGCTGGTGAAGGACAAGAATATCGGCAAGAACATCGCGCCGATCGTTCCGGACGAAGCGCGCACCTTTGGTATGGAAGGGCTGTTCCGCCAGCTGGGGATCTACTCCTCCCAGGGGCAGCGTTACACCCCGGTGGATCACGGCCAGATCATGTATTACAAGGAAGACAAGAAGGGCCAGGTACTGGAAGAAGGCATCAACGAAGCTGGCGCTATGTCCACCTGGATGGCGTTGGCCACGGCCTACAGCAACCACGGCGTGCCGATGGTGCCTTTTTATATCTACTACTCCATGTTCGGCTTCCAGCGTATTGGTGACCTGGCCTGGGCCGCTGGCGATATGCAGGCGCGCGGCTTCCTCATCGGCGCCACCGCCGGCCGCACTACGTTGAACGGCGAAGGTTTGCAGCACCAGGATGGCCACAGCCATGTATTGTCCTCAACAATCCCCAACTGTCGCAGTTACGATCCGGCTTACGGGTACGAGCTGGCCGTGGTGATGCAGCGCGGTCTGAGAGAGATGTACGAAGAGCAGAAGAACCTCTTCTATTACATCACCATCGAGAACGAAAACTATCTGCAGCCGGAAATGCCCCAGGGGGTGGAAGAAGGCATTATTCGCGGTATCTACAAGCTGCAGTCCAACGTCAAGAAAGGCGCCAAAGGCAAAACGGCGAAGAAACATGTACAGCTGATTGGCGGCGGTACCATTTTGCGCGAAGTGCTGGCAGCGGCGGACATTCTCGCCGATCAGTTTGGTGTGACCTCCGATGTCTGGAGCCTCACCTCTGCCGTGGAAGCGGCCCGTGAAGGTCAGGACGTGGCGCGCTGGAATATGCTGCACCCGCAAGCCGAAACACGCAAAGCCTGGATCACCCAACAGTTCGAAGGCAACACGGCTCCGGTGATCGCTTCCACCGATTACATCCGTTCCTATGTGGAGCCGCTGCGCGAATTTATCGACGGCGAACTGACTACTCTGGGCACCGATGGCTTCGGTCGCAGTGACACCCGCGAGCAACTGCGTCGCTTCTTCGAAGTGGATCGTAACTATGTGGTGATCGCCGCTCTGAACGGCCTGGCCAAGCAGGGGGTGATGGATGCGAAAGAGGTTGCGGAAGCGATCGTGACACTCAATATCGACGCCGAAAAAGTTAACCCGCGCATCAGCTAAGAGAAGGCAGAACTCCTATGGCAAAACAAGTCATTAAAGTGCCTGATCTCGGTGGTGCCGATCAGGTGGATGTAATTGAGATCTCTGTGGCTGTCGGCGATATCGTCGCGCAAGAGGATTCTCTGATTGTGGTGGAGGGCGATAAGGCCTCCATGGATGTACCGGCCCCGGTGGCCGGCAAAATTCTCAGTATTACCGTTAAGGAGGGTGACAAGGTCTCCGAGGGTGATGAGATAGGAAAAATTGAAACCGAGACAGCAGTGGAGGCTGAACCAGAGTCCAGTCAGGCCCCGGCGCAGGATAGCCAGCCAATTCCTGAGCCCGCTGCGGAGCCGCAAGCCGAGGCAAAAGCGAAGCCTAAAGGCGGTGCCGAATCGAAAGAGGAGGCTATTCAGGTTCCCGATCTGGGCGGTGCCGATGCCGTGGACGTGATTGAGATCTCTGTGCAGCCCGGCGATACGGTCGCCGAGGGCGACTCCCTGATTGTGGTGGAAGGCGACAAAGCTTCAATGGATGTACCTTCGCCGAGCGCGGGTACCGTAGTTTCCATCGCCGTCAAAGAGGGCGATAAAGTTTCCACTGGCGATGCGTTGGGTGTCTTAAAAGTGGCTGCCGAAGGTAATGTTGCGCCCGCCGCTACAGCAGCGCCGAGCCAGGAGTCTGCGCCTGCGGCCCAAACTGAGCCTCAACAGACTCCGGAAACGGTTGAGCCACCCGCGGTTCCACAGAAAGACCACCTGTTGGAGCGGGATCTCACGGTAGCCGCTCAGGTTTACGCCGGCCCCGCCGTGCGCAAATTGGCGCGGGAGTTAGGTGTCACCTTGAACAAGGTGAAGGCCAGTGGTCCGCGCAACCGTGTGACCAAGGATGACCTGCACAATTATATTCGCGAGCAGGTGAAAAAAGCAGAGAGCGGCGCTGTGGGTGTTGGCGGTGGTATCGGTATCGCGAAGATGCCGGATATCGACTTCAGCCAATTTGGTCCGGTGACAATGGAGCCTATGAGCAAGATCCATAAAATCACCGCGGCCAATATGTCGCGCAACTGGCTCAATGTGCCCCATGTCACTCAGTTTGACGATGCTGATATCACCGAGCTCGAGGACTTCCGCAAGTCTATGAAGGCCGAGGCGGAGAAGCGCGGTGTAAGGCTCACCCCGGTGCCTTTCCTGCTAAAAGCGGTGGCCGCCGCCTTGCGCGCAGAGCCCAGTTTCAATGTGTCCCTGCACAACGATGGCGAGCAGATTGTGCACAAGGACTACGTGCATGTGGGCATGGCGGTGGATACGCCGAAAGGTCTGATGGTGCCGGTCATTCGCGATGTGGATAAAAAGGGTCTATACGAATTGGCGGCTGAGGCCGCGGAGATGGCTCTGAAAGCCCGCGACGGTAAGCTCAAGCCCAATGAAATGCAGGGTGCCTGCTTTACCATTTCGAGCCTGGGTGCTATCGGTGGTAGCGGATTTACCCCGATCGTTAACTCCCCGGAAGTCGGCATCCTCGGTGTTTCCAAGTTGGCTGTGAAGCCGGTGTGGAATGGTAAAGACTTTGCACCGCGGCAGATGCTGCCACTGGCACTGTCTTACGATCACCGCGCGGTGAATGGCGGTGATGCCGGGCGATTTATGACTTACCTTGTCAGCGTTCTGGCGGATGTGCGCCGTTTGCTGCTGTAGAGCGCCTCATACCACCTTGCGTTCGATTCAAAAAAGCGGCCATAGGCCGCTTTTTTTATTGGTACTGGTGACCTGGTTACAAGCGTCCCCTCTACAGGGGGGGGTAAAAAAGTGCTCAAAATGGCGTCAAAAACATCCAAATAATGAATGGTGCGCATAAATGACTCGGCGCCAGCTGGCCGGGTATTCCTCGACAGCTAGACTTTCTGAAAGACAGCGATCAGCGTAACACTGAAAGTGGAGTGTCGAATCATGAGGCTTTCAAGGAAATTCGCCCTGCCGCTTGTGGCGGTACTGGCGGTGCAGGGCTGCCTGTTTTTACCCGCCGAAGAGGTAGAGGGTGAAGACCCTTTCTTTTTTGAGGTTGAGGCGAGCGTAGAGGAAAGCGGTTTTGTCGATGCTGGCACAGCGCTTTCCGCATCTGCTCAGGTCTTGCCGGCTAACTTTGAATGTGACAGGGATTGTGCCATCCAGGTGTATGACTCTAACACCTGGTTTTTTCCGGTCCTGCGGGTGTATTAAGCCGCGCGGGAAGGTTTGCACAAGACCGCGCGTGGAGTTGTCGCTGCGCCCCCCGGTCTTTTACCGAAGTACGCGAAGTTAGCTTCGCGTGGTACCGATACGGAGGCATGCCCATGCAACAATTCCCACTGGTTATTTCTGCACTATCTACTGTTCTTCTACTCTCGGCTTGTGGCACATCGGATACTCGCAACCAAGTGGTTTACCCCACTAGCGCGCCAATGCCCCGCCACGCGGAGTACCGCGCTTACCCGTCCCCATCCATGCCCGCGGCCCCCTCGGTACGAAAATCCAATTACTCCAGTTGTCCTGGCGATTCTGAGGAGCTGGCGCCGGGCTCTATTTGCCCTTCCAGTGCCCGTTGCTTTGATATTTCTGGTGGAAGGCGTTGTATTTCCTATGAAGACTAAAATTTTTCTGTCTTTGGTAGTTTTGCAGCTGCTTATTGGCTGTGCCGATGGGTTTTGGCAGGACTTGAACGGTACGGCAATTTATTACACTTACAAGACCAGCCCCGTTCCGCCGGATGAGCAGACCGCCTTTCCGCGCTTTTGCTTGGCTTGTGATGTCTATATGGGGGACCTGAGTAACTGTATTGCTGAGGGAGTGCACTGCTACCAGTTGGATACGGGGAACTGGTGTGCCGGACCCTATTCACCTTTTGAGTTGAGTTACAGTTTTTACTAAGGGCTACACAGATAGGATTTATGCCGGGTGCGAAAATAATTTGGCCCGGCCAAACCAGTTGATTATATCGGGATTCATCAACGGCACATGAACAGGGAAACCTGTGCTTTGGCGGTGTGGAGCTGGGATTATTTCAGTAGCGTTTTAATATGCTCTTTGATTGAATTGCCAATATAATATTTTAAACCGGTAAACGTTTTTCTGATGTTCACCTCTGGGCAGTATTCATAACCCAATTCTTCCAACAGGACATGCAGATTTTTTTTGATGCCAACAGAGAACCAGCTGCATGGAAAAGAGATGATGCTGGGATTCTGTCCGTTGTGTAGATAAATTTCTCCGCAATGGATATGGCTGATTTGATTGAGTAGATTGTAACTGCTGTCGGCGAAATCAAAGTTATAAAAGAGCTTGAAATCGCGGTCTATGTCCATTTCAGTTGGGGTGTGATGGGCATAATAGCGCCGGATCATTTTCTGATCATCGTGATAGTTCGGGTAGGTCTCCTGAGCTGAATGGAACAGTGTTTTCAATGCTTTTACTTTGCCGATAAAAATCCCAGTGGAAAAAATATGCTCACCAGGAAAAAACAATTTTTCAAAAAAACCCTGGGCGCCCCCATGCTGGTGATCATTGGAAAAAATGATTTCCTTGTTAAAGGAAAGGTAGTTTTTTTCAAGATGGCGAATTGGCGGAAGTATTAATGAATCGAAACCGTCCAGGTAACAGACACTGTCTTCTTCGGGCAGGCGGTGAAAGAAGGGGAGTAAAATATCTATTTTTGATGAAAAATCCTTCCATGGATGGTCGCGCCCGAGGATGCTTAACGATACGTCATTGCGTATGGCGGATTCCTGCAGTACAGGAAACATTCTTTCTGAGTGAGTGGCAATAGTGGCGATATGCAACATGATTTTAGGAGGGGACCTTGAGACTTGTAACTTTCTGTTGCGGCAAAGGTTTCTTCGCCCTACGCATGAAGTCTAGCCGAGGCTCTGGGGTGGGGCGGTGGACTTGTAGGGTCGCCCCTGCATCGGCGTGCGGATGCATTATCCTTTCTATGGTATTCCCTTTTGGTGCGGAGTTTGGCTCTCAGGCTTAGCATCTGTGGGTGGACAGAGCTTCCCATGAAATAAAACAGGCTGGTAATGATAGGCGCCAAAAAAAGCTGGATTCGCAGTGTCTGTATCGCGATTGATCAGCTCGGCAATGCCATTGCAGGGGGGAATCCCGGTGCCACCATATCTGCACGGTGCGGCTATTTCACCCGCGTAAAGGAAACCTCCTTTCGTCGCTATTGGCGGATATTAGAGTGGATGATCAATTTTGCTTTTCTGCCTATCGATGGCCCGGATCACTGTTACCGCTGTTATCTTTGGGACCACACGGAAAAGCATGAAGAGGGCAGTGATTTTATGCGTGCACTGCTGGGAATGATCGTGATTTGGTTCTGCGTGCCACTCGGCCTGTTTACCTGGCTGTATGTGTTTATCTTCCCCAGCGCCCGCTGGCGCAAAGAGAAAGGTTAGGCAAACAAAAGCCCCCGTGCACAGAGTGCAGCGGGGGCTTAGGGTTGACCTGGGGTAAAGGGCCAAAGATTGAGTGTCTAGCCGTGGCTCGGCTCTTTCATGGGGCTCGTGATCAGCGTTGGTTCGTCGGTTTTTTGTGTGATGGCGAGGTTGCTACCGGCAAGCTTGCGCAGTGCGACATAAAACACCGGGGTGAGGAAGAGGCCGAACAGGGTCACGCCAATCATACCGGTGAATACAGTAATGCCCATGGCATTGCGCACCTCGGCGCCGGCACCACTGGCCAGTACCAGAGGTATTACACCGGCGATAAATGCCACCGAGGTCATAATGATCGGGCGCAGACGCATCCGACAGGCTTCCAGCGCCGCTTCTACAGTGCCCTTGCCATCCATTTCCAGCTCGCGGGCAAACTCCACAATTAGAATGGCGTTCTTACAGGCGAGCCCCATCAGTACGACCAAACCCACCTGTACAAAGACATTGTTATCCCCGCCGGTTGCCCAGACGCCAAACAGCGCGGCAAGCAGACACATGGGCACGATCAGGATGACCGCCAGCGGCATGATCCAGCTCTCGTAGAGGGCTGCCAGCACCAAAAACACCAGCAGTACCGCGAGGGGGAAGACCACCATGGCGGCGTTACCCTGATTGACCTGCTGGAAACTCAGGTCTGTCCACTGGATCTGCATCCCCGGGGGCAGGGTCTGGCCGGCCACTTTCTCCACCGCAGCCAACGCCTCGGAAGAGGACAGCATGCTGGGGTCGGACTGGCCCATCAAGTCTGCTGCCGGGTAGCCGTTGTAGCGGATGACCGGGTCGGGACCGTAGCTCTGGCGCAGGGTCACCATAGTGCTAATTGGCACCATCTCCCCATTCATATTGCGGGTGTAGAGGTTGTCGAGATCCTGGACTTCATCGCGGAAAGGCGCGTCCGCCTGGGCAACCACCTGGTAGGTCCGGCCAAACAGGTTGAAGTCGTTGATGTACATGGAGCCGAAATAGAGCTGCAAGGTGCCGAACAAATCATCCATGCGCACGCCTTGGGCCTTGGCCTGCAGGCGATCCACTTCGGCATCCATCTGCGGTACATTCGCCTGGTAGGAGCTGAAGGGGTAGCTGAGACCGCTGGCCTGGCTCAGGGCACCGGCCAGCATATTGGTGGCATTTTGCAGCTCGCCGTAACCGGCGCCGCGGCGGTCTTGTACATAAAGTGTGTAACCGGAGCCGGCACCGAGACCGAAGATCGGCGGCGGCATAAAGGTCATGGCAAAACCCTCCTTGATTTGGGAGAGCTTGCCATTCAACTCGGCGGCGATCTCGGTGGCGCTGCGTTCGCGTTCATCGAAGTCGTCAAACAGGATAAATACGGTGCCTACGTTGGGGGTGTTTGTGCTCTGCAGAGCGTTGAAACCCACAAATGCGGCGGCGTGGGACACACCCTCGGTTTCCACTGCCAGTGCACTGACACGGCGAGCCACTTCCTCGGTGCGGTCCAGAGAGGCGCCTTCCGGTAGGCGAATACTGCCCACCAGGTAAGTCTTATCTTGAGTGGGGATGAAGCCGCCGGGCACCTGCTGGAACAGGGCAAAGGTGCCGGCCAGCAGTACCAGATAGACCCCGAAAACCAATCCACGGCGCTTGAGGCTGTGGCCTACGACCCGCTGGTAGCGCTCGGAGTTGCGCTGGAAGAAGCGATTGAATGGGCGGAAAATCCAGCCGAACAGCCGCTCGAGAATACGCGCGGGCATATCTGGCTTCACGCCGTGCGGCTTGAGTAAGGTCGCTGCCAGGGCCGGAGACAGAGTCAGTGAGTTGATCGCGGAAATGATGGTGGCGATGGCGATGGTGGTGGCGAACTGACGGTAAAACTGGCCGGTAATGCCATCCAGGAATGCCATGGGAATGAACACCGCGCACAGCACCAAGCTGATCGCCACAATGGGGCCGCTCACTTCGCGCATGGCCTGATGAGCCGCGGCCAGGGGTGTAAGCCCCTCTTCGATATTGCGCTCTACGTTTTCCACCACCACGATGGCGTCATCCACCACGATGCCGATGGCCAGCACCATCGCGAACAGGGTCAGAGTGTTGATGGAGAAGCCCAGCATCAGCAGCACCGCGAAGGTGCCCACGATGGAAACCGGCACTGCCAACAGGGGAATCAGTGAAGCGCGCCAGGTTTGCAGGAACAGGATGACGACCAGTACTACCAGCAGAACCGCTTCGAGCAGGGTCTTGATCACGGAGTTGATCGAGGTGCTGACGAATACGGTGGGGTCGTAGGCGACTTCCCAGTCCAGGCCCTCGGGGAACTGCTCACCCAGCTCGGCCATTTTCTCGCGCACCGCGGCGGAGACTTCCAGAGAGTTGGAGCCCGGCGATTGGAAGATGGGAATGGCCACCGCTTGGCGACCGTTCAACAGGGCGCGCAGGGAGTCTTGGGAAGAGGCCAGCTCAACCCGCGCCACATCCCGCAGGCGGGTGATTTCCCCACCGGCGCCTGTTTTCAGGACCACATCGCCAAATTCCTCTTCGCTCTGCAAGCGGCCTTTGGCGTTGATGGAAATCAGGAAATCAGACCCCTCGGGCATGGGCGTGGCGCCGATTTGCCCGGCGGAGACCTGTACATTCTGCTCGCGCACGGCGTTGACGATGTCCGCTGCCGTGACGCCCAGCGCCGCGGCCTTTTGCGGGTCCACCCACAGGCGCATCGCGTAGTCACCGGAGCCAAAGACCGCGGCGAGGCCCACGCCGGGAATACGCGATAATTCATCGCGGATATGCAGTACGGCGTAGTTGCGGATGTAAGTGGCGTCGAGGCTGTCATCTGGGGAGATCAGATGCACCGCCATCATCAGGTTGGGGGATTGCTTCTGAGTAGTCACCCCCTGGCGGCGCACATCTTCGGGCAGGCGCGGCAGTGCCTGGGATACACGATTTTGTACCTGCACCTGGGCTTGATCTGGGTCGGTACCCAATTCAAAGGTCACATTCAGGGTCAGGGTGCCATCGCTGCCCGCCACGGATTTCATGTAGATCATGTTCTCCACACCGTTGATGGCTTCTTCGAGCGGTGTGGCGACGGTTTCGGAAATGGTCTTGGGGTTGGCTCCAGGATAGCGGGCGCTTACTTGCACGCTGGGCGGGACAACTTCGGGGTATTCACTGACCGGCAGTGATGGGATGCTGATTAACCCTACCACAAAGATAATGATCGACAGCACCGAGGCAAAAATGGGTCTGTCGACAAAGAAACGGGAAAAATTCATAGGATGCTACCCAGAGAGCGACGTGTCGGCCGCTCGGATTTCATTGCAATGACTCGTTGATCACTTGGCGCCCACAGGCAGTGGGCGATGTCTACGTCAGTGGCCAGCGGCCTGGGCAGCGCTGCCCGGGTTCTTTTGCGCGATCATCTCGGGGGCCACCGGCATACCGGGGAAGAAGATCTTCTGCAGACCGTTGACCACAATCTTGTCGCCAGTTTCGAGGCCGCTGCGGATCAGAGTGCGGGACCCCTGTCGCGGTCCGACCTGCACCGGGCGGCGCTCGGTGATGTTGTCCTGGTTGACCACATAGACGTAACGGCGGTCCTGATCGGTCAGAACAGCCTTGCTGTCGATTAATACCGCTTGAGTCATCTCCTCGATCGGCATTTCTACACGGGCGAACTGGCCGGGCTGAAAGGTGCCGTCCGGGTTGGCCACCACTGCGCGAAACTGGATGGTGCCGGTGTGGCTGTTGAGGCGGTTATCGATAAAGTCCAGTTTGCCTGTGTGGGGGTAGCCTTTTTCACCGGCGAGGCCGATATGTACCTGGGGGCTGGCGTCTGCATCCAACAGGGTGCGACTGGCGCCAAAAGTCTGCTCGTCACTCTCGAAATACACGTACATGGGGTCCACGGAAACCAGGGTGGTCAGTAGAGTGCTATCCGCATTGGCCAGATTCCCACGGGTGACCAGGGCGCGGCTGACGCGGCCGCTAATCGGTGCCTTCACCTCGGTGTAATGCAGGTCGAGACGCGCGTTTTCCAGCGCTGCTTCGGCGGAGCCCAGGGCGGCGCGCTCGACATCCCGTGCAGACAAGCGCCGGTCATATTCCTCGCGCGAAATCGCCTTGCTGCTCAGCAGCTGTTGGGCGCGCTTGGCCTGCTTCTCGCTGAAGGAAACCTGACTGCGTACGCGCTGAAGATCGGCTTCGGCGGCGCGCAGTCGGGCTTTGTAGGGACGCTGATCGATAGTGAAGAGTACGTCGCCGCGCTCAACTAGAGCGCCTTCGGTAAACGATACCCGATCGATATAACCACTGACACGGGGGCGCAATGCCACCGTTTCTGGGGCGACGACACGTCCGGTGAAGCTGCGCCACAAGGTAGTAGCCTCGGTGCTGACTTGAGCTATCTCGACCGCCGGGGGTGGTGGCATCTGCCCGGAGGGCTTATCGGTGCCACAACCGGCCAATACCAGTGCGGATAGGCCTAACAAGGTGGCGGTAAGTTTCTTCACCATTACGCGTGTACTCCCTTTGCTTCGGAAGAGGGGGCGCCGCTAGGCAGTCCCCTCAGTTGGGACGCAACTTTAAGGGGGGGCAAGCAGGGAGCGGTAACCGGTAACTATTGGTTGATTGCCTATTTCTATTTTTGTTGGTGGAGCTGCGGATTCAACCGGACTTTTCAGCTTCCTAGTTAGTACTGTATATATAACTAGCTTTTTCTTGTTGGGTTCATGTTTCTGCTGAGTTATTGCAGTGATTTGACTGAAAGAAATCGCTTGAGGTTACCTATTACTGCACGGTGATTGCCCAATCCTGCAAAGCCCTGCTTGAATTGCCTAAAACTCCGTATACTTCGATCCATCTTGTTTGATGCTGCCCACCCGCAAGCGGGGGCGAGGGAAAACTATGAGCCGCGAAGATACAGTGAGAGCAGAAATGGTTGCGCCGGATCTGGAGCCGGCGCGACAGAAGCTTATCCAAAGTTTGATGCGCCAGGCCCCAGAGCAGGGCCTGATGGAGACCAACCTCAATGGTCTGGCCCTGATTCGCTGCAATGAGCCGCTTGCCTGTGCCTCCTCGGTCTACGCGCCCTCTCTGAACTTTATTATCCAGGGCAGCAAGACTCTGGAGTTGGGGGACAGGGAAATTTCCTATAGGCCGCTCAGTTATGTGGCGACTTCGGTTCACCTGCCGATTTTGGGGCGGGTTGAGCGGGCCTCTGTGGATGTGCCCTTTCTCGGAGTGAAGTTGACCATCGATCCCAAGGAAGTGGCGGATCTGGTTCTGGAGCTGGGGGATAAAGCCCCGGGCATCGAGGCCGGTTACGACTGCCCGGAGGTGAGCTGTGGACTCTGTGTGACCCAGATGGACCAGGGGATCCTGGATGCGGTGAGCCGCCTGGTGCACCTGGCGGAAGATCCTGTGGATGCGCAAATATTGGCCCCCATGGCGCGGAGGGAGATTATTTATCGAGCCCTGATGGGAGAGATAGGGGCGCGGATGCGCAAGTTCGCTATGGCCGACAGCCAGGCAAATCGGGTGTCGCGGGTGATCGAAGTCCTCAAGGATCGTTTTTCCGAGCCCCTGCGTATCAGCGATCTGGCTGAGCAGGCCAATATGAGTGAGTCCTCCCTGTATCACAGCTTCAAACAGATCACTCGTATGTCACCACTTCAGTTTCAAAAGAAACTGCGCCTGCACGAGGCCCGCCGGCTGATGCTGTCCGAAGGGCTGGAGGCGGCCTCCGCAAGTTATCGGGTGGGCTATGAGAGCCCCTCCCATTTCAGCCGGGAGTACAGCCGAATGTTCGGCCTACCGCCGCGCGCGGATGTGAGCAAACTGCGTGGCGAACTGCGGGTGCCGGCTTAATCCGAGGTGGCATTGCCCTGCTTGAGCACAAACAGGCTGCACCAGCCCTCTGGACTGATATCCCCCTCCACCACAATACAGGCGTTGGGCGGGGTAAACAGCTGGCAGTCCACGCACTTCTTGCCGTCTTTTGGGGTGTCTTGATAATTGACCGCTTCTTTTTTCGCTTTGATCTGGGCATTGGCCCGGTCTGTAGCGATCAGTGTCGCCGGCAGTATTACCAGGGCGCTCCCGGACAATCTTAGAAACTTTCTGCGGGAAATATTCTGTGGCTTTTCCATTGGCAAAATATCCAAAATGCTTTGCAAGAGTCTTTAGCTTTTCAGATTAGCCGGATTTGGAATTTTTGCTGGAGAGGCATTTTTACTGCGGAAAAGAACGGAAGTAAGAATCAATCTTACTTCCGTGCAGGTAAGGCGACACTTTGTGTCGCCTTACAAAAAATCACTTTTTAGTGATGAATATTTTACTTACGGATTTATCCCTGCTCTGGGCAACAACACGTACTTTCAGACCGTAAGGTGTGATTGCACGGCCGGCATCGGGAATCTCATCGCTGCTAAAGCTTCTGCGATCACTGAATACCCGGTGGGGACGGTTGTGGATATCGGTCATGGTAATGCCGAACTCTTCCAGGAGGTCCAGGTTCAGCTGCTCGGCCCAGTCGACACCGAAGGTGGCATCGTGAATCTGGTAGCGGGTAGAGGCCACAGAATCATCGCTCCACTTCAGCACCTGCTGATCCGCATCCACTACGCCGAGGAAACCGTCGCCGGGGTGGATGCCAACCCAGTTATTGTCCTGGCTGGTGTCGGCATACCAAATTAGCAGCCCTTCGTTGTAGGTCAGCTGTTGGCCGGCCACATTGATGTGCGCTAGGCCCTGGTCCACACCGCGGTGGGTGCGCCACTCCAGCAGGTAGTAGTGGTCGTGCAGGTTGTAGCCGGGGTGGCGGCTGAAGCCCGCCAGGTCAAACTGGCCTTCACTCTCCGCATCGTCGAAGAGGGTGGCTTGTCCGTTGATGTTGAGTGCGATGTCATCGGCGAACAGACCTGGGTTAGCCTCATAGCCGTCGGTGGTATAGGAGATTGCCAGGTTGAACTGCTGGCCGGCGAAGGCGCTTAGATCAAACTCGGCATCGACCCAGCCACCGGAGCTGCCGGTGATACCGTTGCCTGGATTTTGCTGATTCGGATTGCTCTCGGTGGTGATGTTTCCGGGGATGGAGATAAAGCCTTCGCCCAGGTCAATCATGACCGAACCGTAGTCCCAGTCTTGCTCAATGTCATACCAGGCCTTGAAGGTCAGGCTGGCACTCTGCGCGTCGCTGAGATCGACGGGGATCACCATTGAGTTCTGCAGGTTGTTGTCACTGCCACTGAAGTAGGCGTATTCCCCACTGCTGGGTACAGTTACGACGACTTTTTTCTGGGGCAGGTCTATACGCACAGCATCGTTGTTGGTGCCCTTGTGTACAGCCTCATCCAACAGAAGTCGGACTCCTCGACGGGGGATGTCTTCGAGGGCGATGGTCTCGCCATGCAGCCAGTTACCACCGTGGTTGTGCTGTAAATACTCCTTCGCCCAGGCTGAGAAACCTGTGGGTTCGGAACCGGGAATAATACCGGCCCAGCTGCCGCTGGACATCACAGACCAGGAAGAAATGGGCTCACCGCGGCCAGAGCCATCGGTATCGTATTCATCGGGAAGGCCCAGATCGTGGCCGTACTCATGGCTGACAACGCCGGCAGCGGCATCGGCCGGCTGTACGGTGTAGTCGTAGGCTGCCATGGTTCCGCCCCAGTAGTCGACTTCCGCCGTGGTTCCCGCAATGGAGAAAATATCGCCGAGATTCCAGCGGTGCGCCCAGATGGCGTCTTCTCCCAGCTGACCGCCACCGGCCTCTTCACCCACCGAGGAGTGGAAGATCATGATGTGGTCCACAAGGCCATCGGCCTCCCAGAAATCCCCATCGCCATCCAGGTCGTAGCGGTCTTCGATATCAAAGTCGGACAGGTTAACGCTGGGATCTGCCGCAGCGGCTTGCAGTGCTTCACGCACTAGGGCGCGGGCATCGCCATCTTCATTGTTGCCGTAGAAGGCCGCTGGCTGGCTGGCCGTGTACCAACCGGCAACCGCACCCTCCACGGAGTAGCTGTTGCCGGACTGCTGCCAGTAAAACTGCTGCATGGAGAGTAGGTTTTCACCTTGCGGGCCAGTGAAACCCTCCTGGGAGAACAGTAAGTTGGCATAGTGCTGCGCGGCGTAGTCCTCGTAGTACATATCCGTTTCCCCGGGCTCGATGCTGTTGTGGGGGAAATCGGGGAAGTCCATCAGGATGGCTAGCACCTTAGCGGTGCGCATCTCACCTTCGTAGTTTTCAAGCTGAATGGGGCCCGGCGCGCGGCCGTGGGGGTGGAAAAAGTGCCCCTTGCCTTTGCCTCTCCCCAGCTTCGGGTGCTTAGCGCCGCCACGGGCGTGCTTCATCATTTGTACCGTTTCACTGGACAAATCCTGAGGCAGGCTTTGGTTTTGGCTGGCGCGCTCTTTCAGGAATTGATGCAGGGTGCGCTCGGCTTCGCTGATAGTTGCATTTTTGCTGATACGCCCGGAGCGTTTCAGCATATCGATCAGCTTGGCTTCGTTGGCGATAACCAAATCGACTTGATTATTTTGGGCTTGTGGCGAGGGGGCCGCGTAGCTGTTTGCAGCCAGCAGGCTGAAAGCCAGTGCGCTGACCGGCAGCAGACTATTAATTTTAAGCATTGATCCCTTCTTTTCATTTTTGTTTTAAAAACGAACGGCCCAGGGGTCAAGGTTTCAATAGTTGGGGCACTTTGATTGTGCACTTCTGCCTGGGCCGCAGAGGTCGGCCGCAGTTCGCAGCCGACACTTATGATTCAACGAACCAGAATGCTTTGGCCGCAATAATTTTTTTGTGACGGCCTTGGCAATACCACTATTTGCTTTTTCTTGGGTTTTATTTGGCCTATTGGGTGTCTCTAGGAAATAAAAAAATCCAATAAAGTTTATTTTTTTAAATTTATATTTCTTTTTATTTTGTACCTCTATCCGCTTTATCCCTTTGGGGTGGGTTCCGCTGCCCAGGGTAGCCAAAGGGTAATCTGCAGGCCGCCCCCGTTTCGATTTAATAATTGAATGCGCCCTCCGTGCGCATCAATAATTTCCCGGCATAGGGCCAGTCCCAGCCCCACCCCCTGTTCTTTGGTTGAGAAAAATGGCAGAAGTGCTTGCTGCAAAATTTTTTCACTCATACCGCAGCCACGGTCAGTGATCACCAGTTTCTGGCCGAGACCGTCGGTACTAATCGCCAATTCTATATCTAAGCTGTTGGAGCCCGCTTCTCGGGAATTTTTGATTAAATTGAGTAGGGCCTGCTCAATTTGTATCGGGTCAAAATAGCCAGGGTGCTCAGGCAGCCCACCCTTTAAGGAGAATTCCTGTAGGGGGGCTATACGTTCAATCAGTTCTCGCCAGTTAACTTCACGACAGCTGGGGGGAGGCAGCTTGGCAAAGCTGGCGTAGCCTTGAGTAAATTCGGTAAGGTGTTTGCAGCGCTCGGCGATAATATCGAAGACCTTTTCCAGTGCAGCGCTCTTATCTGGTTTGGCAATGAGCATTTTACCGGAATGTGCCAATGATGAAATTGGCGCCAGAGAGTTATTCAATTCGTGGCTGATTAGGCGAATCACTTTTTTCCATACTTCAACCTCGGCTCTGGTGAGCTCTTTTGTCATCTCACGCAAAACAATGAGGCGGTGCTTATGCGCATTAAGCACAAAAGTACTATTGCCGATGTGCATGGAGTGCGTGCCATTGCTATCGGAATAGTTAAACAGACCGTCTTCCCAGTGCTCGATGGCACTGGCAATTTCCTTGGGGCTATTCGGTAGTAGCTTTTTCAGCAGCAATCCCTGAATGGGCCTTCCTTCATTGAGCAATTTCTTGGCACTGCTGTTGGAATAAATAATATGTTCGCTCTGATCCACCAGAATTAAAGCCTGTGGGGAGCTCTGTATTACGGTATCAAGCAGTAGTTCTCGTTGATAAATATGGGCGCGCTCGCGTCTAAGGTGTTCCCCAATTTCGTTGTATAAATTTGTGATTTGTTGCAGCTCGACATCCCGAGGGGGGACTAGTGAAATAGAGAAATCGCCATCGCGAAAATTGAGTAATCCGTTTTGTAAGGATTTCAGAGTGGTGGTTAGGGGACTCAATGCCAAGCGAATCAAAACAATTATGAGGATAACGCCCAGGAGAAGGCCTGCGATCCAGGATAGCCGGGGGCCTAATCCTAAATATATGCCTAGCCAGGGGAGTGTGGTGCCAACAGCCAGGGCCAGGCCGGTGCAGGCAAGAATGCGCCCTTCCAGAGAAAAATACTCAGACATCAATAGGGAATACCGTGTTTTTCCAGTCGGCGATACAGTGCTTGGCGACTCATACCCAGCTCTCTGGCAGCCTGGGCGATAATGCCGTTACAGCTGGTCAGGGTTTGTTGCAGGAGTTCGCGGCTCGGTTCGAAGTTTACATCTGCTTTTTCTATTTGTGTGTGTTCCGGTAGGGCCAGCAAGTTTTCATCAATAGTTTCTTCGCGGCAAAGTACCGAAGCGCGCTGCATTACGTTCTGCAATTCGCGCACATTGCCGGGCCACAGGTAACGGGTGAGGGCAGTCACGGCTTGGGGAGATAGTTTTTTCGAATTGCTGTTTTCGAGTAAAAAATTCATGGCCAGAGGAGCTATGTCCTCGGGGCGTTCACAAAGTGGGGGTAGGCGTAGTTCAATTACATTCAAGCGGTAGAACAGGTCTTGGCGAAAGATACCCTCGGCAATGGCCTTGGGCAGGTCGCTATTGGTGGCACTGATAACCCGCACTTTAACCTTACGGGTTTGGCTGCTGCCAAGGCGTTGGAACTCCCCGGTTTGCAGTACGCGTAATAATTTTACCTGGCCGCTGGCAGAGAGCTCGCCGATCTCATCGAGGAATAGAGTTCCGTTATCGGCAGCCTCGAAACGCCCCTCACGGGCCCTGTTACCCGCACCGGTATAGGCGCCGGGCTCGGCGCCAAATAATTCTGCCTCCATCAAATCTTCCGGTAGGGCACCTACATTGACCTTGACAAAGGGACCGTCGCGCAACTGGGAGTTGACTTGCACAATTTCGGCAATTTTTTCTTTTCCTGCGCCATTGGGCCCGGTGATCAGAACGGGGACATCGGATGTGGCTACCTGGGTAGCCATTTCCAGTAGTTGTTGCATTTTGTCGCTGCGATAGATGATATCGCGCAGATCATATTTTTCCTGTAACGCGCTGCGGGCATTCATCGCTTGTTGCTGGGAGGCTCGCTGGCGCTTTTGCAACTCGCCCAGTTCCAGCAGATTATTGATAGTGGCGATCAGTTTGTTGTCATCCCAGGGTTTTCCTAGGTAGTCCGCAGCGCCGGCCCGGACTAGCTCCACTGCCATTTCCAACTGGGTCCAGGCCGTGAGTAAGATTATGGGCAGGTCTGGATTTATTTCGCGAATAGCGAAAAACAGCTCGCGCCCCTCTTCTCCGGAGGTGGTATCCGCAGTGAAATTCATATCCTGGATAACCAGGCAGATATCCTTGTTTTCTCGCAGTAGCTGTAGGCCAGCCTGGGGCGTAATGGCGCACAGAGGCTGTAGCTCATGCAGTGACAGCAGTATCTCGAGAGCTGAGACGATACCGCTGTTATCGTCGATGATGAGTATTTTATCCATAGGGTCTAGGGCCAGCTTGTAAGCTGGCCATTATGCAATGAGTGGCTATTGAGGGGGAACTACGGCAGGGGTAATAGGTACCCCTAGGGACAAACTAAAGTTCTAGGCGCTACTGGCCACTGCCGGCCGGTTGGTGGTCAAAGCTCAGCACCCTGGCGAGCCTCCATTGTCCATCTACCTTTTGCCAGAGATGGGTAAACTGCCCGCTCTCACGCAGTACTTCTTTGTTGTCGGCATGAATACCATAAAAATTATGCGTTCCAGTTTGGATGGCGCCGTAGCTATTCATTGGAAATATCTTTACGCTTTTAGCGATTAACTGGCGGCGAGCCTTGATATCGCTGCCGGATTTTTGTCGTTCACACATGCTGCTGATACCATCAAGGAACTCGCGAGCTGAGCTTGCGGTTTTTCCCCACTTATCGTGGTACATTTCAAAGTCTTCGGTTACGAGTTGACTCAGTTTGTTAATGTCGCAGCTGTTGAAGACAGCATCAAAAAGCTGTGCGTCCACAGCGCTGATTTCTTTTTCTAACGCTTTTGTGACTTGGGGCCCGGCAACGACGGGGTGCTCCTGAGCAAACGCTACGCTGAAGGAGGACGACAGTGTAGAGAAGCATACTGCTAAAATATATTTGCGCATAAAAATAACCTGTATGGTTTTGGGCTGGCTCCTCGCAGAGCCGCCTTTTCAATATCCTTCGTTGCGTTTTTTAAACACTCCGAGTAGCAGTTGCTGGGGAGATATTGGCGGCGCGCAGCGCAGGTGCCAGAGCTGCAACGAGGCTCACGATTAATACTAGAAACGCACAGATGGCTAGCGGCGTCAGTGGTAGCGCCGGCTGAGAGTAGTCGCTTACCATATATTGGTTGGCAATTAATGCTGCAGCGCTACCCAGGGTAATGCCGAAACCGGCGATCAGGCAGTTTTCCAGCAGGAAATAACGGCTGATGTTACTACGTGTCGCACCCAGTGCGCGCCTTACACCAATTTGCTTGGCGCGCTGGTTAATCCAGAAAATGGTCAGGCCGACAATGCCGAGGGCCACAATAAAGCTGAGCATGGCCGCAACGATAGATAATACTTTAACCATCAGGTTGTCGCGCGCATAACTTCGAGCCACATACTCTGAAAGTACCTTAGTCTTAATCACTCTCTGCGGATCGCGTTCGGATAATTTCTGCACTAAAGTTTTCAATACTTGATCGCGCTTGCCGGGCTCGGTGCGTATTAGGTAATTTGTGTCCTGGGTATTTTTAATTGAGGGGAAGAAGGCGACATTACCGGCATTTGACCAATCTACCCAAGCACCCAGGTGCCGTTCAACCACACCGATAATTTCTATGGGATTGGAGTCGCTGCCATCAAAGAGAGGTTTTCCAATCGGGTCCTGTCCAGGATAGAGCTTTTCGGCAAACTGCTGGGTAACAACGGCAACGGCTATTTCCGGGTTTTTATTGGGTTCAGAGAACTGAATTTCCGCATCGGTGAAATTGCGGCCCGCTATTAACTTGAGACCCAGAGTATTAATAAAATGTGGATCAGTATTGTAGTAGTTTGAATTTTCTCCGCCGATTTCCTGGTTTGCTTGGGTATAGTAAGTACCTGCCGATCCCGACTGGGATAAAGGGACTTGATTTGTCACTGTAGCGTCTTTGACATCGGGAAGTGCGCGTAACAAATCCAGGTCGGCAGAGATTGCCCCGATCATATCGTAGTCCTGGGGTATCGCCATAAAGTTGAGGGCGATAATGTCCTCTACGGCAATACCGGTAGGGCGTTCTATTTTTTCAATTCGATCCTGCACAATAACAACAATATTACTGATGATTGCCAGTGTTAATGCCAGCTGTAGGGTGATTAACAGGGCTGAGACTTTGTTGCGCCAGAGGGCGGACAGCATGGGTTTTAATTCGAGCATGATTCGGCCTCACTGGGTTTTTAAGTATATAGAGGGGTTGGTGCGGCTGATGCGCCAGGCGGGATAGAACCCAGCAAGCAGGCTGGCGATCAAGGCGAGACCGATAGCGGCAAGCATCATTATCCAATCCATCGTTGCCACGGTGTCTATCTGCCCCATGGCCAGATAGCGTATTCCGCTAATTCCCATGACGGCGATGAAAATACCTGCGATACCTCCAATAAGTCCAATTGCAGCACTTTCAATTAAATGTTGAATAAAAATAGCGCTGCGACTGGCACCGAGAGCACGACGCACACCGGCTTCAGAGGCTTTACGCAAAAACTTGGCGAGCAGTAGAGCTACGGCATTAATAACGCAAACCAAGAGAAAAGCCAGGGATACCCAGCCCAGTACACGGTTATCATCACTGAGCACTTCGTTAAGAACCAACCATTCAGAGGGCTTACTCAAGGCAAATTTCAGTGGTCGTTCGAAGCGTCCCTGGGCCTTTTCCCCTTGAATGTATGCACTCAGAAAATCTTCATATTGCGCTTTCTGCGCACTGCTACTGAGCTCTACCCAGTACTGAATCCAGATGTACTCACCCTGCAGGAAGCCTTCGTAGCCATTGGGTCTTTTGTTGTCCCATCCGTTGGTGTTGCCCCAGCTGTAAATTTCGTACTCTCTGTGCAAGCCGAACGGTATAAACAGATTTGCAGATTTAGCAAAGTCACCGTTGTTGAGGTCGTGAACCTTGGGCGCGGGTTCCCAGTGGTCGATAACACCAATCACAGTAAAGGGTTCGCCGTTTAGGCTAATAGTTTTACCTACGCTGTTCTCGCCGGAAAACAGTTTTTCATTGGTGGACTTAGAGAGAATGACAACTTGGCTTGGAGAAGCGTCTGCTTCACTTTCCCAAGTTCCGCCGTAGAGGAAGGGCACGTCAAAAAGAGAGAAAAAGTCACGTGTAGTAACACGAGTTGATGCGGTGAAAGGACGTATCGAGGAATTTAACAGCTCTACAGTAAATCCGAAGCGGTGCATGGCAACCTGGCGAGTGGGGATCTCTGAGCGCAGCAGCGCCTGCGCATCCCGATAAGTCAGCTGCCAGGGAATTTCATTGGCCGTGTTCGCAGCCTTGTTAACATCCCAGCTATCAAGCTGCACCGCGAAAAGTACATCGTCCTTATGTTTCAGTGCATTTTGCGACATCATATAGTTGAGAGTGAGTACGGTCATAGATGCGCCCACGCCAACGGCGATAGCGGCGATCATAAGAGCGCTGAGAATAGGCGTACCGCGCAGGCTGCGCAGGGCCAGAGATATATAGTATCCAAGCATTGTGCCAACTCCTCAGACGGTAACGGCAGCAGGCTGGGCGGGAACTGCGCGTAAATCGCAAACCTGGCCATCCACAATTTGAATATTTCGGTGTGCGCGACGGGCCAGTTCCGGATCGTGGGTAACCATCACAATGGTCGTGCCCCACTCGTTAATAAACTCCAATAGCTCCATAACCTGGCGTGCCATCAGGGAGTCGAGATTACCGGTGGGTTCATCGGCGAGCAGAAAGCGCGGTTCGCCGGCCAGGGCGCGGGCGATAGCGATACGCTGTTGTTGTCCACCGGATAATTGTGCGGGTAGATGTTTGGCGCGGGCGGACAGGCCCACTTGTTCCAGCACTTTTTCGATACGCTTGCGCCGCTCGTTGGCATTGAAGCCGCGATAGCGCAGCGGTACATCGATATTGTCGAACAGATTCAGGTCGGGGATCAGGTTAAATCCCTGGAAAATAAAACCAATTTTCTCATTGCGCAGTCGTGAGCGCTGGCGGTCATTCAGGTTGCTGACATCTTCACCATCCAGCAAGTATTGTCCTCCGGTTGGGGTTTCCAATAACCCTGCGATATTGAGAAAAGTGGTCTTACCGGAGCCGCTGGGGCCGGTGACAGAGACGAACTCTCCCTCTTTCACTTCCAGGCTGAAGTCGCGCAGGGCGTGGGTTTCTATGGTGTCTGTACGGAAACTCTTGCGAACGTTATGCATTTTAAGCATGGCGATGTTCCTTGTTTTTTCACTGAATTTTTAAATTGTTTCATTAGCGGAGTCATAGAATTTCTACAGCCGCCGGTCATTGAGTGTCTCTATTTCTTCAAGGCAACCAGTTGCGCGCTCTCCAGCTCTTCGGCGGCGGAGATAATGATCTGGTCCCCCTCCTGCAAACCGGAAACGATCTCCACCTGCCTTAAACCCAGTGCGCCGACCTGGATGGCAACGCGCTCGGCCTGTTGTTCATCGTTGAGGCGAAATACATGGCGACCCCCGCTCTGATCGAGAAAGCTGCCGCGTTTTACCAGCAATACGTTATTGCGGTTCTCCAGCAGCACGCGAGCGGTGAGGCGCAGGTTCTGACGCAGGTTCTGTGGTTGTGCCTCGGTAAAACGCACGCGGGCGATGACCTGGTTGTTGATCACTTCCGGGGATATTGCGGTAATTTCACCGGGCAGCTCACTGCCCCCCAAATTGATTGCTACGGCCATATTCAGGCCCAGATCGTCGGCATAGTTTTCGGGGACTGCGGCTTCCAGCTCGAAGCTGGTGAGGTCTACGACGGTGATCAGCGGTGTGTTAGCGGCGACGGCGCTGCGCTGGGTGACCGCGAGGCTGCCAATGGTTCCATCTACGGGAGAGAGAATGTCGAGCTCGCGCACGCGGCGTTCGAGCTCTTCAACCTGGAGCTGTTGCTGGGACAGCTGCAATTCCAGTGTCTGGGTTTCAAAGGTGAGGGATTCTTTTTCCAGCTCCGCATTTTGTACGGCCTGGCGGTATTCCAGCTTGGCGCGGGACATATCATCTTTGCTTCTTTCAAAATCGAGCAGGGAGATAATCTGTTTCTCCATGGAGAGTTCCGAGCGCTTCAGTTCCCGCTTGGCCGCGATGAGATTAACCTCGGCCAGATCGGCCTTCTGCTGGTTTTCCATCTGCTGGCGCTTGGCTTGAATTTTCTGTCGTTGCAGTTGCACTGAAAGCTGGTTGAGTTGGCCCTTCTCTTGGGCGAGCTGACTGGACAGCTCCGGGCTATCCACCGAGGCGAGTCTCTGGGCGGCTTTGACGCTGTCGCCGGCTTTTACGGAAAACTTCACTATGCCCTGCGCTGGACTGAACAAGGTGGGGCTGTTGGCGGCGATCACTTTGCCTTGTACGACTAGATCGCGTACCAGGTTGCCGCGCTCGACCTGGGCGATGTTGATGCGCGACAGCGAGAGGGTGTGATCGACTGAGCCCGTGCTGTGCCAAGCGTTGATTCCCCAGGTGAGAAAAGCAACGGCGAAGCCGAGAGCCAAGGTACTTTTTATTGCTTTGGGGTTCTTCCACAGTGGCGCTGCTTCTATTTTTGTATCTTGCCTGGAAGTGTCTCTGATCATCTTGCTGTCCATTTCTCTGTATCGATACTTTTGCTTTCCCAACTTGGATGCAAAAGCTTTTCTGTTCGGATGCAAATCCAAAAAATTGGTTTTTCCGGGTAGATAGCAAGCTCTGTGCCAACTTTTGAAAATGGTTTAACCTGTTGAAATATATAGTTTTTTTAATTTTTGAAAGATGGCGAGGTTTTACTGGGGTGTCCGCGAAAAGTGTCCGCTGTCCGCCCTGTCCGGTGTTTGAACGGGGCAGTAAAAGGTGGGGGTAAGTGAAACCGGGCAAAGCGGATGGCAAAAACCTGTCCACGCAACCTATGGTCTGAAAGGGGGATTCATGCGGGGGGGCTGTGCTTGTGGTAGAGTGCGCGGCCTTTTTTTGATCAATTCAAATTTATTGCGTTTATGTTCCTTCCTTCGCTGCTCTCATCGACCAAAGCCGACTGGTTCGGCAATATACGTCGCGACGTCCTCGCCGGCCTGGTAGTGGCTCTGGCCCTGATTCCCGAGGCCATCGCCTTTTCCATTATCGCCGGGGTAGATCCCAGGGTCGGACTCTACGCCTCTTTCTGTATTGCGGTGGTTATCGCCTTTGTCGGTGGCCGGCCGGGGATGATTTCCGCGGCCACCGGTGCCATGGCGTTGCTGATGGTTACACTGGTGAAGGAGCACGGGCTGCAATACCTGCTGGCGGCGACGCTGCTCACGGGGGTACTGCAAATTATCGCCGGCTACCTGAAGCTGGGAAGCTTGATGAGCTTCGTTTCCCGCGCTGTGGTGACCGGGTTTGTGAATGCTTTGGCGATTCTGATTTTCCTGGCACAGATGCCCGAGTTGGTCGGCGGTGGCTGGGAGGTCTACGCCATGACGGCAGCGGGCCTGGGGATTATTTATCTTTTCCCCTATGTGCCCGTAATCGGTAAGACAATTCCTTCACCGCTGGTGTGTATTTTGTTGCTCACTGCGGTTGCCGTGATCATGGGGATAGATATCCGCACCGTCGGCGATATGGGTGAACTGCCCGACACTCTGCCAATTTTCCTCTGGCCCGAAGTGCCGCTAAATTTCGAAACCCTGCAGATCATCTTCCCCTATTCCGCCGGTTTGGCGGTGGTGGGTCTGCTGGAATCTCTGATGACGGCGACTATTGTCGATGACTTGACCGATACCCCCAGCGACAAAAATCGCGAGTGTAAGGGGCAGGGCATTGCCAATATTGCCGCCGGCACTCTGGGCGGCATGGCCGGCTGTGCGATGATCGGCCAGTCGGTGATCAACGTGAAGTCCGGCGGTCGCGGGCGTCTCTCGACCCTGGTAGCAGGTATTGGCCTCTTAACCCTGGTGGTTTTCCTCAGTGACTGGGTGGCAGTGATTCCCATGGCGGCACTGGTTGCGGTGATGATCATGGTTTCTATTGGCACCTTTGACTGGGGCTCCATCCGCAACTTGAAGCACTATCCGCTCTCCACCAACTTGGTGATGCTGGCGACGGTGATTGTGGTAGTGTGGACGCATAACCTGGCTTATGGTGTATTTGTCGGTGTGCTACTGGCGTCGTTGTTCTTCGCCAACAAGGTAAGCCACTTTATGTATGTGAGCAGCAAGCTCGATGAGGCACAGAGTCGTCGCACCTATAAAGTGATAGGGCAGGTATTTTTCAACTCCGCCGATAAATTTACCGCGTCGTTCGACTTCAAAGAAGTCGTGGACACCGTCGTTATTGATTTGAGCCGCGCGCACTTCTGGGATGTATCTGCGGTGAGCGCCCTCGATAAGGTCGTGTTGAAGTTTCGTCGCGAGGGCTCCCAGGTGGAGTTGGTGGGGTTAAATAAAGCCACTGAGACGATCGTCGATCGGTTCGGCGTACACGATAAACCCGAGGAAATTGAAAGGGTTCTTGGAGGACATTGATGGCCATAAGCAACAGCGATAACAACCCTGTACCGGGAACTGGCGCGACCGCGCCGCTGATACTTTCCTGTATCGACGGCTCCCGTTATACCGGCTCGGTCTGCGATTACTCGGCCTGGCTGGCCGATAACCTGGGCGCGCCGCTCAAGCTGTTGCACAACATCGAGCGCAGTGAGGTTCCGGCGGTAACAGACTTTACCGGTAGTATCGGCCTGGGCAGTCAGGAAGAGTTGCTGGAGGAGTTGACCGCGCTGGAACAGCAGCGCGCACAGCTGCTGGTGAAGCAGGGCAAACTGATGTTACAGGCTGCGCGAAGCCGTGTTGAAGCTGCCGGGGTTCAGCAGGCGATGACCTGTCAGCGTCACGATAGCCTGGCCGAATCCGTTGTCGAGCTTGAAGACTCCATTCGCGTTCTGGTGTTGGGGATTCGCGGCGAAGAACACGCAGATTCCGATAAAGGCCTGGGCACTCAATTGGAAACGGTGGTGCGAGCGCTGCACAAGCCCATTCTGGTCGTGAATCGGGAATTCCAGCCTCCGAAGCGCATCATGCTCGCTTACGACGGCAGTGAGGCCGCGCGCAAAGCGCTGTCTCTGGTGGCCCAGAGCCCGTTGTTTCAACCGTTATCTTGCCACTTGGTGAGTGTGGGGCCTGAGGACGTCGCGCAAAAACTACTGGCGCAGGCCAGTGCGGAACTGGATGC
The DNA here is from genome assembly GCF_947498635.1 of uncultured Microbulbifer sp. Lineage (GTDB taxonomy): Bacteria > Pseudomonadota > Gammaproteobacteria > Pseudomonadales > Cellvibrionaceae > Microbulbifer > Microbulbifer echini. The sequence continues at coordinate 20,340 of NZ_CANMKV010000002.1, read as the reverse complement.
GGCCGGCCTGGCGGTGACCGCCAGCCATCTGGAGGGCAATCCAGTGGAGTCCCTGATTGACTACCAGGCTGAACATCAGATTGATCTCACCGTGATGGGGGCTTTTAGCCACAATCGCCTGCGCGATCTGTTAATGGGCAGCATCACCGCAAAGATGCTGTTGAAGACTCGCCAGCCGTTACTGTTGTTGCGCTGATACTGCATTGACACTTAGGCGCTGTTGAACTGGGGCCCTAGAGCGCGCGAGCTGCTTCCCCGGGGCTGACGAACCAGCGTAGAGCCTCAGCCTCTGCGGGAAGTGTTACATCGCAGTAGTGTGCTTCCCGCCGCTTGCAACACAACGCTTCCTTGGCGATGGCCAGATAATCGCCCAGCGCGCGCAGCGGCTGGGTGCTTTCCTTCCGACCCCCCTCTAAATTGAGAAAGTCCAGTTCTGCCAGGCTAGTTCTCGGCTCCGGGGCTGTATTCTGATAACGCCAGACCGCTTGGGTTGTGTCAAAGGCGTAGTAGGGCAGTAGTCTCCAGCCGTGTCGCGCGATCAAGGCCACCGCTTCTAGCAGGTATTCGAAGACCTCATCGTCAATAAAATAATTAAAGTTCAGGCGTACCCAGCCCGGACGCAAGAGTTTTTGCCCCTGAATAATCTGTTTTTCGAGGGCGTGGCTGTAATCCATATCGAGGCCCAGTAGGGTGTGACCGTATGGGCCCGCGCAGGAGCAGCCACCGCGTGCCTGAATGCCGAAAAGGTCGTTAAGCAGCGCCACGACAAAACCGTAATGCAGGTCTTTATCCTGCCAGCGGACCCGTAGGGAAACGATGGAGAGGCGCGGCGCATCCAGGCTGCCGAGAATTTCGAGGTTATCCACCTGCGACCAGCGCCGCAGGGCGCGCTTTACCAATACCTCTTCACGTCGGGTAATTTCATCGGTGCCCACCATGCTCTGCAGCTTGAAGACCATTCCGGCGCGAATCGACTCGACAATAGCGGGCGTACCGCCCTCTTCACAGCGTTCCGGATCTTTCAGATAGCGGTGATCTTCTGGAGTCACATAAAGCACAGTGCCCCCACCGGGTGTTGCCGGGACTGAGTTTTGCAACAGTTTTTGATGTGCGATTAGGACACCAGGCGTGCCTGGGCCACCGACAAATTTGTGTGGAGAGATAAAGACCGCCTCCATAGTGGCATATTCCTGAGAGTCCTCGGCAGGGCACATGTCGATCTTCAAATAGGGCGCCGCCGCCGCATAGTCCCAAAATGACAGGGCGCCGTGCGTGTGCAGCAGGCGGGTTACGGCTTTTATATCGGTGATGATTCCGGTCACATTGGAGGCGGCGGAAAAACTGCCGATTTTCAGGGGGCGCTCGGCGTAAGTACACAAGTGGTTTTCCAGGCTCTCGGTATCCAGGCTCCCATCACTGTCCAAGGGAATAGATACCAGTTCGGCAATGCTCTCTCGCCAGGGCAGTTCATTTGAATGGTGCTCGTAGGGGCCAATAAAAACCACTGGCCGCTGCTCCTGCGGGATTCTCTCCAGCAGTTGGTAGCGTTCATTCAGGTCCGCCGGCAGGCGTAAATTGAGGATATCGATCAATTTGTTGATGGCGGCGGTAGCCCCGGAACCACAGAAAATCACCTTGTGTTCTGGGCCCGCATTGACCGCACGGCGAATTTCTTCGCGGGCCTCTTCCCGCAGAGCAGAGGTTTGCGCGCCGGTATAAGAGCTTTCACTGTGGGTGTTGGCATAGAAGGGCAGGACCCGCTGGCGGATCGCATCCTCGATAAAACTCAGTGAGCGGCCGGATGCGGTGTAGTCGGCATAGATCAGGGGTCTGGATCCAAAAGGCGTGGGGATTGGCAGCCTGTCGCCGATGACAGATTCACGGATGTGCTTGATAAGAGTGATCATAGCCCTTCTCCTTGTTTTGTAGTGCCACTCTAGTGCCTTGGGCCCGAAACAATGTTCCTATTTGCACGATTTTTTTTCTAATTTCGATACGTTGTGCCGATATTCTCTATATTGGGGTTCAATGTTTTGAAATTTATTTGTTTGGTGAGACGATAGCTTCACAGATGAGGTTGGTAGCGGTAGGGGAGAGTAAATGGGGACAGGGCTTAACAGGCAGGACAGGCAAATTTTGGAGTTATTGCAGCAGGATGCGACGCTCTCGGTTGGGGAAATTGCCGATAGGGTAGGACTTTCGAAATCAGCCTGCTGGCGCCGTATCCAGAAAATGGAGGAGGAGGGAGTGATCGCGGAGCGAGTCACGCTCCTCAATCCGCATAAGCTCAACCTGCCGCTCACGGTGTATATCTCCATCCGTACCAACCAGCACAATGATCAGTGGGCGACGCAATTCAATACCCTGGTGCAGGGTATTGCGGAGATTTTAGAGGTTCACCGAATGAGTGGGGATCTCGATTACCTGATCAAGGCGGTGGTGACCGATATGCCCGGTTATGACCGCCTCTACAAGGCGCTGATCAAGGCCGACCTTTTCGACGTCAGTTCCAGTTTTGTGATGGAAACCATGAAGCAGACAACTCGCCTGCCGTTAACCTATGCCGATGGGGGCTGAGAGGCTGCTTTAGTGGCCGTGGCGCTTGCGCCACCACTGCAGGAGCTTGGTCTCCCCGAGGGTGCGATCCCCTGCGGGCACCTGCACACTATTGCGAATGTCCCGCCAAGTATTGGCGTTCAGCCAAAGGTTCAGGGCGAGGACGATGGACATGGCCAATATGGCGCCGAGCCCCGCAAGCAGCATATCTTTTTGTGCATCCCAGATATCTCCTTGCGAACCGAGAAAGGCGATGCCGAGTTCCGGTGACACGCTGCGCGCGGCTAGCCACTCAATAATTTCGTAGATGGAAGAGAGGGCGAAAGTGATATCCACCGGGAAAAAATAGGCCCAAAACCCACGCAGGCCGGCGAGGCGAATCAAAATTTCTCGGGCTGGATAGGCCAGTAATAAGCCAAAACTGAAATGCACAAGCCGGTCGTACATATTGCGTTCAGTATCGAGCCACTCGCCGAGGGTGACGCCAAAGGGCACCTCGGCATAGGTGTAGTGCGATCCGATCACATGCAAGCACATAAATAGGGTGATCAGTGTGTAGGAAACATTGGAGAGAGGAAAAATACGGGTGCTGAGTAAAATAATCGGCAGGGCGGCGAAGACCAGGTAATTTTCCAATAGCCAGTCATCCGGATGCAGCGGTTCCCAGGCGGCCCAGGACCAGGCAAGAGTGAAAATGGCCAGTAATAACAGGCGGTACCCGTGTTGGCGAAGACTGGACATAACTGCGGAAACCCCATTGCAGACAAGGTATATCCGCGCCAGCATACACTAATGACCTGTTTTGTGGATGGCGCCTTATGGTTCTTTTCGGTGCGGGCTCCCAGTGATTAAGCGGGCATGGGTGCAGCCAGTTGCCAGGGGGCTTGTTTGGAGAAATCGAGGCCGCTGAGGAAGCTTTGAACTCGATCTTTCAACGTTTCATAACCCAGTGACAATCTGTTCGATGGCGGTAGACGCAAGGATTTGTGTACCGCCACCCGGAAGCTGTGCTTATTACCGTTGGGGGGCTAGCTGGCGAGCCGGCGTTCGCGCACCTCCCGCTCGCGTTGCGTGGCGTTGTGTGCCTGTTTCAGCGTCATACCAGCTTTGGCGTGGGGCGTGGGTTTGCCGTTGGCATCCAGCGCAACAAATACGATCTGTTCTACGTGCACAATGAGTTGCTGGGTCTGTTTGTTGCGCACCTCGCAGTGCACGGTCAGGGAGGTTTGGCCGATGCCCACGACCTCAAAACCAAACTCCACCACATCGCCACAGCAGGCCGGGCTGATGAAATCAATCTCAGACATGATTTTGGTCACCAGCATAGGCGTGCCCATCTGGCAGCCGGCGAAAATGGCCGCCTCTTCATCAATCCAGGCGAGTAACTGGCCGCCAAACAGGCGCTGGGCTGGGTTCAGATCGCCGGGTTTTACACAGTGACGGGAGTAGTATTTCACGCGAACCTTCCTTAACTAGCTTGAGGTTTAACAGCCGATGGTAATCGAGGGTGCGGAAGCCACCTGGGTGAGGTGATCACGGTACCCACAAAATAAATTCTGCATACAGCGTGCCAAGCCAGAAAAAGTGTAGCCAAGGAAATAAGAAAAAATGGTGCCATAAATAGAGGGTTAGCGCTCAAAGGTGGCGCGAATCTCTATTTCTAGCTCAAAAATAGTGCATTGAGTCACAATAGTGAGGGATTGTAGCCACTTTGGCCGCCACGGGGGATATTCTGGACAGCCCGGTTAACAGGAGGGAAAAGCCGCTATGGGACTCCTGAGACACAACCATTAGAATGGCGAAGCGGTGTGACTCAGGCGTCGATATGCCGCTTTTTACGCCATAGTTTTCCCGATGCGCGGTCAGCGTATCTGTGATCACATAACCACGATTCCCCAAGTGCAAAGGGAGAGACAGTAAGGATGATTATCCAGCCGAAAGTACGCGGATTCATTTGTACCAATGCCCACCCGCAGGGTTGTGCCGCCAATGTGCGCGAACAGATTGAGTACATTCAGTCGCAGCCAGCGATCGACAATGGCCCCAAACGGGTCTTGGTTGTGGGTGCCTCCACCGGTTACGGACTGGCCTCGCGGATAACCGCCGCTTTCGGTAGTGGCGCCAAGACTCTGGGGGTATTCTTCGAAAAACCGCCCACGGAGAAGCGCACCGCTTCTGCCGGTTACTACAATTCTGCGGCCTTTGAAAGCGAGGCGCACAAGGCCGGTCTCTATGCCAAGAGTATCAATGGCGATGCCTTCTCCGACGCCATAAAAGCCAAGGCGGTGGAGATGATTAAGGAGGATCTGGGCCAGGTGGATCTTGTGGTCTACAGCCTCGCCTCACCGCGCCGCACAGACCCCAAGACTGGTGAGCTCTACAGCTCTGTACTGAAACCCATTGGCGAGTCCTACACGGCAAAAAACCTGAATACCGATAAGCTGGAAATCACTGATATCACGGTGGATCCGGCTAATGAGGAAGAGATTGCCAACACCGTGAAGGTGATGGGCGGTGAGGACTGGGAGCTGTGGATGCAGGCGCTTGGCGAAGCCGGTGTGCTGTCCGATAACTGCAAAACTGTGGCTTACACCTACATCGGCGAAAAGCTCACCTGGCCGATATACGGCCACGCGACGATTGGCAAGGCGAAGGAGGATCTGGACCGCGCAGCCAGAGCGATTACCGAGAGTAGTCCGGCGGCGGCCAACGTAGCGGTGCTCAAGGCCCTGGTCACCCAGTCCAGTTCTGCGATTCCGGTGATGCCTCTGTATATTTCCCTTATTTACAGGGTGATGAAGGAAGAGGGTACCCATGAAGGCTGTATTGAACAGCTTTATCGCCTCTACACCGAGGGGCTTTATACCGACACTCCACGCCTCGATGGGGAAAACCGCCTGCGCATGGACGACAAAGAGTTGCGTTCGGAGACTCAGGCAAAAATTGAGAAATTATGGCCGCAAGTAACCGCGGAAAACCTGTTTGAGCTGACCGACTACAAAGGTTACCAGGCCGATTTCCTCAAGTTATTTGGTTTTGGGGTCGCGGGAGTCGACTACGATGCGGAGACCAGCCCGCAAGTTGAGGCCGAATTTAGCTGATCATTGCGGGGGCAATTCCAGGGTCCCTGCTGTTGGGGGTGGCGATGCCACCCCCAACCTCCTGCGGCACTATTTATTTGCCGCCTCTCTTCTTGTGAAGTTCCCCTAGCCCTCTACCCCATCAGTGGCGACGCGGGGCATAATTCCCTGTTTATTTGTGCGGAGGAGGACTCCATGGAATACCGCCAGCTCGGTACTAGCAACCTCAAAGTCAGCCAGATCTGCCTGGGCACCATGACCTTTGGCGAGCAAAACAATGCCGATGATGCCGCTGAGCAGCTGGACTATGCCCTGAGCCAGGGGGTGAACTTTATCGACTGCGCAGAAATGTATCCGGTGCCACCGCGCCCTGAAACCCAGGGGCGGACTGAGGCGTATATCGGCAGGTGGCTCACAGCTCGGGGGGGGCGCGACCAGCTGATTATTGCCACCAAGGTGGCTGGGCGCGGTGAGGCCAACTCCGGTGTGGGTCATCTGCGTTCCGGGCCCAGGCTCAATCGCAAGCAAATATTGGAGGCTTGCGATCACTCTCTTAAAAGGTTGGGCACCGACTATATCGATCTCTACCAAGTGCACTGGCCAGAGCGCCATACTAACTTCTTCGGGCGCCTCGGTTACCAGCACAGCGCAGATGAGGGTATCGCCATTGCCGAGACTCTCAGTGCACTGGAAGAACTGGTGAAATTGGGCAAGGCCCGTCATATCGGTATTTCCAATGAAACGCCCTGGGGTATGCACGAGTATCTCAAGGAGTCGGTGACTCTAGGCAAGCCACGTATCGTTTCTATCCAAAACCCCTATAACCTCTTGAATCGTACCTTTGAGGTCGGTTGCGCCGAGATGTCCCTGCGCGAGCAGTGTGGCTTGCTGGCCTATTCACCACTGGCCTTTGGAATGCTCTCTGGCAAGTATTTGGGGGGTGAAAAACCCGCAGGTGCGCGGCTCACTTTGTACGAGCGTTTCCAGCGCTATGCCGGGGAGCGCAGCAGCATCGCTACCGCGGCCTACGTCGAGCTGGCCCGTCAGTTTGGCCTGAACCCGGCTCAAATGGCCCTGGCATTTGTCAACCAACAGCCGTTTGTGACTTCCAATATCATCGGTGCGACCTCCCTGGATCAGCTGCGCAGTAACCTCGCCAGTGTCGATGTGCGGCTTGGCGAAGAGCTGCTGACTGCGATTGAGGCGGTTCACAGCGATAACCCTAATCCCGCGCCTTAGTGAGGGTTCCGGGCTATCTATAATTGGTAGAGAAAATTGCGAAACCGGAAAGGGAACACAACAGGGGAGCATTTATGGAGACGACCGGACATCACACCCTCAATGATTTGTTCGCCCAGCTTGGGCTGGCCTCAGAGGATGCGGAAATACACGAATTTTTGATTACCCACTACCTGCACCGGCACGAGAAACTGTCCGCGGCATCCTTCTGGAGCGAGGGGCAGCGACAGTTTTTGCAGAGCGCCATAGAAGAAGACTCTGACTGGTGCGTCGCGGTCGATGAGCTCGACTCGTTACTACGCCATTAATGTATCTAGGCGCTAGCCAGTTGTTCGCGCCAGTGCCGTATTCCATGGGTTATACTACGCCGAATTCAACCGATTGGACCGGCACCTGGGTGCCGGTTTCGTAGCGAAATCCGATGGAAAAACCCCGTTTTCGAGCGGCCCTGCTGCACCCCCGGTACTGGCTGACCTGGCTGCTGTTTGGCCTTTGGTTTCTGGTGGCTCAACTACCTTACCGCTGGCAACTGGCGATGGGGCGTGGTTTTGGCCGGACAATGCTCCGGTTGGCCACCAGCCGCCGAACCATTGCCGAGCGCAACCTGGCTCTCTGCTTTCCCGAACTCAGCGACACCGAGCGCGCCGTCCTGTTGCACCGCAATTTCGAGTCCAGCGGTATCGCCTTGATGGAAACCGGCATGGCCTGGTTTCGCTCGGCGCGCTGGCTGCGCAAGCGCTGTGTCATCGAGGGCCTGGAGCAGCTACAGGAAATCCATACCCAGGGGCAGGGTGTATTGCTGATGGCAATGCACTTCACCACGCTGGAACTTGGAGCGGCGCTGATGGGTACCTGCATGACCCTGGATGGCATGTACCGGCCCCACAAGAACCCTGTTTACGACTATATGCAGCGCAAGGGACGCGAGCGTCATACCCGCGGTGGCAGCGTTTACCAGCGCAAAGATGTGCGGGGGGTACTGCGCGCCCTGCAACGTGGCCGGATCGTCTGGTATGCTCCGGACCAGGACTACGGGATCAAACAGGGGGTTTTTGCGCCTCTTTTTGATGTGCCTGCGGCGACGGTGACGGGGACTTCGCGCTTCGCACGTGTGGGTCGCGCGCGGGTCGTACCCTATGTTGTTACCCGATTGGATGACAACTCCGGTTACCGCCTTAAGGTGTACGACCCCATTGATGAAATTCCCTCTGGAGATGAACTCCAGGACGCAATTCTGGTCAACCGCTTCGTTGAAGCCCGTATCCGCGAGGCTCCCGAGCAGTATATGTGGGTGCACCGCCGCTTTAAGACCCGCCCAGAGGGAGCGACCAATGTGTACGAAGGGGTGCGCAAGAAGAAAAAGAAGCGCAGAAAAGTGGCGACTTAGTCGCACTGGCATAGATTCTGCGCCCTAAGTAACATACTGGTTCGACTCTGGCGGTGCTATTCCAGGCCGAGCGCGATAATTAAGGAGTGAGGATGTTTACCGGCAGTATGGTGGCCCTGGCCACCCCAATGTACGCAGACGGAAGCTTGGACTGGGACAGTTTGCACAACCTGGTTGAGTGGCATATCGAGCAGGGCACGCGTGCGCTGGTTGCCGTGGGCACTACCGGGGAGTCCGCGACGCTCGATGTCAATGAACATATTGAGGTTATCCGCCGGGTGGTGGATCAGGTTGCGGGGCGTATTCCGGTAATTGCGGGAACTGGCGCCAACTCTACCGCCGAGGCTATCGATTTAACCGAAAACGCTACCCGCTGTGGCGCCGATGCCTGCCTACTGGTGACCCCTTATTACAACAAGCCGAGCCAGGAAGGGCTGTACCAGCATTACCGCGCGATTGCCAAGGCGGTGGCGATCCCGCAAATTCTCTACAACGTACCCGGTCGTACTGCCGTAGACATGCTGCCCGAGACGGTTCAGCGCTTGGCCGCGGTGAGTAATATCATCGGAATCAAAGAGGCCACCGGTGACCTGGAGCGCGCTAGAGTTTTATTGGATACTCTACCAGAGGGGTTTGCTGTCTATTCCGGGGATGACAGCACTGCGATGGAGCTCATACTGATGGGCGGGCAGGGCAATATTAGTGTGACGGCCAATGTGGCTCCGGCGGCGGTGGCTCAGATGTGCGAGGCCGCGTTGACTGATGATGCCGAGACGGCGTGGGCCATAGATCAACGTATTCAAATATTGCACAAAGTTTTGTTTTTGGAGTCCAACCCGATACCGGTGAAATGGGCTCTCAGGGAGATGGGCCGTATGGATGGCGGTATCCGCCTGCCGCTGACCAGTCTCTCCCCCGAGCATCATGCTACAGTGCGCGAGGCTCTGCGCAGTGCCGGCGTACTATGAACCTGCGAATCGTGAATTAATCAGGAAAGCTTTAATGAACAAATTGACCGTTGGAGCCGCGCTCTGTATTTCCAGTCTCACCCTGGCGGGTTGTGGTGTGTTCGGCAACGATGGCTATTTTCGCGATCGCAGTAACGATTACCAGCAGGCAGATAGCCTGACCCCCCTACAAATCCCTGAAGGTATCAATACCAAACATCAGGAAGAGCTCTATGAGATTCCTCAGATCGCCGCAAATGGCTTAGAGGGCGGCGACTTTGAAGTACCGCGTCCCCAGGCGATATCTGTTAATGCGGGGCTGGAGCGGGTAAAAATTCAGAAGCTGGGCAGCAATCGCTGGGTATTGGTTTCCCAGCCCCCGGAAGAGGTCTGGCCTCAATTGCACTATTTTCTTCGCAGCTCAGGCTTGCGAGTGGAAATGTCTGACGCCAGTACCGGTATTATGGAAACCGCCTGGATGACTTTCGACGAAAGTCCGGATACCAAAGATAAATACCGTCTGCAGATCGAAACCGGGGTTCAGCCAGATACCACGGAAGTCCATGTGCGCCACCTGTCCGTAGGCGTCGATTCGCCGGTAGGTGGTTCGGTCAATTGGCCAGAGCGCTCTGTCAGTCCCGAACGGGAGGGCTGGATGATCGACGAAATGTCCACGGCCCTGGCTGCCGATACTGCTGGTGCCTCCGCTTCTCTGGTGGCTCAGGCGATCGGTGGTAGCTCCGTAAAAGTGCAGCTGCAAGAACCGGTTGGACACGAGCCCTATATTTCTATGGGTCTCGAAATGGACCGCGCCTGGGCTACGGTTGCCCACGCAGTGAACGCCGGCGCCTATCGCCTGCATCGCGAGGACTCCGATATTGGTCTTTTCTACGTCACCTATGATGAAGAGCGCGAGTTGGCGGAGAGTGAAGAAGATGACGGCGGTTGGTTCTCCTGGGGGAAAAAGTCCAAACAGGATGATGAGCTGGCCGAGAGCGCTGACCAGGTAACTCTTCAGCAGATTCTCGCTGGTATTGATCCCACGGTAGAAAGTGAGCCGGCCCTATTCAAGGAAATTAAAGGGCTGGGTGTGGGCGCTGTCCCCGAAGACGACTACCCCGGCTACCTGATCATGATTCGCGGCAAAAATGATGAAATCGAAGTGCGTGTCCGCGATACCCGTGGCCAGCCTCTCTCACGCAATAAGGCCTCCCAGCTGCTGCTTTCCATTCAGCAGAATCTGATTTAATGGGCTTGCGCTTCGCCTCTCTGGGAAGCGGCAGTAAGGGTAACGGTACATTGGTCGCCAGTGGTGACCAATGTCTCCTTGTAGACTGCGGCTTTACGATCAAGCAAACTGAGCGACGCATGTTGAGGCTCGGCATGTCACCTGCTGACCTCACGGCAATACTGGTCACTCATGAGCACAGCGATCATCTCTCTGGTGTCGCGCCGCTTGCGCGTAAATATGGCCTGCCAATTTACCTGACCCCCGGAACACTCCGCGCCCGCGATATCGGCAAACTGCCGCAAGTACATCTGATTGAGGGACATCAGCCATTTGTGGTTGCCGATATCCAGGTAACACCTGTTGCCGTGCCTCACGATGCTAGAGAGGCTGCGCAGTATGTATTTCGCAGCCGCGGGAGCAGCCTTGGTCTTTTGACTGACCTCGGCACGGTGACTCCCCACGTAGAGTCCCATTTTGCCGGGTGCGATGCGCTGGTTCTGGAGGCTAATCACGACCCTCAGATGTTGGCCCAAGGACCTTATCCTCCTTCTTTAAAGAGGCGGGTGGGCGGTGCTTATGGACACCTCAGTAACCAGCAGGCTGCGGGGTTTCTACAGCGCGTGGGTTACGAGCAGCTTCAACATTTGGTAGTTGCCCATATTAGCGAGAAAAACAATTCGCTGGAACTTGCCCGCTCCGCTTTGGCTGAAATGCTGGAAAGTGTTGAAAACTGTATTTTTGCTTGCCAGCAAGACGGGTTTGACTGGCTTACCGTCGAAGCTCGAGGGTATTAATGCCTCGAAAACGCTTTCCATGCTCTTTATAAAGAACTCTTAATCAAAGCAGGGCTGTCCTCAGTGTTCGCGACTTCGTAAGGATAGGGATTGGATGGAAACCTTACTTGTATATCTCTTGGTGGGGGCTGCGGCTGGAACTATTGCCGGTCTATTTGGGGTGGGCGGTGGCTTGATTATTGTTCCAGCACTGGTACTGGTTTTTACTGCAATGGGTATATCCTCGGATATTCTTACCCACATGGCGGTGGGGACATCTCTCGCAACTATTATCATTACCTCCATCAGCTCCGTACGCGCACATAATAAAAAAGGCGCAGTGGATTGGCGCTTATTTTGGATGATGACTCCCGGTATTCTCCTTGGTTCTTGGTTTGGAGGCGTTACGGCGGAGTGGCTGCCCGGCGCCTGGCTGCAATTATTAATTGGTATCTTTGCCATTATTATTGCCGCTCGCATGTGGTTGAGCGGCTTGCGGCACAACGAGGCGGCAGAGGGGGTAGGCCATATACCGGCCGCTCCCATAATGATTCTTTCCGGAGCTGGAATTGGCTGGGCCTCTGCGATTTTTGGTATTGGAGGGGGTTCACTCACGGTGCCATTTCTATCCCGCTGCCGGGTGCAAATGCAGCGTGCGGTTGCCACATCCTCAGCCTGTGGTTTGCCTATTGCTCTAGCGGGCGCTCTGAGTTTTGCGGTGCAGGGCTGGGGCAACATCCTATTACCTGGCTGGAGTAGCGGCTATATCTATTGGCCGGCCTTTTTGGGCATTGTTGCAACAAGCACTATTTTTGCCCGCTTGGGCGCCAATCTGGCTCACCGTCTTCCGGCAAAGTGGTTAAAGCATGGTTTTGCGGTGTTGCTCTGTATCATCGGTGGGCGTTTTATTTGGCTCAATAGTAATCTACTCGTTTCATAAGGCTACTCGCTTACCCTAATAAAAAAGTGCCTCTATGGTACAGCTATTTGATTGAAGCTCTTGAAATGACAGGAGTTATTTGGGGTGTTTTGGTCATTTATCCAATTGTCTTCTGGCTCCTTAAATATGGAGCAATCCCCTCCAAATAATTGGGTGATTAGTCGTATCGTTTTTTGCGGCTAAACTAAAACGATATGGATATTTTATTCATTTACCTTTTACTCGGTGCAGTTGCTGGCACTGCGGCAGGTCTTCTGGGGATTGGCGGAGGCCTGATTATTGTTCCGGCACTGGTACTAATTTTTTCTGCTACAGGTGTCTCTCCTGAAGTGTTGACCCATATGGCTGTGGGGACCTCGCTGGCCACTATTATCGTGACTTCCATCAGTTCTGTATGGGCCCATAACGCAAAGGGTGCAGTGGATTGGCACTTATTTTGGGTCATGACTCCGGGGATACTTTTTGGCTCTTGGCTCGGCGGCGTTACGGCGGATTTATTACCTGGCGCCTGGCTGCAGCTGTTTATAGGTATTTTCGCCATAGTAATGGCTTTCCGCATGGGATTGGGGAGTTTGCATTCAGGAGAGTTAGTAGATGGTGAAGCCAATCTGCCAGGTTCACTCCCGCTATTGTGTTCGGGAGGGGGCATCGGCTGGCTTGCTGCCATCTTTGGTATTGGTGGGGGAGCTCTTGTTGTGCCCTACCTGTCACATTTTCGTGTAGCTATGCAGCAAGCGGTTGGTACGTCTGCTGCTTTTGGCTTGCCGATTGCAATTTCCGGGTCACTTAGTTTTGTTGTACAGGGATGGGGTAACAGGTTACTACCAAGCTGGAGCAGTGGTTATATTTATTGGCCAGCTTTTTTGGGGATTGTTCTGACCAGTGTATTTTTTGCCAAATTAGGCGCGAGCTTGGCCCACCGATTCTCAGCCGCACGGTTGAAGCTTTGCTTTGCTTTATTGCTTTTTGCGATCGGGATTCACTTTATCTGGGAAAATTACAACTTAATCACTGGCTAGTACCAGATTTTATTCTGGGGATAGGTTTTGATGTTCAAAAATAAAAAGCCGCTGAGAACAGCGGCTTTTTATTTTCTTAGGCACGATTGCTAGTGAGCTCTATGCAGTTTTAGTGCCTGCTCCAGAAGGGGCTGCCTGTTGGGCCTCGCCGGTGTCACTCTCCCAATACTTCGACTTCAAGCTGATCAGGGCGAGAATGATGCCTACGCCGATGGTAAACAGACTGATTTGTAGGTACAAGCTTGGCATTTCGGCGACATTGCTAGGATCAAAGTGTCCGGCCAGTAGGCCTGAGAAGATATTGCCAATGGAGTAGGTCAGTACAAAGACACCCATCATCTGTCCAGCAAAGCGGCGTGGAGACAGCTTGCTCACTGCACTCAATGCTACTGGGCTCAGGCAAAGCTCACCAACAGTGTGCAGGAAGTAAGTTGTGACCAACCAGTAAGGCGCAACTTTCAATCCTTCGGCAGCATACTGAGCCGCGAAGAACATGACCAGGAAGCCGCTGGCCATGATGATAAGACCAATCGCACACTTGAGCCCGTAGGAGGGAGTAATCATTCGTTTACCGAGATTAATCCACAGAGCGGCGAAGAAAGGCGATAAGGTAATGATAAATAGTGAGTTGAAGCTTTGCAGCCAGGATGCTGGCATCTCAAAGGAGCCGATCAGGCGGTCAGTGTAATCGCGGCCGAACAGGTTAAGAGAAGATCCAGCCTGCTCGAAGCCTGACCAGAAAAAGGTAGAGGCCACACAAACCAGGAACAGGGCCCACATTTTCTTTTTCTCGGAAGCGCTCAGCTTGCCGCCGAAGTAGATGAATCCGAAATAGGCCAGGAAGGTCAGGGTAAAGGCCACGGCGACATACTGGGCCATGACGGTTGGGTTGATAGTGATAGTGCCATTCATAGCCAGACCAGTGATCAGGGCTACAGCGATAGCGATTACGCCAATGACTCGCCATGCGAGCTTGGCCTTCTCTGGCGCTAAGGGATTCTCTGGTGCCAGGCTGGCATCACCAAGATTGCCAATGGTCCTGCGGTACTGGACTAGGCCGACTGCCATCCCGACTGCTGCGGCGCCAAAGCCCCAGTGCCAGCCGACATTTTCGCCAAAGTATCCACAAATTGCATAACCGAGTATGGAGCCGATGTTGATGCCCATATAGTAGAGCGCATAGCCACTATCGCGGCGAACATCATCGGGCTGATAGAGGTGGCCGACCAGGGCACTGATATTGGGTTTGAGTAAACCAGTACCGCAAGCAACCAGGATCAAGCCAATAAAGAAACTGCTATCAGTCGGGATTGCCAGAACGATATGGCCGCACATAATGATAATGCCGCCGTACCATATCGTCCGCTGACCACCGAGTAGGCGATCCGCAATCCAGCCACCGGGCAGACCAAGGAAGTAGACGGCACCGGTGTAAAGACCATAAATAGCCGTTGCCGCAGCAACAGTGAAGGCTAACCCTTCTTCTTGCAAGCTGGCGGTCATAAACAGTACGAGCAGGGCGCGCATACCGTAGTAACTCATTCGCTCCCACATTTCGGTGAAGAAAAGCGTGGAAAGCCCTTTTGGGTGACCAAAAAAGCCTCCCCCATTCTGATGTGCGTTCGACGACATAAGCTGAATTTCCAGTTGTTATAGCTCTAGTAGGGTATGCAGGGGCATACCGGGTACATCTCTATTGATCCTGAGCAATGGCTCACTGTGACCATTCGGTCCTCTCGTCTATTCAGGGGAAACTATATCCCCTCAAGATATTGTTTCAGGATACTTTCGCTAACCAGTTCCATTCTTAGCTACGAGAGAGTCTTACTCGTTGAGCTCGGTGATTGAAACTAGCGCGCTAGCCTCCAAAGCAATCTCCAGAGTTTACCAGCTGTCTAATTTACAGGCGAACCGTTGTGAGACAATTTAGAGAATTGCTAATAGGGTGCTTCCATTGCTGCCTGATAAGTGTTAAATCCTGAATAACAAAGGATATTAAGGGGAAAATAACAATGAAAACCCTATTGCTACTCAGTCTGAGCTTGTTTTTTACCGCTTGTGTCAGCATGCCCTCCACTGATAACCATCCAATTGACTTGGATAGAGCCTTGAGTGGCGAAGCTTTGCTTGGCAGAACCGTCTCTATGAAGGAGTTGCCACAAGAGGATCTTCTGGGATTAGATTCCGATGTACGAGCCTACTTGAGAGCGCTGGCTCCAAGCGCCAGTCCACAAAGCCGCTTGGCGGCATTGATTCGCGCCTTTGAGCAGCGCGACTTTACCGTTGAATACGACGAAAGCAGTACTCTCACCGCCATGGAGACTTACCGCCAAGCGCGGGGAAATTGTTTGGCATTTACTCTGATGATGGTCGCGATGGCGAGGGAGCTAGGGGCCGAAGCCTCTTTTAATCAGGTGGCAGTCCCCCCGGTTTGGAGTCATGACGACGCCGAGACCTTTGTAGTCTATCGCCATGTGAATATGGTGTCGGAAAGCGCCCGTGGCCGTCGCGTGATCGACTTTAACCTCTCTGCTTATGATTCCGCCTATGATCAGCACACCCTGGATGACACGACGGCCTTCGCTCTTTACTACAGCAACCGTGGGGTCGAATTAATGCGTGCAGGCGAGAGGGAGCAGGCCTTTTTATACCTGCGTAAAGCACTAGAGTTACGCCCGCAGAGAAGTGACCTATGGGCCAATTTGGGGGCCATGTACAGCCATTTCGGTTTTATGCGCGAAGCACAACAGAGCTACCTGCAGGCCCTTCATTTAAAAAGCAGTAATCTCGTTGCCATCAGTAATCTGGAGAGGCTACACCGCTACAATGGCAAAGCTGAACTGGCCGACCTCTACGCCAAGCGTGCCCGCTTCCACCGGGAGCGCAATCCCTACTTCCTTTTCTACCAAGCACGAGACGCCTATGAGCAGGGGGACTTCAAGCGCGCCGAGCGCCGTCTGCGCAAAGCTGTTTCACGCCATGAGGACGATCATCGTTTCCACTTTCTACTTGGTTTAACTCGATATCAGCTCGGTGACATGGCCGCATCGCGACAGAGCTTTGAAGAGGCTTTTTCGCGGGTAACTAGTCTTTCAACCGTTAATGCGTATCAACGTAAGTTGCACTTAGTGATCGAGAGTGAATAAATCCTTACTTGGACTAAATAGGTAAGGTCAATCGGGCGGGGCACTCCCGAATACACCGTTACCAACAAAAAAGGGGCCAAGATGGCCCCTTTTTACTTTCGACTTAGAGAGTCGTTACTTAGAACTGGTAAGTAACACCAGCCCATGCGTAGCGGCCTTGGGCGTCGTAAGTGCTATTGGTATCGAAGCTATTCACATCATTGATTGCGGTATAGGATGGATCGCGATCGGTTACGTTGTCGATACCTGCGCTTAAACGCATAGCTTCACTAACATCCCAACCTGCCTTTAGGTTCAGGTAAGTGTGGGAGGGCATATTCAACGTTTTGCTATGGCCATCACCGATGTACTGGACATCTGCGCCAAAGTCCCAGTTATCGGCGTACCAGGTTGCGCTCGCCAAGCCACGCCACTTGGTATAAGCACCTGATGTATCTTCGATTTTATCCAGGTAGTCAGTAGTACTACCCGTTTGGGAATTGTACTCTTCATATTCAAGTAGGTGAGTAGCCTGCGCGCGCAGGGCAAGCTTACCGGCGTCATAGTGGAAATTTTGTACTACATCGATATCGATACCACTGGTATTGATTTCACCAACATTCATCTTTTGGCCATTTATGTCGATGATATCGTTATTATTCTGGCGGGTAATCAAGTTACAGGCAGCCTCTTTGCCTTCGTTACGGTAACAATCGTCCAGTATTTGCTGGAGGTCGGGAGACTGGATTGCGTCCTCAACTTTTATCTTGAAGTAGTCCAAGGTAATGGATAAATCTTCAGTAAATGCTGGGGTCCACACAACACCGGCTGTGAAACTGGTTGACTCTTCAGGCTGCAAGTCAGCATTGCCGCCAATGTTTACCGGAATTTGGCTGCCTACCTGTACTACAGTCTTGGAAACTTGCTGTGAATCACAGTTATCTCCGCGACCTTTAGGGTTAGCCTTATCATCAGTGATACAAGGGTCTGTTAGTGATGGGTAACTCTGGGCGGTGCCACTATAGAGTTCATAGATTCCAGGTGCACGGAAAGCGGTAGATAGACTGGAGCGGAAACGCAAGTTTTCTGTCGGTGCGTAAACGGCACCAACTTTGTATGTTGCTTGGCCGCCAAAAGTATCGTAGTCGGAGTAGCGTATAGCCGCATCAACTGAGAGTTCATCTGCGAACCTGGCCCCGGACAAAATTGGCAGGTTAAACTCCGCAAAGACCTCGGTAACGGCAAAATCACCGGAAGTTGCTTCCTGCTTATTGGCAAAAGTGTCACCACTTTGGGTTTCTACACTTGGATTGAACTCGCCAGATTCTTTGCGGTACTCAACACCAGTCGCAAAACCTAGTGCGCCACCCTGGAACTGAATAGCTTCGATGTCTCCAGTCAGACTGGCGCCGAAGTTGATCATTTCATATTCATTATCTTCATAGTCGGTGTAGCCGATGTAGTTGGCTACTTCATCACTGAGACCGCCGAAGAATTGAATATTCTCTTCATCAATGCCACTGGTGCCGTCGAGAATCTCCTGTAGCTTTGTTTTGCTGATGGCGTTGTCCAAGGTGTTTTCACCTTCATTTTTGCCATAGCTTAAGAAGGTGTCCCAACCCCAGCCATTATTCAGGTCGCCACGTGCTCCGCCGAGGATACGGAAGGTTTCCGTTTTTTGTTCTGAGTCACGGGTTCCTGCGTCTACGGGGCGAACAAGAATAGAGGAGACACCATCAGACCAATTATCACCATGGGAAGGTGTGGGTTTTTCAGGCTCGAGTCCATCGGGTTTACCCAGCTCTTCCCACTTTGCGTTAGCGGCTTCGTACTCCGCCAGCTTAATTTGGTATTGGCTCTCTGCTTCATCCCAAGCTTCTGCCAGCTGTGACTGAATTTCGGCAGGAAGATGGTCTGTGGTTAAGGCTAAACCATTACCCGTGTATAACGGCTGAGCGGCCATTTGCTGGTTAGTGGTTTTAAGGGTATAGGAGCCTTCACCATAAAGCTCGATAGAGTCGGTGAGCGAGAAGGTACCGCTTCCTGTTAAGCTGGTACGCTCCATAGCACCAGAGAGCCACATATACTGGCCAATATCGTAAGGGGTGTAATCTCCAAGCTCAGTACCGCCCTCCTTGATGGTGTAAGCCCCATCATCACCATATTTGGTGAATAAGGAACCTGTGGCAGCTACAGCACTTGTTAATCCTGCCCAGTCTCGGTCTTTGTAAGTAATTTCATCACGCTTGCTGTGGGTTAAATTACCAATAAATTGACCGCGATCGAATTCCTTACCGAAGGTAATGGACAGCTCGCCATTCTCGCCCCCACCCGCTTCGGTGGCGCCCGCACGGGCGTTAACACGAACACCGTCGAAAGAGTCTTTCAGTACAACGTTGATCACACCGGCGACCGCATCAGAGCCATAAACAGCAGAGGCGCCGTCGGTCAGAACCTCAATACGGTCAATCATATCTACTGGGATATTGTTCATATCCACTGCAGAGCTCACGCCGGAGCTGGAGGATACAAAGCGACGGCCGTTCACCAGTACCAGGGTGCGTGCAGAACCCAGGTTACGCAGGTCCACAAATGACAGACCAGCACCGCCGTTGTTGTCATTAGCATTGATACCGGTAGTACCCATAGATGGAAGCTGGTTGAGCAGCTCATCAATGGTGCCCACACCGGAACGCTGGATGGCTTCAGAGTCAACCAGAGTGATAGGACCGGTAGTGGATAGGGGGTCACGCGCAATGCGGGAGCCAGTAACAACTACTTCCTCAACCTCTGGCCCGGGAATGGATTCCTGGGCGAAAACGCCAGAGCTGGCGATGGTGCCCAGTGCTGCAATGGCAACGCTCAGTTTGGTCTTGATCATAGTGGAACCTTTTATACTTAAGGTGCTTTTGTGGTTATTAGGTGTATACAAGATAACCTGTCGATGCTGACTTTAAATCAATTTAGAGCGTTTTGGAACTATTGTGACAGCTTATTAGTCACAACATCAGATGTTTAGCGGATTAAATCTTAATTTTCTGGCTAATTTTTGTTCCTCTGGGGGGGGGATATTTTGCTTGAGATGAGGTTTTGTGAGTTTTTTTGCTTTAATGAGTCCGTTGTTGATAAATAATTTCTCTACGGGATATGTCTTAGACTAAGCGGTTTTTGATTTTGTCAAAATCAGCCAGTAACTGTTACCTTGGAGTCCAACGGCAACAATTAGTTTAAGGGTCTTCATAGTGTGCTCTTCGGGTTATGCTACAGATCCTGCTGTTTGTCATTGTTTTACGCTCTCTAGTTTCAATCACTTTGAATTACTTATCGATGTCTGTTTACCCAATGCTAACTAAACAGGAGGGGCTGTCTTCTTTTGAGCGAAGGTCATTACTAATAAGATGTTATCTTTAAAAGTCCAATAACTTTAATTTAGATCTAGGGATGCTCTGAAAAATTAACCTTTAGCCTCATATCACGTTTCACATAACTAAAAATGGTTATTTTTTGTTCGAAGCTCCAGTTCTTATGTCCAGCCATCTCCATTTTTACTATCTTAAATCTGCATGCAGAAGATTTAAGATACACTGACCTTAGAGCCGCCGATTTTTTTCCCAACTAATAATTTGGTAAAGTTGGCCAGCAGAAAAAAACGCTGTGTGTTTTTTCTAAACCTCGATAACGTACTTTCTGATCCTGCCCACCAACGACGGACACTCTCTTAAGCGATAAACTACGCAGCAGAGGTGCTCTATGACAAGATCAAGTAAACCAACCAAAACCACTCGTAAACAATACTCAGAGGAATATAGAAAAGATGCCCTGGCACTGGCACTCAAGGTCGGAGTAAGCGTTGCCGCTAAACAGCTTGGCTTGCATCCTTCCCAGATTTACGGATGGCGAAGTAAGGCTAAGTTACATCAGAGCCGAGGGGATGCCGAGAGAGAACTGGCCACAGAAAATGCTCGACTAAAGCGGCAGCTGGCTGAGCAGGCAGAGGAGCTGGCGATCTTAAAAAAGGCCGCAGCGTACTTTGCAAAGAGCCT
>NZ_CANMKV010000001.1 GCF_947498635.1 uncultured Microbulbifer sp. | reverse complement strand
GTGGAAGCTTACTAGCCTACAGCCAGCTGACCTCTCTCGCTATTGCCAAGTGTGTCGGTTGTTATGGGAATCTAGGCAGCTCTTGTGCTATATCCGTGACTTGTACTTTTGTTGTCCCAGTAAAGATAAGGCGGCACTAGAGGATTGTAACCTGAGTATTTATCCGGGAGGCCGCCTGCTTCTTCAAGGTGCTTCCGTTTCTGGTAAATCTACTTTGGTGAATGTAATTACTGGTGTTCAAAAACCGGATAATGGGCTTCTACTCATTAATGGGTACGATCGAGCCAGTATCGGCGTGAAACATTGGTGCGGGTTAGTCGCCTCAGTCTCCCCCAATTTCATGAAAATCATGTACTTGGTGATTCCTTCTTATTTAACCTATTAACCGAATCAAAGGGCGATTAATGGCTACGAAATCAGGAAAGCGTATTCGGGCTTACAGTATTTATGATGAGCTAGGGCTGGCGCCATTATAAAAAATGCCCGCAGGTAAGCTGCAGACAGATGGGGAAATAGGTTGGCGTTTGTCTCACAGGGAAATGAGCCACTTATTTGTAGCCTGGAAAATTCTGCAAAATCAATGGTGATGGATGAGAGTTTTGCAGCATTGGATTTCGAGAACTTGAGACAGGTGTTCCAGTGTGTGCGAAAAAATTTGAACAGTTTATTTGTGATTGCTCACCCATAATTTTCGTTTAATTATGGTGTGCGAGGCTAAATTCGCGTTAAGCTACGCCTTGTCCCTAACTATGGTTTGTTTTGGACGGTGTTTAACTTTTATAAGGAGATGCGACATGCATACTGAAACTGATATTATGGCTGGCCCTGATGCAGTTATTGCACTGCCAGAAAATTAATATTTTGACTGTAAATGCTTGAGGCTAAATATCTTGATATGAAGGGAACCCTTAGGTCTTAAATGGCACTGAATGTGTATCCTTCATCTGCGTCGCTTTAATAGGTTTGTAATTCATAATAGTTTGCTAACCTAATATTGTTGAAGATAAAGCTTCTGTATTTTAATAAAAAGCCCGCTTACGCGGGCTTTTTATTTTTAGGTCTTCAGCTTTTTGTAATGCATCCGATGTGGTGCGGCGTCTTCCCCTTTGCGCTGTACAAAGTCTTCGTGGTACTCGGTGTAGTTGCCTTCGAAGAAAACCGCTTCACTCTCACCCTCATAGGCGAGGATATGGGTAGCTACGCGGTCCAGGAACCAGCGATCGTGTGAGATTACCAGGGCGCAGCCGGGGAAGTTGAGCAGGGCCTCTTCCAGGGCGCGTAGGGTTTCGATATCCAGGTCGTTGGAAGGTTCGTCGAGTAGCAGTACGTTGGCGCCCTGCTTGAGGGTGTAGGCCAGGTGCAGGCGTCCGCGCTCACCGCCGGAAAGTTCACCTACGCGCTTCTGCTGATCCCCACCCTTGAAATTAAAGCGGCCAACAAAGTTGCGTGAGCCCACTTCGTAGTTGTTGATCTTTAGCATATCGTGGCCGTCGGAGATCGCTTCCCATACGGTCTTGCTATCATCCAGGTTCTCGCGGCCCTGCTCCACATAAGCGACCTTGACGGACTCACCAATATTGATTTCGCCGGAGTCGGGCTGTTCAGTGCCGGTAATCATGCGGAACAGGGTGGATTTACCGGCGCCGTTACCGCCGACAATGCCCACAATCGCACCTTTGGGTACGCGAAAGGTGAGATCGTCGATCAACAGACGTTCGCCGAAGCCTTTGCTCACCCCTTTAAATTCAATCACATTGTCGCCGAGGCGCTCACCGGGCGGAATATAGATTTCGTTGGTTTCGTTGCGGGACTGGAAGTCCTGGGATTGCATTTCCTCGAGGCGAGCGAGACGAGCCTTGCTCTTGGATTGGCGACCCTTGGGATTCTGTCGGGCCCATTCCAGTTCTTTTTGCATGGCTTTGGCGCGGGCCTGCTCGCCGCGCTGTTCCTGCTCTAGACGCTTCTCTTTCTGTTCCAGCCAGGTGGTGTAGTTACCTTCCCAGGGAATACCGTGGCCGCGGTCCAGTTCCAGAATCCAACCGGCGACGTTGTCGAGGAAGTAGCGGTCGTGGGTGATGGCTACTACGGTGCCGGTGAAGTCGTGCAGGAAGCGCTCCAGCCAGAATACGGATTCGGCATCCAGGTGGTTGGTGGGTTCGTCCAGCAGTAGCATATCGGGGCGGGAGAGCAGCAGCCGGCACAGGGCCACACGGCGCTTTTCACCACCAGATAGATTGTTAACGTCGGCGTCCCAGGGGGGCAGGCGCAGGGCATCTGCCGCGACTTCCAGGCGGTGCTCCAGATTGTGGGCATCCCAGGCCTGGATGATGTCTTCGAATTGCTGTTGTTTTTTCGCCAGGGCATCGAAGTCGGCGTCGGGCTCGGCGTAATCCGCGTAGACCTGCTCCAGGCCTGCGAGGGCGTCGATGGCTTCGCGCACACCGTCTTCCACATTGCCACGCACGGTTTTACTGGCGTCGAGCTGGGGTTCCTGGGGCAGGTAGCCCACTTTGATACCGGGCATGGCGCGGGCTTCGCCGTTAAAGTCCTGATCAACCCCAGCCATAATACGCAGTAGGGTGGATTTACCGGCGCCATTTAGGCCCAGTACGCCAATTTTGGCGCCGGGGAAGAAGGATAGAGAGATGTCCTTGAGGATCTCGCGCTTGGGGGGCACTACTTTGCCCACCCGGTTCATGGTGTATACGTATTCGGCCATTTGAGCTTCCGTAATGGGTGTTGGAATCGGTCAGAATTTGCGCGCAACTTATCAGTTTGCGTAAAAAGTGCAACCGCACCCCAGCGCTTGTCGCCACTGTACCCGCGTGTGGCTGACGCCGAATCTGATATGTGATTAACTGCGACGCTAACTAGTACAAGTGCAATAAGATAGAAAGCAATGGATCAGGACTCCCCGGTATTGTTCTCCCGGCGCGGCGCATTGGCGATCGCGACCCTCAACCTGCCCAAGGCGCTGAATGCGTTGAATCTGCAGATGATTGATCGACTCTCGGCACAATTGGATGATTGGGCTAGGGATGATGAGGTGGCTGCGGTGTGGATCGATGGCAGTGGCGACAAGGCCCTCTGCGCCGGCGGCGATGTGGTTGCGTTGTACGAGCAGTCGGCAGCCTACGGCGAGAGCCCGGACTATAGCTACCCTAGTGATTTCTTCTCTCGCGAATATCGCCTGGATTACAAAATCCATACTTATACCAAACCGATCGTGGTTTGGGGTGGGGGTATCGTTATGGGTGGGGGGATCGGCATTATGGCCGGCGCCAGCCACCGTATCGTCACTGAAACCACGCGAATGGCGATGCCGGAAATCACGATTGGCTTATTTCCCGATGTGGGTGGCAGTTGGTTTTTAAATCGTATGCCCGGTCGCCTGGGCCTTTTCCTGGGATTGACCGGGGCCCAGTTTAACGGTGCGGATGCCCTGTTTGTCGGTATGGCCGACCGCATTATTGCCCAGGCGCGGCGTGAGCCCGTTTTGGCCGCGCTGGCTGAACTGGAATATTCACTCGATAGCGATGTTAACCATCAATTAATCAGCCACTGCCTTAAGCTCCAGGAGCTCCCCGTTTTGCAGCGGCCCGAGTCGGTGCTACGCGAGCACTTTGACCAGATCCAGCAACTCACGGATTTTGCCAGTCTGCCTGAGGTCTGTGCGGCAATCAGCACTTACCAGGGTGAGGATAAGTGGCTGCAGCGCGCCGCAACCACACTGGCCGGCGGCTCACCGCTGACACCCTGGGTGGTGTGGGAACAGTTGCGCCGCGCGCGCCATCGGTCTCTCGCTGATGTGTTCCGCATGGAGTTGGTACTCGCGGTGAACCTGTGTGCCAGTGGCCACTTTAAAGAGGGGGTGCGGGCCCTGTTGGTCGATAAGGATCGCGCGCCTAAATGGCGACCTCAGTACTTGACGGAGATTATTCCACAACAGCTGGCGGACTGCTTTGCGGCGCCATGGAGCGGGGCGCATCCGCTTGCGGATTTATAAAGCGACCCGGGCCGCTTTACGCGCGGGATACCAACAACAAAATATGGAGTGGCATTTATGGAAAAAATAGCCTTTTTTGGTCTGGGTAATATGGGTGGCCCAATGGCTGCCAATCTGGTGAAAGCCGGTTACAGGGTAGCGGCTTTCGATCTGAATTCTACAGCACTGGAGCAGGCGCGGCGGGATGGCTGCACACCCTGTGACTCTTCTGTGCAGGCCGTTGATGGTGCCGGCATTGTGATTTCTATGCTGCCCAGTGGCGAGGCCGTGAAGGGGCTCTACCTGGGTGAGGAGGGTCTGTTACAGAGGCTTCCTGCAAATACTTTGGTTATCGATTGCTCCACTATTTCTGCGGAAGATGCTCGCCTTGTGGCTGAGGCTGCGCGTGAGCGGGGCCTGCGCGCTATCGATGCGCCGGTTTCCGGCGGTACCGCCGCTGCTCAAGCGGGCAGCTTGTGCTTTATGTGCGGGGGTGAGGAGGCGGTAATTGATGCCGCGCGTGCGCCACTGCAGGCGATGGGGGTTAAGATTTTCCACGCCGGTGCAGCAGGGGCGGGGCAGGTGGCAAAAATTTGTAACAATCTGCTGCTGGCGATTCATATGACAGGCACCGCCGAGGCGCTGCAGCTCGGCGTCGATAAAGGGTTAGACCCCAGGGTATTGAGCGAGATCATGACCGCGAGCTCTGGCAATAACTGGTCCCTGGCTAATTACAACCCTTACCCCGGTGCCATGGAAAATGTACCCGCGGCCAATGGGTATGCCGGTGGCTTCAGCGTGGCGTTGATGCTGAAAGACCTGGGGCTTGCCATGGATGCTGCCGCGACCAGCGCTTCCTCCACACCCATGGGCGCGCTGGCGAAAAATTTATATCAATTGCACGGGGCCAGTGCCGAGAATCAGCCGTTGGACTTCTCCAGTATCCAAAATATGTTTCGCCGTCCGGCGGGAGGCTTAAGCTGGTAGGGTTGGCCGGTCTTATCCCCTAAGCTTCTCTTGCTTTCTCCCCGACTGATATCGGCAGAAGCCGGGGAGAAAGCGTTGTCATCTAACGGTAAAAGTTGGCACCAGTTCGCAAAATTGGCAATAGGTACCAAATAGAGCCGCCCTCCCAGTTCCTTCGCTGTAACTCTGTCGCTATCTTCGCCGCCCGGTTCGGGATCCTTTAAATTTTGGCTAGACATGGCGCAACAGGGCGTTCGCTGGTTTTCACTCTGCGAAATTCAACTGCTTGATTTGGATCAAGCTTTGGCTCGTGGCCAGCGGTTAACCTGCCTGCGACTTGTGATTGTGCCTGGAGGGGGCCTTCCTGAGCCGGGAAAATGCTAAATCGCTATATGGAGAAGTTGATGAATCGTATAACTGCTTGTGCAACAGCCGCCTTGACCGCCGTACTTTCTGCACCGGTACTGGCCTATGAAGAGGGCAGCTTTATTGTGCGCGGTGGTATGGCCACAGTAGCACCCGACACCAATTCCAGCGCACTTTCCATAAATGGAGATGCACAAAATGGTACTGGTGTGGATGTGGAAAATGGCTCGGCACTGGGCCTGACCGGTGTGTATATGTTCCGCGACCACTGGGGTGTGGAACTGGTAGCCGCTACGCCCTTTAGCCACGAGATTAACGCAGAGGGCCTGGGACCGACTTTTGAGCTGGGTGAAACCAAACACCTACCGCCCACCCTGCTGCTGCAGTGGTACCCCATGGAACCACAGTCTGCAATCCAGCCCTACGTGGGCTTGGGGGTGAACTACACCGCTTTCTTCGATGAGGAAATCACTAGCACAGGTAATGCGACTCTTAAGAGTCTCGGTGCCAGTGGTGATTCCAAGCTGTCCCTGGATAATTCTTTCGGTCTGGCCGCCGAAGCCGGTATCGACTTTGCCTTTGGCGCCGACCAGCGCTGGCTCTTCAACATGTCTGTGTTCTGGATGGATATCGAGACCGATGCCACTGTCAAGGTACCAGGCTTGGGTAAAGTGACTGCCAATGTAGATATCGATCCGCTGGTCTATATGGCGGGTCTTGGCTACCGCTTCTAAGGTAGCGACACTCTCGTTTTTGGGGTGGGGCAGTTGCTGTGGTTTTCTCTGTGAGAACTCGGCAGCTGCCTTTTAGTTTGTGCGGGGGGCTGTCGCAAACGATTGATTGAGGTTGTCGAGATATGATGCAAGAGACAAAGAGCAATATGGGTGGTTTGTCGGAAGAGCTGCTGTCCCGTTACAGTGGACCCTGCCCACGCTACACCTCCTACCCCACCGCCGACCGGTTCAAACCCCTGGATGGCAGCATCCGCCCTTGGGATACCTTGCAAGATATTCACAGCCTATCTCTGTATGTTCACATCCCCTTTTGCCGCTCACTTTGTTATTTCTGTGCCTGTAACAAGGTAATCACCTCGCAATATGGCCTCGCCTCCAGCTACTTGGATAATCTGTTGCAGGAAGCGCGTTGGTATCGGGACAAAGTGGCACAGGTGCCCGTCACCCAGTTGCACCTGGGGGGAGGCACGCCCACTTTCCTCAGTGATGGTGATATGCGTCGCCTGATGGACGGGCTTGGTGAAATCTTCAATTTGCACCCTGGCGACGGGGTGGAGTACAGCATCGAGGCCGATCCGCGCACTCTCGAGCTGGAGACTTTGGATACCCTGCGGGAACTGGGTTTTAATCGCCTCAGTCTTGGGGTCCAGGATTTTGATATCGATGTGCAGAGATCCATTAATCGGATTTGTAGCGCTGATCAGGTAACCGAGCTGACGGTTGCGGCGCGCGAACGAGGGTTCGAGTCAATTTCCTATGATTTGATTTACGGCCTGCCCAAACAAAATCTCAACAGCTTGCACAGTACCCTGGATAAAGTACTGGATTTGCAGCCGGATCGTATCGCCCTCTATCACTATGCACATCTGCCACACCGTTTTAAGGCCCAACGCCTTATCGATACCGAATTGATTCCCTCCTCCACAGAAAAAGTAGCCATGCAGTTGGCGGCGGTGGCGCATTTGGGCCGTGCTGGTTATGAATTCCTCGGTATGGACCATTTTGCCCGCCCAGGCGATGAATTAGCCAAGGCCGCACATGCGGGGATGCTGCAGAGAAATTTCCAGGGCTATACATTAATGCCCGCGGATGCCCTCGTAGGATTAGGGGCATCGGCAATCAGCTACAGCCGCAATGGCTTTTGGCAAAATTTGCACCGTCTGAAGGACTATACCCAGGCGGTGGGTGAGCGAGGCAACGCAGCCAGTCGCGGGTGGCTGATGAATGATGAAGACAAGCTGCGCCAATGGGTGATTACCGAGCTAATGTGTCGCCTGCATCTGGACAAAACTGAAGCAGAGTGTCGAGCTGGAGTGCCCTTTGACGAGTATTTTCACGAGGAGCTTCAGCGTCTTCAGCCTATGTTTGACGATGGTCTTATTTATCAGGATGAAAAAACGATCGTCGTCACCGAACAGGGGCGTTGGTTCGTACGCAATGTTGCCTCGGCTTTTGATATGTATTTACACAACCAGCAAACGGATGCGCAATATTCCCGAGTTCTTTAATTCTCTGCAGGAGACGATCGAGGGCACAGCGGGTACAATAGCCGCAAATTAGTTTACCGGCTGGTTTCGTATGATGGACTCCTCAGTAGCGGTTAGCTGCAGCAACTGCTCCGTTAGACGTTTGTGTCTGCCCGCGGGATTATCCCAGGCAGATATTGATCGATTGGAGCAGGTTACGCGCCGCAAGAAAATTGTAAAAGCTGGCGAGACGCTGTATCGATCCGGTGATCCTTTTGCAAACCTGTATGCTATCCGTTCCGGCAGTTTTAAAACCGTCGTTATCGCAGCGGATGGCGATACCCAGGTAACCCACTTTGCCCTACCGGGTGAATTATTGGGGCTGGATGCCTACAGCAGTCGCGTTCATCCCAGTTACGCCGAGGCCCTGGAAGATAGCAGTGTTTGCCTATTACCTTTTACCCAGTTGGAATTACTGGCCCATCAGGTATCTGCATTGCAGCAACAAATTTTCAGTATTTTTTCTGAGGAGCTGCGCCAGGAAAACGATATTTTAATGCTTTTGGGCAAGCGCTCAGCCGACACTCGTTTGGCAGCATTACTGATAAATATTTCCAGCCGTTACGCTCGTCGTGGATATTCCCACAGCGAATTTGTTCTCTCGATGCCACGTACCGATATTGCCAATTATCTGGGGTTGACGGCCGAAACCGTGAGCCGATTATTTTCGCGCTTCCAAAAAGAAAAACTGATCAAGGTGAGTGGCCGTGCGGTAGAGATACTGGATTTGGTGAGTTTGAGTGAGCTTGCGGGTACCCACTGCGGCTATGATGACGATTAAATCATTGGCCTGGCCATGCTCTGGGCCAGGCCAATGATTCTTTAAAGTGCTTCGATAGTATCTATCCACTTCTGTTTTTCACTATCGGTAAGATAGCTGGCTTTGAAACTATTGATGGCCAGGCGTTTAGCTTGTTCTCTTGTCATACCCAGGCTTTCACTTAGTGCCAGATAATTTCTATTTACATAGCCGCCGAAATAGGCCGGATCATCGGCGTTCACAGTGACGCACAATCCACGCTCCAGCAGGCCTAAAATGGGATGCTGGCTCATATCATCGTACACACAGAGCGCGGTATTGGAGAGAGGGCAAACAGTGAGGGGAATTTCCTGTTCCTTCAGGCGCTCAATCAGAGTTTCATCTTCCACACAGCGAACCCCGTGATCTACCCGGCTGACTTCGAGTAAATCCAGGGCTTCCCTTATATATTCTGCCGGTCCTTCCTCGCCCGCGTGGGCAACACGCTCTAAACCTAACGCCTTGGCCATAGCAAATACTTTTTGGAATTTACTGGGTGGGTGACCTAGCTCGGAGGAGTCCAAGCCCACGCCCTTGATAAATTCCAAGTGGGGTTTGGCGGACTCCAGTGTGGCGATGGCGTCCTCTTCACTCAGGTGGCGAAGGAAACAGAGAATCAATTGGCTGCTCATTCCCCACTCTGACTCTGCGGCTTTTAGCGCACGGTGAATCCCCCGAATAACCACGCCAATATCAATGCCTCTTTCGGTATGGGTCTGGGGATCAAAGAAAATTTCTGTGTGTACAACGTTATCTTCGCGACAGCGCTGCAGATAGGCCATGGTCAGGTCGTAAAAATCCTGTTCGTGGATAAGTACCGAGGCGCCTTTATAGTAAATATCCAGGAAGGACTGCAAATTATGAAATTTATAGGCGGCTCTGATTTCATCAATACTGGAGAAGGGAATCCCAATATTGTTGCGCCTGCTGAGCTCAAACAGCAGCTCCGGCTCCAGGGAGCCTTCAATGTGCAGGTGTAGCTCAGCCTTGGGCAGGGCCTTAATAAAATCCAGGTCGGCGATACTCATAGTAATAACTGTGTTAGGGGTGGGTTTGGGGGCTGTTGCGGGAGCCAGGGGCTACCTTTATCGAACAGCGGCATAAAATCCGGCAATGGTAACAGTTTCTCCTGGGTGGCTGAAAAGCCGGCCAGTGCCCAGGTACAAGAAACCCCATTGTGATGGTATGAGAGAAAGACTTGTCAGCGCATAGGTAAACTAAGAAGTTTACTTGTTCGCAGGGGGATTGAGACATCGGAGCAAGGCTATGAGTAAGGTTGTGCTGATTACCGGAACATCTACGGGGCTGGGTTTGAGTTTGGCGATTAAAATGGCTGAACTGGGATATTGTGTCTATGCCACTATGCGGGATTTAGCGAAGGCAACCCCGTTGCAGGAGGCCGCTGAGCGCGGTGCCCGACTCAAGGTTTTGCCACTGGATGTGCAAAATATGGACAGTATCCAGCGCTGTGTGGATACGATTATCCGAGAGCAGGGGCATATCGATATATTGATTAATAATGCCGGTGCCGGTTTTGTAAAGTCCACAGAGATGGCCTCTGAAGCAGAGATCCACTGGGTGATGGATGTGAACTATCTGGGCGTGGTGCGCTGTACCAAGGCTGTACTCCCCTATATGCGTAAAGCCCGTAGTGGCCGGGTTGTTAATATTTCCTCGGTGGGAGGGCTGGTGGGGCAGCCTTTTAACGAGTTGTACTGTGCGGCCAAATTTGCCGTGGAGGGCTATACCGAGGCCATGGCCAGCTATATCCAGCCTAGCTTCAATATTTTATTCACAGCCGTTGAGCCCGGCGGTATCTATTCAGAATTTGCCAACAGTATTTTGTCCCAGTTGCAAGCAGAGGGTGGCGTGCCTGAGGGGGATTACCGGGATGTCTTTGAGCAATACCTGCAGAGTATCCAGGGGCGCACAGCAGAACAAACAGCCCGCCTTTACCAGAGCACAGAACAGGTGGCACAAGTGGTTTTGCAGGTCATTGAGAGCGATCAGCCGCCGGTGCGGGTGCGCACCTCCACTTGGGCCAATGAGTTCTGTGTTTATAAAACAGAGGCAGACCCAAGTGGTAAGGCACAGCAGAAGATGGTGATAGATACCATGTTGCGAAGGAATCCGTAAAGCACCTGGAGATCGCGGTAGCCCGTTCACGGCATTGTTGGCTCGTGGATCACAACAAGTAATACCCTTCGGTCAATTATTCCCTGCAAAAATGGCAGAGAAAATATTTTAATTTTCCAGGCAGTGAAAGCTTTTTAAGGAAATGAATGGATCTTTTCTGGGAAAATGTTCTATGGATTTTGATGTTTATTTGTCGATAGAGACGCTTCTCCCTATTGCCGATACAATCGTGAAAAGTGTTATCCGGCCACTTGGGTATGATTGACTCATCAGTAGCGGTAAGTTGCAGTAATTGTTCTGTCAGGCGTCTGTGTCTACCGGCAGGCCTTTCCCTGGAGGATATTGCTCGTCTTGAGCAAGTCACTCGAAAAAAGAAAGTGATCAAAGCGGGAGAGTCTCTCTACCGCCCAGGGGACTCATTTCAAAATCTTTATGCCATTCGTTCAGGCAGTTTTAAAAGTGTAATTATTGCTGCAGATGGCGATACGCAGGTAACACATTTTGCCCTGCCAGGGGAGTTGCTCGGACTCGATGCCTACAGCAAGCAAGTGCATTCGAGTTATGCTGAGGCACTTGAAGACAGTAGTGTTTGCCGATTGCCATTTGCGCAATTGGAAATCCTGGCTCAGCAGGTTCCGGCCCTGCAGCAACAGATATACAGTATTTTCTCTGAGGAATTACGCCAGGAAAATGAAATATTAATGTTGTTGGGAAAGCGTTCCGCAGACACTCGCCTCGCTGCATTGTTGATCAATATTTCCAGTCGTTACGCCAGCCGCGGTTATTCACACAGTGAATTTATTCTCTCTATGCCGCGTACAGATATTGCTAATTACCTGGGGCTGACAGCAGAAACGGTTAGCCGGTTGTTTTCACGCTTTCAGCGGCAGAACCTTATCAAGGTAAATGGCAGGGTCGTGCAGGTAATAGATTTACTTGGGCTTAGTGAATTGGCTGGGACTCACTGCGGTTATGAAGGCGAGATATAGTTGAGGCTATGCGTGATAGGGCTTGTGAGGGTTGCTTTCTGAAGGGAAAGTGTGTGACCTTACTGAGCTGAAAGAGTTTTACGAAGAAAAAAGGGGGGCGTAAACGCCCCCTTAATCCACTACTTATCAGGAGTGTGTGGAGAAAGCTAATTCCTTGCCGGTACCGCTTTTCTTTGACTCTTTTTCTAGAGCCTGAGAGAGCCAATCCATGGCCTTATGCTGTTTTTCGAAGTAGCGCACTTCGCCACTGACAAACCATCCTCCAACTTTAGTGGCTAGCTCTTGCCAGCCCTCATCGCCTAGCACGGCTATTCGATAGAATTCATTGCCGTGTTTGAGGGTCAGTTTAAGTTCATCCCAGATAGCATGTAGACCCCACCCTTCAAAATCCCTGAGATCTATCAGCATTCGTACTTGCTGTTTTTTTACTCCCGCAAGCGCGTATTCGAGCAGGGGTGTGATGTGCTCGTAGTCTTCGTGTGTAAGTTGGCCGATGGCTTTAATGTACAGGAAGAAATCGCTGTTCATTCTCTCCATGCCAATAGAGATTCCGTGGCGCTTGATTTGCATCTTTCCTCCTTGTTGAATTGACGAACAATTTTAACGCTTTATGCGAAGGCTTTTATCGGTTGTTCTGGTTGCGTAAGGTATTCGTGTAAAGACTCATAAATATTTTTGGTGCTTTTGTTGAATAATGGGTCCTTAATTTCTTCTACTTGCCTGCGTATCTGCTTCCAGTCTTCCATCTGTAGATATTGCTCTATTTGGGGGAATATTATTGAGTTTTCCAGGTCGATATGGCTGCGTTGAAGCTGCAGGTAAGCCCGGCTGGCTCCTTGTAAAACTCTTCGTTCCACCATGGCATTATTCGCAACAGCATAAAAAAGTGCACACATATGCTTGGTGGTTGCTGCAATTTGTTCGTGCTGCATTTGCGCTTCATAGATCGCATTGCGATCATGTACCGGCTTAGTGAGAAGCCGGGCCAGAATTAGGTCTTCCACCGGATGATGATACCTGTCTGGATAGACAGAAAAATAATCCAGTGCATCCAAAATGAGCGAGAGGGTATTCGGATCTCGCTCACTATCTCCAAAAAGGTCCAGCAGAAGATGTTCAAAGGCGTTGAGCATTTGCTGCATGTTTTTATGGTCTAAACAGAGCTGTCGGTAGATGCTATTCATCCCAGACCTCCGCGATCAGTTTCGAGACTTATTGTTGCTCGGCAGGGGGGGAGAGAATTGATGTGGATCAAGTGGGGGAAAGTTTCACTATTTAGCGGGAGGCTTTTGGCGCAGTTAGGCAAGTGCAACGCCGCGGAGGCTCGAGCGGGTCGGCTGCAGGAATACTTTTCTTGCCGTTATTAATTCATGGCGTGATACCGTCCAGTGCGAAGAACTCGTGTTGAAGGTTGGTGCGATACTGACAGAGTCGTGTATCTGACCCAGTGTTCCGTTTGTTTGGGCAAGAAGACCGAGGGATTCACGCTCGGTACTGAATTTTTGTTTAGTGTCTCTGTGGTCAGCAATCCGTGGTCAATACATAAGCCTTACCCGAGGGGCTGGGCCTTCTCTTCAATCGGAGGAGGCTGTGCTTCCCCCGTCCTTTCCAGCTTGTAAGGCTGCTCCTTGCAGCTCTTTTAGCGCACGGTTTCAGTCGTTCTCTATCCATGTAAGTGAGCACTTGCATACATCTCATTGGAATCTATAATCCGCCGCCTTTATATATCTTCATAAGTAAGGGGAAGGTGATGGGTTTTGGTATTAGATCCTTGGTTGCCGTTGTGGTTTTAGCATGTTCCACGGCTGTTCAGGCAGAAGGCGCCTATGTCGGAGCTGTTTTTGGTGTAATGAACACCGATGTCAGCGGGGATGATAGCCCCCTCAATGCCGGCATTCGTGCGGGGTATAGCTGGAATTCCGGTTGGGGCCTGGAAACAGAATTCACTAATTCTGTAGTCGAAGGTGAGTTCAATTACCACTACTGGGGCGCAGAGAATTACTCTCTGGCGACCCAGGCGATTTATGCAACTTACCGTTCCGAGGGTGATATTTATCTCAAGGGTCGCCTTGGTTACCTCCGTGAAGAGCTGGAGATTGATCACTTTGGCGAATACTCGGATAGCGGTGCGTCTGCGGGCATTGGTGCCGGATTTAAGCTGACCGAGCGGGTTTTGTTCGAGACGGAATACACCTTTATTGAGTCTGACGTGGACTATTGGTCGGGCTCTTTGGTTGTTCGTTTTTAAGACAGTCATTTTTTCTAAGCGCGGCCATTGGGCTGCGTTTGCGTTTTTGCGCAATCCCTCGGGCCTTGGTGTACAATGCGCGCCTTTCTAAAATGCTCAGGATTGTTTGAGTAGCCAGTGCGACCTGTTGGCGCCTGAGGCCAAGTTGCAAGGCCTGAGCACAGTGGTTTCGAGTTCACAAGTCTCTACTCAGCCCGCATTACCGAGGGAACACCATGTTTGATTCATCTGTCACGCTCGCTTCTTACGACCCCGAAATCTGGGAAGCTATCTGCGAAGAAGATTCTCGCCAGGAAGACCATATTGAGTTGATCGCCTCCGAGAATTACACCAGCCCGCAAGTCATGGAAGCCCAGGGCAGCAGCCTCACCAATAAATATGCAGAGGGCTACCCAGGGAAGCGTTACTACGGTGGCTGTGAGTATGTGGATAAGGTGGAAACCCTGGCGATTGAGCGTGCCAAGGCGCTGTTTGGTGCCGACTACGCCAATGTGCAGCCGCACTCCGGCTCTCAGGCCAACTCCGCGGTATACCAGGCCCTGTGTGCTCCCGGCGACACAGTGTTAGGGATGAGCCTGGCCCACGGTGGTCACCTGACCCACGGTGCCCGCGTCAACTTCTCCGGCAAAATCTACAACGCGGTGCAGTACGGTTTGAACCCGGAAACCGGCGAGGTGGATTACGAAGAGGTGGAGCGTCTGGCTCTGGAACACAAGCCGAAAATGATTGTGGCCGGTTTCTCCGCTTACAGCCGAGTCATGGATTGGGCTCGCTTCCGCGAGATCGCCGATAAAGTGGGTGCCTACCTGTTTGTGGATATGGCGCACGTGGCCGGCTTGGTTGCTACCGGTGAATACCCCTCGCCAATTGCGCACGCAGATGTGGTGACTTCCACAACCCACAAAACCCTGCGCGGACCGCGCGGCGGCATTATCCTGGCCCGCGCCAACGAAGACATCGAGAAGAAGCTGAATTCAGCCGTATTCCCCGGTGGCCAGGGCGGCCCCCTGATGCACGTCATTGCGGCAAAAGCGGTTTCCTTCAAAGAGGCCATGACCCCGGAATACAAGGCTTATCAGAAGAAGGTCGTAGAAAATGCCCGCGCAATGGCAGAGACCTTCCTCGATCGCGGTATTAACATTGTGTCCGGCGGTACGGATGACCACCTGATGCTGGTTGACCTGATTGGTAAAGAGTACACCGGTAAAGACGCCGATGAAGCTCTGGGTAATGCCAATATCACCGTAAACAAGAACGCGGTGCCCAATGACCCGCGCTCGCCCTTTATCACTAGCGGCCTGCGTGTCGGTACTCCGGCCATTACCACGCGCGGTTTTGGTGTAAAGGAAACCCAGCAACTGACGCACTGGATCTGCGATATTCTGGACGCACTGGAAGGTGGCGATGTAGCGGCGACCATCGCCGATGTGAAGCAGAAGGTGTTGGAAATCTGTGCACAGTTCCCGGTGTACAAGAAGGCCTGATCGGCCTTGTAAAGAAAAGCGGCTCGGCGAGCCGCTTTTTTTATGGCTGTAGTCGGGCGCTGCACCGGCGCAGTGCGCTGTGCAGTCACAGGGTGCAGCGGCTGTGGTAAACTGCGGGCCATTTTCCACTCCCCTGGGGACGATCCCACATGCACTGTCCTTTCTGCAGCGCAGAAGAAACCAAAGTAGTTGATTCCCGCCTGGTGGCCGAGGGCGATCAGGTGCGCCGCCGGCGCGAGTGCCTCGAATGCCATGAGCGCTTTACCACCTTTGAAACTGCCGAACTGCTGTTGCCCAGAGTCATCAAGCAAAATGGCCAGCGCGAACCCTTCAATGAAGACAAGTTACGTGCGGGTATCCAGCGCGCAGTAGAAAAACGCCCGGTCAGTATTGAGCGGGTGGAATCCGCAGTCTCCCAGATCAAGCACGCCCTGCGCGCAACCGGTGAGCGTGAGTTGCCCGCAAGGGCTATCGGTGAGTTGGTCATGGAGCAGTTGCGTGAGCTGGATCAGGTGGCCTATGTGCGTTTTGCCTCTGTATATCGGCGCTTTGAAGATGTCAGCGAGTTCAGTGAAGAGATTGAACGCCTGACCAGTAAGGAAAACCAAACGCAATGACTCAATCTGCTGTAGAGAGTGCCCGGGCACTTATGGGCCGCGCTATTCAGCTGGCGGAGCGCGGACTCTATACCACCATGCCCAATCCCCGGGTAGGTTGTGTGATCATCGATGGTGAAGGCAATCTCGTTGCCGAGGGCTGGCATAAGCGCGCAGGTGAAGCTCACGCTGAAATCGAAGCTCTGCGTGTCGCCGCTGAGCGGGCTCGCGGAGCCACGGTGTATGTGACCCTTGAACCCTGCAGCCATACCGGCCGCACCGGGCCCTGCGCCGAGACGCTGGTAAAGGCCGGGGTTGCCCGGGTGGTCTACGGCATGGAAGATCCAAATCCCGAAGTTGCTGGCAGTGGCCTGCAGAAATTGCGCGATGCGGGCATTGAAGTGGAAGGGCCGGTGCTCGAAGAGCGCTGCCGTGCCCTCAACCCCGGTTTTATCAAGCGCATGACGCTGGGTTTACCCCTGGTGCGCAGCAAGTCCGCGATGAGCCTGGACGGTCGCACCGCCATGGCTAGCGGGGAATCCAAGTGGGTGTCCGGCCCCGCTGCGCGCGCCGATGTGCAGCGCCTGCGTGCGCGCAGCTGCGCAATCGTGACCGGGGTCGAGACAGTGCGTGCCGACAACCCGAACCTGAATGTGCGCGCCGATGAGATGGCATTGGAGCTGCTCGAAGCTGAGCAGGCGGCGGAAGTGCAGCCCCTGCGGGTAATTGTCGACAGCGAGCTGCGTACACCGGCGAGAGCCTTTATTTTGCAGGGGGATGCCCCCACACTGGTGTGCACCACCGAGCGCGCCGATACTGAGCGTCGCGCGCGTATTGAGCAGGCCGGTGCCGAAGTGGTCGTTTTGCCCCAGGACAAAGAGGGCCGGGTTGATCTGTTGGCTCTGCTAAAAGAGCTGGCGCGGCGCCAATGTAACGAGGTGTTGATTGAAAGCGGCGCGACGCTCTCCGGTGAGTTCCTGTACCGGGGGCATGTAGACGAGCTGATTGTCTACCTCGCCCCCAAGCTGCTCGGCAGCACTGCACGCCCGCTGTTTGAATTGCCGATCGAGCGCATGGGCTCGATTCTGCCGATAACGATTACCGATATGCGCGCGGTCGGACACGACTGGCGCATTACCGCAACCACGGATATCGAGCGCTGATGTTTACCGGAATTATTGAAGCCGTTGGCGAGATTGCTGAGCTGAAACCCCAGGGTGGTGATCTGCGGGTGCGGGTCAGGAGCGGCAAGCTGGATCTTGCCGATGTACAGCTGGGTGACAGCATCGCCAACAATGGTGTCTGTCTCACTGTTGTGGGCCTGCCCGGCGATGGTTACTGGGCAGATGTCTCTGCGGAAACACTGGATGTGACCAGTGTAGGCCGCTGGAAAAAAGGCGATCGGGTCAATCTGGAAAAAGCCCTCACACCGCAAACCCGCCTTGGTGGCCATATTGTCAGCGGCCATGTGGATGGCATTGGCGAGGTGGTGTGGCGCAAATCTGAGGCCCGCGCCGAGCGTTTTCGACTGCGTGCGCCGGATAACCTGGCCCGCTATATTGCCCACAAGGGATCGATTACCGTCGACGGCACCAGCCTCACGGTGAATGCGGTGGATGGCGCTGAGTTTGAACTCACCATAGTGCCGCATACCCTGCAGGAAACCATTATGCAGGCTTACTCGGCCGGCACCCGGGTCAATTTGGAAGTGGACTTGATTGCGCGCTATTTAGAGCGTCTGCTCCTCGGTGAGGAGGCTGCGCAATCCAGTAGCCAGGGTATGACCCTAGAATTTCTTGCCCAAAACGGGTTTTACAAGCGCTAGCTGGCCCCATCCCGGCATGCCGCGCCAGTGAGGGCGGGTGAGTGTCACTGCAGGGAAAGCCACTCAATTTGCAATTGATAAATTTATCCAGAGTTAACAATGGAACTAAATACGGTTGAAGAACTGATCGACGATATCCGCCAGGGCAAGATGGTGATCCTGATGGACGACGAGGATCGCGAAAACGAGGGTGACCTGGTGATGGCGGCGGAGCAGGTGCGCGCCGAAGACATCAACTTTATGGCCACCCACGCCCGCGGCTTAATCTGTATGCCTATGTCCCGCGAGCGTTGCGAGCAACTGGACCTGCCGCTTATGTCGCGGGATAACGGTGCCCAGTTCAGCACCAACTTTACCGTTTCCATCGAAGCCGCCGAAGGCGTGACCACGGGTATTTCTGCTGCAGATCGCGCCCGCACTGTGCGCGCTGCGGTTGCCAGAAATGCCAAGGCCAGCGATATCGTACAACCCGGACATATTTTTCCGATTATGGCGCAACCCGGCGGTGTTCTGAGTCGCGCCGGGCATACGGAAGCGGGTTGTGACCTGTCCCGCCTGGCGGGTTTCGAGGCGGCGGCGGTGATCGTTGAGATCATGAATGAAGACGGCACCATGGCGCGCCGCCCGGATTTGGAGCAGTTTGCCAAGGAGCACAACCTCAAGATCGGCACCATCGCCGATCTGATCACCTACCGCGCTCTACACGAAAAGACCGTCGAGTGCGTGAATGAGCGCAAAGTGCGTACCGAATTCGGTGAATTCAAGCTGCTTACCTACCTCGACAAGGCGCGTCGTGAGCGCCACTTCGCCTTTATCAAGGGAGAGCCCACGCCAGAGGAGCCAACTCTGGTGCGTGTACATGTGGGCAACACTCTGCGCGATGTACTCACGATTCAGCGCGGTGATGAGAAATTTATCCCCTGGACTTTCCGCCGCGCGATGCAGCGCATCGAGAAAGAGGGCAAGGGTGTGGTGGTGTTGATTTGTCACAACGAGACGACCGAGGAAATCGAAGAGAGTATCGACTGGCTGATCAGCGGTAAGCAGCAGCGCCCGAGCCAGGACTTGGTATACAAGCAAGTGGGAACCGGCTCGCAGATATTGCGCGATCTCAAAGTGCGCAAGATGCGCTTGATGAGTGCGCCGTTTAAGTTCAGCGCTATTTCCGGCTTTGAGCTGGAAGTGGAAGAATACCTGAACGTCGAAGAGTAACAGTACAGCAATGCCCCGGCACTTTCGTCGCTGCGCGGGATTGGGAAAAATACGGATTAATAATTATGAGCAATATTCAAGTAATTGAAGGGGATTTTGTCGGCAGCACTGGCAAGTACGCACTGCTGGTGAGCCGTTGGAATAGCTTTGTAGTGGAGAGCCTGAAAGATGGCGCCCTCGATACTTTGCGCCGCAAGGGGATCAAGGATGAGGACATCACCATCTACTACGCACCGGGTGCTTTCGAATTCCCGCTGGCCGCGCAGAAGCTGGCTGAGAGCAAGAAATTCGATGCGATTATCGCCCTGGGCGCGGTGATTCGCGGCGGAACCCCGCACTTTGAATATGTGGCCGGTGAATGTACGAAAGGCCTGGCCCAGGTTTCCCTCAACACGGGAATCCCGGTGACCTTCGGTGTACTCACCGTGGACTCCATTGAACAGGCCATTGAGCGCTCCGGCACCAAGGCTGGCAACAAAGGCTGTGAAGCCGCCGAAACC
This sequence comes from uncultured Microbulbifer sp., assembly GCF_947498635.1. GTDB lineage: Bacteria > Pseudomonadota > Gammaproteobacteria > Pseudomonadales > Cellvibrionaceae > Microbulbifer > Microbulbifer echini. The sequence goes on along the minus strand of NZ_CANMKV010000001.1, from coordinate 253,819 downwards.
GCACTGGAAATGGTTTCACTGCTCGGCAAAATTTAATTGCCACAGCGCCGGCCAATGATGCCGGCACTGCCCACTCTGAGAAGTATTTACCGGAAAAGATAATGACCGTAACTGCATCCGCTCGCCGCAAGGCGCGCCACTACGCCATGCAGGCGCTCTACCAATGGCAAATGGCTGGCGCCAGTCTCAATGCCATTGAGGCCGAGTTCCACGCCGACAACGATATGAGCAAAGCCGACGTGGCCTATTTTCGCGATATTTTCCACGGGGTCGCCAAGAATCTCGACGAAGTGGAAGGCGCTTACTCCAGTCACCTGGATCGCAAAGTGGAAGACCTGGACCCGGTATCCCGTGCTCTGCTGCGCATGGCAACCTACGAACTAAAAAGCCGTATCGATGTACCCTACAAAGTAGTGATCAACGAAGCGGTGGCCCTGGCGAAGAAATTTGGTCCTACCGATGCCTTCAAGTATATCAACGGTATTCTGGATAAAACCGCCGCAGACCTACGTTCTTCGGAAGTGACCGCTGACAAGAAATCCTGAAGTCAACGCTATGGGAACTGCGCCGGGCGAGTTTGAAATTATCCGCGATTATTTCGCCAGTGCCGCACAGGGCGAGGGCGTTGTGTTGGGAATTGGCGATGATTGCGCGCTTTTACAAGCACCTGCCTCGGGCCAGCTGGCCACCTCCATGGACACCCTGGTGGCGGGCCGGCACTTTCCTGAGGATGCGGACCCCGCGGCGATCGCCGCGCGCGCGCTGCGGGTAAACCTCAGCGATTTGGCCGCCATGAATGCCCGCCCTCTGTGGTTCACTTTGGCATTGACCCTGCCCCGCAGTGATGCGCAGTGGCTGCGCCAGTTTGCCGATGGCTTACTGCAGACTGCCGCGCAGTTTGGTGTTTCCCTGGTGGGGGGCGATACGACCGCAGGTCCCTTATCGATCACACTTCAGGTGATCGGACACACGGAAATGCCTCTGCGCCGGGACGGCGCCTCCCCAGGTGATCATGTCTATATCAGTGGCCCCCTCGGCGCCGCCGCCGCTGCCCTGCCGGTGATTCTGGGAGAGCAGCGGGTAGATCCTGAGACACAGCGCCAGGCCGAAGCGGCCTACTTTTTTCCAGAGCCCCAGTTTGCCTTGGCCTCGGCCATTTCCGGGTTAGCCAGTAGCGCCTTGGATATATCCGATGGTCTACTGGCGGATCTGGGGCATATCTGCGTGTCCAGTGGTGTCAGTGCCGATGTTTATCTGGAGCAGCTGGCCGTTGCTCCCCTGGCACAGGCACTCGCCGGAAAGGAGGCCCTGGAACGGGCGGCGGCTGGTGGCGATGATTATCAGCTGTGTTTCACTGTGCCCCAACAGCAGGTAGCGAAATTAAACAAGCTGGACCTGGAGATATTTGCGATCGGTACCCTCACCGAGGGCGATGCCGGGGTGCGCTGTTGGCATAATGGCAATCCCTGGCAGGTATCCTCCACGGGATATAAGCACTTTTAAGTGGCATTGGCCGGGAAGAGCCGGAAATAAAACGATGAGCATAAAAAACCCAAGTTTCTCCCAGCTTTTGCGCGATCCCTCTCTGATGCTGGCATTTGGCTTTGGTTCGGGTTTGGCGCCCAAGGCGCCGGGCACCTTTGGTACCCTGGTCGCGATTCCCTTCTGGTGGCTGATGAAGGATCTCCCCCCGCTTTGGTACCTGGGAATCCTTGTGGTGACGGGCCTGCTGGGTTGTTACCTGTGCGGCACGGCCGCGCGCAAACTGGGGGTGCACGACCACGGGGGAATTGTCTGGGATGAAATGGTGGGCTATTGGCTGACCATGTTTCTAGCTCCGGTAGGCTGGGGTTGGGCCCTGTATGGTTTTGTACTATTTCGCCTGTTCGATATCGCCAAGCCCCCGCCGATTGGTTGGGCGGATCGGCGTGTTCAAGGTGGCGTCGGAATTATGCTGGACGATATACTGGCGGCTGTTTACGCGGGCTTGGTGTTGCAAATCACTGCGTGGTTTATGGGTGCTTAGCAGATAGGGATTATCGATGCGAAAGGCATTTTGGCTTTTGTTAGGTGTACTGATTTCCTGCGCAGCTAATGCCCAGCAGGTACAGCTGAAGGGCCTGTTTGGCGATAGTGCCATGTTGGAGATTGACGGCCGGCAGCACATTCTCAAACCGGGGAAAAAATCACCGGAAGGGGTGAGTCTCCTTGAGGCGACCACTAGCTACGCCCGCATTCGTGTGAATGGGCGAGAGCAAAAACTGACACTTGATGCGCCGATCGCGGCCAGTTATGCCCAGGCCGAGCGCGCCGAGGTGCGTTTGATGGGGGATCGTCGCGGCCACTTTAATACCGAAGCCTGGATCAATGGTATGCGGGTTGGGGTGATGGTGGATACGGGGGCGAGCACCCTGGCGATCAATTACCCTACCGCCCAACGTCTCGGTTTAAATCTCAGCGGTGCCAAACGTATACCGGTGTCGACGGCAAGCGGTATGACCAGTGCTTATTTGATCAATCTCAGCAGTGTCACCATCGGTGGCATTAAATTGCACAATGTAGAAGCTACCGTGCACACGGATAACTTTCCCCAAGTGGTACTTCTGGGAAACAGTTTTCTCGGCCGGGTAGATATGCAACAGCAGAGTGGTGTGCTGATACTGCGCGCCCGCAACTGACTTGAAGAGGTTTTAAGTTGACCATTCGTTATGTGGAATCCTCAAAGCTGCCCACCTCTTGGGGAATGTTTGAGATGCACGGTTTTGAAGAAGTGGAGACCGGTAAGGAGCACGTGGTGCTCACTATGGGGGACTTCGATACCGATGAACCTCTGCTGGCCCGCATTCACTCCGAGTGCCTGACCGGTGATGCGCTTTTCTCCCTGCGTTGCGACTGCGGAGCCCAGCTTCAACACGCGATGCATCGTATTGCCATGGAGGGACGCGGTGCGATTTTTTATCTGCGTCAGGAAGGTCGTGGTATTGGCTTATTGAATAAGATTCGTGCCTACCATTTGCAGGACTGCGGTGCGGATACGGTGGAAGCCAATGAGCAGCTCGGCTTTGGAGCCGATATGCGGGACTACTCGATTCTGAAAGCGATGATTGAGCATCTGGGTATTCATGCGATTCGCCTGATGACCAATAATCCGCGTAAGGTGAAAGCGTTGCAGGATTTGGGTATCGAGGTTTTCGAGCGTCTGCCGCACCAGTCCGGGCGCAACCCTCACAATGCCAAGTACCTATCCACCAAGAAGGGGAAACTTGGACACCTGTTTGAGAATGGGGATGAAGGCGAAGGAGAGGGAGGGGGAGAAGAAAAGTAACTCTCTTTTTTATCTCCTCAATAAAAAGGCCGGAGTTATCCGGCCTTTTTAATTTCCGCAAAATTAATCTCTAAAATTAATCTCTGCGACGGAATTGTACGAATACCGCGGTCGTGCGGCCGGGCAGGGTAAAGCGACCGTTATCGCGATCGAACTTCACCCAGTACTGGCGCGGATCGATAGAGCGGCGCTGGCGTGGGTGCTTGTGTAAGTATTTGCCACGCAGGTTTTCACTGGAAAATTCTACCGTTTCATCATCCCCATTAAACAGCACCACCACACGCTTAAAGCGTGGATCAATGCTGCCGTCCTGATCGGATAGTTCCATCACAATCAGTCCCGGCACCTGGTCGGGCCCCGTATTGAGGAAGTTGAGGTGCGCTTCTACCAATTCGGCCTCCGGCAGGCGGAAGAGGGGCGAGCTGTTGCGGATGGCCAGTTGCTCGCGGAACAGGGCGGCACTCCACCAACGGTGGCGACGCTTGGGTGCCAGTTCCGGGTTTGCCAGTAGAGGCTGCATCAGGGGCCAGGCGTCCTCGTTTTTATCCGCGATCGGCAGGCCCGCGCCCCAGTTATCGGTAGCGAGGTTGAAATCCAGGGCGTTAAACCAGTCACCGGAGTTGTAGCTGTCGCGATCCATCGACTTGGAACGCAAGAAATCCTGGCCGGCGTGGATAAAAGGCACTCCCTGGGCGAAGAGCACTAGAGCGTTACTGAAGGCTTGTATACGCACTCGTTCGCGTAAGCTGGCGTTATCGCTGGCCTTAATTTGGATGCCGTCGAATAGCGTCTCATTATCGTGGGCGGCGATATAGTTGATGGACTCCTGCGGGTCGGCGGTATAGCCGGTGGGCTGGCCGTTGTAGATCAGCTCGCTGCCTGTGATGATATTGCCGCTGGCATCTTCAAAAGGGTAATCCGCCAGGTTACCGGCCAGGGAAACTCGGACTTTATCTGCCAGGGTCAGCAGGGTGGCGCGCTCGTCATTACCCTCGAACTTGCCGTTGCTGTCGGTGAACAAGCCGGTAGCAAAACCCTGCTCCTCAAAGCCGCCGAAGGGATTGCCACCGCGCACTGAGTCCCGCAGGCGATCGTTAAAGGTACCCACACCACTGCCGGCCATATTGGTTTGGCGGGCCTGCACAAAACGGGCATCATCGGCCACTTCGCCGAAGTTCCAGCCCTCGCCATAAAGATAAATGGCGTTGCCATCGATACCATCGGCTTCAGGGGTAAGCGACTGCAGTGCCGCCTGGGCCTTGAGAATATTCGCGAGGCTGTGGTGCCCCATCAGATCGAAGCGGAAGCTGTCCACCTTGTAGGCCCGGGCCCAGGTGACAAGGGAGTCGATCATCAGCTTTTCCATCATCCCGTGTTCGCTGGCGGTGTTGGCACAACAGCTGCTCATTTCCACATCGCCATTCACACTCCGGCGGTGGTAATAGCCAGGGACAATCTTGTCGAGTACGGAGTTGTCGTACTGGCCGTAGGCACTGGTGTGGTTATACACCACGTCCATTACCAGGCGCAGGCCGGAGTGGGAGAGCCCCTGTACCATCTGGCGGAACTCGTGAATGCGCGCAATGCCATCGGGGGCCGTGCTGTAACTGCCTTCGGGAACGGTGTAGTGCAACGGGTCGTAACCCCAGTTAAAGCCGTCAGTATCGCGCACCGCGTCCACTTGGGCCTGTTGCTCGCTGCTATCTGGGGCGTAGATGGAAAGATCTGGGGTTTGCTGTTGTTGCGCCCGGTCTTCATTCACGGTGGCAAAGTCGAAGGCCGGCAAGAGATGGATATGGGTGAGGCCCGCACGGGACAGTTTACGCAGATGGCGCATGCCGTCGCTGTAGTATCGTGTGAAGGCCTTAAAGGTACCGCGCTCTGCTTCGGGCACAGTGCTGTCCGCAATACTGAAGTCGCGCACATGCAGTTCGTAGATGCTGATATCTTCCGGTTGGGCCAGCTTGGGTTTGCGCAGGCGATCCCAGCCACGCGGTTTCAGGTCGCGGTCGTCCAGGTTGACGATCTGGCTCTTGCCGCTGTTGATCGAGAGGCTGAGGGAATAGGGGTCGGTTACCAGGTTGGCTTCAATCTGGCGGCTGAAATAGGAGTAAACCTCTACCTCATAGAGGTAAAAGCCCCGGTCCCAATGCTTGTTGATATCGGCAGTCCAAACGCCGCTAGATTCGTCGCGCTGCATGGAGACAACCCGATCGGCGGTTTCGCTTGATGGGTCGGTGAAGAGATGCAGTTTTACCGAGCGCGCGGTGGGGGCCCAGAGATCGAGCTGGATATGGTCTTCGCCAACACGGGCACCCAGATCACCGTCGTAGTAAAAGCGATCGTCCAGGGCACCGGCCATTTGGACACCGGAGGCGTCGAGTAACTTGCCATCGGTATCGTAAGCGGCGAGGGCAAGCTGCTGGATTACCAGATCATTCAGGGAAGCCTGCTCGGGCAGTTGCCAGGCACTGAAGGCGGCCAGGTGTGGGAATTTTTGCTGGGTGCTGTCGGGTAGGGCGGTGAGAGCAATGAGATCGATGGCGCCCTCTGAGAGGACATCGCCATCTTCCAACTTTAATTCGGCACTCGGGCTGTAGTGCAATTTGACAGTGCCGCCCTCCTCAAGCTGAATATCCCAGGCGAAGCTGGTGGCATCTACCCAGTGGGCTTTATCGCGGCTGAGATCACCTTTGGCAAAGCCGTCGCTGCTGACGGTTATCGCTTTACTGGTGGAGTCAAAAGCAAAGTAGATTTCGTCATGGTCTGCCGCCACGGAAAAGCTGACATTGTCCCCATCATTGCCATAGCTCTCGTCCCAACCCTCGTGCAGGGCCACTTTGAACTCGTAGTTGCCAGCGGGTAGCGCGGAGGTGACAAAGGTGTAGGTGCCATCACCGTCGGCGTCCTGCATCCAAGTGCGCAGGCAATTCGGCTGCCAGTTTTCCGGACAACCCAGCAGAGATTGGAAATTGCCAGCTAGGGTTGCAATCACACTGTTGGTGTTATCGGTGATCCAGTGGCTTTCGTGGTCGTAGATAAACTTGACCTCGCGGGCCTCGTCTAGATTGAGTGGAATATTGGCACCGTTGCTGTGCCCGCCCTGACCGTAGTTTTCGTCCCAGCGACGGTTGAGGGCCGCTTTATATTCCCAATTGCCAGCGGGCATTAAAAAGCGGCCCTGCCACTTGTCGTCGTCACTGTCATAACGGAGCATGGTGGCCGCGCAGTCCGGCTGCCAGTCCCCATCGCAACCCAGTTGGCTTTGTAGGTTACCGGGAATATTGACCGCTGTGGGATCTGGCGTGTCTGAGGCCCAGGCGGGTAAATGAATGGAGCAGAAAAACGTACCCAGAATCAGCCCCATCCTTGTACCGGGTTCTGTGAATTTTGCGATTGGCATGGTTTTTTCCGTTTGTTGTTATGTGCTTTGTAAGCTTGGAAATGGCTTTTGCGTTTCTCTCAGCAAGCATTGAAGCGCAGTCATGCAGTGGTGACCTCCCACCCCATGGAGGTTGAGGCCGCGGGTCGAGAGATTAGGGTTGTCATAAAACCGTTATAAAAGCGTCATTTGGTGGAAATACCTGCGGGAGAAGATATTTCACGAGTAAGGGAGATGGCGAAAGGAAAAGCCGGATCTATACTCAACTGATCAGGTTACTGTGGGTCGAGAAAGGTGATGCACTCGCTGTAATCGGATTCGAAGGCCGGCTTTTGCCGGCTTTACTTTTTGTGGCGGGGGAACTCTTCTGAAGCCATCGACTTGCCCCGATACCCAAGCAGTGCTAATTTGCCCTTAACCCGCCAGCGCTTTTGGCCGGGTCCAGAATTTCATTTTACCGCGGAGGATGATTGATGATTGTTACAACCCTCCGCCGGGTCCCGTAGTAGCCTCGAGCTGCTTCGCCCGGCGATAGACTCCAAAACGTCGGGCTTTCCCTGAAGAAAGCTCTGTTGACCGCATATTGGTGGTCGCTAGGTGCATTCTTGCGCCCAGAGGGTTTCAATCGTGAGTAAATCACACTTTTTCCGTCGTTCTGTCAGCAGGCACGGCATCCAATCTGCAGGCCTCTCTAATGAGCGCACGCGCGAGGTCTCTCCACTAGAAAAACTCGGCTGGAAGCCATTCTTTTTACAGCAGTTGTCGTTCGAAGAGCTGGAGCAAACGCTTCCACTGAGGGTCATGGCGGTGCACCGCAACCGGTTGGAATTGGCGGGTGAGCAAGGAATAGTGTCCCTGCCATTAACCGCTAACGTGGCCTTGAACATGCCTACGGTGGGCGACTGGCTGTTGTTGCAGCGGGAAACCGCTCACTTTGTGCGTATGCTGAATCGCAGCAGCCAGTTTGAACGAATGGCCCCCGGAGGTCAGCAGGTGCAAATGATTGCCGCCAATGTGGATAGCGTTTTTATTGTTTCCTCCATGAATGAGGACTTTAACCTGTCTCGCATTGAGCGCTACCTGGCCCTGGCAAAGGAGTCCGGTTGTCGTCCCCACTTGATATTGAGTAAGGCTGACTTGTGTGAAGATCACAGTCTCTTCCTCCAAGCATTGCGCCCGTTCGGCGAATTACCGGTCGCGGTAGTGAATAGTCTCGATAAAGACAGCGTGGTGCAGCTGCGCCTGTGGTGTCTGCCGGGGGAGACCATCGCGCTGTTGGGCTCGTCGGGAGTGGGCAAGTCCACGTTGCTCAATACGCTGTCTGGAGAGCCCCTGGCCGAGACCGGGGAAATTCGCGAAGCCGATAGTAAGGGCCGCCACACGACACGGAAGCGCTCTCTCCACCCTCTCAGTTGGGGGGCGTTGCTACTCGATAGCCCTGGTATGCGGGAATTCGGATTGGTACATGTTGAAGGTGGTCTGGCGCAGACGTTTGCAGATCTGGATGAGCTTGCCAGGGAGTGCCGTTTTTCCGACTGTCAGCATCAGTCAGAGCCGGGCTGTGCCGTCCAAAAGGCAATAGCAAATGGCTCTATGGAAGAGCGACGCTTACAAAATTGGCAAAAGCTGCAACGAGAGCTCTGCCGAAATAGCCATACATTGGCGCAGAAACGTGCTGGTGATCGAGCGCTTTCACAATTGTATCGCTCTGTTCAAAACCAAGCGCGTCTTCGTAAATATCCTGGGGAAAATTGATATTGTGGCGATCCAGGTTACAGGCCTTTTAGGCCTGTAAGTGTTATGACTCTACGTATTGAGGGCAGCCACAGCTGCCCTCAACGAAGGACAGAAGGCTAGCCGGCAAGTTTTAATGTGACAACACCGGCAATAATTAACAATACGCCGAGATACCGGCCGAGACTGGCGGTCTCACCGAAGAAAATAAGCCCCACCAGAAAGGCACCGGCGGCACCGATACTGGTCCAGACAGCATAAGAGACGCCAATAGGAATTTCCCGCTGTGCGAGCCATAGTAGATAGCCGCTAAGGCTAATAAATACAGCCGCCAACACAACACCTAATACGCGGGTGGGTGCTTCCTGGGATATTTTCAGGCCAACTACCCAACCAATTTCACAGATACCAGCTATTAACAGGTAGAACCAGGCCATTTTTTTCCTCTTTAAGGCGTAATTTTTTATTGAAGAAGTGCTTACTGCACTGTCCTTCAGGAGGTTAGGTCGGGGAATAGCAGTCTGCCACTTATGTTGGCAATCTAGGATTAACTTGGAGGCTTGAGCGGATTTAGGTCAGCGCGAGAAAACAAACTCACGGTCCTGTATTGTTGGTTAATGTAAAAGGAAGAATAAGCTGGAAGCATGTTTAAAAAACCTAAGAGCCTGGGACTAATTTTGTTGGCAATAAGCCAGACTATTCTGGCTGGTCCAGAGCATGTTGAAACGTTAGTAGTAACGGCCAGCCATTTTGAGAGGCAAATACAGCGCTATCCGGATAGTCTCTCATTGATTGATGAGCAGGTACTGCAGCTGGTTAATCACAACCATATCCAGCAGAGTCTGGTCAGGATTCCTGGTGCCAATGTGGCAAGGGGCAATGGCCAGGAATATTTGCCTGCATTGCGCTCGCCAGTGCTGTCGGGCGCCGGAGCCTGTGGCAGTGTGCTGACCATGGAGGATGGCATCCCCCTGCGGGCAAATGGCTTCTGTAACATTAATGAATTGTTTGAATCCCACAGTGAAATGGCCCAGCGAGTGGAAGTTATTCGGGGGCCGGCAGGTACCCTGCATGGTTCCAACGCTATTCACGGTGTAGTAAATATTATTAGCCCAGAAATTGGCAGAAATACTTCAGGCCTCAGCGGCACTTTAGGTTTTGAAACCGGCCCACACGATTACTACCGAACCAATATTTCAGTAGGAACTGCGATTTCTGAAAGGGGGGATGTCCGTGCAGATCTTTCCCTGGCATCGGATGGTGGTTACCGGCACCAATCTGGATACGATCAGCAAAAGCTCAGTCTCCAGCATCTGGTGACAATGGGGCGAGCAGACATTCGCACTCGCCTGGCAGTCACCAATTTAAACCAGGAAACCGCAGGGTATATCGAAGGCTCGTATTCATATCGGGACCAGCAACTCAGCAGGGAAAACCCAAACCCCGAAGCATTTCGCGATGCCTCTGCGATACGACTTTACTCCAAGTTTGATATCGAACTGGGCAATGGGCGACAGCTGTTATTGACGCCTTATCTAAGAAAAACAGATATGCGTTTTTTACAGCACTATCTACCGGGGCAGGCGCTGGAAGAAAATGGCCAGGAGAGTGCCGGTCTGCTGAGCCGTTACCTTTTTGTCGGGGGAGACGACTTGGAGGTGGTAATGGGGCTCGACGCGGAGTTTACCCATGGTTATTTACGGGAAATTCAGCAGAGGCTTACAGAGGGGTCAGACTTTTTACAGGCGACTATTCCAGTCGGAAAACACTACGACTATCAAGTTGATACTTACAGCGTCTCTCCTTTCACCTTAATGACTTGGCGTGTTAGCGATATTTTGACACTTTACGGCGGAATACGTTTTGAGTCGGTGCAATATGACTACAACAATAAAATGTTGTCGGGCCGTACTGCTGAGGATGGTACTCCCTGCGGCTTTGACGGTTGCAGGTTTAGCCGACCGGAAGACCGTAAAGACCGTTTCCATAATTGGTCGCCAAAATTGGGGGCTACTTTTCAACTCAGTGCCAACATACAGCTTTTTTCAAATATAGCTTGGGGGTATCGTATTCCCCAAGCGACAGAGCTTTACCGTTTACAGAGAGAGCAGACGGTTGCTGAATTGGATTCTGAGCAAATCAGTAGTATTGAATTGGGGGTGCGAGGCTTTAAAGAGCGCTTTTCCTATGAGCTGGTGGCTTATGGAATGCGCAAGCGCAATGTGATTTTTCGGGATACGGAATATTTTAACCAGTCCAACGGAGAAACCGCACATCGCGGTGTGGAATTGGCGCTTGGCTATGCACTCGCCCAGGATTGGCGAGTAGAGATTGCTTCCAGTTATGCGGAGCATCGTTATCGTGATCAGCGAGCGCTGCAGGGTGTGTTATTGGATGGCCATCAGGTGGACTCAGCCCCCAGGGTTTTCGGTAGCTATCGTCTGCAGTGGCAACCGAGGCAGGAGATGACGGCTGAGCTGGAGTGGTTGCAACAGGGGCGTTACTACACTGACCCCCAGAATCAGCATGAATATTCCGGACACAATTTATGGAGCTTGCGAACTCGGTGGGAATTTGATCGCTGGGCCCTTTCGGCAAGATTGTTGAACCTTACGAATAAGTCCTATGCAGAACGAGCGGACTACAGCAGTTTTGTGGGAGAAAGGTATTTTCCTGGTGAGCCCCGCTCGATTTATCTGTCTGTATCTTCCGAGTGGTAAGAGGATTATATGAATTTCAACGAAAGTGGCTCGGTAATAAAAAAGGCAGGAAATACCTGCCTTTTTTCCTAGCCTGCTGAGGCTTGCTGGGTTGCAGACGAGGTTGACCGGGCCGATGTAGAGCCCTGACTTTCAATCCAGCGATCCATGCGAGCTTCAAGAATATTCAGGGGCAGGGCGCCGGCGCCGAGAAGGGCGTCGTGGAAGCCGCGGATATCAAAATTGCTATCGAGGTTTTCCTCGGCTTTCGCCCGCAACTCTTTAATCTTGAGTTGGCCCAGCTTATAGGCCAGAGCTTGTCCGGGCCAGACCAGGTAGCGGTCAATTTCCACAGTGACATCGTGCAATGGCTTGGCGCTGTTATCCATAAAGTACTCAATGGCCTGTTCGCGACTCCAGCCCAGTTGATGCATTCCAGTGTCCACCACCAAGCGCACCGCGCGCCACATATCGTAGGTCAGTGCACCAAACTCGCTGTAGGGGTCTTTGTATAAACCCAAGTCATACCCGAGGCTCTCGGAATAGAGGCCCCAGCCCTCTACAAATGCGGTATACAGGGTCATGCGTCGCAGTGGGTGAATATCAGCTTGCTCTTGAGCCAGGGCAATCTGTAAGTGGTGGCCAGGCATCGCCTCATGCACAGTCAGGGCTTCCATTTCCCACTTGGGTCTGCTGGGGAGGTTGTAAGTATTGGCAAAGAAAATACCGGCGCGTCCGGCTTCTTTAGAGCCGGGTTGGTAATAGGCGGTTGTTTGCGACTGCTCCGAGTACCTGGGGATGGGCTTCACGCCATAGGGCAATCTAGGCAGGGTGCCGAATAACGCCGGTAACTCGCCATCGATGCGTTTGGCGATATCCCTGTAATCCCTCAGTAAGTCTTCGCGACTGGTGTGATAAAAACGCGCATCTGTGCGCAGGAATTCGGTAAAGGCTTTAAAGTCCCCTTGGAAACCTGCCTTTTGAATAATTTTATCCATTTCTCCACGGATACGCCGCACCTCGGCGAGACCGATGCGGTGGATTTCCTCCGGGCTCAGGTCGGTGGTGGTGTTCGTCAGTACCGCATGGGCATACCAGCGCAGGCCATCTGGGCGACTGCTGAGAGCGATGCTCTTCTGCGCTCCTGGGATATATTCTCTCTCGACAAATTCGGCCATGCCCCGCCAGGCAGGCAACAGTTGCCCGCGGTAGATACCGAGGGCACGCTGGCGCAGGCTTTTTTGTTTTGCTTTGGGGATAGTTTTGGGCATATCCGCAAAGGTTTTCAGTAGAGGGCTCTGCTCTGGGTTTAGGGGGATCAGGGCACGGATCTGTCGGGGCAGGTCACGCAGAGTGATCTGCGGCGGGGTAACACCTTTTCTCATGCCCTGTTGCATGAGTGCCTGTGTTTGCGTGACCAGCGCGGGGAGCTTGGCGAGGCGTGCCAGAATATCTTCGTAATCGGCCACGGTGCGTCTGGGCATGCTGTTAATAACGGCAGGCACACTGCGCTGGATGCCACTCATATGGGTGACGGGCTGCAAGTGATCGGGGAATTGGAAGCCCTTTACTTCGCCGAGCAGATCCTGGTACAGCAACTGGTAGTCGAGCTGTTGTTGTTTGGGCAATGTGTCAACGTTGAGATTGCGGGCGGCGCCCAACAGTTGACGTGTCTGCTCTTGGCGTTGCTGTATACCTTTGCTGGAATTGTCCGCCCAGCGATCGTTATGGCCGGGATACCCCTCGTAAGTGGCTTGGCTGGGGAAGCTCTCCATGATCCAGCGGTAGCGCAGGTCTTGCAGGGCCACCAGTTGTTCTGAGGCATTTTCTGAAGGCAGGGCTCTGAAAGCCCTCTTGAAATCCCTTTGCTCCATGGCGGCAGCGTTGAGGCTGGCGATCAGGCTGATCGAAGTAATAAGGGCTTTCTTGAGTAGTGACATCTTTCCCCCAAAGCAAGCGGAAGCCAATGGATAGGTGGGCGGCAAGCCCGGTGGTACCTGCCGAATGCAAAGTACGTGGCAGGTACTCGTTGGCAGAACTCAATGTTTGAGCGAGCCCGTTAACCAGAGGTTATCGGGCCCGCTGACTCAGTTGGCTGCGGCGGCGCGGTCGATAAAATTGTGCCCGCCCAGCAGCTGTTGGCGTCGGCGGATCTGTTCCTCAATACCTGTGGCATCGAGGCCAATTTCGGCGAGCAGATCCTGGTGTTTACCGTGCTCGATAATCTGGTCGGGCAGTCCCAACTGCAGTACGGGCATGGTCCTGGCCGAAGCGTTGAGATACTCGAGTACGGCACTGCCGGCACCACCGGCAATAGTATTCTCCTCAATCGTCACCAGCAATTGGTGGCGATCGGCCAGTTCATCAATCAAGGCTTCATCCAGTGGCTTTACCCAGCGCATATCCGCTACGGTGGCACCGAGGCGCTCAGCTGCGGCCATCGCTGGGGAGAGCATGGTGCCAAAATTCAAAATTGCTACATTGCTGCCCTCGCGTAACAAGCGGCCCTTGCCGACAGGTAATTCGCGCATTTCCTCCTCGAGCGCGGTGCCCATACCCGTGCCACGAGGGTAGCGCACTGCAGCGGGGCCATCGTGGCAGTAAGCGGTATACAGTAGCTGGCGGCACTCGTTCTCATCGCTGGGCGCGGCGATAGCGAGAAAGGGCAGGCAGCGCATAAAGGTCAGATCGAAGCTGCCTGCATGGGTTGGGCCGTCCTCGCCTACCAGACCGGCGCGGTCGATGGCAAAGGTGACATCCAGGTTCTGGATGGCTACATCGTGCACCATTTGGTCGTAGCCGCGCTGCAGGAAGGTGGAGTAAATAGCCACTACCGGTTTTTGCCCTTCGCAGGCGAGGCCGGCGGCGAGCGTGACGGCGTGCTGCTCGGCAATGGCGACATCGTGGAAACGCTCTGGGAAGCGTTGGGAGAAATCTACCATACCCGAGCCCTCGCACATGGCGGGGGTAATGCCGATTAAGCGCTCGTCCTGTGCCGCGGTATCGCACAGCCACTGGCCGAAGATATCCTGGTATTTGGGCAGTTTTTTCTTGCCCGGCACTGCGACCTGGACCTTGCTCTTGGGCTCCAGCTTGTTCAGTGCGTGATAGCCCACGGGGTCCGCTTCTGCGGGGCCGAAGCCCTTGCCCTTGGTGGTGGCTATATGCAGCAGCTGCGGGCCCGGTTGGCTGCGCAAGTTGCGCAGGGTCTGCACCAGGTCGTGCATATTATGCCCGTCCAGCGGACCCACGTAATTGAAGCCCAGCTCCTCAAATAAAGTGCCCGGGGTGATCATGCCCTTGACGTGTTCCTCTGTGCGCCGCGCCAATTGCCAAGCCTTGGGGATGGCCGAAAGTATTTTACGGCTGCCCTCGCGCATATTGAGGTAGGTTTTACTGGCCAGGATTTTGGCGAAATAGGTGGCCAGGCCGCCGACATTCTTTGATATCGACATACTGTTGTCATTGAGCACAACCAGCATATCCCGGCCGGTGTGAGCCGCGTGGTTGAGGGCCTCAAAGGCCATACCAGCGGTCATGGCGCCGTCGCCGATCACCGCCACTACTTTGCGCTCCTCGGGAGAGCCCAGGGCCATACCCAGAGCGGCGCCAATCGAAGTGCTGGAGTGGCCCACACCGAAGGTGTCGTAGGGGCTCTCACTGCGCTTGGGGAAACCGGACAGGCCGCCCTGCTGACGCATACTGAGCATCTGCTCGCGGCGGCCAGTGAGGATCTTGTGGGGGTAGGTCTGGTGACCCACATCCCAGACCAAGCGGTCTTCTGGAGTGTTGTAGATATAGTGCAGGGCGATGGTCAGCTCCACTACACCGAGGCCGGCGCCAAAGTGTCCGCCGGTTTGGCCGACGCAGAACAACAGGTACTCGCGCAGTTGACTGGCGAGTTCGGGCAGTTGGCGTTCATCGAGTGCGCGCAGTTGGGCGGGCTCGTCGATGGCGTCGAGCAGTGGCGTATGCGGGCGTGTGCGTGGAATTTCTTCGAGCATCAAACGGTTCAATTGCTACAAATGGTAATAGTGAGGGGATTGTATGCCTGTGAGGGGCATATTGCATCCCAATGGCGGGGCGAATGCCTCGAATCAATGGCTGCGTTGGACGATGTAATCCGCCAGCTGCTTCAGCAACCGTGTATCGCCGGGAAGGGTTTCGAGAGCGTTTAGGGCCTCGCTATGCAGGCCTCGTAACTTTTCCCTCGCAGCATCGAGGCCCAATAGGGAGACATAGGTGGGCTTGTTGAGCAGGGCATCCGCCCCTTGTGGCTTGCCCAGTACAGCGGTGTCTACGGTGATGTCGAGAATATCGTCCTGAACTTGGAAGGCCAGACCAATAGCCTCGGCATAGCGGGTAAGAGCTTCCAGTTGTGCGTTATCGGCGCCGCCGAGCAGGGCGCCCATGCGCGCACTGGCGCGTATGAGTGCACCTGTCTTCAAGCGGTGCATGGTCTCCAGTTGTTCCAGGGACAGTGTTTTGTCCACAGAATCTAAATCAATCGCCTGGCCTGCGACCATCCCCCGGCCGCCGGAGGCGCTGGCGAGTTCCTGTAGAAGCTGTAGCTTTAGGCTGGGTTCGGAACTGTCTGTCAGCAGCAGTTCAAATGCTTGGGTTTGCAGAGCATCCCCGGCGAGAATTGCGCAGGCCTCGTCGAAGGCGATATGACAAGTGGGCCGGCCCCGGCGCAGGTCATCGTCATCCATGGCCGGGAGGTCGTCGTGTATCAGCGAATAGGCGTGGATGCATTCCACGGCGGCGGCGCTGGAGTCGCATCTTGCCGCATTAAAATCGACCCCATGGAAAATCTCGGCACAGGCATAAACGAGCGCTGGGCGCAGGCGTTTACCCGGCCCGAGCGCCGCGTAATGCATTGCCTCAAAGAGCTTGTCCGCATCGCTGCCGGGTTCGCTGAGAGCCTCATGCAGCCGAGTTTCTACACGCTGTGAAGATTCTTTGAGGAAGCTCTGGAGTTTGGGGGCCTGTGGCAAAGTACTCACTTAGGCGTCGCCCTGGGAGTCGTCGGTATCGAATGGCAGCTCGCGAATACTGCCGTTCTCCTCCATTAGAAGTTTGACTTTTTGCTCGGCACTGGCCAATTTCTTCTGGCACTCGCGGGTGAGTTTAACTCCGCGCTCAAAGTCGGCCAGAGCCTCTTCCAGGGGGAGGTCCCCGGCCTCCAGGCGCTCTACTAATTCTTCCAGGGCCTCCAGGCTCTGTTCAAAGGTTGCCGATTTTTTCTTCGCCGCCATAGCATTGCCTCGTAATTGCGGGGCAACCTTAGCCGCTGGCGCGGCGAGGGTCAATTGGCACGCGACAGGGCCTATTGCAAGGCTTCGCGCGCGAGTAGGTAATGAGCCAGGGCCTTTTTTTGCTCGTCAGTAAAGTCGTACCTGGGCATGGGTGGTGTTGGAGTGTCAAAAAAGTCTGAGAGGGTCTGCAGTGTGTATTTCTTATTGAGTTCTTTTAAGGGTACTTGTTGTTGGTGACATTGAGCGCAATTGTGGCTTAGGTAAAGGGCTCTGCCCTCCTGTGCTGCAGCGGCGTTCGCAGGTGGAGGTTTTTTCGGTACCCTGCCTGGGGCCGGGGCCGGGGCCGGGGCCGGGGCCGGGGCCGGGGCCGGGGCCTTGGTTTTGCGGGGGGCTACCGTTTTTTGTGGATCACTGGGGGATAAGCGGTAGATTGCGCCTGCGTAATCATCAGAAATATAAATGATGCCTTGGCCGTCCTCGGCAATGGCCACGGGCCTGCCGGAAACCTCCTTGCGGTCTTGGCTGAGAAAGCCCCATAGGAAATCCCTCTGGGTAATATTTCCGCCTTCATCCCAGTGTAGGGAAACCACCTTATAGCCATCCTTGACGCTTCGGTTCCATGAGCCGTGCAGCGCTACCAGAGCGGCGCCGCGATAGTCTGTTTGCTGCTCCGGGCTGCGCAAAAAGCGGATACCGAGCGGGGCATTGTGGGCGGCGAACTCATGCACCGGGGGCAGGGAGGAGGCGATCATCTCTTTGATGGTCGGACTCTCGTCATTGATGAAGTCCGGATCTGGAATTCGGTCGCCATAAGCGTAAGGCCAACCGTAGAATTTCTCGGGCTGAATTAAATTGAGTTCATCGGGTGGCAAGTTATCACCCAACCAGTCGCGACCATTGTCAGTGGCGTAGAGACCGCCGTCTTTTGGCGACCAGTCAAACCCGACGCTGTTGCGCAAGCCGGTGGCGAGTATTTCTAGATCACTACCATCGGGGCGCAGGCGCATAATGGTGGCGCGGCGGCGATCCTTTTCAATGCAGACGTTACAACTGGAGCCACTACTTAGGTACAGCCAACCATCGGGGCCCATTTCGATGGTCTTGGTCCAGTGTCCGCTATCCTCCAAGTCTTCCAGAATTCGCTCGTAACGCCCAGCCAAACGGCCATCGGAGTGATCGAAGGGCACCCTTCCAATGGCGTCGCTTTCCGCTATATATAGCCAGTTCTCGTGGAAAGCAAGCCCGTGAGGGCGGTTCAGATCATCAATGAGCATGCGTTGGCTGTCGGCGCGCCCATCGCCGTTAAGGTCGGGGGACAGCAGGGATATACGGCCCTCTTTGGGCTGGGAAACCAGGAGATCCCCCTTGCGGGTTATTGCGAGCCAGCGAGCATTGGGCACGTTGTCGGCAAACAGTTGCAGCTGGTAGCCAGAGGCCGGTGTTAGGCCCTGGGTTACTTTCTGTTCGTCGGTTTTCGCTCCGCCAACAATTTGGCGCCAGGGTACGCTGATACCCGATGCGACGGCAGCGAAAGCGCCTGAAACCACGGCGCTGAAGATAAGCAAAAATATTAGCGTATATTTCAACGTCTTTTTCCCTGTTTGGATTGAACTTGAAATAGAGGTGTTTATAGTGGCCGCGCACTGCACTGAGCCTTGTTGTACCACAGGCTACCTATTGGGTCTCCCCCTCAATTGTTAAAGAAATATTTCACTTTGTGAGATATGTCCTACATAAAATTCAGCAGATTGCCCCTACTTTTTTCTCGCCTGATGTCCATAATTAACTGGCAGGGACGCACAAGGGACTGCAACTCTGCGGCAAAGGATAAATGGATTGCGCCGCTCGCCCTAAGGATATGGGCACCATCCTGTGAGACGCACCGCCCGGGCCGGATTGCCCGGGCGGTGTTTTAATAATCCCGCCACTCATACTCCTACCACCTGTTTCCATTGCTGTGATCGCAGGGTGTGCCGTTAACCTTTTGAAATTCCTGTTATCTTTTGGCGGTAAGCTTGCTGCCAGAGTGTCACAATCTGGAATTTGTAATATTTATCCGCTTTAATAATAAGAGGTCGGCCACTATTGCTCGGGCCGGTGGAGGGTGATGCATTCAGCAATCTATCATCAGCAGTACCTGTTTATTCCCTGGCAATATCTTGTCGCTGCGCTGCTGTTTCCTCATTAGTCAAATCATTTACGGGTTGCCACACTTCTCCCGCTAATGGCTTATTGACACCAAATCCTCTGGTTCAAACACAATTTTATTTCCCTTTTTCCTATTCGCTTTTTCCTGGCGGGCTGATTATCACTGATCGATCGCTACTCTCATTCACTTTTCTAATTTTGATGGCATCGGGCCGGGTTTTCTGTTTGATTGCGGGGAGGTAAGGTCATGCAAGCGCGAATCTTACGTCTGAATTTGGCAGGGCAGCCATTAGATTGGCTTACTTGGCAAGAGGCTTCCTGTTTATATGTTCGGGATCTGGTTACATGGTCTCTGGGCGGTATAGTACAGCGGGTACGAGGTGGATTTAACCGATATGGTGAGCGCTCCACCCTGGATCTGGCGTCGATCATTGCCTGTGGTGGTTCGCGAATGGCTCGCCCGCGTCGCCGGCCTCCGCTGACAAACCGGGCGCTTTTTTTTCGGGATATACATAGCTGTCTGTATTGCGGCAATATTTTTAAGTCGATCGAGCTGACACGAGATCATGTTATCCCTGTATCCAAAGGAGGGATGGACTCTTGGGAAAATGTGGTGACCGCTTGTCGGCGCTGCAATCAGCATAAGGGGAACCATCTCCTTGAGGAGATCGACATGGAATTATTGGCACTGCCCTTCTGTCCCAATGCGGCGGAGTATCTGGCTTTGATCAATAGTGAGCGGATTCGCGGGGACCAGATGGAATTTCTGCGCAGTCAATTCTCGCGTAGGCGCCAACAAGATTGGTTATTACATTAAATCTCGCGATTTTAAGAAGATAATAAAAAGGGACTGAAGCCCCTTTTTATTTTTTCTGATTGAGCGGCAAGACTAAATATCAAGACGTGGCTGTCAATCGGACTGGGATGAGCGGATAAGGCCGGTTAGGTATTCGGTAAAGTTGTGGCCATGGTTTTCCATCATTTTGGGGAACATGGATTTAGGCGTCATGCCGGGGAAGGTGTTGACTTCATTTAAGTAGAGCTCTCCTTCATTGGTCAGAAAGAAATCGATACGGGAGAGATCTTTAAGCTTCAGGGCTTTAAATGTGCGTATCGATACGTCACGAATCCATGCCTGCTGTTCTTTATTCAGACCTTCGGCCTCAATAAAAGTCTCAGCACGACTGCCGGTGGCATATTTTTCCTTGTAAGTATAGAAGGTATCCGACGGGGCACGTACTTCACCGGGGAGGGTGGCTATGAGTTCTTCCCCAAAAGTGTAAACAGCCACCTCCAGTTCGCGGGCGTTCAGGGCTTTCTCAATGAGTACGTAGGGTGAGAGGGTAAAGGCCTCCTCAATAGCACCGTGTAGATCCTCTCTACGAGTGACTTTAAAGCAGCCCACCGAGGAACCCTGATTAGAAGCCTTGATAAACACTGCTTCCCACGTCTCCAGTGCCGCATGGGCCTTATCCAGCTCCTCAGCTTCAAGGCTGTGCAGAAATAGGTAGGGAGTGTTATCGATCCCCAGAGCGCTTAGCCACATTTTTGTTTTAATTTTGTTAAAACAGATTTTACTGGCTTCCGGGGCTGAGCCGAAGTAGGGAATGCCGAACATTTCCAGCTGGGATTGCAGATCACCGGTCTCACCGGGGTATCCGTGTATTGCGGGGATGACATAGTCCACATCCCAGGCACTGCCGGCTTCATCGCGGATCTTACCATCATAAAAGATATGGTAAACGCGACCGTCCTTATCGGTGAGACAGCCGCTAGCGTCCATCTCAACCCGCATCAGGTCAATATCCTCGGATTCGGCCAACTGCTCTTCGATAAAATCTGCGGTGCGCAAGGATACTTCGTGCTCGCTGCCGCCACCGCCGCAGATAAGCAAGGTGTTGATCATAGAGTTATTCCGTCGTGGTACCGGCTGGAGGTGCCAGTAATACCTGCTGGCACTGTTGCGGCATCGTCTTGGGTTTGGGTTTTGTCGGCTTGGTCTTTGTGCCGTTCAGTATTGCGTAGAATTCGTCGCTAAACCACCAGTCCAGATCGTTGCCGCAGGGAGCGGTACGCACCGGGGCCTGTGGTTTGCAGTGGCGACTACCTTCCGGGCAGGTGAGGCGCACATGGAAGTGATAATTGTGCCCCCACCAGGGGCGTACTTTGCGCAACCACGCATTATCAGTACCAGAGATCGCACACAGGTGCTGTTTGATGGTGGGGTGTACGAAAATGCGTTCGACACGCTGGTCTTCGGCAGCCATACGCAGAATCTTTGGGACCCGGTTGTCCCAATTCTCTTTGATCAGGCGGTGTTGGCGCGCATCTGCCAGGGGGATGGCGGAGATATTATCGCGCTCCCACTCTGTGAGAGGACGCTCTGCGGCGCGTTGGTCCTGCGAGTACCAGATATCTATATCCAGTCCGGTCTGATGGCTGCTGTGCCCTCCGCTGCCAAAGGGACCACCGCGCGCCATGGACATATCGCCGATCTGTATCCTACCGAGATCACTTTGCGCGACATTTTGGGAGAAGTCCTTCAGGAAGGCGATGGTATTTGCATGCGCGAAGTGTCGATCGCGGCCAGTGCGCACGAGTTGGTAGCCATCTCCACGCAGGGGCAGCGTTTCCCCCCCGGCAAGGCAGCCGTTGGTGTAGGTGCCGATACTGGCAGAGTCTTGGGCGCTGGGGCTGTCACTCTTCTCCCAGGGATTGGCCTGGGCGAAAGCGCTCAGGGCAGCAGTGGCGAAAACCAGTGCGCGGGTGAATATCCTGGGGCCAGTGAGCCGTTCGGGGCGTTTATAAAAGAGAGGCATAAATCTCTAGTTACCGGTAAGTCTTGGTGGTCAGGTCACGCAATGCGTGGACCCGACGAGTATAGACAGACAGTGTACTAGCTCTGTGACGCAAGTATCTCTTTGCAGTTCCGTATCAACTGGTCCATGTCGTCATCGGTGCCGATGGAGATTCGCAGATAGTCACTGATACGAGGCTTGTTGAAATACCGCACAAGAATGCCCCGTTCACGCAGGGCGTGATAGAGGGCCTCTGCACCAGGGGCCGGTGGTTTTGCCAGGATAAAATTCGCCGTGGAGGGAATTGTGTCGAAGCCTAGCTCCAGTAGGGCTTTTTCAGTGCGGCGGCGTGTGGCGGCCACTTTGCCACAATTGTCCGCGTGCCAAGTGCGGTCGCGAATGGCTGCCGTTGCCACTTCTTGGGCGATTGCGTCAATGGGGTAGGAGTTAAAAGAGTTCTTGGCGCGCAGCAGCCCTTCAATCAAATGTTCCTGTCCCATGGCGAAGCCCAGGCGTAGGCCAGCCAGGGCATAGGATTTCGACAGGGTATGAATGACCAGTAAGTTGGGGTAGCGGTCGATTAGCTGGGTGGCACTTTCTCCACCGAAATCGATGTAGGCCTCATCGATTATCACTACCCGCTCAGGTTGCAACTGCAGCAATGCTTCCACTCTATCGAGGGATAGATAGCGCCCGGTGGGCGCGTTGGGGTTGGGGATGATAATCCCCCCAGCAGCCCCTGAGAACTCTTCTATATCGAGACTGAAGTCTTCCAAGAGTGGTATGCAGCGGGATTTTATTTCGAACAGCTGGCAGTACACGGGGTAGAAACTGTAGGTGATATCGGGAAACAGCAGGGGCTCTGCGCGGCGGAAAAAACTGTAGAAGCTCAACGCCAGGACTTCATCTGAACCATTACCGACAAAAACCTGTGTGTCGCTGAGGTCGTAGCGCTCGGCAATTGCCGTACGCAGTGCACAGGATTCAGGATCGGGGTAGCGACGCAGGGCATCGGCAAAGTCCCTTTGTGCCAAGAGCGTCAACGCCTGGGGTGAGGCGGGATAGGGGTTTTCATTGGTGTTGAGCTTGATTAGGGTTTTGCCACTGGGCTGTTCACCGGGAGTATAGGGTTCCAGTTGTTCCAGACCCGGGCTCCAAAACGATGTGTTCACTGTTCTACCTCTGGACTGTCGTCTTCTGCGGAAGAGCCGTCCCTGCTCTCTGTTTCTTCTGAATCGTCTTTTTCAATAGGAATATCAAATACTGTCGCTGAGCCGGCAATAAATTCCTGCATGGGCACAGGCTTACGCAACAGCATATTATCGTACTTGAGTTCGGTGGAGATCTCTGGGGTCTCACTGAAATCATCGATCCCACCAATGGTTTCAACCAAACTGAGCCCCAGGAATCCGATCGGCAACACCAGAGCGACAGCCCAGCGCCAGGCACGGCCTAGGTTAGTGGCCAAGTAGCAGGCGCACCAGAGCATGGCCGGCAATATGATGGCGAGCACGAGAAAATCCAGGATCTCCATGGTATCGCCGATGGCGAAATTGTAATTCAGTACGCTGCCGAACCACTCCCACACGGCGTAACTGAGTGCGCCAATCGCAGCGATAGAGAGGTGGGCAAAAAAGTGCGTTTCATGGCGTACCACTCGGCCTATAAAGGCCCAGATCCCCGCATAAATGACCAAGCCAATAATTGCACTTGCCAAAATATTGAGCGCAATAGTCCACTGGTAAGTGCGCGCATACCCCAGATAACTGAGTAGTACGGTGGAGAGTGCTACGGCGAGTACCAGAAGAGCGGCATATAAAGGCCGAGACATACTGGAAAAGAGGTTTTCCAGTGAGTGCAGGGGGGTAGCTTCGGCTACGTGGTCATCACAATTGAATACCCGTAACCGCGATTTGCCACATTGAATAAGATCTCCGGAGGCAATCTGGTGGGAGGATATTTCTCCAGGTTTCACCGATCGATCTTTGAGGTTACCCAGCAGCTGGCTGCCATTCACGGAATTCAAATCGTGCAGTGTGTAATTGCCGCTGTCATCCCGGCGAATCTCCGCGTGCCGACCATCCGCGTGTATATCCTCAAGAATGGCATCATTGTTGTAGGCGCGCCCCAGGGTGAATTTGTCGCCATCCATGCGGTAGCGCATCTGTACCCGGTGAGCACGGTTGAGTTCTTCAATTATTAGTGCCATTGGATCTCACTCGTGAACTTCTCGGCAAAGGCGTCGGCGGACTCCCGGGTGAAGCCGGATAGGGTGAAGTGGCTGACCAGCGCGCGATTTTTCTGGTCCACGCTGAGGCTTAGGAAAAAGATATCGTAAAGATCGGGAAAGTTTTTATAGCGCCTTACACAGTAACTGGTGCGACTGATCAGGGGCTTTTTACTGCGTTCTGGTTTTGATAGGGGGCCGTTGCCATTGCGGGGTTGGGAGGTGAAATTTTGGCGGCAGCGGAAATTAGTGACGTCTTCTTCTCCAGCACTATTGCCGGGATAAAAGGTACTCATCTGATGCTCGTATTCCGCGTAGAAACGCGCGGGTAACAAGTCTTTGGCTTCAAGCCAAAAAAATTCGTATTCCACCCGGCCGGTATTGAACTCATCGGAGAGAAAAATCACATCCTGCCCCGTACAACCTTTATCGATGCGCTTGATCGGGTTATCGCTATTTTCCTCGCTGTTACCCCAGCACTTGATGGCAGGCACAATTTCTCCGACGACTTTGGCTTCGCCTAGAGAGCGGCGTTGCCAATCCGCCTCGAGTATGGAATCGATAATACGCTGCTGGTTTTCGCGTAACTGCTGGTAGGTTACTTCCTGGAGATCCAGTGCCACATTGCGCTGTTGGAAATGTTTTACCAGGGTAGTGAGTTTATCCACTGGCACCAGAAAGCTTACCTGATTCCCTGCAGTGGCGACGTTAATACCCACCACCTGGCCGCGGGTATTGATGGCTGGGCCCCCGCTCATCCCGGGGTTGATGGAACCGGCGAAATGAATGCGATCATAAAAGCTGCCGCCGGCAATACCATTATATGTGCCGGGAATCAGGGTCATCCCCAGGTCCAGAGGATTGCCGAGAGACACAATAGTTTCGCCCTTTTTCGGAGTCTCTGTAGCGAGTTGTAGATATTCTTTCCCCGGTTTGTCCTGGCGCAACAGGGCCAGGTCATTGACGACGTCGATATCTAAGAGCTCGAGTGTGCCCTTGGTGCCGTCGGTAGAGAGATATTCCAGTATATATTTATCGGGGTCACTGACCGCCTGGGCGACAACGTGGTAGTTGGTGGCGAGCAGGCCATCGGCAGAAATCTGGAATCCCGAGCCGAGACCGGCTTTCGAGTTGGAGGATTTTTCGATGAGGCGTATTTGATACAAGCTGCCACGGTAATCGCTGTAGAGCTTCTCGTAGCCCTGGGCCAGTGCCAGTGTGGAGAAACAGCAGAGCACCCAGGCCAGAAGTCGGGCGGAAAAATTCGGCATTTTTGTTTGATTAAATTATGGACAGAAACGGTGATACTACGGGATATAGGGTAGTGCAACAAGCGGGGCGCGGTGAAGGATAACCGCTGCGCCCCAACTTGTAAGTGGGTCTCTTAAAGGTAGTCGGTAATTTTTGGCTGTGCCTCTATCACTTTCCGGTGTGACTCTAGGTAGAAATTGGTGAATAAGTCATCCGCTTCTTGTGGGGATATAAAGCCCTCACTAAATCCGGGACTGACCGGGTCCAGGTGCAGGCGTGCGCAATTGATCACATGGGCTGCCAATTGGGCCATATTTTCATCGCCTACAGAGATGCGAATAGTGGTTGGGAAGATTCCCGCCGCCTCCATAGCTTGGGGCGAGAGCTCGGAGTGAGAGGTGAGCGCGGGGCAGAGCACCATGGTATTGGTCTGTCCCAGACTGACCATCTGGCCAAAGGCAGGCTCCAGCGCATCAAAGAAACGCTTGAAAGCTTGAGTTGGGATCTGTGCTGCCTCCATGTCGATACTGAATAGAGGCGTGGGGAATTGGTAGCGCAACAGGGATTCGCGCATCTTGGCGTTTGGGTGACTTTGCACCGCGTGGCTATTTACACGGATTTTGTGGTGGCTGGCGAAGAAATGGCTGAGGCTCAACGTATTAACGCATTTGGTGAGCATACGCATTTCCAGGGTACGCATACCGCAGTGCACCTCCCAGGCCTTATCCGCATCCAAAAAAGCACCTTTGATATAATACACATCCCAGAACATGCACTGGTCCCAATTGAGGCCCTTGGCGCTGTCTCCTTTGGGGATAAACATACGATAATTTTCCCCAATTACCACACCCGCGGTTGCGGCGCCGGTGCCGCCGATATCTTTGGTGTAGGAGTGCACCACAAAATCTGGTCGTTCCTCGCGGTCTTCGCGGCGTAAGGGTTGATAGAGGAAGGGTGTGGCCAGGGTGGCATCCAGGCTGACTAGAATATTTTCCTGATGGGCGGCCTTACAGATGGCCGGCACATCTAGCATGATACCGTGGGGATTACAGGGGGATTCGATATAGGTATGAATCTTGACGCCCGCCGCAAGAGCACTGGTGAAGTCGCGTTGAGTTTCGTTTAATAATTTCTTGAAGTCCTCGCCGCTAGTGCCATCAAACCACACCAGTTGGATGGCCAGTTTATCGGTGCGTGCATAAAAGTCTTGTAATAGCTGGTGTACACCGCCGTAGATATTTCGTGAAACGATCAAAATATCGTCGCGGCGCAGCTGATTGGAAAGTAGTGCGTCAATCGCAGCCATGCCTGAATTAAAGTTCCAGGCCATATATTCATTGGCTGCCGGTCCGCACTCCAGGTCTACAATGGCATTGGCCAGGGAGATGGACGTGGGGTTGAGCAGGCGTGAGTAGATATCGTGGCTGGGCTCGCGGCCGCGGAAGGCGTCGTCGACCCACTCGGTGCAGGCATAGATATAGGTGGCGGTACGCGCAATTACTGGTGTTGCAGAAAAAATTGCCGGGATATTATCGAACAGTGGATAGCCACCGCGGGTGGTGATATTGAAATCGTCTCCCTGCAGGCTTTGAAAGCTGGCCCGCAATGGGTTTTGTAATGTATCTAACAACTTCGCTAGCTGGAAGCTCATAAATCGTTTGGCATTAAAGTAGGCGATTTTATCGGATTTATCTAAGTGCTTTAGGGTTTCAGTGACCTGTCCCCACAATTGGCTCAAATTGCCCTGGGCCCGATACAGAAGTGCGGCCGTTTGCTCTAGCAAGCGTCCGTGCTCTGACTCCGAATCAATACAAAAATGCTGTAGTTGCTCCCGTGCAAGCTCCTCAATGTTAGTGGCCTCAGTACTGTTGCGGCGGGGTGAGAGAATTTTTACATCTTCGAGTTTCGCTTCCATCGTATCCTCACTAGATCATATTTTTTGTTATTTGGTGACTCTAGCAGCCTAAATTGAGGGATGAAACGGTTGGCGTGTAATTCCTTGTAATTGGCCGTGATAGATCTGTAATTCTCAAATCCGTAAAGTAGCATCCAGTTGAGGGGGTACGGGAGTTTGTGAAAGCAGTTTCCCTGCCATGGATGGGCAGCCCCCACAACATATTTTGGATGGATTTAATTTTCTCGCGCTGTCGGAGGTGCGGGGGATGGAAAGAATCAGCGTAAGCTGAGCGGACAAGCTGGAACCGACCGGTGCAGAGTCTTAGTCGGAACTTTTGGATGAGCTTGCCCGGGGCACGGATGCCAAATTTTGCTCTTGATAGTGTTGTTGTAACCGTCGATGGTTGGGACCATCATTTCGGGCCGGTAGTATGTATACTGCCGGCTTTTTTTAAAAGCCGAACTGGTTATGATGACACAGTCACAGACGTATTCTACACAAGATAAAACGTCTTTTGGTGACGCCAAATAACAAATGCTTACAAGGGGATGAACGATGAGCGATTGTGCCGACTTACCCGTACTGGAGTGCGAGGTTCCTAAAGAAGGGT
Organism: uncultured Microbulbifer sp.; assembly: GCF_947498635.1. Taxonomy (GTDB): domain Bacteria; phylum Pseudomonadota; class Gammaproteobacteria; order Pseudomonadales; family Cellvibrionaceae; genus Microbulbifer; species Microbulbifer echini. The sequence continues at coordinate 226,490 of NZ_CANMKV010000001.1, read as the reverse complement.
TGAAACTGGATCTGGTTTTAAGACCGAGAGAGCAAAAAGATGGTGAGCCGCAGTACTGGCCGCTATTTAATGCCGATAACCCGGAAGAACATTTTGGCAATATGCGTTTCAATATTCGCAAGGGTGGGGTGGCGACGCTGAAAATAACCCTGGATCTGTCAGAAGTTTCTGGTCGCGACCTAGAATTTGTGCGCTATCGCCAAAATCACAAGCTGGATGGCATCATTGCTCTAAGCCCAGACTTTCGTCACCAGTTTCGTGCCCGTGCCAAAGAAGTAGATGGGGACTTTACAAAGCTAGTTATTAAGATTGCAGATAAAGAACTTATTCCTGATAATTTTTCATTTTTATGGATGTGTGTAGATGCTGAAACGGGAATGCACTTTGTTTCTGGTGATCCATATGCTGTCGTTAGCCCTCTTCCCTAAGAGCAGATAGTTTCTACTACTGCTTCTGCGGTTTGTGGTTGAGTACAGAGACGTTTAAAAACGGGTAGGGAAAACCACTCTGGACTCAGCCCTTGTTCTATGAGCTGTTCCAAGTGATAACTTGCAGATTGCCATTCTTCAGCAAGTGTATAAACCAGAGCTGCTGAACGCATTATATTGGTACTGTCTGGAGCATCTCTTAGTAATTCTTTTATTAAGGAGATTGAAGCTGAAGTTTTCCCTGTATACGCAAGGGCTTCGGCTCGATATCTTCGAGCTAAAATATCTTGGCTTTCAGTTGTGAGGTCTATTATTTTGCTGAAATATTCAGAGGCTTTAGCTTTATTCTGTAATACTAAGTATGTTTCAGCAAGGTGGTAAATCGCCGTTAGGTTATTTGGCGAATCTTTATAAAGTGATTTGTGTGAATTGAGTGCTTCTTTGTAATTACCCTTAAGGAAATAAATAGTTCCCAAGTTGGATTTTGTGGGCCAGTCACGCAGCTTTTCAGGAATTGAGGTTATTGCTCTTTCAGCTTCATTTAGGTTTCCTGTTTCAAGCTCAATAACCCCCAGGAGATTGTACGCCTTCCATCTTTCAGGGTAGGTTTTTATCATCTTGTTTAGGGTGATCCTTGCTGAATCATAGTTACCTAAGGCTATCTCATTAATTGCGATGTAATAAAAATTGTTGAATGAGGGGTTTAGTGCGGCTGCTTCTTGTGCATAAATCAAGCTTTCTTCGTGGCGGCCATGTAAATATTGAAAACGGGAAAATTGAATTAGGAGGTGTGCTGAAGGATGTCCTTGAGTTTGGAGCTTTTTCAATATGGACTCAAAGCCTTTTCGGTCTGTACCTAAAGATTTTATTAACAGTTTGGCCTCTAGGATGGCTGTTTGATTGCTTGCGAAGCCCTCAGCGCTAACAAGAACCCCTAGAGCCCCAGAAAGAAGCCTATTGTCATTAGTTACAGTAAATAAGGCTGCTGATGCTTTTGCATAAGCTGAATATAGATTTGTATTTTGGGGGTATGTACCAATTAACTCTTTCAGTACTTCTAAGTCAGAGGAGCTGACGGCTTCATCACCATCAATTTTATAAAGAACAGTCAAGTAGCGATTGTAATCTCCATTATCCATTCTGACTTCTTGGTTGGGTTTTTTTCGGTAATTTTTAGAGAAAAGCTCTACCACGCTATTGCCGATAGTGTATTGGGCTTCTTGTCTTTTATCGCTAAGGAACACAAAACTAGTTTGATATTGAATTTGGTTGTCCGAAGGGTTTATTCTTTGGAGCTCAATATTGCAACGTAGCTGCATACAGTCAAGGCGTGCTAATAAGGCATCCGTAACGCCTTTATTTTGCAAATTCTTTAGCTGTTCCTCATGGCTGGCATTTTTTAGTGCTGAATAGCTCACCAAGGCACTTGACTTAAGCTGAGTTGGGGCACCTAAAAGGGCCTGGCGAACCATGGCTTTGACTAGCATCTCAGCATTTTCTTCACCCCTTACCGCCCCGTTTATTTCCACTGGGAGAACAGCTATATATTGAGGGGGCAGCTGTAAAAAAGTTCGCCACCCCCAAAAAGTGAAAATTCCTATTAGCGCGAGCCCCATGAAAACCGAAATAATTTGCCTGCGTTTTTTACGAGGCTTAATCAGTAGCTGGGTCACTGTCTCAGAATATTGCTGTGTGCTGGCATCAATACCATGTTTTCGGACAAGTTCCAGGGCCTCAAAAACAGCAGAGGCGGATTCAGGGCGAAGCTCAGGGCGTTTAGATAGCAACCTATCCAATAGAGCTGTGAGAGGCTTGGGGATCTCGGGCCAGGCTTGTTGTGGTGGAATATGAGGTTTACTGGTTATTTGCTGGGCAAAGGCCAGGGGACTCTTGTCACCGCGCTCAAATGGCTTGCTATCGCAAAGCAGTTCATAAGCAATACTGCCAAGGCTGAATAGGTCGCTGCGCGGATCGAGGGTATTTCCCTGCAATTGTTCAGGAGACATAGCCTGCACGCTACCAGCAATATGGTCTTCTCTTGTTAGTTGCTGGTCGCAGTCGAGGTCTTTGGCGATTCCGAAATCCGTGATTTTGGCTACGCCATCATTGGTGACCAGGATATTCTCGGGTTTTAAATCCCGGTGGATAATCCCCAAGCCGTGAGCTTTGCTGAGCCCCTGGCAGATCTGCATTAGCAGGTCAAGTTTCTCTGATAAAGTAGTAGTGCGTTCGCGCATCCACTCTTTAAGAGTAACACCTTCAACCAGTTCCATAACCAGGGCTATATTATGCTCTTTCTCCAAGACATCGTACAAACGTACAATGTTCGGGTGGTTCAGTCTGGCTAATAATTGTGCTTCACTGCGAAAGCGGGCTTCGGCGGAGTTACCGGTCATATCGGAGCGCAACTGCTTGATGGCGACCTTTCGCCCCAGCTTTACGTCTTCAGCCAGGTAAACAACACCCATACCCCCGGCGCCCAGGGTGCGCTCTACCCGATAGCGACCTTGGTATACCTCAGTTTTCTCCAGCGCAACTACGTCCATTGTATTTCGTTCTTTTCGGATGGATAGGGGATTCTACCTGATAGTACATTTTCATGAACCCATCTGTCCCCCCCTCAGAGGAAATGGTTCACGTTATTCCATATCTTTTGGATTGCTATCGGTTGCATAAACCCGCAATTCAGTGAGCCTGCTACCCATCGCTTAGTCGCTGACTCAGCGGGAGTAGACTTTATGAATTACTATCTGCAGCAGTATTTATCTGAGAGGGGCCTATTTCAGATATTCCAATCGTGCTTGAGTATTCAATAATAGAGGCTTGATCTACGAGTTAGTCATTTAGGGCATAAAATTCTGAGTCTATTGAGATTTCCCTGGAAGTGGCTTGGGTTTTACAGGTGGCCTACACCTACCACATCTTGAGCAATAGGCACAGATCCACCCCATTATGGCTAGCAGCCACTAAAGCTTTACGTAGATGCCCTAAGGCTCTACCTCGAGACTCTCAGTTTTTGCCTCCAGCTGAGTGCCTTTATAGATTTCAAACTGGGGGCACCCCAGGCGAATCTCCCAGGAGCGTCTTTCCACCAAATTTGACGTATCGACGGCATCCGGCAGTGACTCTGAGATCTGCTTGCGCGCCCGGAAGATCTGTGTATTCAGGTGGTTGACGGTGATGCCCAGTTCATGGGTGGCAACCTGGATGGAAACCCAGCCTTGCGAATCAGTATCCATGCCGCTTTGCATATCGCGGAAGCGAGCCCGCGCGAGATAAAGCAGCAAGTAGTTGTGGATGCGAGCCGGCAGGGTCTGTTTCATGCCTTCTCGTTGTAGTTGCAGCTGCACATGCTCTTCATGGGAGCTTACTGAAAAGCGCAGGCCGAAATCCGTAATTGAAAGCTGCTGCAAGGAGAGCTCTTTGGTGGCGCCCTGGTTGTCAGCGAGGAACAGTTGCCAGCTGTGCAGGCCGCAGTCGATGCGGTCTCCGTGGTTGACCAGCTTCTTTTCGCCCTCGGCGGAATTACTGGTGAACTCGTACTGCCACTGGGCGGTGACGGGGCTGAAATGCAAGCTGGCGAGGGGTTCACTTTCATCCGGCAGCAGGTGGTATTGTTCGAGGGGTTGGGCTTCGCCGGTCTGCAGGTCGATCAGCAGGTTCTCTGGGGCATCGAGATTCTCAACAATCCAAGCTGGGTTATTGACTCGGCCGAAGCAGATTGTGTCACCCGTTTGTAATGGGTAGCTTTTGGCGGGGACGAGTTGCTGTCCGTTCAGCCAGGTCCCATTGCGGCTGAGATCGCGAATATTCCAATGGGTGCCGGTCCACTGGATAGCTGAGTGGATGCCGGAAATCTCCGCGCTGGTAATACGGGTATCCACGGCACCCTGGCGACGGCCTATGGTGTGGTGTGCCATCAGGTATACGGGTTGGTCCCTATCTGGATGCTGTAAGCAAGCCATTATTTTGTCCTTTTACTCCGGATGACTCCGGGCGCTGTGCTGGAGCTTCTCGCCATTTCGGCGCTGATTCACTGTTCACCGATGGGCTTATTGATCTGGGCGACAATACACTAATCCCAACATACTCTTAGCCAAAACTCGTCCCGGCTATATTTCTATGTCGCTGACAGTCAAGCCGTGTCGTTAGCCTTATTGGGAAAGCAAGTGCTTACCTGCAGGTATCGCAAATTGGAGGCTGTTTGATACTTAACCTTGGAGCGAATGCAATCACTATTGCCCATAGTTGCTATTTTCACTGAAAAACTCAACTGTCGTCAAAAGTACTGTAATAGTTCGTGCTTACTTAGTGTGAGCTAGTTATAACTTTGTGTCTGCTAATCGGTCTTTTTGGGCCCTGAAACGATAGTCAAGAGTGGTCTCTTCCTCATCTGTGAGATTGGCAGCTGCGATTTCTTAATGGAGTCATTTTTTGCAGCTGAATGGGGCGGTATTTAGTGGCTCCGAGTGGAAATCGGCAAGATCGTTTACTTGGTACTAATTTAATGGATTTGTAGGCGCTGAAAAATGCCAAATTAGCGACATTTTCTGCCAGGTGGAGTTCCTGTTGTACAGTTTTTACCCTGCTGGTCAATGAGCGTTTGTTGTCAGCTTCGCTGGCGGAGTTGCGATAGCCTGTAACTTGGGTATTTACGGTGCTATGCACATACTTTTACGATCAGCGTAAGTAGGGGCCCGATCTTTATGGAGTCGAGCCCCAATGAAATTATCTTATTTTAGGCGGCTCAAATACGAACACCTTCAATATCCAGAATCATTTCAACTTTTTGGGAGGCCGGGCCCAGATTGTAATCAATACCGAAATCCTTTAGGTCAAATTCCGTGGTACCACTAAAGCCTTGGCGATAACCGCCCCAAGGGTCCTTACCACCGCCAATGTTGGTGACATCAATGGTTACAGGCTTGGTGACTCCGCGTAGGGTCAGCTCACCTTTTAGTAGGGCTTTACCACCTTCCTGGGGTTCAAAGCTGGTGCTCTTGAACGTTGCGGTAGGAAATTTTTCTGTATAAAGAAAGTCGGTGCCGCGCAGGTGTTTGTCACGCTCGGCGTGGTTACTGTTGAGGCTGGTTACATCGATATTAACGTTGACGGTAGATTTTTCTGGCGTTTTGTCATCATAGAAAAATGAACCGTTGAAATCATCAAAGCGGCCATACAGCCAGCTGTAGCCCAGGTGCTTAATGCGAAACTGCACAAACGCATGAGCGCCTTTGGTGTCAATTTTGTATTCTGCAGCATGGGCAGTTGTGCCCATCAGGATGGCGAACAGAAAAGCGGTGAGCTTCTTCATGTGGAGGTTTCCTTTTTTGTGGTTGTGTTAATGTTTTGCTCTTCGGAGCGAAAGGGGCTAATGGGTAGACCTAGCATTTTGCGCAGGGTGGCATCCCGGTCAATAAAGTGGTGCTTGAGGGCTGCCAGGGTATGGAGGCTCACAAGGACGATAAGTGACCAGGCCAGGATTTCATGTAGGCTGCCGGCAAGGTCTTCCTGGTTGGGAATCCCCTGGATGGTGGCCGCCACGCTAAACCAACCAAAAACATCAATGGCGCGCCCATCGGCAGTAGAGATCAGGTATCCCGACAGCGTTATGGCGAAAAGCAGTAGGTAGATCAGGGCGTGAGTGGCGCTGGCAGCTAGTGCCTGCCAGCGTGGGATATTCGGTTCGTCTCTTGGAATTGTATTTATCGTCCGCCACAGCAGGCGCAGCACCAAGGCGACTAGCAACAAGATACCGATGCCTTTGTGGATATTGGGAGCCTGCTGATACCAGGGGTCATAATAGGACAGCTGGCGCATCCACCATCCGAGTACAAAAAGACCGATAATTGCCGGTGCCATCAGCCAGTGCAGGATAATGGCGACCCAGCCGTAATGGGTTTGATTATTGCGGGCCTTCACGCTGTACCTCACCTCCAGAAGCTCTTTACACACCGGCCCGGTGAGAGAAATCTTCCCCAGAGGCCATCAAAAAGCCTCAGTGTCCACAATGGACCTGGAATCCTGAAGAGAACAGGGAAGCCCGAAAGGGCCCCTTTCTATATCCGGCCGGTTAGCACAGTATTCATTGGCGCTAGGGTATCGTTTTTACAGCCTATGACCAATGGCTGGAGGGAATCTTTGGAAGGGGGTTCAAAAAAGGCTGAAGTGAGCGCCGCTCATAGAGTAAGTCCTTTTTTATTAGTGCGCGCGGTTTTGGCTCCCCTCGCGCTCTGCGGCCTGGAGTATTCGCTCGCAGGCACCCCGATCCAGTGCTGAAGAACGCTGTGCCAATTGCTCGGCCAGCCAGCTGGTGGAATGATGTTCTCCATCCAGGGCTAGCTGTTCAAGCTGCCAGATAACATTGAGCAATAACTGGCGCTCGAGTTTGTCATCGCTTTCTGGGCTGGAAAACAGTCGAGGTTCCAGTCGCTCCAGGTCGCTGCGTTTCAATACCAACTCTGCCAAGCTGGGATACCAGCGGCCGCTGAATGGTTCTGGGCGCTGATGATAGTCAAAACTAATACGCAGGCGGTTTCCCTCGGTATCTTCAAGTAAAGGAGTATCCTGCTCATAGGCGGGTAGGGCGGGGCTGTGGCGGAGTATCCCGACCACTGCGCGCCAGTCACTGCGGTTATCTGTGCACAAGCGCAAGGGTTCAACCAGTTCCCTCTGCCCCTGGCGGTTAAGAAAGGTCAGCTTTTGCCCCGGGCGATACCAATAGAGGTCGAGAAGCTTTTCTTCGGCCAAGTCAGCGAGGTGGGTGCTGGTTAGGGGTTCTTCCGCCAGGGCGCTGAGGTGGCTTACTGCCTGTTGCACACTCAGCCACTGCTTGCGATGGAAATGTTTGCCGTTGGTGGTCCCCATGCGTTACTCCCGTCTCGCGATATGCACAATATTGAGCAATCCAGAAATGATGCCGCCCAGCTGGGAGTTGCTCGCTGACATGGCTGGGCTCTTTTCACTCGTGAGTCTGTAAGCTGTGATTGCCGTTTATTATCCGCCTGAAAATATCCGTATTGACGGGTAATTCGGCGCAAGTATGTGCTGCCGCTAGCCAAGACCAGATTATGAGTTTAGCAGCCGTATATTCGCGTACGTGTGGCTTAGGACGCCAGAGCTGGCGAAAATCACTACGGGGACTGGGATGAAAAGGTGAGTCATGCTACTGGCCGCGGATGTACAATGGCACTTTTATTTGCCCGGGGATCTTATGACGCTACGACAGGCTCTTTTATCGCTACTCTTTTTTGCATCCCTGTCTGCGACTGTTGCCGCGGGGGTTTCTCCTCGGGCTCAGGAGGCTGCTGACTATGCGGTCAGTAAATATGAAACGGCCATGACTGAAACCCTGGCTAGCCTGGTGCGTTTCGAGACAGTGGCCCGCGAAGATCTACCTTTGGCTAGCAATCCCGAATTTACAGGTTTTAAGAATGCCTTGCGAAGCAAGGCCCAGGCCCTGGGATTGGCGTATCAAGATTTTGGTCATGTCGTGGTGATCGCCCTGGGTGAGGGCTCAGAAAAAGTGGGGATTGTTACCCATGGTGATGTCCAGCCGGCCAACCCTGCCAAGTGGCAGAAAAGCCCCTTTGTCCTGGATGCAGAAAGCGAACCGGGCAAATTGATTGCTCGTGGCAGTGAGGATGATAAGGGCCCAATAGCCACAGCCCTCTACGCAATGAAAGCGATCAAAGACCGTGGAGTGCCGATGAAGCGCAGGGTTGAGCTTCTGGTCTATTTAGCAGAAGAGTCTGATTGGGAGCCTCTCAAGGACTTCCTGAAAACCTACCCCACTCCCACTTATAACATCACTATTGACGCCAACTACCCGGTGGTGACTGCGGAAAAGGGCTGGAGCGAGGTACAGGTCAGTACTAAGGGTGTCTTGCCGAAAGGTTTTGATAAGCCCTACCTTGAAAATTTCTCCGGTGGTTACTTTCGCAGCCAGGTACCGGATGAGGCCTCTGCGGTGTTGGCCAACGCCACTTCAGAGTTACTCGCAGCCATTCGTGCACGATCGGCCACACACAAAACCGCCGTGTTTGAATTTACTGAACGGGATGACAAACTGGTGATCTCTGCCCGCGGTGTAGCCACCCATAGCTCAGAACCAGAACATGGGGTCAATGCGGTCGCTTATCTGGCGGATGTGCTCAGTGTGCATCAGTGGCCGAACAATGCGGCGGGCGCGACGGTGCGTTACCTGAATGACCTGGTGGGTACGGGTATCTTTGCCGAGCAGTTTGGAGATATCGCCTACAGCGATGAATTTATGGGCCCCATGACGGCGGCTGTTACCATGGTGAAAGAGACAGACTCCGGTCTGACCAGTTATCTCAACTTGCGCCGCCCTACGGGCAAGACGGCCCCACAGCTGGAAAAAGAGATTCGTACGGCTCTAGCCAGCTGGCAGGAGCGCACGGATATTGCTCTGGCTGATACGGCTATTTCCCTGGGAACACCCTACCGCGTGGATGATGCACCCCATGTACAGCCACTATTACAGGTTTTTCGCCACTTTACCGGTATGGAAAAAGCTGAGCCCGTATCCATTGGTGGCTCGACCAATGCCAAGTTGCTACCTAATGCGGTCAGTTTTGGACCCTCTATGCCTGGCGCTGCTTATACAGGGCATTCCGAGCATGAATTTATTACGGTTGAACAGTTTCGGCTGAATTTAAAAATGTATACAGCCATGATGATTGAGATAGCCAATCTTTAGGTTGGCTATCAATAGAGACTTCGAACAAGAATAAGATACTGTGTTCTCGTGTTGATAGCTCAAGTGCACAGTAAAAGGCCTCTTTTTACTACAAAATTTAGAAGCACAAGATGTTAAATTTTCTTCCCTCCGTTGTGTTGTTGATGTTGGCTTCGGTACTGTTGTTTATCAGTACAATCCTTTGTTTTATCCCAATTTTATTTTTTGTGGTGCTGCGAGTGATTTTCCCATTTGCCGTATTGCGAAAAATATATACCTCCATTTTCATGGCAATTGCCGAAGGCTGGATAACCCTAAATAAAGGCTGGATGAAACTCACCCAGAAAACTCAGTGGGATATTCAGGGGGGGGATGATCTTGAAAAGCAGGGTTGGTACTTAGTGACGTCCAATCACCAGAGTTGGGTTGATATCTTTGTCTTGCAATCTATTTTTAATCGGAAAATTCCCTTCCTGAAATTTTTTATCAAGCAGGAGCTGATCAGGGTTCCGGTTATGGGGATTTGTTGGTGGGCGCTAGACTTTCCATTTATGAAGCGTTACACCAAGGCATTCCTAAAAAAACATCCGGAAATGCGTGGCAAAGATCTGGAGGCTACCAAAAAGGCTTGTGAACGCTTCAAACTAATACCTACAAGTATTATGAACTTTCTTGAAGGGACACGATTTACTCAGGAAAAGCATGACAAGCAAGGCTCTCCATTCAATTATTTGCTCAAGCCCAAGTCTGGTGGTATTGCCTTTGCCATGCAGAGCATGGGGGAGCAGCTTAACCGCTTATTGAATGTCACTATTGTTTACCCAGATGGTATTCCAACTTTTTCAGATTTCCTGGCCGGCAAAGTCAAGCGGGTAATTGTCCGCATTGAGCAGGTTCGTATCCCAGAGAAATATTTCAGTGCTGATTATATGAATGACCAGGTATTTCGCGCCGAATTTAATAGCTGGGTTTACAATCTTTGGCGGGACAAGGACCAGCTTATTGGAAAGTTACTGAGCGACGCTAACAAGGTGTAAGTGCTCAAATTTTCAGTATTTCTGATCATTGTAATTGACGGCTATTCTAAGAAAGTTTTCCCTGTGAGTTTCTCTTGAAGGTGCAGGGGCTGACCACTCAGCCCCTGTTTTCTCCAGCTTTATAGCCGTATTTTTTTATTAGAGCCAAATTGGTAGCTGTGCGCGAATTTCATCTGGCTGGCTGTCGACTAGGTTTTTTCCCGTTTCTCCGGCTACAGTGGCCCGCGTTGGTGTTTTAAGAGCATCGCGCAAACTGCCTACCATGTAGGGCTCGGCCACTATATACAGTTTCTCAAAGCGGCCCTCCTGACGTCCCCGTTCCAGAGTGTGAGCGATTTCCCGAGCAAAGTTTTCACCACTACGGCGGTGCATGTTGGCGAAATTTCCCATCGCATGGCGGCCCTGACCATGACTGTCAAAGCTGCGCCCGGGAGCATCACTGTCAATGTCCCGCCCAGATAAGCGGGATTCCGGGTGGAGAAGGGCTTGAATTTCATGGAGGTTTCCCGCGCGTTTTTGTGCTTCGAAAATCCGGGCTTGTGATTGATTGGCGACAAGGACCCAAGCTAAAGCCATGAGCGTATCCTCATTTATTACTCCCTCCTATCCTAGTTAAATTTGGCGCCACCTACGATCAAGCGGATAAATACTGAATGGAATTATTGTATTTTCTGGTTTTTATAGGTGGCTAATTCGGGAGAGGTGAAAACGTTTTAGGTTAATTTCTGCCGGCCTCCATATATAAAATTTAAATATTGGAAGGCTCTTTTATGTGGTTTGTGATGGTTTTTCTAGGCACATATTCCTACCGAGTGACGCGAAATTACCTAGAATGAAGGCAAGATGTGAGAGGCGTGAGCCGGGCCCTAGGGTCTTGCTTGCGCCTCTTGCGACATAGCGGTAGACGGAGGTTGTAAGTATGAGTCTGATACCCAGAGGTTCCCTACTGGATCTGGATAACATGTTTGAACAAATGTTGTCGCCCGGTCGTGCTATTGGCACTGAGAGAGAGGGTTTTTTCTCTCCGCGCATTGATGTGAGCGAGCGCAAGAATAGGTATGAAATCAGTGCTGAATTGCCAGGTGTCGGAAAAAATGACATCAATATCACCCTGGAGAATGGCGTATTGACCCTTGAAGCGGAGGTGCACCGGGAAATCAAGAAAGAGAAGGATGGCCACGTGTTACGCCAGGAGCGTCGCTACGGTAAGTTCTTGCGCAGTTTCAATTTAGGCGAGGACGTTCGTGAAGATGAAATCGATGCGAATTTTAAAGATGGCATCTTGACTTTGACGGTGCCCAGACACGAGGGGCACCCCCCGCAGAGAAAGCGTATCGAAGTGCATTGATCTATTTTGCCGATGGCGGATTTTTCCGCCATCGGCTGTTCAACTTTCCGCAAATGGTAGAGGTCAACGATGAAAGTGAAACAGGCGATGCATCAGGGAGCAACCTGGTGTACACCAGATACCTCATTGCAGGAATTGGCGAAGATTCTGCGCGATGAGGATATCGGTGCGGTACCCATCGGTGAGAATGATCGTTTGGTAGGTATGGTCACCGACCGGGATATTGTGTGTCGTGGCGTGGTGCAGGGAGGAAATCTTTCTTCTTTGACTGCCCGCGATGTCATGACCGAGGGTATTGAGTGGTGCTGGGAGGAGGATGATCTGCTGTCTGCCGTACACAAAATGGAACAGCAATTGCTTCGGCGTATGCCCGTTCTGAATAGTGAGAAGCGCATGGTGGGCATCCTGAGCCTTGGAGATATCACCTCGGCGATCGCCAGCAAGCAGGGCGGTCACTTCGCCTCGGCAGTCTCGGCGCATCATTGAATGTCTAAAGCCCCATTTGATGGGGCTTATACCAAATTTTATGGGCCCTAAAAGAGGTTTGCCATAACGGGGATCTGCCAATGCGCCCCAAATTTTAACAGCCTCTTCCAGGCCTGCTTCACAGCAGGCTGATACCCTATAGATCCTTTCTGAAAGCCGGGCAAGTGGTGTGGGGGACGCGAACTCATGAGTGAGCGCGTATACTCCGCACTTTTTGAGGTAATTCATGGCGGTCAGTCAGGAACAGCTGCTTCAGCGCAGTGGTGGTCAATGTGAGCTTTGTCAATCTCAGGGTAACCTGCAGGTTTACGAAGTACCGGAATCCTCAGTACAGGCGCAAGCTCAGGTGTTGTTATGTCAGACCTGTCGAGACCAGTTGAGCGATCCTTCTCAGCTCGACAGTGCCCACTGGCAGTGTCTCTCTGACAGTATGTGGAGCCAAGAGCCAGCGGTGCAGGTGCTGGCATGGCGCCTGCTCAAGCGATTGTCCTCGGAAACCTGGGCCCAAGACCTGTTTGACATGTTATATCTGGATGATGATCAACTCAGCTGGGCACAGGCTGGTGCCTTACCGGAAGCGGGCGATGTTCTAGTGCATCGCGACAGCAATGGTGTGCAGCTGCAGGCTGGGGATAATGTGACCATTATCAAGGACCTGGATGTGAAGGGTTCAAGTCTGGTTGCCAAGCGTGGTACCGCGGTGCGGGGAATTAGCCTGACGGATAATCCAGAGCACATTGAGGGACGTGTGGAAGGGCAGCGGATCGTCATTTTGACGAAGTTTGTCAAAAAAATCGGCTGAAATTTCAGAACCTATCGGATGTAAATACCGTACTGTAGATGGCATTTTCTCTTCGGCGGAGATGCAAGTCTCCGCCGTCGCATGTGTTACTCGAATAGGTTCGGCCTGTTACTATAGCCCCGTCTAACTTATCTAATTTCTTTTATCATCGCGTATTGGCTGCAAATGCCCAGTTTGGCGCGGCCCGGTATCCCAATATAGCGACTGCTGAAGTAGCGGCTGAATCCGGAGCAGGATCAATGAACCCCACTTATGAAATTCGCAGCGGTACTCTTGCGGGTTTCAATACTCTGGTGCCCCAACTGGGAGGGTCTCCGGCTCGCTTGCTCGCCGCGGTAGGCCTACCTGTAGATTGTGTGCGTCGACCCGATATCCTGATTCCTCTTGCCACCCTCGTCGATTTACTGAACTTGTGTGTGTGCGAATTAAATTGCAGTGACTTCGGACTGCGGCTCGCTGAAATGCAGGGACTGCGGATGCTCGGTGTGCTGGGTAAATTATTGCTTGGAGAAGAAAACCTGGATGCTGCACTGGGGGCAAGCCATCGTTATATGGTGCTGCATAATCAAGCGGATCACTGGCGCTTAGCCGAGGGGAACGGTTGCCTGATTGCCCGCCGAGTCAGTCACAGTGATGGGGTCAAAGGTAGCGAACAATATAGTGAGCTGGCCCTGGGCGCTGCCTGCCGGTTATTTCGGGAATTAGCGGGGGAAGATATTCGTCCGCGCCAGGTGCACATTCGTCATCCCCCTCTCTCCCCACCGCAACGTTACCACGAGTATTTTGAAGCTGAGGTATTGTTTGCTCAGGAATATGATTGCCTTGTGTTTGAAGTAGAGCTGTTACAGCGGCCTCTCAAAGCACCAAGTGAGAGCCTTGTGCAATACTTTGAAGAGTTTACCCGGGCTCTACTCTTGGAGCACCGGGGGGATGTCGCAGGGCAGGTGCACACGTTAATACTGCAGACCCTAGGCGCCCAGCAGCATAGCCTGGCCCAGGTTGCGCAGCTGGTGGACACCCCAGTGCGAACTTTACAGCGGCATTTGCGCGCAGCCGGAACCTCTTTTAAGCAGCTCTTGCTGGAAGCGCGTATGGAGACTGCCCGCTGGCATCTGCGTGCTTCCAATATCGGAATTGGTTTGCTTTCGGCAAGTCTTGGATACACTGACACGAGTGCTTTTTCCAAAGCCTTCCGCACCGTGCACGGCCGCTCTCCGCTACAGTGGCGAAAACAGCAGCGCTAGTACCGCTGAGTTTACCTCTACGTCAGTTCTCTGTGCCTCTAGTGAGCGGGTATCTGTTTGGTACTGTTCAAGGTCCCTTTTCCTTTCTCTACCGGATTTTTTCCGGCGAAAAATTGGCGCCGGTTTGTCTCTCAAGAGGCCTGTATTTTGCCTCGCCAATATTGGCGGGCTATGCTGGGCTTCTGTTGAATTTAACAAGCGTTGATAAGGAATAACACCATGGGTGCAGAGACGATTCGCTGTAAAGCCGCTGTGGCCTGGGAAGCGGGTGAGCCGCTTTCTATCGAGGAAGTAGAAGTGATGCCCCCGCAAAAAGGCGAGGTGCGTATCCGGCTGATGGCCACTGGGGTGTGCCACACGGATGCTTTTACCCTGTCAGGAGAGGACCCGGAAGGGGTATTTCCCGCAATCCTTGGGCATGAAGGGGCGGGCGTTGTGGAATCGGTAGGTGAGGGGGTAACCGGTTTAGTCGTCGGGGACCATGTAATACCGCTCTATACCCCCGAATGTGGCGAATGCAAATTTTGTCTGTCGGGCAAAACCAACCTCTGCCAAAAAATTCGCGCGACTCAGGGGAAGGGGCTGATGCCGGATGGCAGCACCCGTTTCTCTATTAATGGAAAACCCATTTATCACTACATGGGCACCTCCACCTTTTCTGAGTATACGGTGTTACCGGAAATTTCTTTGGCGAAGATTAATCCCGAAGCACCACTTGAGGAAGTTTGCCTGCTGGGTTGTGGCGTCACCACCGGTATGGGAGCCGTGATTAATACTGCAAAGGTAGAAGCGGGCTCTACTGTGGCTATTTTTGGCTTAGGTGGTATCGGGCTGTCAGCTATTATTGGGGCCAAAATGGCCGGGGCAGAGCGTATTATTGGTATCGATATCAATGAGAATAAATTTGAGCTGGCAAAAAAGCTCGGCGCAACTGAATGTATCAACCCCAAGAATTATGAGCAGCCTATACAGGAAGTGATCGTCGATCTTACCGATGGTGGGGTGGATTATTCTTTTGAGTGTATCGGCAATGTTGATGTGATGCGTTCCGCCCTGGAGTGCTGTCATAAGGGGTGGGGTGAATCTGTGATTATTGGCGTTGCCGGTGCGGGTCAGGAAATTAGTACGCGCCCTTTCCAATTGGTAACTGGCAGGGTATGGCGTGGCACCGCTTTTGGCGGAGTGAAAGGCCGTTCTGAGCTGCCGGACTATGTGGAGCGCTATTTGGCTGGGAAATTTAAATTGGATGATTTTATTACCCACACTATGCCGCTGGAAAAAATTAATGAGGCTTTTGACTTGATGCATAAAGGCAAGAGTATTCGCAGCGTAATTCACTACGAGAAAGTCTGAGCGGATTAACTTATGTCTATTGAGCTTATTAGCAGTGTGCGGTCTTTTAGCGGGCAGCAGCAGCAATACCGGCACCACTCCTCCACGTTGAATTGCTCCATGCATTTCTCGGTTTATTTACCTCAGGGGGCGGATAGCGAACAGGGACACCATTTCCCGGTGCTCTATTGGTTGTCGGGCCTGACTTGTACCGATGCCAACTTTAGCCAGAAAGCCGGCGCCCAGCGCATGGCCGCAGAGTTGGGTATTGTATTGGTGGTGCCGGATACCAGTCCCCGTGGCGAGGATGTTGCAGATGATCCTTCCTACGACCTGGGGCAGGGTGCGGGATTTTATGTCAATGCGACCCAGGACCCCTGGAAGCAGCACTATCGAATGTATGACTACATTGTGGAGGAGTTGCCGGCATTGATTGAGGGAAATTTTCCTGTGAATCAGCGTCGTGCGATCAGCGGTCACTCCATGGGTGGGCACGGCGCACTGGTTATTGGCTTGAGAAACCCTGAGCGCTATACGTCTATTTCTGCCTTTAGTCCAATCTGTAATCCGATTGCCTGTCCCTGGGGAGAGAAGGCTTTGGGTGCATATTTGGGTGCGGAAACCACTCACTGGGAAGAGTACGATGCTTCGGTATTGGTGGGGCGAGCCATAAATCACCGTCCCATACTGGTATCGCAGGGTGATAAGGATGAGTTTTTGGAACAGCAGTTGCGACCGGAAGCCTTGCAGATGGCAGCGGAAGTTTGTGGCTATCCGATCCGGTTTGAGCACCACGGGGGCTATGACCACAGTTATTACTTTATTGCCTCTTTTATCGAAGAGCACTTGCGCTTCCATGCCGATTTCTTGCTGAAAAATGACCATTCAGACAGCTAGATCGCTCATCGAATATCCATACGGATAAGCGAAACGGTTGGTATTTCTCGGGAGGCCCAAAGAAGTGGGGAGAGGATATCCCTCCTCTCGGGGTGCGATAAGACATGGATGTCGAATAGCTATACAGAAGAATGTAATCACCGGCTATCCAGGGAGAGGAGGATTCTTCGTCATGAAGCCAATGCTAACCGCAGTTAAGGATCTGCACTGTTATTAGGGCGATTCTGCTCGGCATTCACCGAGGATTTCTGCCCGGTTTTGATCGATAGTCTGCTCTATCAGGAACCACCCATTGGGACAGAAACTGCTTTCATGGAGCAGAAATTCCATTCTCTCCATTGCGATTTTTCTAATTTCTCCGGTATTGGGTTTATTACCGCTGGGTTTTTCTGCGCCGGGTTTCCCTCCACTAGGCTTCCCACCTTTACGACTTCCCTCTGGGGTACCACCAGGGGGGGCTCTCCGGGGCTTCTGGCCGGAAGGGCGATCAGGGCCCAGAGTAGCTTTATAGGTAAAGCGTTTATGGCCCAGTTCGCCGATCTGGGTTACAAAGGATTCTGTTGTGGGAACCACTGGGGTTGAATTACAGCCGCTAATCATCAGGGCTGCGGCAATAGGGGGGATTAAGTAAAAATTCATTGTAATTATCCTGCGAAAGTGGGTGCCCCAGTATGACCCTAGGACTTAACTAAGGTCGGTAAAGCAGAGTAAAAATTTGTAAAGTCCACTAATTTCAGAATAATCATTTAGAAGTTCTTTAAAAGGAGGTTCGACAGATTACTTGAGGTGCATATTACATTGTAAAATCGCCAAGTATTAAATAAGTTGATGTTAGAACTTTACTCAATTCACCAGCGGCGATTCGGTTGAAAACCGAGTACCGTAGTGAAAATATAAAATTAAGAGCAACTATGAAAAGAACACTTCTGGCCCTGCTTGGTGGTGCTTTCGTGGGTATTTGTACCGCTGAACCACTGACCATTGAAAGAATATTCTCAGATCCTGCTTTGAGTGGTTCTGCCCCGCGGGCCCTGGAGTACTCCCCCGATGGGAGTCGAGTGACTTATCTGAAAGGTCGTGAGGAAGATTACAACCGGTATGATTTGTGGGAATACAATATTGCCGATGGGGAATCCCGAATACTGGTAAATTCCGACAGTCTGCACCGCGGTCATGAAATCCTGTCGGATGAGGAGAAGGCTCGGCGCGAACGCCAGCGTATCTATGGCAGTGGAATTATGGAGTACAACTGGTCTGAGGACGGGCAAGCTCTATTGTTCCCGCTGGCTGGGGATATTTATTACTACGATCTTAATAAAAAGACGGCACAGAGGCTGACGGATACAGACGCCTTTGAAACCGATGTGCGAGTTTCACCCAGTGGTCGGTATGTATCTTTTATTCGTGAACAAAATATTCACCTGGTCGATTTAAAAAATGCACAAGAACGACAATTGACCCTGGATGGCAAGGGGCCGATTAAAAATGGTATGGCTGAATTTGTCGCCCAGGAGGAAATGGGCCGAATGACCGGTTATTGGTGGTCACCAGATGACCGCCATATTGCTTTTCTACAAGTGGATGAATCTCCTGTGGATGAACTGACCCGCAGTGAAATCTATGCGGATCGTATTGAAATGATTCAGCAGCGCTATCCAGCTGCGGGTAAGGCCAATGTAAAAATTCGGTTAGGCATATTGGACGTTGAGTCTGGAAAAACGCGCTGGATCAACCTGGGTGATAACCAGGATATTTATATTCCCCGGGTGCAATGGGCACACAAAAACCTGCTGACTTTTCAGTGGCAATCTCGAAATCAGCGGAAGCTGGAACTTCGAGCTTTTGATTTGCAAAGCAATACAAGTAAGACTCTGCTAGGTGAGTCCAGTGATACCTGGGTAAACTTGAGTGACGATCTCTACTTTCTTGAGGGTAAAGATCAATTTATTTGGTCTTCGGAGAGAGATGGTTACAAACACCTCTATTTGTACAATCTTAACGGCAAGCTGTTAACTCAGCTAACCCAAGGTCATTGGGTGGTGGATGAGCTTGAGGCAGTCGATGATAAAAAGGGCTTGATATATTTCACGGGGCGCAAAGATACGTCTATAGAGCGACATTTATATCGAATGGCTTTAAACGAAAGGGGGGGGATACAGCGGATCTCCAAGGCAAATGGTATGCATAATATTGAATTCGCCAAAGATGCTTCGGGTTATATCGATAAGTTCTCCAATGTGAATACACCACCGCAGGTCAGCCTACATCGTACGGATGGTGAACGGGTGACTTGGCTTGAAGAAAATGCGGTTGTTAAGGAGCATCCCCTATATCCTTATAAGTCCGATTGGGTTGCCCCGGAGTTCGGTTCTATCAAAGGGTCTCAGGGGCATCGGCTCAATTATCGCCTGTACAAGCCGAGACATTTTGATGCCGGTAAGCGTTATCCTGTAATGGTGTATGTCTATGGTGGTCCCCACGCACAGGTTGTCACCAATAGTTGGGATAAAGCCTTCAATCAATTTATGGCGCAGCAGGGCTACATTGTCTTTTCTTTGGATAATCGCGGTTCTGCAAATAGAGGAACGGCCTTTGAAAATCCTATATTCAAAAACATGGGTGGTCCAGAGGTTGAAGATCAGGTTGCCGGGGTGAAATATTTACGCTCTCTACCTTACGTGGATAGTAAAAATATCGGTATTTATGGGCATAGTTATGGGGGCTATATGGCTCTTATGAGTATGTTTAAAGCGGGCGATTACTTTAAGGCCGGAGTTTCGGGCGCACCGGTTACAGACTGGGCCCTTTATGATACCCACTATACTGAGCGTTATATGGGTAACCCTAATACTGATTCGGATGCTTATCAGGCCTCCTCGGTTTTCCCCTATACTGACGGACTCAAGGGCTCTTTGTTGATCTATCACGGTATGGCGGATGACAATGTTTTGTTCACTAATACCACTCGGCTAATTAAGCAGTTACAGGATAATGGTCAACAGTTTGAGTTAATGACCTATCCTGGCAAAAAACATAGTCTGCGAGGTAAGCAGACCCGTATTCACCAGTACACCATGATCAAAGATTTCTTCGATAGACACTTGCGCAGCGATAGCTAATTGTTAGTTTTACCTTCTGTTATTTATCCGGCAGCCGTTGAGTGGATACTCCCGACTGCTGGATAAATAGTTAGCAGTTTGCTCTGCTAGTGTCGGCTTTTTATTTTAATCCTTCCCGCCATCTTTCGTATTGTCTCAGCGTTAATTTTTGCTATCTCATTTTGAGTTTAATTTTGTGCGCCTGTTGATTGCTTTTTACAGGGGTTCTCTCTTTTGAGAAGCTGTGACTGATGGGTGAAAAAATCCTCTGAGGGCTGTATAGCTAGTCTTTCAATAGGGTGGCTTGTGCTGAATTTTGTAGTGATACTTATCCCCGGCTGGGTATCGAAATGTAAGGGGTATACAAGCCTCTCACTTAGGTTTTTTGTTGGGGAAAAATTTTACAAGTCTAGACTGATGTGGAATTTTTTATGGACTGGGGGAGCAAAGGCAAACCGGTCCTTATGCCGGTTTGCCAGATAAAAATGATTGGAATGTAGTTTTCTATTTATTGGTTGGTTATATCAAAACGGTCAAGATTCATTACCTTTGTCCAGGCCTTGGCAAAATCCTGAGTAAATTTTCCCTGGGAATCATTGAAAGCATAAACTTCGGCAATTGCCCTAAGTTCAGAGTTGGAGCCAAATATCAGATCCACCGGCGTTGCCGTCCATTTAACTTTACCGGTTTTACGATCACTGCCCTCATACACACCCTCTGCTTTGTCCGATTTTTTCCATACCGTAGACATATCCAACAGGTTGACGAAAAAGTCGTTGGTTAAGGTGCCTGGACGGCTGGTTAAAACTCCATTTGGTGATCCATCAGTATTGGCATTGAGCGATCGCATACCACCAATCAGTACGGTCATTTCCGGTACACTAAGTGTTAACAGGCTGGCGCGGTCCACTAGCATCTCGGTGGGTGTGCGGCTGTTATCTTTGCTGAAGTAATTGCGGAAACCATCAGCGGTGGGCTCCAGCATGGCGATAGAGTTGACATCGGTCTGTTGCTGGGTCGCATCCGTCCGGCCCGGTTTGAAGGGGACGGTGATTTTTTGTCCGCCATCTGCGGCAGCCTTCTCTACAGCCGCAGAGCCGCCAAGAACAATTAAATCAGCAAGAGAAACCTTCTTGCCATCAGACTGAGTACTGTTAAATTCCTGTTGCACTTTTTCCAATTGTGCCAGCACTTTGGCGAGTTCCTCTGGGTCATTCACCGGCCATTCTTTTTGGGGTTCTAGGCGGATGCGTGCTCCGTTTGCTCCCCCGCGCTTGTCTGAACCGCGGAAGGTCGATGCAGAGCCCCAGGCAGTTCTTACCAGCTCGGGGACGGACAATCCTGAAGAGAGGATTTTGGCTTTCAGCTGGGTAATATCCTTGTCATTTATCAGGGGGTAATCAACTTTGGGCACTGGGTCCTGCCAGATCAGATCCTCTTTGGGAACTTCCATACCCAGATAGCGGGCACGGGGGCCCATATCGCGGTGGGTCAGTTTGTACCAAGCCTTGGCGAAGGCACGTTTGAACGCCTCCGGGTTTTCCTGGAACCGCTTGGCGATCTCCCGGTAACTGGGATCAAACTTTAACGATAAATCGGTGGTAAACATGATCGGCGCATGGCGCTTGTTTTGATCGAAGGCATCGGGGACTAGGTTGGCTGCAGCGGAATCATCGGGTATCCACTGTACTGCACCTGCGGGACTCTTGGTTTTTACCCAGTTAAATTTGAACAGATTGTCCAGGTATTGCTGGCTCCAATTGATGGGGGCGGCCGACCAGGCTCCCTCAAGCCCAGAGGTCATGGTGTCATCGGCGTTACCTTTGCCACATTTGTTTTTCCAGCCGAGGCCCTGTTGCTCGATGGGGGCTGCTGCTGGCTCTGGGCCTAAGCAGTCTACTTTAACGGCACCGTGAGCCTTGCCAAAGGTATGCCCACCCGCGATGAGTGCAACGGTCTCCTCATCATTCATGGCCATGCGGGCAAAGGTTTCACGGATATCGATGGCTGCCGCCTTGGGATCGGGATTACCGTTGGGGCCCTCTGGGTTTACATAGATCAGCCCCATTTGTACGGCGGCCAAGGGCCTCTCGAGTTGGCGATTGCCGGTATAGCGCTCATCGGCCAGCATTTTGGTTTCCGGCCCCCAGTAGACTAGGTCGGGCTCCCAGTCGTCCACGCGGCCGCCGGCAAAACCGTAGGTTTCGAAACCCATAGATTCCAAGGCCACATTTCCGGTGAGTACCATGAGGTCGGCCCAAGATAGTTTGGCGCCATATTTCTGTTTAATGGGCCAGAGTAGACGCCGAGCTTTATCCAGATTGGCGTTATCGGGCCAACTGTTCAATGGGTCAAAGCGTTGCTGGGCACCCCCGGCTCCGCCGCGGCCATCGTTAATACGATAGGTGCCGGCGCTATGCCAGGCCATGCGAATCATAAAGGGACCATAGTGGTCATAGTCGGCCGGCCACCAGGCCTGGGATGTTTTCAACAAGGATTCAATGTCACTTTTGACCGCTTTGAGATCGAGCGTTTTAAACGCCTCGGAGTAATTAAAGTCTTCTCCCAGCGGGTTGGATTTTGGAGAGTGCTGACGTAATGGGCGAAGGTCCAGCTGATTGGGCCACCAGAACTGGTTGGGTTTTGGTTGGTATTCTGTGGGGCCTTTGTGGATTATCTGATCTGTCACAACCTCCTCTTCGGTGGCGAATACTCCAGGCGCCAATAGAGCCATCGTGATGGTTAGGGCGACTCTGACCGTAGATGTCTTTAATTGCATTACAATCATCTCCATTCGATAAGAAATGCAGACCACGGCTATTTCCGAGCCTTCACCGCCGAAGTCAAAGGGAATGTATAGACTATATTGGCGACGCGGTTATTGCGAGTTCCAGTAAACGGTTTTGTAGAGTATGCCGTGATTTCACTGTAAAAAAATAAATAAAAAATATCGATCAAAAAATACTTTATTGTATTCTTTCTTGTTTTTCTGTTTCTTTATAGTACTCGCGTTACGTTTTTATACCCTTGCACTTTTCGTTCTTTTTATTTTTCAGTCAATAGTCTTTATCGCTTTTGAATCCAGCCTTCACTGCTGTGTTTTTTGGCGTGCTTTATTTTTGTGGGGCACTAATCATCGAATAAACCCCAAGGAGGTTGAATTTGGCGCAGGTTTTCTAATGAGCTCTCTGAATGTGTTGGAAATAGTGGTATTCAGGGGGTAGAGAGCGAACGCTTTCGATGTGTGATTCAAAAATAAATTACCTTAATGCGTAAAATTGAGCTGTGGCGCTATAGGTAGAATCGCCCGTTCGCCATTTTATTGTCCAGGTAGAGCCTCGGGCTGGGTTATATAAGGAGATTCTTTATGCGCTTTTTTCTACTTCTAGGATTGCTTTCTGTACTTTTGCTGGCCTGTAGTGAAGACCTACAAAAAAATACGGGCGAGTTAAATGATCAGGTTAAACCTGCAAGTCGCGCCACTGTCGCTCATAACCGGGCTTTGACCGAGCAGCTGCCCTTCTCGGATGACCTGGACTTTCATCTGGCCAAGCGCGGGTTCATCGCCACGATTCCCGGTGCGCAGATAAAAAATGCTATGGGGCGGGAAGTCTATGGCCTGGCGCAGATGCAATTTCTTGAGGGGGCGGCAGAGGATACGGTGAATCCCAGCCTGTGGCGGCAGGCTCAGCTAAATGCCTTGAATAATGGCTTATTCGAAGTCGTGGAGGGCATTTATCAGATACGCTCGCTGGATCTGGCTAATATGACCCTGGTTCAGGGGGAGAGCGGATGGATCATTATTGATCCCCTGACATCAATGGAAACCGCGGCGGCTGGATTGGCCCTGGCGAATAGGGAACTGGGGGAGCGGCCCGTAAGTGCGGTGATTTTTACCCATAGTCACGCCGACCATTTTGCCGGTGTGGCGGGGGTCCTTTCCATGCAGCAGCTGGCAAATGGGTCTGTGGATATTATTGCACCAAAAGGGTTTTCTGCGGAGGCCATCAGTGAAAATGTGCGCTCGGGTAATGTGATGCAACGCCGCGCGCTGTACCAGTTTGGGGATTTACTGCCTTCCAGCCCGGAAGGCTTTGTGTCTTCTGGACTTGGCAATCGCGTATCCGATGGTGAGCATGGTATTGCCACCCCGACCCGGGTTATTCCCGAGTCGGGAGCGAAGATGAAAATTGACGGTGTGGATATCGTATTTATCAACACCCCAGGGGCTGAGGCCCCGACCGAGATGGTATTTTTCTTTCCCCAGTTTAATGCCCTATGCATGAGTGAGATTGCGAATCATACGCTGCATAATCTCTACACCCTGCGCGGTGCTAAAACTCGTGACGCCCAGGCTTGGAGTCGGTATATCGAGCACGCCATGGAAAAATTTGGTGAACGTACGGAGGTGGTTTTTAGCAGTCACCACTGGCCCACCTGGGGAAACTCGGAGGCCATGAATTATTTGGCCAAACAGCGTGATCTGTATAAATATATCCACGATCAGACACTGCGTTTGGCTAACCATGGTCACGATATGGTGGAAATTGCCGAGCAGTTGCAACTGCCGGAGGCACTGTCTCACACTTGGGCCAACCGGGGATATTACGGTACGGTCAATGTTGGCGCTAAAGCAGTTTATAACCGCTACCTGGGTTATTTCGATGGTAACCCAGCCAACCTCTATCCGCTGCCGCAGGAAGAGGCGGCGCTTCGTTATGTGGAGTATATGGGGGGGCGGGATGCGATTATGGCGCGGGCGCAAAAGGACTTTGTCCGAGGTGATTATCGCTGGGTCGCGATGGTGTTAAAGCATCTGGTTTTTGCCGAGCCGGAGCATCACGCGGCTCGCTATCTATTAGCGGATACTTTTGAGCAACTGGGTTATCAGGCGGAGTCCGGTATTTGGCGTAATTTTTATTTAAGTGGTGCCAGGGAGTTGCGCCATGGTGTCGAGTTTCGTGAAGAAATGCGTCCCCCGGAAGAAATTGTTGCGCGTGTGCCCCTGCAACTTTTATTCGATGCCATGGCCGTACGACTCAATGGCGAAAAAGCGGCGAATGCAGATATCCGCCTAAATATAGAGATGACGGACATCGATGAAAAATATTTGGTGGTGGTCAAAAATGGGGTCTTGCACGGTTATCCAAATCGTCACAGTGAAGACCCTTCCGCCAGTCTGGCATTGAGCAGCACCGACCTACGCATGATGTTCAGTGGCTTGGTCGGTGCGCCCACCATGATTAAAGAGGGCCGATTAAAGGTGCGCGGCAACCCCCTGGCCCTGATCCAGTTTGGCCGACTCTTCGACAAGTTTGACCGGAATTTCAATCTTGTGACCCCCTAAGCGGGTGGTGCTAGGAAAAGCTGGCAGCAATAACGTGGGTTTTATATCAGTCGATGGTCGCCGAAATGTGAGGCCTGCTTGTTTTAGGGGCTGGGCTGCCGGCAGAGCTCCCGTGGCCAAGTTGTTGCAGCTGGCCTCTATTTTTAGCGCTGGTGACATACCGGTTTCCTTGGAGGTGGAATCCATTCCGTTGCTGCCAATGCGTGGGGCAATCACAAGACCGGTATTTGTACCGCTCAGCCAACTGTCAATCAGCCCAGAAGAGAGTAGATCAATACTTTCTATCCCCTTATAAAAAGGCACAAAACTCTCGGCTAGGTTGCCGCGCACCGAGGAGCCGCTCACAGAATTCCAGGTGGTGCTCTCTTCATTCCAGTCACTGGCTGCCTGATAAATACCGAAGGTGCTGCCTGAGCGATCGGTGATATTCAGCTCCAGGGTGGCAGAGCGGATGGAAGAGCAGCCGGAGAGGTTGGAAAGGTCAAACTTAATCAGTGTGTAGAGGGTGCCGTAGGTGGAATCACTGCCATCGACAAGGAGTCCATCAGAATCCCCGTCAAAATTACTTGAGGCGTAGCGGGAAGAGATATAGACATCATCAGTCACCGGCAGGGAAAAGCTGCCGCCGTTATCTGAGTCCTCTTCGATCACACTGCGGCCTGCACTGTTGGCCACCAGTGTCATGGCTTCCCCTAAGCGGTTGGCGGTCCACCAATTCACATTATCTGGCAGGATCATTGGATCGGCTGCGCGCTCCTCCCAAGATAGGGTTTCTGCGCTGTCATCGAATTGTGCGGTGCGAACTACCAGCCCCGCTTCGCTCACCTGGATGACTTTGAACTGCTGAATACTGGCCATATCAATGGTCCAGGATTTGGCATCGTTGGCCGAGCGGGCCGGCGCTCCCCAGCTGCCTTCCCCGACATAAACAGTGCCGCCGTTGATGGTGGTAGAAAAGTTATTGCCACTGGGTATCACGGCCTCGGTCATCTTGGTAAGGTGGGTGTCGGATTCCACTACCAGGTTCATGGCGTAATCGTAAAATGACTGCGCCCACCAATTAAACAGGGTTGGGTTGTCGGACTTGCCGCTATAGTGGGGGAACATGGGCTTGTGATACTGGGCGAAACGCCATTGGGTGGCGCTGCCGTAACTGGATAAATCGGCCGCCAGCCAGTTGTTCATGGCACTCGCGTAAGAAGACCAGCCGCTACTCTGGAACTGGCTATTCAAAGTGTACACCCGTAACAGTGGTGATATTTGTACCGCGCCGTAAGTATCACTGGGTGAGCAGTCGCCATCACCATTGAAATCAACGCCAAAGACTTCGCAGATGCTTGAGTAGTTGTCGTCTTCGTGATTGCCATGGGTGGGGATCAATGGATAGATACGCTTATAGCTGTAGCCATCGATCGTATCGCTGGAGTAGGTCAGCGCCCAGTCATCGAGGAACTCGCGCATTTCCGAGGCGCTATTGGCATTGGTAAAGTCGCCGCCGTGCATCACCGCAAGGGGGCGAATCTTGGCCAGCAGCGCATTGCCTTGGCGGCGCGTGGTATGGCCTGTACGGGTATCGCCACCGGCCACCACGACGAAGGGCGATTTTTCTACTGGAGCGGTTTTGAACCAAAAGCGCTCTCCGCAACCACTCTGGTCGCATACACGGAAATAGACTGGGGAATCCGCATTCAGATTTTGTAAGCGCACAAAGTGGCTGGTGATTCCGCCGTCGAAGGTTTCGCTATTGCTGACAAATGCGCTGTTCCAGCTGTTTTCGTTGGTGGAGTAACCGTAACTGATATAGGGATTGGTGCTGCTGCCATCGGGAGAGAAACCGATTACTGCACTGTTGGAGGCATCGCCATCCCAGGCGAGGCGGTAGTGTTTAGTGTCGGCGCTGGCGTCTATTGCCAGCAATAGCGCCGAGGCGGTGAGTGCGCGGCCGAAATATCGTCTCATGGGAGGGCTTCCTTTGAACATGGGGACCTGTGCTTGTGAGAGCGCCACAGCCTGGAGGGGACAGTTGCAGGTCGGCGGCGCGCGGGAATTATTGATGCGTGATGTGACAGACGCTTGAACGATTGGTTACCAAGCGTGTAAAGGCGGCATTGCGATAGGGAATTGTGATGGTCTGCCCATTTATAAAATTTATTGCGGCACCGCCAACCTTCAAGTAGCGGTACACACCTTTTAATGGAAGATTCCCATCGCTGCTCCAATAATCACCGCGCTGGGTTTTAGGGAAGTACCCGGTTTCGATACTCGGGCTTCCGGGTTTTACTTCTGTGGTCACCAGCGAACGCAATTCGGTAGACGTGGGTAGGCGCCAGTGATTTGTGCCGCAGAGCTTTTCCCGATTGGTGTGGTGTATTAAATCCTCGGTATCACAGCGATCGGCTTCAAAGTAACAATCCCCGTTATTGGGAACGCCCTGGTTTTGCAGAAAGCGCGAATAGGTCCAGCGCCCATCGTGTGTATCCTCATTGTCTGTTTTCACTTCCCACAACAAACCGCTGCGGCTGTCACACACACAAGCCCAAGGACCATCCCAGGCATTGATCGCTTTCCCCTTGCTATTCACTTTAAACAGGTGATATTGCGGCGGTTGAGGCGCTTGGGGCGTGTGGATAATGGCGGCGCCGAGTAGGATTGCGGGTAGAAAAAAAAGCAAAAAAAAGCGTGTCATCATAGCGTTTTACCCAGGTGCAATTGGATAGCTCTGGTATGCCGGGTGTGGGCAACTTGCGCGCGATCAAAGGCGGAGACCCACATGCAGATGCCATCTTTGATGGCGATATCCTGAGGGGATTGGGTATTCAGCTTACGCACTAATTCGAGGGACCAATGGCCATCTTTCCAAATGCCTTTTGCGCGAACATCTGCGCGATCGCCCTCGAAGCGGTTGGAGGTATAAAGTACCGAGGGCATTAGAGTGCCCGTAGGGACCTGATCGCTCTCTTTCGAATAGGGTTGGTAATCAAACCAGGAAATGGTCCAGTCCAGCGTTTGATTTTGGCTGGTTTGCTGATAGGGCGCCAATCGGTTCACATCACGGGGGAGGCGTTTGGGGGTGATGGCTTCGGAGGAATACCATTTCCAATTCATCCGGTAGGCGCCAGACTCCTTACCATCCTGCTGATAACCGGCGGTATAGCGGCGCTGGCCCGCGCGAACTTTATCCGCCGCACCGATATAGTTATCATCCGCCAGAACCATTTTATTGGTGCGCACCGCCTTCCAGTGCCACAGGTCATGCAGTTGCCCTGTAGGACTGTAGTGATAGCCCTTGCCGTGCCAGTTGGCCGGCTTGTCCGGCAGCGGCGAGCGTCCCAGATGAGCGGTGCCGGCGCCGGCAAAGTCGCAATGGTTCGAGAGTAAAATGGCAAATTTATCCTCGTAGTATTGGCGCTCATCAAAAGAGTCAAAGCCCTGTTGTTGAATTTTCCAACCGCTATTGGTTTTTTTCAGGGGTAGGTGGGCCAGGCTTTCCGAAGGATCTTGCCAGGTAATATGGAAGTAAATTTCCTGACCATTTTGCAGGGCTTTGATACGCACATCGGTACTGCCCTGGTAAAAATTGGCGCCGCCATCAGTGCTAATTTGCAGTATTTCTGCTTTTCCCCATTGGGCTTCATTGGCGTACCCATCAATATCGATCACCGTGTCTGGGGACATTGCGACTACGGGCAGCGGATGAAGTGAGACTTTTCTCAAGAAAAGCCAACCACCGAGTAAAGAAGTCATTAAAAGACTGCAAAATACAATGGACCAAGTTTGTCTTGCGGCAACGGGCCGTAGGATGTATTGCAGCGCTTTCACCCCTGACTGAGCCAGATAAACGCCAGCATGCAGAAATAGATAAATAGCAAGCCCAAGGGCGGTGTAAAAGTGAACTGTGCGAACTAACGGCAGCGCACCAGTTCCGCTGAAGAGTAGCCAGCCACTCACCAGTGCGCTCCCGATCAGACCGATTCCTGCCCAGGTAACCACTTTGTGATAAGTCACTCTCTTGCTGTGGTAACTATTGTGTTGCTTAGATTGATGGTGACGCAGGACTCTCGAGCATAAATACGCAACGGCGATCAGGGAAAGTAGGATTGCGCCGATGAAGTGCACACTGTGCACTTCTCCCTGAGGTAGTAGCTCCTCAATAGAGGCAACAGTGGGCCTGTTCAGTGTGGCGATACGCAGCCCGCTGAAAAGACTGCAAATCACGCCTATTACCAGTGTGCTGTGTAGAAGTATCCACAGTGAGCTTTTTGAATGGTCAGGCATGGTTCGGCCCCAAAAAAGCGCTCAGGCTAGCGGGAAGAAATGACAGTTTAGAGAAGTATTTATGTCGATGAGAAGTGGCTGGAACTTATTGAATGCCAAAGAAATAGGCTGGCGGGTTAGAAGGCCTTGTAAGATTAAAAATACATCAAGTATCTATTCGTGCAGGGGGGTTGCAATGAAGCTCTCGCGGGCTTCGAGGGTCCTCGCCAGTGCGTTTAGCTGCGGCCTCGCGTCTCGCCAATCGAAATCTTCGTGGCGAAAATCTAGGTAGGACAGCGCAGAACCCAAGGTGATATGTAACAGGCTGAATTGATCGGGTAGTAGGGATACCCTGGTTTCTAGATAGTTCAGGGTACGGCTAATCGCCCGGTTGTAGCGCTGCCACCAAAAGTCCGATTGGAGGTCTTCTCGCCCGCGAATCTTCTCCATTTGCCTTTGTACCAGGGCTTCCATCAGACCCGAAGAAATACTGTAGAGGGTTCTCAGCTCCCAGTCGCTCTGGATGGCGGCGCTGAGGTGGCCGTCTCCCAGTTGCTTGTCCAGGTAGGCACAAATCACTTCGCTATCCATAATGGCATTGCCATTATCGAGAGTTAGGCAAGGAACCTTACCCAGGGGGTTACTGGAAAGCAATTCCTCCAGATCGTGGAACGGGTGAGAAAAGTACTCCTTAATACAGGAGTGTAATTTATGTTCCTCCACCACGATTCTTGCCGTGCGGGCAAAAGGAGAGGAGTAGGTCAGGTAGAGTTGCATACGGCCACTTGGTTAACTCAGTGTCTTACACGGTTAGAGGATTGAGGTGGCGCCGGCAAAATCCAGCCAACTCTTTGCGCAAATATCAGTGATGAGTAGTACCGTCGGTAATGCGGTTATAGAGGTGTTGCTTGAGGTAGGCTCGTTGTTTTTTCAGGCTTGAATAATGTTCGTCATCAGTGCCAATGCCACTGTCCTGAAGTCCGCGAATCTGCTTGTCCAGCTTGCGGTACTGATCATTTTCTAGTTTGAATTCCATATCGTCTTTGATTAAGCGTTTGATGGTGTCGGTGTGCTCGGGAAAATCCAGCTCCAGTTCATGCGCGGCGATGGACATAGAAAATCTCCCCTCAATTCATTCACAACAATGCTTTAAGTTTAGTTGGTGGCTGCCTGGTCACACATTGTGCTTTCGAGAGTAATTTGTTTTCCCTGGCGATAGCCCATAGGTGCAGTTAAGAAGTTTTCAGTAAGTCAGGCGACTTATCTGTTTATTTGCGGCTGGTCCACACTCTGTTGCGGTTTTAAATGGTTTATTGGGTGGGAAAATTATTAGGCCTTCAAAGCGTATGTTCTGAATTGGGGGCGGGGGGTGCAGCTTCTTTATAAGAAAATAATCTAGAAAATAATTAAATAATTCCATTACTCGCTAAACAATCTGCTCAGATCGGGACATGGAGGCTGACATAGAGGCTATTGCTACTGCGATAAGGAATTGTAGCGAAGTGAAGCCACTTGCGTAGGGAGGAGGTTAACAGCAAAAGCTTTTAGGTTGCGAGGGGGCATTTCACATCAGAAAATACCGGTATGTCCGGGTTCTTCTTAAGAATGTTTCTAGGAGTGGTTGAGCGGTGCAAAGATTTCTTCTGCTTGCCGAGCTGAAATAGATCCCTGGTTAAAAATCGACGACTTTTGGTATCAGCAAAGCCATTATCTTTCTATTAAAAGAAGATTTTATTTTGTTAATTGCCCCCCAGGTTAGAAGCGTAACCAAAAAAGCCCGGCATTTCTTTCTGCCGGGCCTCTTATAGGTGGGTTATACCCAAAATTTAACCAGTAATTATTGGGCTTTTAGGCAGAGGCCTCCAGCGGTGCAAAGCGCAACTGACGTCGCTGTAAAAGCTCTCCAAGGTACAGTTTCAGGTAAGCGGCGGCTGCCCGCTTGCCCTCAGCGGCAGCTTCTTCGGTGATTCTGCCGAAGCGAGAATACGCCTGGGAGCAGAATGAATCATTGATATTGATGGCGCACATAAAGCGATCGCGCCAGTCCTGTGATGGAGGCAGCTCAAACTCGCGAGACAGGTTCTTGATCAGGGTATCTGCCAGGCGCCAGTTATTTTCCATCTGTAGTTGGCGCAGTGCCCAGCTGGATTGTGGGCCATAATGCACCTTTAAGGCAGATATATTATCTTCGTAATAGCTGCGCACTAAATCACACAGGTGATACAGCATATCCTGCCAGCTCTCTGCCGGTGAGAAGTCTGAGTGCCCCAGTACGACATCGCCAAACGACTTGTAGTGGCGCTCCGCCAAAGCGGTCAGACTGGCATCTACACTTGGGAAAAAGTGGTAAACGGATGCAGCAGGCACCCCGGCCACCTGACTCAGGTTGGCGAGGCTGATATCGGTAGAATCCTGCTCCGAAATGAGTGTTTCCAGCGCATCAAGAAGCTTTTCATACTTCTCGCGGCCGTTTTTACGTTGTGGTTTGCGCGGACTAGCAGTGTCGCGCCGGCTAATAGCCCGTCGATCGATTTGGTTCAAATTCACCTCCCCTTAGACAAGCGCAGTTGGCAAGCGCCAGAAGTGCGCTTTACTTCCTTGTAAAAAATTGTCTTCTGGAATTGATGATTATTATCGTACCAATTTCGGGGAGCAAGGGGATTTTGTTCGAATTGTGGGATAGTTCCGCATTAGGGGATTGATTTTGGCTAAGTGTTACTATCCCACACAGTTGGATTTTATTTTCCTAATGGTAGTGAAGTTCGGTAGCTTTGCCGCGAAACACCCGGTAGGAAAAAGCCGTATAGATAAGAATAATCGGCACTACGATCAGGGCGCCCACCAGGATGAATTTCAGTGAAGCGGTCGCACTGGCGGCCTGCCAGATATTCAGTTGTCCCGGCACTATGTCGGGAAAGAAGCTGAATGCCAGGCCGGTAAAGCACATCAAGAAGATCGTCACCACCATCGCGAAGGGCACCGCGCAATGTCGATCACCGGTCTTGGGCAGCCTGGCCAGTAGTATGTCGTTAAAGATAAATGCCAGGAAACACAGGGTGGGTATGAGTAGTACGAACATTACCAGTGGGTAGCTAAACCAGCGGTCAAAGACTGTTGGGTTCACCAGCGGATTAATTGCCGAGACAGCGAGCACCCCGAGCAGCGTTGCACGACCCGCTCGGCGGGCCCAGCGCACCGCGCGCTCCTGCAGTTGCGATTCGGTTTTCAAAACCAGCCAGGCCGAGCCCATATAACTATAGGCCGCGGTGACACCCAGGGCACTTACTGCAGAGAAGAGCTGAGCCTGCCAGCCCGGCGTAAACCCCATCACATATTGCCCGAGCATATAACCCTGGGCCAAGCTGGTGGTTAGTGAGCCGCCCTTAAAGGTCCGGTCCCAGGCGAGCTTGTGTCCCACGGCTGCCTTGGCGCGAAAGTCAAAAGCCACACCTCTCAGAATCAATCCCACCAGCATGATGGCTGCCGGAATATAGAGGTGCATCAGCACCAGGTTGTGGGCAATAGGGAAGGCGATAAGCAGTAGGCCAATGGCGAGTACCAGCCAGGTTTCATTGGCATCCCAAAACGGACCGATTGAGGCGATCATGGTATCCCGCTCAGCTTCATCCTCCTCGCTCAGGGGAAGGAGAATACCGACCCCTAAGTCGTAGCCATCCAGGATGGCATATACCAGAACCGCGAGGCCCATGAGGCCAATAAAAACAATGGGTAGCCAGTAGGCTGCGGAAGATGCGGCCTCATTCATGGGAGTCCCCCTTGGATGACTCTTGGGTGGATTTTGGCAGGTTGGTCAAATTGCCCCCGGCGCGAGGTTCCTCGGTTTCAAACTCCTCTACTTTGACTGACTTCAATGCCATGACCTTTAGGGTGTGGATATAGGCGAATAGCAGGATGACATAGACGGTCAGGTAGAGGGTGAGAGAGAAGCCCACATGCGAAGGGGGAATCTTCGTCACAGCGTCTGCGGTTTTTAGCACTCCGGTTACCAACCAGGGCTGGCGGCCAATTTCCGTCACATACCAGCCGGCCAAGGTGGCTACCCATCCGGCAAAGGTCATTGCGACCAGAGTTTTTAACGCCCAGCGTGGCAACTCCTTGCGTCGCCACAGGAGGTAGCATCCGCCCCAGGCCACCGTCAGCATTAATAGGCCCATCCCGATCATAATACGAAAGGCGAAAAATACCGGCGCCACCGGGGGATGATCATCGGGGAATGCCTCGATACCCTTCACCTCGCCATTTAGATCATGGGTGAGGATCAAGCTGGCCATTTTGGGGATAGCGATTTCAAAGTGATTAGTTTTTTTCTCGCCATCGGGGATCGCGAACAGTAGGAGTGGAGCCCCTTTTTCGGTTTCCCACAGCCCTTCCATTGCGGCTACTTTTTGCGGCTGATATTTGAAGGTGTTGAGACCGTGCAGGTCGCCGACAAATATCTGGATGGGGATAAATACTGCCGCCAGGACCAATCCGGTTTTAAGTGCTAGTCGCGGTGCACGCTTGGTGTCACCCTTGAGTATTCGGTAGGCGGAAATCCCCGCGACAAAGAACGCAGCGGTGAGACCTGAGGCCAGCAGCATATGGATCAGGCGATAGGGAAAGGACGCATTAAAAATAATGGCCAGCCAGCTCTCTGGAAAGGCGACTCCATCGCGCATCTCAAACCCGGAGGGAGTTTGCATCCAGGAATTGAGGGCGATGATCCAGAAGGCTGAAAGGGTGGTACCAACGGCAACGACAAAGGCCGAGAAAGTGTGGACCTTACTGGGCACGCGTTTAATGCCAAACAGCATAATGCCTAGGAAAGTGGCTTCGAGAAAAAAGGCGGTGAGTACTTCGTAACCCAGTAACGGCCCGGCAATATTTCCAACCCGAGCCATATAGCCCGGCCAGTTAGTTCCAAACTGGAAGGACATGGTGATGCCACTGACAACCCCTAGGGCGAAAGTGAGTGCAAAAACTTTTACCCAAAACCGGTAGGCGCGCATCCAAACAGGATTATTGGTCTGGTCATAGCGCAGTTTAAAAAAAACGATGATCCAGGCGAGGGCGATGGTGATAGTGGGAAAGAGAATATGAAAACTAATATTAGCGGCAAACTGTATTCTGGAGAGGATCAGAGTGTCTAGCATGGGAGCCTCTGCTGGCCGGAGTAATTTTATAACCAGATAACCAAGCGACTCTTCCCGAGCCGTCTGGGGGTGCCCGTAAAACACCATTGCAGGAGTATGGACCCGCCGGTATTTTTTGAGCGTGTACCGACGCGAGGCCGGCGGCGGTATATCCCTATACCGTTAATCTTTTTCACTCGAGGCGTGTTTCAGGCACGCTTTTAATCGGGAGCGGTCTTGCCTCCACTCATTTTATTTTTCAGCTCCAGCAGCTTGATGATGCCGGATCCGAGCTTCATTAACTTGAGGAGATCATCGTGCTCCAGCTTGCTCAGGGTGTTGGCGAATTCCTCCAGTAATTCCAGCAGGCTGTAGACCTCCTGAATTTTTTCCTGAGCCTGGGCATCCTGCTCATCCTGGGGCTCATTGAGCAATAGCTGGCGCAAGAGACTCAGGGTTGGGTCCAACTCGCGTTTACGTCGCTCCTCGAATACGGTGCGGGCAAGCTCCCAAATAGAGCCTGCAGCGGTGAAGTAGTCTTTGCGGTCTCCCGGTTGATGCTGCAGCTCAACAAGGCGCCAGGCTTGTAGCTCCTTGAGGCCCATACTGACATTACCGCGGCTAATTTTTAGGGCCTGCGCGAGCTGCTCGGCATTTAGCGGGACCGGGTGGATGGTCAGCAGGGCAAACATCTGGCCGACGGTGCGATTAAACCCCCACCGGCTGCCCATCTCCCCAAAATGCAACACAAAGGCCTGAGCTTGACTGGAAAGTTTCATTAGATTCTTAACTTTCAGAAATTTCTGAAAATTGTAAATGTTAATTGATCTAAGTCAATAAATATTTGGAAAAAAATTGTACGGCTCTTTCCGTTTGTGGCGGCTACGCATAGGGCGTGACCAGAGGGCAAGGGCAGAGCAGTGCGCCGAGTGATACGGGTAGCAGGTGGACTCTTGTCAGGAGGGAAGGCTCGCCAATGCGCGCTGAGCCCAGTGGGTGGGAACGATAAAGCCGCGACTGGTTTCGCCGTCCAGGCCCTGTACGGCAAAACACAGCGGTTGGTCCACGTCAGCTTTTTCCAGAGTTTTATAGAGTGACTCAAAAGCGATCCCTCTGCTCCCGCTTGGTGGTACCGGAGCGAGCCATGTGCGCTTGGGAAGTTGTTGCCAACGCAGGAGCGGCGTGTCACTTTCCTGTTCTAAAACGTTTCGGAGCGTTGCCAGGTCGGCCCACCAGTGACTGTGCAGAAGGGGCTGGCTACCATTTATTTCCATGTTAAGGGTTTTCAGGGGCTCAAAGAGCCGGCCTGGCATCCGTGCCCATTGTTGCTCAATGCGGATTCCCAACGCGGTTAAGAGAGGTTGCACCGACTGGCGCTGGACAAGGGGTAACTGGTGTTCCGCCATGCGCTTCAGTTTAATATCCAAACGGTCCCTGACGCCTGGCCCGACCCAAAAGGGGCCGGGTAAGCCGAGATAGAACTTTACCGCTATTTCCCAGTGCTCGCAGCGGTTACTGGGCCGGTGGTGTACAACAAAATCCAGTTCACCGAGGGTTCTGCCGGCACTGCGCAGGGGTAAGTTTTGATATAGCAGCTGGTAGTCGGGGTGGTGTTGGAAGGCAAAAGACCAGAGACGCTCGAAGTAGACACCGAGGCGTCCAGTGGGTTTGTGTTGGTCTATTTCCAGCAGATACTCGTCAAGCTCACCCGCCAGCCGTTGCTTTACTTCTGCACCAGAAAAATAAGCGTGTAACGCCCTATGCCGCGCCTCAGGTAACCAGGGCAGGTGGATAAGATTACCTGTCGTTAGTGCGGTGGCGGGGATATCGGTGCTGTTCAAGGACCAGAGCAGGTTAGCCCAGTTATCCACAGTTGGGCTGGAAAGTTTATCTGCCATCGAAACCCTCGCTGGTTTTCTTTATGGAGGCTCGATGATTCTATCAGGCCCGGCAACTGGCGGTTGACTGTGCTAGTGTTGACTTTCGTAAGAATAATAACAATTCAAAAACAGGTAACCCCAGTACCTCTTTCAGCACGGAGTATAGGCTTTTGTTAAAGCTCAGCCGGCGTTGAAATGTGGGTGGGTTCATACCAGACAATAATAAAAAGAGAGGAAACGAGTGTGGAATCAGGACCTATGATCTCGATCGGTTTACCGATCGCGCTGTTTATTATTATGGTGGGAATTGGAATGACCCTGAATGCCAGGGATTTTCACCAAGTCACGGTAAAACCCGCTGGCTTACTGGTGGGCACTTTCACCCAAATAGTATTTATGCCCCTTGTGGCCTTTGTTCTGTGTTGGGCTCTTAGTTTACCCGCACCGATTGCGGTGGGGTTAATTATTATTGCGGCCTGTCCAGGCGGGACCACCTCTAATCTGTTTACATTACTCGCTCGCGGCAATGTAGCGCTATCCATAGTGCTTACGGTTTCGGCCAGTTTGATTACAATTCTGACCCTGCCTTTCTTTACTAACTTCGCTCTGCGGCAATACTTTGGTGCTGAGCAGGAAATTGTCCTGCCCTTTGCCCGAACAGTGGCTATGTTATCGGTCATCGTTCTATTGCCGGTGGTGATTGGCATGTTGGTACGCGCCTGGAGTCCTCGCCTGGCTAGTCGTGCTGAGGGCATTGTGAGTATTTTTGGTGCCTTGGTATTGCTCATTTTGGTGGTGGGTCTGGTATGGGGAATGAGAGATCGGATAGGGGAGCTTATGTTCCTGGCCGGCCCCTCGTCGATCTTACTGAATCTGTTGGGGGTGTTGGCCGGGCTAACTATTAGCCATATATGTGGTCTCTCTCGGCGCGATAGCCTGGCCGTTGCCACAGAGCTGGGGATCAAAAATGGCACTATCGGTCTTATGGTGACACTCACGCTTCTACATTCCAGTGAAATGTCCGTGCCCTCCGCGGTATATGGAGTTCTCATGTTTCCTTCGGGGATGTTGCTGGCTTATTACGGCCGCAAAAAAGTGCGTGAAGCGGACGAGGGTGAGGCTGCAAACATTGGTGAGACCGGTTGAGAGGCACTCAATCCAATAGCTCGATATAGGTCTTAAGGCGCTCGACATCTGGAACGCAGATACGCCCGTAGGAGGATTCGATGAGCCCTTTTGCCTCAATATTTTTCAGCACCCGATGAACCCCTTGTCGGGTCATGCCCATAGTATTGGCGAGTAGCTCCCTGGTGAGGCGAAAACTCGCCGGGCTGCTCTGTTTCCCGCTGTTGTGCATCTGTGCCATAAAGAAGAGGCGCCGAGCAATCCGCGCTTCTGTGCCCCGTAGTACATCGTCCTGAATAATCGACATCACCGTCCAGAGTCTGCGACTGATCTGTTCCAGTGCCACCGGATAGGCTTCAGGATGTTGTGCCATTTGCTCCCTCAGCAGATCGCCTGGTATGTCGACAACGACACAAGCGCTATGCGCGCTGGCCCCAAATACCCGAGGGTTACCTGGGCAAAACACGGTATCACCAAACCAGGCGCCAGCATCTAAAATGGCCAGGGTTGCTTCGCGCCCGGCACCATTGCTGGAACAAATTCGCACCTGCCCCTCGGCGATAATAGAAAGGCGCTCCAAATGTGATCCGGGAGGATAGAGAATGTCACCGCTGGCAAAACGCTGGTATAGCGCCTTTTTAGCGAGGTGGCCCCGAGCTTTCTGAGGGAGACCGGTGAGTAGTGGACAAGTATCGAGAACACTGGCGGTAATATTCATTTGCCAAGTGTAAACAATTTGACAGTGTTTACGGTGGGGCTGATCCAGAATCTGATTTCCATACATACTAAGGAGAACACTATGGAGCTGGATACTATGCCTTCGCTGAAGGGCAGCGTGAGCGAGGAGGAGTGGCAGTTGCGTGTCGATTTAGCAGCGGCTTACCGCTTGATAGCCCATTACGGCTGGGACGATACCATTTTCACACATCTCTCCGTACGTATCCCCGGGCCCGAGGCACACTTTCTGATCAATCCGTTTGGTCTATTTTTTGAGGAAATCACCGCTTCAAGCCTGGTGAAAATCAATCGGGATGGGGAAAAAGTGGATGAGAATTCAGGGATGGTGAACCCGGCGGGATTTACCATCCACAGCGCTATCCATGAGGCCCGCGAGGATGCCCACTGTGTGATGCATACGCATACCACCGCTGGAGTTGCTGTCTCGGCCCATGCAGAGGGCTTGCTGCCGATTTCCCAACAATCCCTGTTCCCCCTTTCGAGCATCGCCTACCACGACTATGAAGGCATTGCCGTACGCGAGGATGAAAAGGCGCGACTGGTGTCAGACCTCGGCCCGGCGAATTATATGATTTTGCGCAATCATGGACTGCTAACTTGTGCTCCCACCGTTGCCGATACCTTCCTGGCCATGTTTATTCTGCAGCGCGCTTGTGAGATACAGGTTAGTGCTCTCGCCGGAAATCCACCCCTCACGCCTGTTCCTCAAGGTATTGTGGATAAAATCGTTAGTGAGGGAGATATGGTGACTGGCAATCAGGGGGGGCTTCTGGTCTGGCCTGGGTTGTTAAGAAAACTGGATCGATCCGATTCCAGTTATCGTCAATAGTACATTCTTGTAAAGCTTTTCAAAAATTATTAAATTTTTTTAACTTGGTTCGGGAGTAATAGACTTTTACTCCCTATTTTGGGATGGTTAATACGCCCTGAGTCTTAGTTTCTAGACTTTCTTCTACAAATGAGGACTCTGTTATAGCGAAAAGATTATGTAACCGTCACAATTATTAAAAATATCCCTTTTAACTGGTTGCTCAAATAGGCAGCTAGGTGTGCATTTGGGGTGGTTGTGTATTGACAAATGATTGAGAGAGTCGGGATATTGGATTATGTTGAATTACCTTATAAAAAAACAATTAAAGCGTCATGATCTAGGTAATAACATGAAGCTAGAAGCTCTGGTGCGCTCTCATCTTCTTGGGCAGCAAGCATTGATGAGTAACGAACCAGGTGTTGGCAATACGAAGAGGCATAAAATCATCGTCTCCTTAACCTCTTTTGATCAGCGTATTCACGATATTTATTTGTGTATAGAGAGCTTATTTCAGCAATCATTAAAAGCTGACGTGGTTGTTTTGTGGTTATCTTTGCAGGATTTTCCGGATGGGGATATTCCCGAGCTGTTAAAAAAACAGCAGAGTCGAGGTTTGAAAATTTGTTTTGTAGAGGAAGATTTTGGCCCTTATAAAAAATATGTATATGCTTTCGATCAGTTTCCCGATAGCCTGATAATTACGGTTGACGATGATGTGCTCTATCCGCTGGATATGATTGATATTCTTTATCAGGCTTACCTGCGTGACCCATCCAATATTTATTGTCATCGTGCCCACCGTATAGAGGTCGATAAGAAAGGAGAAATTCTTCCCTACCAGAAATGGCGTAGCGGAAGAGAGAATTGGTGCGGAAAATCAAACACGCAACCTTGCCACAGAGTTTTTCCCACAGGGGTTGGCGGTGTACTTTATCATCCCGGTTCACTGCATAAAGATGCATTTGATAGTGAAAAATTTTTAGCGCTTTGCCCCAAGGCCGATGATATTTGGCTCAAGGCGATGAGTGTTCGCCAGGGTACCCGGGCAGCTCGTGTGCCAGATTCGCGGCATTGGCGAGATCGGTTTCTCACAATTCCGAGTGCAAGAGCCCAAAGTCTAAAGAGAGAGAATCTCAAAAGTAAGTATGGTAATGACTATAAAATTCGCCGGGTTTTTTCTGAGTATAAATTGTTAGAGTTGCTTTAGTGAGATTCTTAGTGCCGACCTAGTGGGCCTTAAAGGATGCAAACCTCTTCTGAATAAAGCATGGATGCTCAGTATATGTTGGCGGCGAATCTGTATGGAATAGTTTTTTTAGGTTAGCGAAACGTTTGTATTTTTTCAATTTTTAGCGTGCCAGCAATACTTTCCATAAATGGCTGTGGGTTAAGAGGTTTAGGTTTGAGGTTTTATTGCTTTTCTATATTTTTCTTGTTGCCATGCTTTTCTTATGCGGAGCATAAAATGCTACTTGGTCGATCGAACTTTGATGAGGAGATGATATCCTCTGCGGTTGATATGTTGAAAGATGAGCTCCCCGGTGGGTGGAAGATATGCTCTAATGTTGAAAGAATATATTCAAAAATAATTGAGGAAAGGGTTGCTAAGAACGGCAAAAAATTCTCTAAAGAGAAGTGGTATCTTGTGGGCTGTGACGGTGCGAGTTATGTTTTTGCGACATTGCGCAATAGCCGTATTATACAAATAAGTCAAGTGAGTCCTTAATGGTACTGGTTTGTAGAGGGTTTAGTTGGGGGGCTGATTCATGGACTGTTGGGTAAGTGTGTTCGTCAAATAATGATATGCAGATAGGCTACCATTTATAGCGAAAACCAAGTTCCAGCCCCCCTGCGAAACTGTTCCCAGGATTCTCGAGACTACTGCTATAGAATAACTCTGAGTAGATAGAGCAGTGGTCACCGCACTCCTCATAGCTGATCCCCATACGCAGGTCGGCGTACCAGGCATCTGGTTTTTGTATTAATCTGGTTCCGGAGACCACTAGATCGGTTTCTTGGTCGAGATTAAAAGTCAGTCCCGAAGTAACATAGTATCCAAAGCGTTCAAGGGGGAGGGAGCCGTACATGTTTCTGCTCGACTTTCGCTGACTTTTACGTTTTTCAAAAGTGGCTCCTAGGCGTAGTAAGAGTCCATTATTGTTGATGTCCCCTACCAGCACATCATAAGTATCCTCAAAATCCTCAGCTTCTTCAGAGGTATAAATCAGCTGAGCTTGGGGGGTTATAGAGTAGTAATTATATAGTTTGAAATTCCACCCCCCCTCGAGGGCGAAGCCGTAACCATAGCCTTCGCTACTGTTTTTCAGGGTGCGCAGATCGTCAGCATCAAATTCAAAGTCAAACCAGCTCAGCTTAAACTGCGCATCCAGGTAAAGTCCCTGATAGCTATACCAGGTTAAATAGCTGCTGACGCCATAGGTTTTGGTATCAATCGTGCCGTCACCAAAAAAAGAGTCTACGGTATTTCTTGAGTCACCATAGTGCAACGCCAGGCTGGCAACAGGTGCGCTTCCGTAAACGGATAGATTGAGGGGCAGGTCGGCGCCGACCTGGATCTGATAGAGAGTTTGATCCCAGCTTGCCCAGGTGGTGGATTGTTTAGGGGTAGTGCTCACATAACGTGCGCCATTACGTATCCACAAGCCTCTAGTATCAATGGTGGTTTCTAGTGAGTTGGCATAATCCTCGTTATAGAGGTCTAGGTAACTGCTGCCAACCCAATAGCGGTTGCCCACCCGGCTGCGCAATGGCGAGGGAATATTGAGTGAACGCAGCACTTGTGGGAGGGTTTCATACATGACCGCAGCTGGCTGCCAACGTACCATGCCGCCATTTGGAAAGCGGCTCGAATTACTCACGGTAGAGCGTAGATACCAATCTCCATCACTTTGACCGGATACATCGTTTTGGTGCAAGGTATAGGCATAGGCTCCACCAATGGTCGCTGGTTGCTGATCCCTGGTAACGTAGTCACCACTTAAAATAAAGGCATTGTCTGTGGATTTTCCCTCGACAGACACCAGCTTTATGCCATTGTCCTGGGTACGCGCGCCCGTACCTTCCAGGTTGTATAGTGTTATAAAGGTTGAGCCGCTGGCATCCCCTTTGATTTTCAGTTGATCGCTGCCCGCATTTTCGTTATCGAGTATTACATCCATCCATAGCCGTCCATTTCCACCAATATAATGGCCGTAATTATTGTCACTATCTTTTTGAATAATGAGCGTATTTAATTCTTTATTGGCCAGATCGATGGTGCCATCGTTAGCGACGTTGCCGGTTATGGTGTATTCCTTGGGATCGATAAATGCTTGACCGCCCCACTTAATATGTAGACCAAGAGGATTATTATCGAAATCCAGGCCACCGCCAACATTAAGGCTGCCAGTCAGGATCAATTTCGAACTTCCCCATATGACTACGCGCTCCCAGTTGTTTAGCTGATTGCCATCCACACGATAATCGAGCTTGAATATCAAGGTATCAATATCACCATCTTCCGCACTGAGGTCGTCGCCACCATTTAAAATGGCATCGCCGTCGAAGGAGTAGGAGTCTATGACCAGCATATCTGAACCGGGGCCGCCACGTATTTCATTCGCGATACCCTCATCCCAGTGGATATAATCGTCGCCCTCACCCGCATCCAAGTAGTTAAAAATGAAGCCCCCATCCAAGGTGATCTGGTCATTACCTTCTCCACCCCATACATGGAAACTGAGCCCATCCAATATCTGAATCTCATCGTCACCGACACCACCGTGAATGCCACCACCGTTGAGGTAGTCGCCAATATCGCTGCTGCGCTCATCCAGTACGATTAGATCTTTTCCATCCCCGCCATAGACCGAGTCGTTGACAATCGCTCCACGGATATAGATTTGGTCGTCACCGATGCCACCATAGGCATTATTAATGGTGCCGCCATCCAGTTCCAGGGTGTCATTGCCACCCAATCCGTCTACATCAGCGCTCTCTGCATCGCTATCCTCGTTACAGATGATTTGGTCGGGGCCGTCGGTACCCACATTGCCTGGTGAACACTCCGCCACGGGTTTTGCGGAAAAAAATATCAGAGTGATAACCACAGTCGATAGACCTACGAAGGCGCTTTTTCTACCGGTGGTTAGAAAATTTCGGGCAAGGCTGGTGTTTTCCACAGTGGCTCCGGCCATTGATTAGGTATACGAAATAATGATCCTCAAAATTTTGTACCAACCCCAAGATTGAGAATCCAGGGGTCGTAATCAAAGTGAGCATACAGTCGGTCAGAACCCAATTCGGTGGGGAAATTTACTGTGGGGTCGGTATCCGATAAGTAGTAAAGGGCGGCCAGATTAATTAGTAATGGATACTGAAACTGACGAAAATCCAAGTTGAAATCAACACCGCCTTGAAGAGCCCAGTCCCAAGAATGCCCCATATTGAAGGAGCCTGGTGCGACTGACATATCGGAATCGATCAGGTATTCGTTAAATTGGCGGCTAATAGAAACGGTGTGAAAATCTGTATAATTAATTCCGGCGCCGAGGTAGGGGCGGGCTATATAGCTGGGGTCCAGAAAATACCAGTTGGCAAAGGCCAGGGTGGTCGATGCTTTAAAGTCACCCAGTTTGATCTGGCTGCTGCCGGTGTTGCCGGTAAAATTATCCAGAGAGACACCATAAGAAGCGCTATTGATATGCATCAGCTCGAAACCCCAGCGATCGGAGGGGCGCCAAACTCCAGAGATCTGCCAGGTTTGTGCGGTGTCTAATTCCCAGGTGGTGTTGTATAAATCCCACTGTTGCAGCACTCGGTATTTGAGCGATGTTCCCGCGTCATTGGGCGCGACATAACTGAGACCAATACGCACCATAAATTCGCCCCAGTCGATGTTACGCCAATCCTCTTGGGCTTCCGTATAGGTTGCGCTTGTCGCTAAAAGAAATACGAAAACTCTGCAAATTTTTCCCTGGATTTTCATCACCATTCCCTTCCGTGAAAATCGATGACGACTGGGCGTCATTTATTATTACCAACTACCTTGCCCCCGGAGTTTTTGGGCTCACCGGCAGGTAACCAAAAAGTAGCAGGATTCAGCGAGAACGCCGTAAATTTGACGAGAATTAAAGCGGGAGTTTTTGTCTGTGGCCATTGGATGCCTCGGTAACTTTTACGTCGACATCCGTAAATAGGGGGATCTGTTAATAAAGCTTTGTTGATTTTTTTGTGATTCGTTATGAATTTGGCGGTAGTGGCCAAGTAAGGCCGCTCTCCTCCGGAACGGTTTCCAAATTGCGCGCGTATTCCAAGAATTCTAAGGCTGCAGGTGACAGTGGGCGGGATTTTCGCCTGGCTAGGTACCAGTGGGTAATGATGGGGAGTGCCTCTACCTCGAGGATGGCAAGGCCGGAGTGCCCGCCGAAGGCGAGCGTGTGTTCGGAGAGAATGGAGACGCCTAGGCCCGACATAACCGCATGCTTAATCGCCTCATTGCTCTCAATGGTCATGCGGATATTGAGATCGATCTTTTGCTTTTGCAGAAAGCGCTCGATGGCGTGTCGAGTGCCAGAGCCCTCTTCCCGGCGTAGGAATGGGCAGCTGGCAAATTCCTGTAGAGATATTTTTCCTCTGCCCGCAAGCGGGTGTTTTTCCGGGGCAATGGCCAGGAGGCGATTGGGCAGGAATTCCACCAACTCAAGGTCGGGATTCTTTGGAGGGTGACTAAAAACGTAAAAATCGTCTTCATCCTCGCCGGTATAGTCAATGATCTGCTGGCGGTTACCCACACGGAAGAGAATATCCAGCTGTGGGTGCTGC
This sequence comes from uncultured Microbulbifer sp., assembly GCF_947498635.1. GTDB lineage: Bacteria > Pseudomonadota > Gammaproteobacteria > Pseudomonadales > Cellvibrionaceae > Microbulbifer > Microbulbifer echini. The sequence goes on along the minus strand of NZ_CANMKV010000001.1, from coordinate 182,007 downwards.
TCGTAAAACTCGCCGATCAGGTGCGGGATAAAGTACTTGGCGGTGGTGACCACTGCCAGTTGCAGGCGGCCAGTCTCCAGCCCGCGCAGTTTGGCCAGCTTTAACTCCAGATACTCGTAGCTTTTGAGAATCTCGCGGGCACTATCCACCAGAGTAAGACCAGCCTCGGTAAATTCCAGCTGCTTTCCCACCGCATAGTAGAGAGGCAGGCCCACGGCGGCGGAGAGTTTGGCCAGCTGCATGGAAACACTGGGCTGGGTAAGGTGCAGGGTTTTAGCGGCGGCACTGATACTGCGTTGCTCAAAAACGGTGAGCAAAATCTCTAACTGTCTGGCGGTTCCGATACGGGCGTGGGCTCTACTGGTAGGCATGAAGCACCTGTATTCTACTCAATATAGATAAAAGTTTATGGATAACATAATAATTATCTATTTTTATCTATCAATACCATTATCCATAATGCGCCCACTTCAAATTAAGTGGGAGGGGGGCGTTGCATGCATAAGTCACAACTGTATTTTGGTGCGTTAGTTGGGCTGATGGTTATGTCCATTGGCTGGATACTGGCGCTTGTGGGTATTGATGCGGTTGCCCTTATGGCGGTGGGGATGTTGGTCTTGCTGGCCAATATGGGTTACTTGCTAATGAAACGGGTACCCCAGAGAATCCGTCTGCCGCTGTCCCGGCGTCGGAAGCGCTGATTATGCAGCTGGATGTTGTAGTCGGTTTTTTCATCCTGGGGGCACTGGCGCAGCTGGTACGCAGTGATCTGCGTTTGCCGGCGGGCCTCTACCAAAGCTGTGTGATTTTCTTGTTACTGGCCATCGGGTTGAAAGGTGGCGCGGCACTCAGTGCGTATTCTGCCTCCACCCTGGTCCCCCAATCCCTGGCGGTCTTGGCCTTTGGTGCGCTTCTCCCGCTGGTCGCCTTCCCGCTCCTGTATTGGATTGGCCAGTGGACCCGCCTGGATGCGGCGGCCACCGCTGCCCATTACGGCTCAGTCAGTGTGGCTACCTATGCGGTAGCGGTGGCGCTCCTGGAGGCGAAAGGCATCGATTATGAAGCTTATTTCCCTCTGTTTGTGGCTCTGCTGGAAGTCCCCGCCATTGTCGTGGGCATTCTCCTCGCGCGGAAATCGGTGCAGGGCACGAATAAGGGGCGACTGCTTCACGAGCTGACCTGTAATCAGGGTGTGCTTCTCCTGATAGGCGGTATTGCGATTGGTGCCTGGGCGGGAGAGCGCACCACCGCGGTGATGCCTTTCTTCGGCCAACTTTTCCACGGAGTACTGGCCCTGTTCCTGCTCGAAATGGGCCGGGTTGCAGCGGCGCGCCTTGCCGATGTGCGCGGGCAGGGCGTTTTCCTACTGAGTTTTGGCATTTTCATGCCTCTGCTCGGGGGCGCCGCCGGGGGCGCTCTGGGGATACTGCTGGGTCTCTCCGCGGGCGGTATCTTCCTGCTGGCGGTGCTCGGCAGCAGTGCCTCTTATATTGCAGTGCCGGCGGCCATGTCCGTAGCACTGCCAAAGGCCAACGCCAGTGTATCCATCACTCTGTCCCTGGCGATTACTTTTCCTTTCAATGTCCTGGTAGCGATCCCCGTCTACCTGGCGCTTGTTCAACACTGGAGTTAACAGCAAGTGAAATCACTGCCATTTGAAAAAGTCACCATTGTTATGGGATCGCGCTCGGACTGGGCCACCATGGCAAACGCCACCAAGCCTCTGAGCGAACTGGAAGTGCCTTTCGCCACGGCGGTTGTCTCGGCCCACAGAACCCCCCAGCGCCTGGTGGAATTCGCCAATGAGGCCCATAAAAAGGGTACCCAGGTGATTATCGCCGGCGCCGGTGGCTCCGCGCACCTGCCCGGTATGATTGCGGCCATGAGTCCGCTGCCGGTGATAGCGGTGCCGGTGGAGAGCCGCTTTATGACTGGAATGGACAGTTTGCTTTCCATCGTGCAGATGCCCAAAGGCGTGGCTGTGGCGACCCAGGCGGTGGGTGCCTCCGGTGCTTTTAACGCGGGCTTGATGGCGGCGCAGATGCTGTCTCTGGCGGATAGCGAGTTGCAACAGCGACTGATCGCCTGGCGTGAGCGCCAAAGTGATCAGGTCCCCCTCTCAGTGGAGTAAGGGCCGTGAACAAAGGCACCAGACATATCGCGATTGTCGGCTGTGGGCAATTGGCACAGATGATGGCCCAAGAGGGGGAGTCCCTCGGCATAACATTCAGCTTCCTCGCCGAGCGGGATGAGGATGCCGGCTGCGTTGAGGGCCTCGGTACCCTGGTGAGGTTGGAGGGAGGCGATAGTGGCGAGCAGCTCTATCGTGCTCTGGGCTGCCCGGAGGTGATTACCGCCGAGCGCGAGCAGGTGGATGTGCAGCTACTGAGAGATTTACAGCGCTTTTGCCCGGTTTACCCCGACCCCCATGTGTTTGAGAAAGCCCAGCACCGCCTGCGGGAAAAATGTGCGCTCAGCGAAAGTGGTTTGCCAGTTGCCACGTTTATGCCGGCTCAGGGACGCGAAGCCTTACAGCGCGCGCTGGATACCGTCGGCTATCCGGCATTTATTAAAAGCTGTGAAAATGGCTACGACGGCAAGAATCAGTGGCGGGTGAAGGACGCTGCACAGTTACGCGAAGCCGTTGAAGAGGCGCAAAATCTGCCTTGTGTAGTGGAGGCCTCGGTCGCATTTTCCTGTGAGGTATCCCTGATTGGTGCCCGCTCGGTTTCCGGAGAAGTGAAGACTTACCCGCTGACGGAGAACCTGCACCGCCAGGGCACACTTTTACTCTCAAAAGCGCCCTTTTCGAACGCGCAGTTATTGGCCAGGGCTCGAGCCTATCTGCAAAAGCTGATGGACGATTGGGACTATGTGGGCGTACTTTCGTTGGAATGTTTTGTGACCGACGACGGTCTCGTGGTTAATGAAATTGCCCCAAGGGTACACAACAGCGGCCACTGGACTCTGGCGGGCGCATCCACTAGCCAGTTTGCCAACCATTTGCGGGCGATATTAGATATGCCATTGGGAGAGACGGACTGCCCGCGGCCAGCTGCGATGGTCAATATGCTCGGCATTGACCGCCCGCCCTCCGGCAATAATGATGGCGTTTGGCTCTACGGCAAAAGTCTGCGCCGTGGTCGCAAGATGGGTCATGTGCTGTTGTTGGATAACTGCGACATACAGCTGGCAAAGCGCAGTGAGGCGATTATTGCCGATCTCTACCAGTAGTAGGTGCCCAGGGGGAGGGCCTACTTCAGATCCCGCTTCGGATTTTTGAAGCGGGGTTTGGCGGTCCTGCCCCGCCACATCGGTGTACCCACCCGATAGGCGGCGCGGGCAATCATATGCACCCCGATCGGCACAGTGAACAAGAGAAACAGCAGGGCTGCCACAGCGCGTGCTGTTACTTGGGTGTCGTGGAACATGGCCGCTACCCCGCCGAGTAACAGGCCACAGCACAGCGTAGCGGCTTTACCCGAGGTGCTCATACGCGTGTAGAAGTCCGGCATCCGCAACAGACCTAAAGCGGCACTAAAGCCGAAAAGGCTGCCTACCAGTAACAGCGCGGCAATAAACACTTCATCGAAAACCACCGTCGCGGCCCCCCTCGTTTAGTACCGTTTTTTTACCGCTTTTTTCAATAAATCGGGCAAAGGCGACACTCACCAGGAAAGCCACCAGCGCCAGAGCAATAGCCGCGCTCAGGTATACCGGTTGCCCTGAGGCAATCGCCAAGAGTGCACAGTAAGCCACCGCGAGAATATTCAGTACATCGAGAGCAACGACTCGATCCGCCAGTGTTGGGCCGATGAAAATACGCATAAAGCACATCGCCAGTGCCAGTAGCATAATCAGTGAAGAGATATTAATGGCCATTACGATAACTGGCGCGTTTATATCGACGATGGTGCTGTGCATCAGGAAAAGGCCTCCCGCACGCGTTTTTCAAAACCGAGGTGGATTTCCTCGCGGAAAATGTCTGGATCGTCCACAAACATGGTGTGTACAAAAAGCTCTGAATTATCAGGAGTTATCTCAAGCACTACTGTGCCGGGTGTGAGTGAAATCAGATTGGCGAGTATAAAAATCTGAGTTTGGTCGGTAATCTCCAGAGGAATTCGCACCACCAGTGGGCGGCTTTGCAGCTTTGGGGAAAATACCTCGATTGTGGCGCGCAGGCTTGAAAGTACCAGCTCCTGGATAAAAAAGCTGGCCAGACGGATTAAGCGCGGCAGACGTTGAAAATACTTGGTGCCCTCTGGGATTTTTGGCGAAACCCGCAATGCCAGATAGCCGATAAAAAAGCCGAAGCAGAAATTGACCAGCGTTGCATTACCGGTCAGAGCTGACCAGCTGATGGCCAATATCAGATTGAGTAAAAAAACGCGCATGATCTGTGCTCCCCAGCCTATTGGGTCTGCAGACCCAGTACAGCCCCAAGATAACCCGCCGGCTCCAACAACTCTCCGGCTGCGGCCAGGGAGTAATCAATAAAAGGCCCGGGTACCAGCCCGAGCAACAAAGTGATCAGCGCTAACAGCGCTACGGGCAACAGGCGCTGATAGCGTTCGTATCGGGGAATATCTCCCAGACATTTGCAATAGTCCTTCGGATGCGCCTTTAAAAAAGCCTCCGCCCAGATCTTACTCATAGAGAACAGAGTCAGAACACCAGTCACCAGCGCCACGACAACAACCCAATAGGCGGCTTGGTCGAGACTCGCCTTTAATAACAACAGTTTGGCCCAGAAACCCGATAGCGGCGGAAAGCCGGCCAGACTAAAGGCGGCGATAAAGAAAAAAGTGGAAAGCAGCGGGCTCGCTCGATAAATCCCTCCGATTTCACTCAGTTCGAAACTGCCAGTCAGTCGCTGGGCCGTACCACTGATGAGAAACAAATTGGTCTTGGCGACAATGTTGTGCACCATGTAAAAAACGGCTCCAGCCAGTGCCAGTGGTGAGTTGAGGGCGAGGCCCAGCACGAGAAAGCCAATCTGACTAATGATGTGAAAGGCGAGAATTTTTCGAAACTCATAGTGTGCCGCGGCACCCAGTACGCCTGTGAGCATAGTGAGGAGGGCAGTGCCCAATAAAATACTGTGGGTAAAACCCAGATCGTTAGGAAAAATCAGGGTGAACGTGCGAATCAGCGCGTAGACCCCGACCTTGGTGAGCAGGCCGGCAAAGACGGCGGTTACCGCTACTGGCGGCGCGTGATAAGAAGCGGGCAGCCAAAAAAACAGTGGGAAAATTGCCGCCTTGATACCAAAGGCACAGATAAATAAAACGGCCAGCGTAGAAACTGCTGCGGGGTTATCCACTGCAGCCAGGGAAATATGCAGTTGCGCCATATTTAATGTGCCGGTCAATCCATAAATCATACCGATTGAAGTCAGCATCAATAGTGTGGAGACCAGGTTCAGTGCCACATATTTAATTCCGCCATCCAGTTGAATCCGATCCCCACCGAGCACCAGCAGCGCGAAAGAAGCGATCAGCATCACTTCAAACCAGACATACAAATTGAAGATATCTCCGGTAATAAAGCTGCCACAAACCCCAGCCAATAGCAGTTGAAAAAAACTATGGAAACCTAGTTTAACTCGGTATTTACCGATATCGGACAGCGCGAATATGGCTACACAGAGCCCTACGATGCCACTGATCAACAGCATAACGGCGCTCAACCGATCGGCCACTAGGGTGATACCAAAAGGTGCCGCCCAATCGCCCATCTGGGCCGCATGGGTACCATTGCTTTCCACCAATACTAGGATGGCAATTGTCACGACAAGCAATAGAGTGCAGCCAAAAATCGAAAGTACGCCGCATAAACGAGGCCTGGCGCGGGCTGGAAAAGTAGCGAGCGCGGTGAAGATCGGTATCAGGAAAGGCAGGGCCAGTAACCAGCTCAAAGGGATTTTTCCCTCTTGGGTGGGATAGGTTCGGCGATGCGCATGGAATCCACATCCAGAGTGCCAAGCACCTTGTAGGCCTGGGCAATTAATGCGAGAGCAAAGGCCAGTAAACCGAAACCGATAACGATTGCGGTTAGGATCAATGCCTGGGGTAAAGGGTTGGAAATTGGCTCGGGGGGAACCTGCAGGCCTTCAGGGATGAGGGGCGGCGCGGCGCGGGTGACTCTACCCGCAATAAAAATAGCCAGATTAGCGGCGTTACTAATTAATACCAAGCCAAATAAATAATGCAATAAATTACGCGCCAGCATCAAATAGACGCCGGTGGCAATCAATATACCGACAACGAGGGCGAGAGGGCCTTCCATATCAGGCTTCCTCCAGCGCAAAAATCAAGGTCAGTACCGCACCGAGTACGGCCAGATAAACACCGATATCAAATATCAGTACATTGCTGATAGAGATCCCGCCAGTAGTTTTATCGCCAGTGAGTCGCAGCCACTGGCCTGAAAAGGGGGCATCGCCGGAGAATAATGCCAGCATTCCAGAGAGTGCGGCGATCAGCACGCCGCTTGCCGCGAGATTGCCGGGAGGTATTCTAAGGGCACTCTGTGCCGACTCCATGCCCCAAGCTATGGCGAATAATGCGAATGCCGAAGCGGCGATCAAACCGGCAATAAATCCGCCACCTGGATAGTTATGGCCACGCAGTAGCATATAAATGGAAAACACCAGAATCAGTGCGACCAGCACGCGAGTCGCCGTTTGTAGTATCAGTGAATTCATTGTTTTCCCCGCCGCAATTGGTGACCGAGTAAGGTGACTGCCGCTATAGCCGCGGTAAAGACAACAATAATTTCGCCAAAGGTATCCAGCGCACGAAAGTCCACCAGAATCACATTGACGATATTGCGGCCATGGCCCTCGGGTACCGCAGCCTCTACAAAGAATTCACTCGTTGGACTGACTAGTGGTGTTTGCAGAACGGCCAAAAGGCTGAGAGTAATCAGGAGGCCCAGTACTGCGCCGAGTGTCGCGTCGCGAGGCCGAAACAGTACTTTTCTGCCGGGATTGAATACCGGTAGGCGCGGTAAAATTGCGGCAACCAGCACCAGGTACAGGGTTTCAACAAGCAGCTGAGTGATAGCAACATCCGGCGCCCCGAGGAATAAGTAGATTAAAGCAATTCCCACACCCAGAGCACCAAGGGCGCAGATAGCTATTAAAGGCTTGCGCGCAGACCCCGCCATAAAAGCCCCTCCCACAGTTAGTAACAACGCCGCCCACTCTTTTAAGTTTAATTGCGGCCAGTTGTAGTCCAGAGGGTATTGCCCGGAATGAATCAAGGCGAAAGCCAGGGCCAGGGATATCGTCGTAAAAATAACGCTCAAATAGCGGCGCATTACCCCATTTTGCAGAATGCGAGTTTGCGCAGACGCAAAGGCCTTGAGTAACTCTAGGGATTTATCCCACATTTGATCGGCACTGGTGGGCGCGTGTTTGAAGTCCCAGGCCAGCCAAGCGCGCAAGCGGCGCAACCCCAAATACATGGTCACCCCTAAAATAAACGTGAGGATACTCATCAGAAGGGGAATATTGATGCCGTGCCAGAGTTGCAGCTTGATGGTCTCTGGAATGCCCAGTACTGCACTTAAAGCCGGCTCCACCAGACCGCCGCCAACGAGATCGGGCGCCAATCCGAAAGTGAGCCCCAGGCCACTTAAGATCAACGGGCTAATCCACAGTCCCACAGGTGCTTCTTTTACCTTGGGGAGTTGCTGCGGTTTCTTTCGCCAAAAGGGCTTTAATGCGACCATCCCGGCAACGGTCACCGTAACGGCGTTAACAAAAACGGCAACGGTAGCAACGAGGGCGGGCTCTGAGGCCACAGCAAGGGCGCCCTCATATTTTAATTCCTTGCCGATAAAGCCGAGAAAAGGGGGAAATCCGGCCATAGAGAGTGCTGCCGCGGAAGCGGCAATGACAGTGATTGGCATGCAGCGGCCGAGGCCGCCCAGTTTGTTCAGGTTTCGAGTGCCTGCCTGTTTGTCGATGATACCGACCACCATAAAAAGTGCCGCCTTGTAAAAGGAGTGCACCAATAAAAAAGTAATGGCGGCGGCTACCGCGGCCGAAGCGTCGGAGCCAAGAAACATGGTGATCGTGCCCAGCGCTATGAGTGTGGTGTATGCCAGGGCGAGTTTCAGGTCCGTCTGGCGCAGTGCCGCTACCGCAGCCACTGCCGCCGTTGCGGCACCGGTACAGGTTAATATCCATTCCCACCATTCAGTATGTGCCAGTATCGGGTGCATACGGGCGAGCAAATAGATGCCGGCTTTTACCATGGTGGCGGAGTGCAAATAGGCGCTCACTGGTGTTGGCGCGGCCATGGCATTGGGCAGCCAGAAATGAAAGGGTAACTGTGCGGATTTACAGAAGGCACCAATTAAAATCAAGATCAAGATCGGTAAATAAAGAGGACTTTTGTGCACGGCTTCACTTGAAGCTAACACCTGTCGCAACTCAAAGCTATCCGCCACAGAACCTAGTAGCAGCAATCCAACCAGCAGGCACAACCCACCTAAGGTAGTGACTAGTAGGGCTTGAAGGGCAGAGCGGCGCGCGACAGCACTCGTATTATTAAATCCAATCAACAGATAGCTGGAAATAGTGGTCACTTCCCAAAATACAAACAGGGTAATTAAATCCCCCGCCAGCACTAGGCCCAGCATACCGACCATAAAAAGGTATAAATAAAAATAAAAACGACGCAGATCGGGATGTCCGCGTAGGTATGCGGCCGCATAGATGGCCACAAACACACCAATCCCACTAATCAACAGGGCAAAAAGGAAACTCAGGCCATCGATGTAGAAACGCAGGGATATACCCAGTGCGGCAACCCAGGTAACGCCAAAAGAAAATTCTCTACCGTCAGAAATATCCGGCATCAGAATCAGCAGAACAATAGCGAAAAGCGCGGGGGGCACCGGCGAAAGCAGGGAAAGCAATCGCCCTGGCGCGGCCTCATTTCTCTCGCGACCATCCATGTCGCCAGCTTTGTCCATTGCTTCATCCCCAAATGCCTCGCTCTATTTTAGGAGGGAATCGGCGGTTGGGCGGGCGAGTTGGGTAAAGTGTCACGCACTATTCTTTACAGGGTATTCAGGCTCTGCTTAGGGCCGGATACGGCATATCTCAGTTTTTTAATGATTCGCTTTCGGGTTCTTTTTAAATTGATAAAGGTGCAAAGTCCGAATCGAATTCTTAGCCTCGGGATAAGTCCTTGCCGCCGGCCCTGAGCGTGAGGCTAGTCATGAGCTATTTGAATCAAGTGGCGGGCAGGTCAAACCAAAGTGCGGTAAACCCCTCTGCCGAGGATTCAAGTTGTATCCGCTCCTTAAATAATCCCAGACCATCCCCCGCGCTCAGCCGGTGCCTACCATTGACACCGGTTGCTCCCTCAATGACGTGTAGGTAACCGGGGCGTTCAAGGGTGTCCAGTGAGATAGTCTCCCCGCAAGTTAATTGCAGCCGGTACAGATTGGCATCTTGTTGTATGGAAAGTGATTGGCCCCGGCCATCGGCTGTCACCAGAGGAGTCATTTTTCCGATCTGTGCGATCGACCGCTGCTCATAATCGGGCTTAATACCGCGGCGGTTGGGCTGAATCCATATTTGCAGGAACCTTAGATTTTGTGATTTTGAGTGATTGTATTCCGAGTGGGTGATACCCGTTCCGGCACTCATTCGTTGGACCTCGCCGGCAGGAACAACAAAACGATTCCCCTCACTATCACAATGCTCAATTGCGCCCGTCAGGATGTAGGAAATAATTTCCATATCCCGGTGACCGTGCGTATCAAAACCTGCACCAGGTCTCACGATGTCATCGTTTATTACACGAAGTGCGGAAAAGCCCATATGTTTGGGATCGTAATAGTGGCCGAATGAAAAGGTGTGTTTACTGTTGAGCCAGCCAAATCGAGCTTGCCCGCGCCCCTGAGAAGGTCTGAAATAAAACATAGCCTGGGCCTCGCTGGTGATGTAAATAAGTGTGTTATGGCTATGATAGATAGGGGTGGCTCGAATGAATATCGGATAAAGTTGAATTGATTATTCGTTTCTACAGAATGGACTGTTTAATAATGTAGGGGTGCCTCAAAGGGGGCGGGTCTACGCATTGAGGAAAAAATTAATTAAATTCAGCTGAATTCTCTAAAGAAAAAGTAAGCAGGTTTTAGAGATGATATCTACTCTATCAGTTCGTAAGAAGCTATCAGTTGTTATGGCGGCTTCAGAGGGTTGTTGCTGAGGCGTTATCCCGAAAAATCTGAAATTTCCAGGGTAAGAAAACGTAGTTCGCCAATAAATTCTCTGGCGGCAGGACCGAGTTTATCTTGATCTTTAAAGTTTAAATAAAAATTGGATGAGCGCTTTCCCCCCTTTACCAGGCGGAGTAATTTCAGGGTGCCGTCATCGAGTAAATCGGCCACTAATGGTAAGGGTAGCCAGGCGAACCCCATTCCCTGTGCAATTAAATCCAGTGATGCACGCAAACTCCCCACTTTCCAACGTTGCTCTGCCCCCAGCCAACCGGAATCCCGGTTGGTCTGTATGGCGGAATCCCGCACTATAATCTGTCGATAGGATTTTAGATCCTCATAAGTTAGTTCACGTTTATACTGGTGCAGAGGATGATCTTTGTGGGCGACAGCCACAAATTCAATACGACATATCTCATCGTTGAGACTATCATTCATGGTAAATGCCGAGAGACCTAAATCTACCATTCCCTCCAGAATCAGCTCATTGGTACCCGACAATACCGTGTCCACAATATCGATATTGACCTGAGGAAAAATACCGGAGACTTTTTCCAGTGCTTTAAAGACGACTTTTTGTGGAAAGGCCCCATCCACGGCAATACGCAGTTCTGACTCCACGCCCTCGCTGAGAGAGTCGGCGATAGCCTCAATGCGAGAGACTTCTTCCAGCAGATACTTCCCGCGGCGCAGCAGGAGTTGGCCCGCCTCGGTGAGCATCACCTTACGCCCTGAGACTTCAAATAACTTGACCCCAAGAGCGGCCTCCAGATTTGTTACGGCATGGTGAATACTGGACTGGCTCTTGTGCACAACGGATGATGCTTGGTTAAAACCGCCGGCATCCACAACGGCTTTAAACATACGCCATTGCTCTAGGGTGGTTTTTTGCATGGATCTATCCTTGTAAGTGGAGCTCTTGCATAAGCGTTTGATGATTACTGGCCAGTTTTATTAGATCACGCTCTATTATCCAACAGAACTGGAGAAGAGACAGACAATTTACTGGATGTGGTCGAGTATTGAAAAGGTGGGATCCACATGGTTGTGATGGAAGTTGGCCGCAGAGCGGCCTACTTGCTGTTCGTGGCGGTTATTGTTCAGCTCGATTGTGCGGGCTGCTGTAGTCAATATTCGGCCCAGTAGGTACAACCTGGGTTGGATTGATGGACGTATGACTGAAGTAATAGTGCCGCTTGATATGTTGGAAATTTACGGTTTCGACGATACCGGGCCACTGGTACAACTCACGTACATAGTTGCGCAAGTTGGGAAAATCTTCCAGGCGCTGGCGATTGCACTTAAAGTGTCCGTGGTATACGGAGTCGAAGCGTATCAGGGTGGTAAATAGTCGCCAGTCTGCCTCCGTGATTTCTTCTCCTATCAAGTAGCGCTGGCGGGCTAGAATGTTTTCCATCTGATCGAGTGCGGCAAATAGCTGGCGGTAGGCCTCTTCATAGGCTTCCTGGGTAGTGGCAAAGCCACTGCGGTATACACCATTATTGATGCTCTCGTACACCAGTTGATTAATCGTTTCAATCGCCTGTTGTTTATCCTTGGGGAAAAAGTCTTGAGTATCTCCGGTAATACGATTAAACGCAGTATTAAACATACGAATAATTTCTGAGGATTCATTACTGACAATACCGTTTGTCTGCTTATCCCATAGCACTGGCACCGTAACTCGTCCAGAGTAATCGGGCTTGTTGTGGGTATAAACCTGATGCATATAGTGATAATCAAACAGAGCATCACCGCTGCTGCCCTCATCCATATGAAAGCTCCAGCCTTGATCGAGCATATCCGGACTCACTATAGAGAGACTGATATGTTCTTCCAGTTTTTTCAGCTTGCGGAAAATCAGAGTGCGGTGGGCCCACGGGCAGGCCAGGGATACATACAAGTGGTAGCGTCTCGACTCCGCCTTAAAGCCCCCAGTACCACTGGGCCCGGCGCTGCCATCGGCTGTCACCCAGTTGCGCAGCTGCGCTGTCTCTCGTTTAAATGCACCGCCGGAATCTTTAGTATCGTACCACTGGTCATGCCATTGGCCGTTGATCAACAGTCCCATGTTCATCTCCAATATCTGTGTTACAGCTGGCCCTGGATAAAATAGAGTGGGCCCAATTCTTGTTCCAGAGTTTAAATACTATTGCGCTTATCTAGGCTAAGGCGCCCGGCACCATGGGCGGCAACTACCAGAAAACCACCGGCAATGGCCAGATTTTTAAAAAACATCAGAAATTGAATTTGATCCCCCAGATTGTTATGGAACAGGGCGGCAGTGACTAGGCTGAAGCTGGCAAAAGCCAAAGCGGTGAGGCGAACCTGAAAGCCCAGGATTAACGCCAGAGCGCCGCCAATCTCAAACACAATCACCAGCGGCAATAGTATTTCAGGTAGGCCACCATAGGTCAGATACTGGGCGCTGCCCTCATAATTCTGAATCTTGTTGACGCCCGCCAGAAAAAATATTGCCGCCAGGCCGATTCGCCCGGACAGGTCGGCAATGGCTGGAAATAGGGGGGCGTTAGTAGAGGCTTGAGCTGAGGACAGGGTGGAAGTGGTCATGTAGTGCTCCTTAATCTGGGGATTCGTTATAGAGTCATGCTCTGTTTGAGGCATCGTTGTCGATAAAAAGCAGTTTAACGGGAGCAGGCAGAATGAAAATTGGTAAAAATAGGCGAACTCATTCTGTAAATCAGAATGATAGGGTGGGTGTTGTATCGCTATGGACTAAGTAAGGTTAAGCGGTCTCAAAAGTGATAGCCGATCCCCAGGGAGAAAACAAAGGGGTCTATGTCCACATCCACATGGATTCGCGAGCTATCGTCAGCGCCGGTGTGAAAATGGATGTCCGCTTCGGTATCGATATCCAAATACCAAACAGCCGCATTAAACAGCCATCGATTCTCCCGACCTAAGGTGACGTCTATACCAACTTCCCCCGCCAAGCCCCAGGAATTGTCGAGCTTGAGCCTTGCCCGTGACTCAGCACCGAGTACGGTCTCAAAGTAGTTCTGCGTTGCGCGGTTGATATGTTCGCTGAAGAAATGGGTGTAATTGATACCGACGCCAATATAGGGCTGTACCCAAGACTCAGTGCATACGGGATACCACTGCAGGGTAAGGGTGGGTGGCAGGTGTTTGATATCCCCCAGGCGCACCTTGCCGAGGGGTTCGCCAGTATCCGGGTCTGGCAAGCCGCGCACGTCCAGGTCATGTTTGAATGGCAATGCCGCCAAAAGCCCCAGCCCCCAGTGATCGGCGAATAACCAGGTGCCGGTAAAATTAACGGAATAGCCGGTATCCACATAAACTCTTGTGTCGGGCAATTCGGTGCCATTTAGATAGAGATTATCGGAATCGTCCTTCGGATCGACGGCCGCGGCACCGACGCGAACAATATAGTCCCCTTTCTTATACTCAGCGAGGGATTGGCTGCTGATGAATAAAGTGGAAAAAAACGTTGCTAACAGTCCGAGCCGTTGCATCTCTTACTCCCCTGTGCATCCACCCGAAATTAGGGCTACGCAATCAGTGTAGCGGTAAAAATAAGCGCTTATTTCGACAGCTATTTGTAAGAAGGATGAATGTGGTTATCGTTCAGAGAAAATCGAGCAGAAGGGAGAAGGTTTAGTGCAGATGGTTTAACGAGAGGTTATGTGTGAGATCAAATAGCTAAATACTGCATGATTTTATAGGTACCGGCCTATGCCGGCACCTTTGAATTCCAAAATTTACAAGGTTAACCAGAGAGTGATTATCGCTAAGGCATTAGGCTGATAATTGTTCCAGCAGATCTTCATCACTCTCGTACCAATATTCATTGCCACGGCCAAAGGTACTGCTTGCGGTTGCCCTGATCGCGCGGATATTATCTCGCCATTTCGTAAATTGGGTTTTGCCAACGGTAAAGGCAACGAAAGCTGCACCACCAACTTTAAGAGCAGGTCCAAGATCCGTGTTAGCTACAAATGTTCCGACTGCATCCATCAAAGGTTCGACTTGTTTTTGAAGTGCACCAATCCCGCTTTTCTTTAACGCAGTCGGACCAATCCCCGTACTTACAGCCATGGCCCCTATGGCAGTAACTTCAAACCAGGAGTTGCGCCATGCGCCTGCTGTTTTGAAATTTCGTGTATTGATATTTTTGTCCACATAGGTGAGGCCAACGGCCCCACAGAGGTTTTCAATTTTATCGGGATTTGCGCCCACAGGGTTGGAGAGAAAGATTTTCTGGCCTGCCATTTTCATGCGTAATCCGCGCACGATTTCCTCATCTTTCGCCGCAAAACGGCTTAAAGAGGGTGCAGTCTGTAAGACTTCCAACGCCCGCTGGAAGGTTTTTGCACCCTCACCGTGTATCAACCAGTTGACGGATTCACGGGCGTCAGCTGCCTGCTGGATTAGTGAGGTTAGGCCATCCACCGAAGGCAATGCACCATGCTCCCCTCTACTAATCCAATAGAGGGAGTAGTGGTTGTCAACTTTAGCTATATCTTTGGGAAGTATCTCCGTTCCGCCATAAGCTTTTTCAATATGCTTGATAAGCATCTTTCCAGCTGAATCATTTGAGCTGAATTTTCCACTCACTGCAGCATAGTGTGCACCGTTCCATTTGTGTCCAAGCGACATTTTATTCTTGGGTGCTCTATCCGTTGACCACTCATCAGCTACATTTCTGACACCATAGAGACCTGTTCCTTGACCTGCTGTATCAGAGCGTAAAGTGTCATCGAAATGGAGTTTATTAATCAGTACATCGCTGTTGTCTATGTAGTATTCAATAGCCATACCATTGCGCTTTAAATAGCGAATGGTTCCTGCGCCATTTACACTCTGGCTGTTGCCGGTATCAGCATTAAGGCTAATCAGTGCTCGCATTAGTGTTGCAGAATGATAATTGGTGCGAGCTTCTTGTTTTACTTTCGCATACATAGGGTAGTGAGCATTATTTACATAGACATCGCGGCCTCGCTTTATACCCATTGGGGCCATCTCAACTATTTTGGTCCAACCTGCTCTAAAAGCGGGCATAAGATCTCCTTATCATTAATTAAAATCTAAAATAATTTACTGGGGGGTAAATTTTGGTGGTGGAGTTCCCTTCTTAACTATTACAAAAGGGTCTTCTCCACTTTCGTCATCGCTCTCACGAAATTCATGATAAATCCAAGGTTCTGGATTGCGTGTATCGCTAAATTTCGAATTCGGGAATTGTTGAATGACTTCTCTCTTTCTCTGTTGCATAGCCGGACTCAATTCCAGATTAAGGCTTGAGTAAATATCGCTCATCAAGTGATTCATGGCGGTGATACTGTAATTGGCTGGGGCATAACCAATGGCATTGAAGTAAATATCAATAAAATATTGGTCATCAAGAGGAGTGTATAGTTGTGAACTGAACATGGCTTCATTAAATGGATTTGCCTGGACCTCAGCTTCAGTACACTTTCGGTAGGCTTCACAATAGAGCCAGTCATTACCGTTTATCGTTTTTTTCTCCCAGTTAATGGGGGTTAAACTGGGCCATGAATTGATGTTTGCGGGACCATATTGGAAATATAGATCTCTTAAAATTACCTGTTCAAAGTTACTTGGATTAAAACAACTCATACCTTCCGGTATATCATCTACCCGATAGATCCTGATTGATAGCGTTACGAATCCATATTCCATGGAAATCCAGGGCGGTCCATAAAAACCCCAGTTACGCTTAATAATGGACTGCCCTGGCATTCTTCCCTCTTGGTACCATTTGCCGCGACTTAGATCGTCATAGGCTTCCCGGTTATAGATATCAATACGGGGACCATAATATTCCTCATTAATATCGGGCACGCTATTGGGCGGTAATGAGATACTAAAGCGGCTACCGGACAAGTTGGCAGTCAGTGTTTCAAGTTTGTCCCGATTTGGGACAAACGGCTTTTTTCTTGAGGCAAAGAGGCGTTCAAACATAGACTTGGTGGTTCCTATCCACAACGCTAGCGCTTACGGGATTTTGGCCGCCGTATTATAGTGCTGGCTATTTATTGTAAAGTGCAAACTGTTTCACATTTTTATTGTGAGGAAGTTCCTTTTTGAGGTACGTTCGTACAGTAAGCAGGCAGGTTATGGATCAAGTATTGTTGGTGGAAAATGGTTTCTATGAAATTTGGTAGATGAGTACCGTTTATCTTTTTGTTCTTTCATTTTTGACTGCTCGCTTCCGAAGTGTAACCAATGTTTCAATTGACTTATAAAGCCAAATACAAGTGCTTATTTTATTCGCCAATAAAATAGGCATCTTTACCCCTGCTCACCAACTGAATTTGATTGGTGCTGAATTAAGGACAGCTTTAGCAGAAGCCAGGTATGGTAAATGATCCCCAAGAAGTACATCATTATGCAGAGTGGTATGAGAATACCTACAGGGATTAAGGAGTCGCTTTGTATGATTAAGCTGGAAAAATACTCGTAGTCAAAAATATCACCCTCAGTAAATAGTTGAAAAATAAATAAGGTAAAATAGCTATACCAAATAGCTGAGTTGATTTTGGACAGGTGTTGTTTTTGCGGTTCGGATATGAAAGGTTTGCCGGCTTGTAGGTATCGTATGCGATAAATAATACAAACTGAACAAGAAATAAATAGGAACGCAAGAAAACTGGTCGCGAAAATGGTGTTGGCGTTTTGCATATCTAGGTTGGATAGATACTGTAGGTCAAAAATGTCGCCTTCGGTGTACACTTGGTAGATAACTAAAGTTAAATATAGATAGCTAACATTTAAGAGAATCTTTTCAAGATGTTCTCTTGTAGGCTTCGAGATGGAAAATTTTCTCATGGTTCTGCAAACTTCCCCGGTATCGAGTTCATTAGTTCGTTAAAAGTCTGATTCGTTAACTTCTTAAAAGGCATTAATCATGGCCTTAAGTGCTGCTTACTCATCGCCAGTGGCTTGCCAATCCGAGCGGCGCGGGTCGCCGGTTTGGTAGAAGTGGCGAATATTCTTGATGTAGGCGAGGAAGTCTTTGTTCTCTTCCGCGAGGCGGTTGGCGATATCCCAGTCGATGGCCGCGCGCTCGCGGGCAGGGATCAGGATTTGGCTTTCCGCTGGGTTTTCGGTATCCAGCAGCATTAAGCCGATACCGTGGGCGGCGCAGAGCAGGCGCAGTCCTTTTAGGGTATCGCTGTCTTCAATTTCGGCGGCGACCAGGTAGCCGAGATTGGCCCAGGAGGAGTTGGACAGGGCTTGGAAGAAGCACTCGCGGCTGTTGGCGCGGTTGAGTAGGCATTTGACTTCAAAGGACCAGAGGCGGGTGCGCTGGTCGGCGTACTGACTGGCGCAGGCGAGGATTTCTTCGTCCCAACTGTCGGTGAGGTCTTCCAGGGCGACGATATCCGGGAACAGCCAGCGGTTGCCCTTGGGGCCTTTGCTATTGGAGCTGCGCCTTTCGTCGATACGCATGCTGCGCAGCTTAAATTCGGCACGGAGATATTTTCCGAGTGGCAGGTAGAGCTGGGCCTCGCTGTGCTTTTTGAGTGCGAGGGTATTTCTAGTGGCAGTTTTCGGGGTGGATTCCGTGCGGGTGATCTCCTCGGTGGCACTGGCCTCGCTGTAATAGAATTTGCGCGGCCGGGTTTCCAGGGTTTTTATCTGCCGGTAATTTTTTTGCAGGCGCAGGCGCAGGCGCAGGCGCGGGCGCGAGGCGCGGATCTCGGCGGTTATCTGCTGGAGCAGTGCGCTCTGGGTATTGAGCGAGTCACTGCGGGCCAGTTTTGCTGCGCAGGCCTCGGGGTGAAACTCCAATATTTTTTCCGTGATCTGGCGGGGGGGCAGTGGCGGCTCGCGGTGTTTGCGCAGTATCTCAAAAACGCTTTCGCGCAAGTTTAGGGCCATGGGACTTCCTTGTGTAATACTCAGCAGCGCCGGGTGCTACCGGGGATATTTTTTGCTTTTTTACGGGTTAGGTGGCTGCGGTTATATGACGACGCTCTTGGTGCTGGAGGCTAGTTGGACCAAAAGAGTATCGTGTTTGGCAAGAAAGCTGAAGTTTGTAGACAGACTGAGATCTATCGCTGACACATTTCCTCCAATGGCAGGTTCAGATTATACAATGAAGGCTAAGGCTCACTACCCTTTGGGCTTAGCGTTTGATACTCATGAAACGTACCTTTGTATGACTGTGATCCTACCTAAAATTGACGGGTTGTTTAACTATTGATGAAGGAAGGGTTGTTAAGAGGTGCTATCGGCGTTAACCGATTGAGTCAATCCAGAAGAGGATTAGTCTCGGAAGTATCAGGGCCCCCATGGAGCCCCTCTTGAGTGATTTAATCCTGGAACAGTGACAGCCACTGATCAGAATCCATAGTTATATTTTTACCATCTTTATCATAAATCGCATCTGCCAGCGCTTGCTTGTGCGACTGCATATCGATGATTTTTTCCTCGACGGTATTCTCACAGATAAACTTATACACAAACACCGGCTTATCCTGGCCGATGCGGTATGCGCGGTCGGTTGCTTGGTTCTCCACTGCGGGATTCCACCAGGGATCGTAATGTATAACCGTATCGGCAGCAGTGAGGTTCAAGCCGACTCCCCCGGCTTTTAGGCTGATCAGGAACACAGGAATATCGCCATTTTGGAAGGCGTCAATCGCTTCCTGGCGCTTGCGCGTGCGCCCGGTCAGTTTTACATAGGGTATTGCCTGTTCTTCCAGGGCAGTTTCAATCTTGCCGAGCATCTCGGTGAACTGGGAGAATAAAAGTACCTTGCGGCCTTCCTCCACCATTTCCGGGAGCATATCCATCAGTGCTTCCAGCTTGGCTGATTGCTTAACTTTTTTTGCCTTCTCTAGTTTGACCAGTCCGGGGTCACAGCAAATTTGTCGCAGCTTTAATAGGGCATCCAGCATCTCGATATGAGATCGGTTGAGCCCTTTCTTTTTCATCAGGTCCCTTACTCGCTTTTCCATCGCCGAACGCACGGTTTCGTAGAGTGCGGCTTGGGCGGTATCGAGAGTAACCCGCTGTATGATTTCTGTCTTTGACGGAAGCTCCGTGGCAACTTCCTGTTTGGTTCGGCGTAAAATAAATGGAGCGATTCTCTGGTTCAGAATTCCCTGTTTATGCTCATTGGCCTGCTTTTCAATGGGATTACGATAAAGGCCGTTAAACCTTTTCTGGCTGTGTAGAAAGCCGGGCATCAGGTAGTCAAACAGTGCCCACAACTCGCCCAAGTGGTTTTCCAGCGGTGTTCCGGTCAGGCATACCTTGTGCTGAGCCGTGAGGGTGCGGAGCAATTGTGCCGCTTTTGATTTGGGATTTTTAATCACCTGGGCTTCATCGAGGATCAATAAATGAAAGTTATATTCTTTTAATAGATCACTGTCCCTTACAATCAGTGGGTAGGTGGTTATGACCAGGTCTGATTCGGGAATGAGTGGGAAATCCTCATGCCGATCACTGCCGTGAAGTAATAGTGCTTTTAATGTTGGGGCAAAGCGCTGGGCTTCGTTGAGCCAGTTACCAACCAAGCTGGTGGGTACAACCACCAGGGCGGGGTTTATCAGGCGCCGGCTCTCTTTTTCTTTGAGAATATGAGCCAATCCCTGCAAGGTTTTACCCAGGCCCATATCGTCGGCCAGAATGCCATTCATACCGAGCTTGCGCAGGTGTTGTAGCCATTCAAAACCCGTTTGCTGGTAGGGGCGTAACTGTGCCTTCAGGGCCCTGGGTGGTTTGATACTTTGCGGGCCCTTTTGTAGGTTCTTAGCCAGGGCTTTTAGATCTTTATTGCCCTGCCAAGCTGAATCGGCATTAGGCAGCTCCGGCATAGCAAACCTGGGTACCTTGAGGCTTTGGGATTCGCTGTCATACCACTCCTCTAAAACTGCGAAGAGGTTGTGAAATAGTGCACTGGGTAGACGGATATACTGGTCTGGGCCGAGAGGTACTAATATGTCTTCTTCATCGGTAGCCGCATAACCTGATTCCAAATATTGTAATATTAGTGGGGCCAGGTGAATGGGTTGGCCTTCAATATCTACGGTTGCACTCAGGGAAAACCAGTCATTGGAAGATTGATCTGTTTGCCATTCCCAATCTTCAATCTCGTGTACTTTTAGAGAAAAGTCATCTTCGAATTCAACGATCCAGCCCGCTTCTTCAAGCCTTGGGATGCCCCCATTGAGGAAATCGTGCCAGCGCTCTATCGGCGTTTGATCGGTTTCGCCATCGGAGAAGAATAGAGTGGGTTCACCGGCTTCGTTAGCACTCAGGCTCCACTGCCACTGCATCAGATCTTTCAGTACAGCGGCTTCGTGATGAAAATTCCGCTCCACTCTATAAAGCTTATTTTCTTGGGGGTAGATATTATTTTCTGGGCGATTCTCTGCAAGAATTTCCTCTGCGGGAATTATTACCGGGCCATAATGAATGTGAAAACTGGCCGTATGGGTACTTTCAATCCCGCCCGGATTGGGGATCGATTTTAGGATTAAGACCGGCCGCAATGAATCATTCACTTGTATTACAGGCAGTGATTTTGGAGTGGGTAAATGTTCACTGCCATAATGGTTGTTAAGAAAGATAATAGCATTGCCCATTTCACTTTTAGAAATGGCGGGCATAGTTGTGAAGTCATTTAGAGCCTCACCATCCACCGGACTTATAATAGGACCAATGATGTTTTCTTTGGGGGAAAAATAGCAAGGTGGTTCGGTGGGTATTAGTTTCCAGCCATCGGGGAGGTCAGGCATATCTATTTGCAACTGTGCACTGTTCTTGCTTTCTTCCCAGCTGAGTTCCAGCTTGACCGCTTCACCCCAATTAATCGGGGTTAGAGAATCGATATCACTGAAGAAGCGCTGACTGACCAGTAGGTTTCTCAATAGAAGCGCACCTTCCTCTCCAGATATGGCTTTCCTGAAGAAGGACTGTGAGAGTAGTTGTTGAAGGCCAAAAATCTTCTGGTCAATTTTTGATATGGCAAGGCTGCTGTTAATATGGAAGTACTCGCGCTGAGGCTTGCCATAGCCACCTTTTTTGAGTGGTCGGGCTGAATAGACATTAACTCTCGCATGCGCAGGGCTATATCGATCGTCCCAATCCAAGGTGTAGAGCAGGTCTCGCTGTGATGGTGAATCAAGCACGGTTTCACGCTGTTTTCCTATAATATTGTTCTGCCAACTCTCCCAGTTTGTGCTATTTGACACCAGTTTGGATGTCTTCTGGATCTCATTAACAGCTGCCATCAATACAGCGGCTACATGTTTGCAGTTGTACCCCACAGGGCAGGAACATTCGCCATCAATTTCGAATCCCCCCATAACAGGGTCTTCGATTATCTCTATCTGCAGATTGTAGTGGCTGGCATAGGAACCGCTTACCTTTCCGGTGATGGTTTTGCCACCGTGGGACACATTAAATGCCTGAACTTTGCCATTTCGAAAGTAATCTTTTCCTCTAACTAGGCTGTTATTGGGGAGTTGTTGGGATATATGTCTAAAATCTATGGGGATATTCATTTTCTTTGGAACTGCCTAATACTAGCCGGCTAGCTATTGGGGCTCTATGAGTGTCGTTGGAGCGAATGGTACCTGCTCTCAAATGGGCAGGTAAGCAATCGGAAGCCTGTTGATACCAAACTTCCGATATGCGTATCGGTTAACAGTCCGCTTATTGAGGCAGACTGCTCCGGGACAAAAATTTCTGATACTGAAACGCTGCCCCCAGCATACACAGCCCCACCAACATACAAACGACAATTTTCTGTATCAGTGAGAAGTCCTGCATATCCCACAGTACGATCTTCAGCGCGGCCATAGCAAATAAAAGCAGTGAGAGCTTCAACAGTTTTTGGGTGTCGGGTTTCAGCGTCTGGAACAGCAGCAGCGTCGCATGCACCACCAGGGCAAAAGATATTGCCGGTAGCCACATGGTTTCGAGTAACTGTGCCAGTAGGGCGATATACACCGGGATGGCTGTCAGGTGCAGCACCCACAGATTGAACAGTCTACGACCCGGCCATACGGCTCGACTGGCGAAGAAACGCCGGTAAACCAATAGCGTAGCAATCCCCAGGGCAGTCAGGTTATATAGTCCCAGTAGCGGCGCCTTGCTGGAATTGGTAACTACTGCAACAACTTGTAATAAGGTAATAAACTCAAATAGGCGCAAGCTCAGCATGTAAAACGGCATTAGCTGGTTGCGCAGCGGTGCCAGCTTGGGTTTAAAGATATACAGGCTGGCGAAGTACAGTTGGCTCAACAATAGGGCCAGGCCAAAGTCTCGGCTCAGGGCGTAGCTTATAATAAACAACGTTGCCGCGAGATAGTAAAAGGCCAATGGGAAAATTGGCTTGAGTGCCTGGTGTAGAGCCAACTGCCAATCTGGGCCAAGGGGCTTTTGCTGTAACCCTCGACCAATCCACAAGAACCCTGCCAGAGTTATGAGTCCCAAAAGTAGCCCACTCATGGCCATTCCCTGCCAGTTCTCAAACTCTCGCAGTGCACAGCCAAATAGGGCCACAAGGCTTGCGCCCGCAACCAAAATACGCAGCTCCTGTTTCAATAATGCCAGCCGTAGGTGTGAGTAGAGGAGTAGGGCGATAGCACAGGATAGCCACATGGCGATGGGAAAGTAATCGCTGGCTTTATGGAGTACCGTGGGAAGGAAAAATACTGGTAACAACGCATAAAACAGCTTACGTAAATTGAGAGCCAGGGTAAAGCCGTGGGATTGCATTTCCAGGCGTTGGTAAAGCGCTGCCAGCAGCCACAGGCTGAGGAAGGCTTCTATACCGGCAATTTTTCCATAAGGTATTTGATCGTAGAAATGGAAGTTACCCACAATTGACGCACTCGCCAGCAGCGGGATAAACAGCAGCAGGTAATGGCTGAGCCCCAGCCATTCGCTAAATACTGAGCCATTACGCTGGCCGCGCCAGATAAAAAAGCCCATTGGGAATAGGGCAAGTAACCACATGCCCTGGGGCCAGAAAATTCCGATGGACAACAGAAAGCTGGCCGATAAAAACAGCCCAAAAGCGTCATCCGCGAGAGCGGCTACATCGCGCTCCTTTGGAGTAATTTGGTCGGCACAATGGCGCAACAGGTGGGTGAGTCCAAAGGCAGCCGCACAGAGTGCCAGCCAGTTTCCCCAGCCCGCGTCCGCATTTAACGACAGCAGCACTGGAGCGGGCGCAACTCCGCTCGCAACCCAGGCGATCGCTTGCCAAAGCATGGTTAGGCCAGCGATCGCGAGGGCAATGTAACCTTCGCTGCGCACACTGATAAAGCCAAAGCGCGCACCAAGAAAAATCAGGAGTAGCCCTTCAAGGCACCAAACGACGCCCAGTAAAGCCGGGCCGCATAGTGCCAAGATTGCCAGACCCGCCAGTAATCCACCGTGCAACAAGGCCATATTTTGCACTACTCGTGCAGAATCACTGGTGGTGCTGTAACCAAATAGCCGGCGAGAATAGAGCGCGAGGGCGATCCAGGGCAGAAGATTAAGCAGCCATACAACGCCCACGGCCGTAGTGCTTGGGGCCAAGGACCAGCTGATGTGAATAAACAACACCAGGTTCGCGGCAATAATGACTAAACGCCTCGGCTCCAAGCCCTTGGACTCTATTTCCTCAGTGCTTATCCATCGCAAGGCGTAGTGAGCAAAGCCATAAAAGAAGCCATGTAATATGAGTAATGGCCCCCAGGTAGCAGCTGTCTCATCCAGGTTTGAGATTGAATACTCAAACATACCGGCGCTCAGAGCCATGGTTACCATCGCAAGTTGCGGCCAGCGTATTTGCCTGGACAGGTGCAGCATGGCGAGAGCGAGTGCCAATAGATAGCTGAGATAGATAACCGCCGAGGGGTCGAAATGATTGGCAATCAAAGGCATGGTGGCCCCCCCCAGGAGGGTCACCATGGACACTACTCGCGTTTGAAACAACAGGGCGAGTAAATACGATAGGCCTGTCGTTACCACCAATAGGCCAACCCCAACTGGAATGGGTACCAGCTGATAGTAGGGCCCGGCAAAGTATCCACACAGGTAGAGAAGAATCACCCCAAGCGCAATCAGTCCGGAACCGTAGTCCGCCATATGCGGTATACGCCGGCTAAAAGTCACACCGCCAAAGGTGGTTGCCGCGGCAATCAAAAAGCCCAGGGTAACTTTCCCGGCCGGGCCGAGGTAGGCATTGAAAGAGAGCTGCAACAGGTAAGCAAAGCCAAACACCAGGGCCAGGATACCGGCTGCCGTCATAAAGAATACCGGCGCCTTGCCCTGGCGTTGGTAGTGGCGATAAAAGCCGGCAAGGGGTTCCCAGGCCCGATTGAGAGGTTCCAACGCCGGTGCCAACAGGCTTGTCAGTCCCTCTTGCAGCCATTCGGTGGATACCGGTGGTCTATCGGTTTTTTTGGATGTGGAGTGGACTTGGGAGGGGGTTAGCTGGGGCGGTGCGGCTGCTGTGGATATGGCCGCGGGCTGGATTTGTTCTGATGTCCCAGGAGTTTCAGGGGGCTTACCCATCAGCAGCGTCAGCTCATCTTCCAGTTCTACTACTGCTACAGGCTGTTCTACTTGCCTCCGCTGCAGTTGCGTTTCAAGGGCGGACAGCCTTCGCTCAAAGGTCTCTAAGCGGCGCTGATTGTCCCGCTCAAGCAGGGCGAGTTCCGCGCGTAGCGATAGCAGTTCACTTTCCATAACTTGCTCTTATCGTTTTCATTGAGGCTGTCCTGTGTCTATTCACACAGCAAGTGAGCACTTACAACTCAGGCCTGCTCGGCGTATTCCAGCAGTTTGCCCGAATAACCAAAAGCAAAACCCAGCACGGGCAGAGCCATTTTCACTTCAAACTGGTAAAGCGCGTCGATGATCGCTTTCCCCGCTGAAACTTTAGGCATCAATATCGTGGGAATAGGAAGCTGAAAAATAGACACAGATTGCTGCAGCCACTGCCAGTTGCCTCCCTCTATTGAAACACCAAGTTGGATATTGACCGGTCCGCTGGACTCAATCCAATAGCCGCCTTGTCTAAAGGTTTTTACCGGTTGGAATTCCGACGTCATGGTATGGCCATTGGCAAAGGTGCGCGACCAGAATAGTGTTTCCAGGGAGTGACGAATCTCTACGGAAAAAGGGACCTTGCCTGCTTGAGAGGGGATTCCCAGCTTACCGGCAATTCGACGTCCAATCAGACCAGAAATGCCGGTACCAAACGTGATATCCACTTTGCCGTAGAGACGTCCACCCTGTGTGTGCAGTCGCCGCAAGAGAGGGTTTAACTTATCAAAGTCTTCCCCAAACCAATGGGCGACCGCGTTTTTCACTGGGTATCCCCCAAAGGAATCACAGGCGTTTTGGTTGGTAAGGCATCACGTTTACGCCTTGGGGCGTACAAGCGCCTGCATTGCGCAGTAAATGGTTTTATCACCGTCTTGAAGTAGAACTTCTGAAGACTCAGAAATCACTTGGGACACCATTAGATCAGACACACTAACCACCTCCATCAGTTCCTGCTTACAGCCAGCAATATTGGCGGCATTGGAGATGGTGGGGTCGTAACTGGTTTTGTGTGAGTAGCTTCTCTCTTCTTCGCCCCGGCGGTTGCGTTGAATACTCTGGTAGGCGTCTTTGCCCGCGTCCACGGTATCCCCGATAACCCGGCCCGGCTTAACTTCCAGTTGCATACAGGAAGTGGTGACAAGGGCAAATGCAATAATGGTAAAAATCTTGGGCATCTTTTCTTCTAGCTGTAAAAGTTGTATGAATTTAACCCTAAAAATAGCGATGCTTTTTAAGGAAGGTTACTTCCCAAGCTTTGCAATTTGATCGTTGCTCAGAAGTTGCCTGAGTTTATCCGGGTTAATTTTGTAGGATCTTATGTAGATTCTTTTTGAAGTCAATCGATTATCAAAATCGACCTGTCTGCTTTTTATTCAACATGCCTGTTTAGTATTCAGTTGAATACAGTTTTAACTGCTCGTTCAGCAAGAGAATCGAGAATCACAAGATTAATGTAACTCATTGAAAATAATGAACTTTTTGATTTTTTGATGGGTGCGTTAAAAGTTAATACCCCTCCATTAAAGATCCGTAGCCTAAAAGGGTTCGGTGTCTGCTATAACCAGACTCATTGTGGCTAAATGTTAGGGCCCTTTTATGCACCATGTAGACACTGGAACTATTGCAGTCAGGCATCGCCGCTTGCAGCGACTTGAGAACTTTATTGATGTCGCTTACGCCCTTCTCTTTGTCAACTTCGTTTTATATCTTCCTTCGGGGGAAGATATGGCTTGGACCAAGCTTGAGTTTGGGCTTCTGAGCCTTTTACTGGAACATTCCGAGGAAGTTTTCCGTCTATTTATTGCTGTTGGGTTAACGCTGGTACAGTGGAATCTGACGCATAAATTACTTGGGCCCGTTGAGCAGTCCAACAATGCGCATACGGCCCTGGTGTTATTGCAGCAAGTTGTTGTTTGTTTTTATCTCTATTTTGCGATTAGTGACCCTAAGTTAGTCAGTATTTCGTCCACCGCTGGGCAGAGTATATGCCTTGCGCTATCTGGCTTTATTGGGCTCGCAGGTTGGCAGTATGCTCGCAAGAGGGGATTCGCCAATGCTTCCTTGACTCGTAAAGAAAAAGATAACGTATTCAAGACCGCCACCACAGAACCTATTGTCGCGCTACTTACTATTGGGCTTGCCTTCATCGGTCCTGTAGTTTGGTCTATGGGCTGGCTGGTTATTCCACTGATATTGGTCGTCATACATAAAAAGATTGGAAAGAAATAAAAAAGCATTCATACGGTGTTGTATACCCATCGTTCAATTATTTTTGGGTAGGCTATTGGATTAGATTGGCTGGGCTCTGGGCTCTGGGCTCTGGGCTCTGGGTTTATGGCTAGCGGCAAAGCCAGGAATCTTTACGGTTCCACCGGCGAACCAGCAACAACCTTCAGAATGAAATAGATTTCTTTTGTTTGATCTTCTTGTTCACTCAGGCTTCTGGTTTCTTATTAATCCTAAATTGGCTTGGGTATAGCTTAGGGTAATAATCCAGCCAGAGTAGATGTGTAAGACGTGAACATAACCATCCAGGGAGTATCCTATAAGAAATTATTCTCCTGAGAGTGTAATGATTTTCGGCTTATTCCGACTAAGGTTGTCAATGCACCCAATTTTACCTTTCCACTGGGGTGTGCATTTTTATACTGAGGATATGATTAGCATGAACGTTCTCCACTTACTCCTACGCTCCCTGTTTGTAACTTCCCTTCTTCTGATCGTGCCCCATGTATCAGCTGGAGAGCCCTTCTCTAAAGAGCGTTTTATGGAGTTGCAGGCTGCCAAGCAACCGGTATTGATTGATGTGCGGGCTGATTGGTGCCCTACCTGTAAGAAGCAGGGGAAGATTCTTGCACAGTTCCAGAAGGACAACCCCCAATGTGGCCTGACAATTCTAAATGTGGATTTCGACCAACAAAAAAAGTGGGTCAAGCATTTCCGCGCGCCCCGGCAGTCGACCCTACTGCTCTACCGTGGGGAAGAGCAGGTCTGGTTTAGTGTTGCCGAAACACGCGCCGATGTGATCCGTCAGAATATCTTTGATTCCGTGAAGGCGTGTAGCGAAAATGCTTGAACTCGGTGCTATCCCCCTAGCGCTAATTGCAGGCACGCTCAGTATTCTCTCGCCCTGCGTTTGGCCACTGGTGCCAATGGTTGTCGGTGCTTCCAGCAGTGCTGGGCGCTGGGGGCCTTATGCGCTGGCCACCGGGCTCAGCCTGTCATTCGCCCTGGCAGGCACGGTACTGAGTTTCTTGCTGATCTCTTTGGGGTTGGACCCTGAGCTCTTCCGCTATATTGCAGCGATCCTGCTTGTCGCTGTTGCCCTTGTGCTATTGATAAAGCCGCTTTCCAACTGGTTGACACTGCGTCTATCAAAAATCACCGCAGGGGCGGGAATTACCGGTGATGGTGCCTGGGCAGGGCAGTTTGGTATCGGCTTCCTCACCGGAATCATCTGGTTGCCCTGTGTAGGCCCCACCCTGGGTGCGGCTATTGCGCTGGCCTCTATGGGCCAGCAGTTGGGCCAGTCATTTATGGTGATGTTCGCTTTCGGACTGGGCACTGGCGCAGCGCTCCTGGTGGCAGGAGGGTTGTCACGGAAAATCTACAGTCGCCTGTCGCCCTCCGTTGGAGCTTTTGCCATTGGAGGCAAAACGGCGCTCGGCATTATCCTTTTGCTGCTCGGTATTATGGTACTGAGTGGGTTCGATAAGGTTCTGGAGACCTGGGCGTTGAATTGGATTCCTGAATGGAGTCTCAACTTTTGACGGTACCCTGTCCTAACTCAGCGAGTGTTATAGCGGAATTGACTCACTAAGGAACGGAGTGTCCTTTAAACGCAGGAATAAGCTGTAGCCCAAAGCCGCTGAAGGAAATCTTGCAGCGCTCGAAGGGAGTGTAAATTAGCGTAAGAGTTTGAGAAAAAGCCCCAGCAAGCTGTATTTACTGGGGCTTTTTTTATCTTCCAGAAAGCAATATGGACATTGCAACTGGTCGTGTGATTTTATGATTGGGTGTTTAAGGTCTTTTTAATTTCCCGTTATTGGCCGGGAGAGGTTCAGATTTGATTGCACAGAACCAGTTTTTTAATCGGTATTCTGTCAACTCAAATTTGAACCACTGCAGCTTACGGCTGATAAGGGGGGTAATCGGTGTAGCCCTTGTCGGTACCGCCATACATGGTATTCGGATCAACCGGATTGAGTGGCCACTCATTGCGGATACGTTCAGGAAGATCCGGGTTGGCAATAAATGGGCGACCAAAGCCAAAGATATCCCCGTTACCTGCCTGCATTACGCGCAAGGCTTTTTCCGGAGAATATTTGCCCGCGTACATAATGCGCCCGCTAAAAGTTTCGCGCACTTCTTGATAGAAGTTCTCGGGAAGATCTGGAGCCTGATCCCAATCCGCCTCCGCCAGTGATAGATAGGCAATACCCGCATCGCTTAGCAGCTTGATGGCTTCGATATAAGTTGTGTGTGGATCGCTTTCGACCAGTCCAAGATAGACACGGTCCTCATCGGTACTTTCAAATAGCGGAGCAAAACGAACACCCAGTCGATCGCTACCGACTTCTTCTGATACCGCCGCAACAATTTCTTTGAGAAAGCGCAATCGGTTCTCCAGGCTGCCGCCGTACTCATCGTCGCGCTGATTGGTATGCTCGGAAATAAACTGGTTCACCAAGTAACCGTTGGCACAGTGCAGCTCAACGCCGTCGAAACCGGCGTCCAAGGCATTACGCGCTGCCTGAGCATAGAGCTGAACCAGTGCTTTAACTTCCTCTGTCGTCAGCGCGCGAGGCTCACTGGGGTCAGCTAAAGCGCCTTCTCCTGGCCCTGTCTCGATAAATACCTTAACCGCATCTGCACGGATTGCAGACGGTGCTACCGGTGCCTCGCCGCCTGGCTGTAGTGAGGTGTGGGATACACGCCCTACATGCCAAAGTTGAGCAAAGATGATACCGCCTCGGTCGTGCACGGCCTTAGTGACTTTTTTCCAGCCCTCGACCTGCTGCTGCGAATAGATACCGGGCGTCCAAGCGTAGCCCTGGCCCCTGGGTTCGATTTGCGTGCCCTCTGTGACCATAAAGCCAGCACCCGCGCGCTGGGCGTAGTAGTTGGCCATCAGGTCATTGGCAATATTACCGGGCTGGGAACTACGCGAGCGGGTCAGCGGTGGCAGAACAATACGGTTTTTCAGGGTATAAGGGCCCAGGTTGATCTCACTGAATAGTGACTCGTTTTTCATAATGACCTTCCTGTTAAAAACTGATTGCAGCGAGTATTTAAAAAAGACAGAGATAAGCAACAACAACGATAAGGGCTACTGAATAGCCCCAGCCAAATTTGATGGTGCCTTGCGATGGTGGGAATAATAGAGAGGCAAGGATACAATTTGAAACAACTGCTCCTTGTCTTGGTTACAATTATGAATGGTATAAGCCGGCTGGACCTCAAACAGCTACGTATTCTGGAAGCGCTACTGCAAGAGAGAAATCTGTCGCGAGTCGCCGAAAAGGTGGGGCTGACTCAACAAGCGATCAGTGAACAACTGCGTAAGTTGAGAGAAGTATTTGATGATCGGCTGTTTATTCGGCAAGGGAACGGCATGGTACCCACCCCCGTTGCTGAACAGCTGGGCGGCAGGATCAGCAGCATACTGAAGGATATAGAGTCTTTACTAACCCCAATAACGTTTGATCCGGCAACCTATAAAGGCATTTTTAGTATTAGCGCTACGGATTACGCCATTCAATCGGTATTACCCCAGCTTCTGGAGGTTGTGTGTCAATCGGCACCGGAACTGAAAGTGATCGTCAGGGATTTTGAAACGGATAACCTGAATCAGTTGATGGTCGCTGGCGAGATTGATTTAGCGCTCACCTTCCCGGACTTCATCCCCGATAACTTGCCATACAAACTATTATTTGAAGAGCAACATGTCTGTATTGCCGGAAAAAAATCCCCTTTGAAGGGTAAGTCATTAACTTTGGCTGACGTAGCCGAACTTCCTCAATTGATTATTTCGCCTTCTCGGGCAAACCTGAGGGGCTCTCACGATGAATGGTTTGCGATGCAAGGGCTGAAACGGAATATTGTTATGTCTGTACCTTGCTTTTCAGCCGCACCAGATATTATTGCCGCAACCGACACAATAGCTTTTTACCCCTCAAGATTACTGCCCAATAAAAAAGTGATTCCTCTCAACCTGGAAACCCAAACACCAAAATTTGAAGTTATTGTCGCCTGGCATAGTCGATCGAATCACAGCCCGCTTCATATGTGGGTAGTTGAACAGCTTATGAAACTTTTTAAGTAGCTATTTGATTTCTTTAATGAGCTATAGAGGTATACATGAGGGTGGTATTTTGAATTGAATCGTGGCGGGGCAATAAGATGGTTTATAAATAACCATCTTATTTTTGAAAATAAAATAGGCTGTATCCCTACTCCCGTAAGAATAACTCAGCCACTTCTTTTTTAGCGGCAACAACATAGGTAATCATTAGGTTTTCCTGATTAATATCAGTCAAGTAATCGATATCCCTATGCACTTCTCTCAAGACAGAAAAGTTGCCAGTGCTGAGATCGTATGACCACAATTGATTATCCCGATTGATGGAGTAAATCATATTCTCTTTGATTACAAACCTTTTCTCACTGCCCTGATGAACCAGCGCTTCGATTAGCTGGTCTTCCGCAGGGCCGGGCTGCCAGAAGCGGTTCATATGATCCATATAGATCAGCCGTCCATCTTCGCTTCGTTGGGCCCAGTGAACTTGGGTATCGTCGATAATGCTAATTTCAAGATTATCCAAGTTTACTTCTGCAAACTTTGTAACGCCTTTAACCGTTAAAGTTAACAGTGCGAGGTTACTCACACTATCCCACTGGAAAAGTCGGTCAACTGGGTGCGCTAGTGAGAAAGCTTCTCTGCTACCGTCTAGGGAGATTTTAGAAAGTACCTGATTGGCGCTCACCAGTATGCTTTGGCCGTCGGCAGACCAGCTTATACCGTAGATATTGGTATCCATGGGGAAGCGGGTGAGTTGCTGTAAATCACTGCCATCAGCTATCCATACCTGGTCCTCACCAGAGCGCCTGGATGTAAATGCAATCAAATTACCATTGGGTTGGAAAATGCCATCATCTTCTCCCAAAATCGATCGTGTTGTGCTTGGGTAGAGTTCTCTAACATCCTCCTCCGAAGGCGTATTGATTGATTCAGGCTGGTTAAGCGGTATTGATGCAATATCACTATCGTATCGGCCCTTAATGAGAAGTGCCCTCTGCCCATTGGGGTGGAAATCAGGTGTGCTGGCAGATTGATCCAAAGGCAAATCAAGCTTACTGACCTTTCCATCATAAGTAAGAGAGAAAAGTCGTCGCCCTGTGCTAAAGATTAACGCATCTTTAAGCGGCGAAAAGTTAGGGGATAGAGTCCTGCGCTGAGGGATTTCATCCGGATAGTCGATCGGGTGGCTGGATAAAAGCGCTCCCTTGGAATCCAGTATATCGATATAAAGCTGGCCATCTTGGTGATGACTGGTTACAGCTATTAATCCATCTGTGATTGAGTAATCAAAGTAGGCCAGGTTTCCATTTTCCAGGTCATAAAGAACCCGACTGGTATTATCCCTGACTGAATAGTTGATCAACCGCCAACGGTTAGACTCTTTATGCAAAATAGCGAGATCATTGTTATTTAACCATACCGGGTTCTTAATGGCCGAGTTCTTACAGCGCATTAATACAGTTGGCTTCTGTGGGCTGACTAATGCCTTTTGAAAATCCAGGCTTACCAGGTTGTAACAGGTATTTTGGGTTAGCGGTATGGTGCAGTCTTCTTCGGAAATAAATACCAGTTTCTTGCCGTCTGGTGATAGTGTATGGCGGCCATAAGTGCCCCATTCTGGAGTTAACTCCGTTTCCTTCTGGGTATGAATATTCCTGGCCCAGATTTTATTAACGCAGAGCTTATCTAAATAACGATTAAAAATAATATATTCACCGTCAGGTGAATAAGAGGGGCTGAACTCTTTGCGGTCAGTTGCGGTGACTGCCTGTAATCGATCAAATACAAGCTGAGAATTTTGTTCGGGTGGAGAGTGTCTAAATACAACAAATACTAATAATACCAACCCGACAAGCGCAAAGATTGGAAATCGATTTGGTTTGATCGTCTGGGTTTGGTGGTTCGGATTAACCGGTTTTATCTCTATTTCATGCTTAGGGGAAGTGGGGGAGGGGGGGGCCTCTTTCGGTACTGTATTATCCTGCGGAATAGAATCACCGTCTTGCCAAACAATATCGCATTCCAGGCTATAACCCTGTTTGGCGTGGGTTCTAATATAAGACTGCTGTTTTCGATCCTCGCCAAGGGCTTTTCTAAGTTGCGCAATACTTCTTTGCAGCGTATTGGGTGTGACTATTGTATCGGGCCAGACCTCAGATAGTAGCTCATCCTGGCTCACTACTTTTCGCTGATGTTTTGCCAAGTGGGTTAAGACGGCAAGGGCTTTTGGCGGGATGATTTGTGATTGCTCATGGCGCGTGATCTGGTTTCTGGATAAATCAATAAAGAAGTCACCCAACCAATATTGTAAAGCCATTGATGTATCTACCTGAGCAAAATTTGAGCTGTATTTTTGCCGTCGATACTAGCACATACCCTGATTACAGCTAAAGTGTGCCTTGTAACTCATTGATAAGTAAGTATTTTATTCTGACAGCATAAAATCATCCAAAAATCAGGAGCACTTCAGGTGTTTCACTGGCTCCTTGTTTAGATTGAGCGCTTCTCCGGTCACATGTAACGGTATAAATACTGATATGAAAAAGCGTTTACTCGTCGCCCTCCTTTTGTTCTTACCATTAACGGCCCTTAAAGCAGGCGAGCATAAGGCCCTGGAGTTATCCACGGTCCAAGTGATCCCCATTCAGGACTCCAGCAATAACAGAGAATACGAGCTGTTTATCAAGCTGCCTGAGAAATATGCGGAGAGTGATACTAAAAAGCATCCGGTTATTTACTATACAGATGCTTTATGGGCAGTTGAAATACTATCTGCCACTACTGAATACGCACTGGAAGATGCAATCTTGGTGGGTATTGGTTGGCAAAAAGATACGCCAGCTGATGAAAATGAATGGTCGAGTCGATATCGAGACTTTAAGCCAACGCTACCCTCAGATAATAAAGATAAAAAAACCTATAAAGGAGAGGCCCATCAGTATCTCGCTTTTATAAGAAATGACGTTATAAAGTATATCGAAAGTAATTACCGCGCAAATCCAGATAACCGCACCTATTTCGGTTACTCATTCGGGGGGCTTTTTGGTGTCTATACCTTAATAAGTCAACCGAATACTTTTCAAAACTATATTATCGGTAGCCCATCAAGATTGATAAGCACTTATATGGATTCTCTTCTTGAATCAAAATCTAACAAACCATTGATGGATCTGTCCAAAAAAACCAATGTATTTATTGCTTACGGCGCATTAGAGAAGGAGCTCGGCGCTACGGTAGAAAGGTTCGTTAGTGAGTTAAAGGACCAAAAATTGGCTAATTTAACTCTGGAGCCGGCGGTTATCGAATCGGCGAATCACACTACCGCATTCCCAAAGACATCCGTTCGCAGTATCTATTGGCTTGCCGAAAAGCTAAGAGATTAAACGACAATATATCGCACCATATTTATAAATATTTAAAAATTAACTTTAGGATATAAGATGATTATTAAGAAGCTAATCGCAATCGGCTTAATGTGCGGCATAAGTGCTTCGGTAAGCGCAGGAGGCTTGCAGGCACCAGAAATTAATATTGCCGACTATGGTAGTGACCTCACAGGCCAGGAGAGATCAATACCAAAGCTTAAAAAAGCATTTATTGATACAGCCCCAGCGGATAGAAAAGATGGTATTCCTGTTGGTGAGATAGAGGCAGTCAAAGAGAGCTTGCAACAGTTGGCTCAGGAAATAGCAGACAATCAACATACACCTTACGATAGCTTACTAATTGCCCAAAACAACAAACTGGTTTTTGAATCCTACTATTCCCTTGGCCGTGTCAATTTTCCTCACCCACAAGCCTCTGCCAGCAAGGCCTATACAGCCCTGGCGATAGGGCGGGCGATACAGTTAGGTTATTTGACCATGGAAGACCTAGATAAGCCTGTCACTTCCCTCCTGAAAGGATTGGATAGGAAGCAACTTGTTAAAGGCGCAGACCTTGTCACACTGAATCATGCCATGAGCATGCAGTCGGGAATCCGTATTGCAGAGGAAAAACTCGATGCCCTACTGGAAAACAAAGAGCAGTTAACCGGGAAAAAGCTGGCTCAAATCTATCTAAGTCACAGTAAGCCGATCACTTCTGCTTCGCAGACTTATTTATATCAAGGCTCAGACCCAATGATTGCAATGCTGGTTCTGGATGCTGTAGTTCCCGGCACCGCGAGTGACTTTATTAAAGAAGAGCTGCTGGAGAAGATGGGGATAGATATCTATCACTGGAAGGAAGCTGTTAGTGGGGTGCCCCAGGCAGGATCAAGAGCCATGATGACATCGCGCAGTATGGTTAAGTGGGGCACTTTGGTACTTAATAAGGGAAAAAGGAACGGCCACCAGTTAATACCGGAGGCGTATATTGCCAAGGCTACTGGTAAAGTGGCTGTTCCCACAGATGATGAGTTTGACTATACCAATTTTTCATACGGCTACTTCTTCTGGCGAACGCCTCTGAAGGTTGGCGACAAGAAATATATCGCAAAGTTTGGTTGGGGCGGTGGCGGCCAGTATGTGATCTCCATTGAAGATCTTGATTTGGTGATTGCGATCACCGGCCACAGAGATGATGACAAAACCCTGGGCTTGATAGAGCAACGTATTTTGCCGGCTTTTGTATCTTCTGCATTAAGTGGTACAACTGGCTGAGTTTCTACAATAATTGATCTTACCCCGATACTGTAGAAATTTTTTGTTGGGTATCTAGGGCTTCTGGAATAAGGAAGCCCTAAATATTGGACAGATTGTTCGATAACAGCAGGGTTACGGTTGTTCTAGCCCTTGGAGCAGTAGGGCCAAAGCAGGATTGTTAGGGCTCATTCTACTAGGAGAGTCTGCTTTTTATCCCCCCAGTTATCTTGCCCTTGTTGTTTTTTAATTCTTCTATAAATTTCTTCGCGGTGAACTGGTAAGGACTTGGGAGCGATGATACCCACCCGTACCTGATTACCTTTAACCTCCAATATTGTGATTGAGACGTTTTCCCCAATCCTGAGGTTCTCGCCTGTACGGCGGTTTAAAATCAACATATTGGTTTCCTAATGAGACGCAGAGCAATGGCAATCCTTCCATTACGGGAAGGCCAGGAAAGTAATATCGGTTGCAGATAGGGGGAGGGGCGCGAGAACGGTAGGCGTAAAAGAAGAAAAGGCGGGCGCTAGACTCCCGGTGCTTGGGGAATCGTCTCAGGCTGCTAAAGGTGCAACCTTTTATTGAAGACGAGCGGGTTTCTAGCGTACCATTCATGGAGCCACTTTGATAACGTCGATATCAATTTGGTTAGCTGGCCCCGGGTGTTGCCGCACCTTGGGTCAGCGCCTTTTACTTACTCTTACGTCACACTACCGTTCTCCTTTGGGAATGGGTCTTTTAGAAAATTCTCGGTGTTCTTGTTTTATCTTGGGCTGTTCGCTTGTAGAAGCCGGTTTAATCAGTGCCCAAAATCCCAGTAAATATCTTTCGATTCTACGCAGCTTTGACGCTGAAGAAAACTTAATAAAATCTAATAAGATTATTTGTGCGCCTATATTTTTATGTGTACTTACCGCGAAGAAATACAGATTTATAAGGGGGCGAGAAGCTTTCATTTCTCTAGCGCAGAATTTAAATGAAGTTTTGGAGTCTTATAAGAGTTGCAGTTTTCAAAGCAACCAGCTTTTTAAGGTTGCGAAATATCTTTTAAGGGTTTGGCTTTGCGCGTTTTAATTGTAATTGTCTCGCTACTGCTTATAACCCTTTTGATAAAGGTAAAGGTGTCCGCCTGAAGTTTTGTATCGCTTTTCTGGGCAGTATTCTGAGCGCCCATTACAGGATAGTTCTGAATTCTGACTAGGCTTTTAATCATGGCTAAGAAGAACCTGTAGAGGCGAGAAGCTTCCTCTGTATAGAGGTATATATCCACGTTAAAAATATCCAATGTCAATTTTTCTTGTAGTGTTTCAGCAGAAAACAGAGCCATGATTTTCTCCGCTAGGTAGCGATATTCGATCACTCTGGCATTTCGACTACCTTAATCCACCGGCCAATAAATTTGTGCTAGAGGCAACAGTTCCTGGCCTTTCAGCCCCTTACTAGGTGGACTTTGGAGAAATAGAAATTCCTTATAATTTGAAAAAAATATAAAAGGCCAGTCTCACGGTTGGCCTCTCTCGCAATAGATATCATTCAGATAGCGCATGAACCAACTATTATCGGTAAGTCGTGCTTTCCAAATTTTTGCTACCTTTGTGAGTTGGGCAAGTTCGGCGTGATCTAGGGCTTTATCACTGTTAAAACACTAAGATAAAGCTGAGCCTCGGCATAATCAATACTAACAAGACCCCACTTCGACCCCAGTCATCCGTCTGTTGCTGGTGTATAAACAGAACAATATAGTGTGGCGTAGGATGCTTTATCTTCTGTGGGTGTCCCGTTACGCCTTTTATGTGCGTTAGTTCAATCGGGAGTATCGGTGCTCGGGAGCTTTGTGGTGGGGCGCTGCAAATCCTGTCAGCTTCAATCTAGCGAGAAACAGTTTGCCCCGCGGGTAACGGAAATGTTGCTGGGCAGCGTGCGTATGGCCTAACCATAAATGTGGGTATTCCCAACACAATATTGATCTGTCCCCACTTATTTAGAAGGCTCCGACAGGCATTGAGCCTGCCGGATGAAAAACGTACAGCGCCTAGCGAGGTGGTAGAAAGGATATACTGCCAGTCGGTGCTTTAGTACCGACGTACAACGCATATAACCGAATGTACATGGTAATTATGAAAAGTAAACCTGGCGCTGTATGAGTGGGATTGGGTATTTGACTAAATGGCATGATTTCTTCTTGAAGAGTCACCGCGTGCTGTGGATTGGAGTCGTGTATTTTTAACAGCTTCATGGATTTCGTAAGCAAATCATCGTACGCCTTGACTTCATTCGCTAGATTATCCCAGAGTTCCCCTGCTCCCTTGCCTTCCCATGGATACTTATTAAACTCCGCCACAAGTAGACCATGAATCTCTCCGCATTTTTTTGCTAAGTACTCTTCAAGTCCGAGGAGTTTCACAGACTGGTCGCTCTTGGATTGGCCGATTTGATATTGGCCTTGTTTATTAGCGCCTTTCGACATCATTTTACTAAGGTAATCTACCTCATGTTTTTTAGATTTTAGTTTGTTTCCGATTCTGTTGAGGCTTTCCAAGCTCTTATTCATAGCCTTATACCAGGTCGGATCACTTTTCCTATCCTTAATCGCTATCAGAGCCCTGTCAACCAGTATGCTTATAGTTTTCTTGGTTAAAAATTCGTTAGTAGACATATCTTTTTATCCTCGTAAGTCCATTTAAGAATGTGTTCTACCTCTCTGATTTGAGATACATGTGCCACATTCAATTTTTTACCTTGATGAAAACGCGAATTTTAAATCAAATCTGCCGAGTGTCTTGGCCTAATAGAGTACAGGCCATTGCACGGAAGCCGTTGGCGGTTATGGTTTCATTGTCATAGCCCAGTGACCTGAGCGGAGTCCTCACACTGTTATCAGGCAGTGGACAGCTCTGGCTCCGAGCTGATGGGAAAATATATTTGTAATGGCTTGTTAGCGGCTCCAGTTCTTGCAGTAAGGCTAGAGCCTGTTCAGCAAGAGGAATAATGTTGCAGGCTCATTTTCATTTTTTCTCTGGGCAGTTTTATGTGCTTGGCATCCCCTGGTATTCTTCCATGGCAGTGAGTAGGCGCCAAACTTCAGCAGGGTCTGTAATTACTGCCAGGTGCTTTTTCTTGGCGGGGGTGAGTGCGCCGGTCAGGTCTGCGGTGGGGGCACGGTCGTCCCTTCCAGTATTTGTAGAATCATTATGTACGATGGCGCATGATACAGCTATCAGCTCCCCTTTCAGATCTGCCAGTAACAAAACCCCCGTAATACAATCGGGCACCCAGAGTTAAAAGTATTAGAAGCAGAGCTAGGCTCCAGGCTTTTCCATGCAAAGATGATGTTATCCGTTATTGATGGGGTGTATAACAAATTTCATTAATAGTTTATGGGGGCTAGCTTTTTAGTCTATAAATCGGACTGAAACTTCGGTCTAGGCTCGTTATGTACCTCACGTATCCTTAGACTAGGGCCCACATCTGGAGGCTATTGCAGCCTTCATTGATTGAGCCCGCTTGGAGGTTGTCAGGCTGACTAGTAGTGTGTCAGATTGATGCTGAGTAGGGGGGCGTGTAGCTTCTCAAACACAATTGAATTCTTGAAAGCCACAGTGTAAACATCAAATGAATCCATGAAATGTCAATCTTTTCTAATAGTGTGGTTTATAGGCTGGCCACTATAAAGACACTTTGCAGTAGATGGTTTCTTACTCGCCAATATCTTCATTCCAGATTTCAGGAAATTCCTGAATAAATTGATTCATAAGGTCAACACACTCAGAGTTATTTATGACGGTCAGGAATACACCTTCAGACCTGAGCAATGATTCATCGCCCTGGAAAGTTTTGTTTTCACCGATAACAATATTTTTAATGCCGTATAGGCGAATGGTTCCGCTACACATTGAGCAGGGTGATAGCGTTGTATAAAGTGTGCATTGTTGGTAATCGGCAGCGCGCAACCTTCCTGTGTTTTCCAGTGCATCCATTTCAGCATGCTTGATCACACTATTCTGTTGGATACGCTGATTGTGACCCCTGCCGATAATTTCACCATTGCGCACTATTACGCAACCGGTGGGGACACCTCCTGTCGCTAAACCCTTGTGCGCTTCCTCAATAGCTGCACGCATAAAAGTTTCATGCTTGGATTCACTCATTGGAACCCTTTATTTAAGTTTTTGTGGATACTTGAAGTATAGATAGAATGTAGAGTATCTATTGTGACCTCCCCCTTCCCCAGAGTCACAGTCAAAAACAAGGCTGATAGGTTTTAGGAAGAGTTATGGGGGGATAGGTTTTGCAGTCATATGAAAGCGGGGGAGTATGGCCATTGAGTGATGGCATACCTCCGGTTCGCTTGGTGACTGAATTGGGTAATACGACATCAGGGCTTTCGGTCTAGCTTTATGTCTGTATTTTCTGAGACATTGTTTATTCACCGCTGCAAAAAGATTCTAGCTTCGCAGTCACGGCCAAGTAGTAACTACAACATCAATGAAAAATGCTTGGTGGGGTTTGGCTCAAAGGATGGATACTTTTCTGCGGATATGAGCAGGGATAGAAAAAAGGCCAACCTTGCGGTTGGCCTTTTTCAATTTGGTGGAGATGGCGGGAGTTGAAAAGTTGCACTAACTGATTGATTTTATTTGGATATTTTTTTCATTTTCTCCAAAACCCGTCACGAAACCCGTCCACGCTAGCTATGTGTTCGTTACCGGAGTGGGTTGACTTTCTTTATGCTCGGGCTGGTTCGAGCAGGAGGCAACCTGTTGATATTGTTGGGCGTGTAGGTGTGAAAATTGCCTTTATACCCGTAAATTAATGCGCCTGCTCGGGCAAAAAAACAAGGTTCGCTATTTGCGAACTTTGTTAAATGTGGTAATGTGGCACAGCTTTTTGAGAATTGAGAGAGCTTCGCCTTAGATGTAACTAAGTAGCCAAACTGGCTGCTTGTGGAGATAGCAATATCTCTGCCCTGTTCTCCCGCACAAGCCTGGGCCCGTGGGTTTACCAAGCGATGATGCGAGGAGAGCACGCAGTGGTGGCGAGCCACTGCGTGCGAAAGCGAGGGGCACGACCGTTTAACTCTCATCCTCCATGTTGTGGCGAGCCTGTCAGCAATTCCGCTACGGGTGACAAGGAGGAAGCATCCTAATGCTGGAAAAATCACTCAAAAGTAAACGGTCGGCACCGGAGGACGGTACCAAGACCGACAAGAAGAAAAAACGTTGGAAGTGGATCAAGCTGGTAATTATAGCTTGCCGGTTCGCTTATAAGGTTCTGGAATTCTTGTTCGGGGGCGGCGCCTAAGTTCGGTGTTCCCTCGTATTTTTTAGGATATTTTTATGATTCATAGAGCTCTTAAGTTAATTAGACAATTTCATTCAGTTAAGCAGGCAGAATTGGCAGAAAAGTTTGGGATGTCAAAGTCCTACCTGTCAGAAATTGAGTCTGGGAAAAAAACGGTCAGTTTTGAGCTGTTAGAAAAGTATTCGGAAGAATTTGAAATAAGCACTTCGTCTTTGGTGTTTTTTTCTGAGTCAGTTTCTAATAAAAATACAATTCCAGAAAAATTTAAACAGTTTTCTTCTGGGAAAATACTTGACCTAATGGAGTGGTTTGTTGCAAAAGACCGAGCGACCCAATAATGAGAAAAAAAGACTAAAAATTCATGCAAAGGGTAAGGCTTATTTGATACAGGACTCTCCTTTTTTTCGATTGAAGTCTAAGAAAAAGTTGGCTGAGCTTCTTTGTGGCAATTTGCCAGATATCATTGCTCTTACCTCAGATGAAAATTATCGAGTCTTTAATGACAGTTCCTCGGGTAAACCTCGAGAGATCCAGCAGCCGCGACTTCAGCTAGATATTATTCATACTC
This sequence comes from uncultured Microbulbifer sp., assembly GCF_947498635.1. Classification (GTDB taxonomy): domain Bacteria; phylum Pseudomonadota; class Gammaproteobacteria; order Pseudomonadales; family Cellvibrionaceae; genus Microbulbifer; species Microbulbifer echini. The sequence goes on along the minus strand of NZ_CANMKV010000001.1, from coordinate 140,396 downwards.
GAATAGCTAGTCTTCTGTGCCGTGTGCAGCCGCCTGGGTATCTATATTCAGGGGTGAAAGGCCGCACTTACGTCTCTAATGCTCAAGCCCACCTCGGTGACCACCGTGTATTGACAACGGATATCCGTTCTTTTTTTACCTCGACTAAGCAGCAAGCTATTTTTCGTTTTTTTCACCGAAAAATGGAGTGCTCGCCGGATGTCGCAGAACTTATATCTCGCATTGCGACTTACAATGGACATGTTCCCACGGGTTCCAGGTTAAGTCTTCCTGTTGCGTTTTGGGCCAACTTTGAAATGTTCGAAGCTCTTAATAGGCTCTCTGAAAAGCGGTCAATAAAAATGACTGTCTTTGTTGATGATTTGACTTTTTCAGGGAGTGTCGGGAAACAGTTCGCGGCCTTGGTTTCTAGGGTGGTGGCCTCACATGGGCATGTGGTACACGATGGCAAAACTCGTCTTTATTCCGCCGACGCTGTTAAAGTTGTCACGGGAGTAGCTGTTTCTGGTGATGAAATAAAGGTCAGAAATAAGCAGCTTAAAAGTATTTATCAAGATCTGGTGCAATGGCTCCTCTCAAAAGACAAGTTGCAGCTAGATTCACTAAATAATCGTTTGCTTGGACGCTTAAACGCTCAAGGACAAGTGGACTTTCGATTTCGTGACAAAGCAAGAACGTTTCGGCGTGAAATATTGCAAAGGTAGTTTAGTTGTTCACCCCGAGTCTGAAAGCAGATTGACCACTGAGCCTCTGTCCGGGGTGACAGAGTCTCTCGAGACTTCCCGGCCACTTCGCAGATTCACTTAGTAGGGACTTTAGCAGTACCAAAATCCGCTTCTTGCGACCATCGGCAGGCCGATAAAGTGGTTCAAATGGAGTGATATGGACTGAAACTAATCCGGTTCGTTCCTTATTGAGGATATCTGGGGAAAGCCGGTCTGGGTATTGGATATGTACCGCAAGACTGTAGTTGTCTAGCTTTGCCCCGAGGTCATATGAACCATATCCTTCATAATTTCCGATTTAAGTGTCTCGAGCCGCAGTTACAAATTTTTTTCGATACTTACGCTGATGCTTGCCAATACGCTCTTCAACAGGGGAGATGCAGCTCAATCGCCTGCAACAGCGCACTTAATTAGTTACAGCCGGTAGCAGTTATATAGCGAAAGTTCATAGCTTTTAACCGGTTTGAGTTCGGTGTTTGGATCATATGCAAAGTGCCATACTTTCTTTTTCCCGTGGCGAGCAATAACTTCCTCGCCGGCATGGTGGACAGCGGCAATTGCACTGTTACCACTTAGTACATCAAATACTTCGACTAGGTTGTCGCTTGCGTCTAGGGTGAATGGAATTAGGGTTTCTGGTAAGGCTTAGCTCCATTTGAGGGGGCTTAATCCAGCCAGAATAAATAGGGTGAAGCGAAGCTCTGTAGAATCGTTCTACATAACCCATTTATGTGGTATCGGTTGGTCATTCAACTCAAAACTTGTCGCTAGACATTCTCTACATTGCTCTATTTTCATAGTATTTTTTGATGGATGATGAAGTTCTGGTTTTATCAATGACCAACAACCAACCTCCTCAAAAATTACTTCGTAAATAGCGAGGCGTCGCGCTGCTGCGGACCCGTACGAGTAAAGGTGTGGGAAGGACCCGCACAGATTGATGTGTAATTGTCTCTGAGAGACAGAGTGCCCTCCTCTGTTGTTGAGTATGCCTCTTTTGGAAAACATCTGGACTGTATTCGTGCGAACTCACTCATCAGATAAATAAACCGTTGGTACATGGTATATATCTAAAAAGCTGTCCGTGTGACGGCCTAGGGAAACACCATAAAAACACCATATAGGGCCGCACTACGGACTAGAAGGGAATTTAATATTACATTCGTAGGGCCGCCGGGCGGCCTAAATTGGGCCGTAGTGCGGCCGTCAATAAATTGAATCAGAGGTGCGCTTTTCCCAAGTATTCGGAGGTGCTCCAGTAGGGTTCACCTCAAGCTTCCCACCGCACTCATCAATTGCTTGCCAAGTAATAGCATATAAGCTCGCCACATTCGGGCGCCTCCCTTGACGAGTCTGAAGTAAAAAGCCAGTTTCTAGTAACTCTTTGAGCGCTTTCCTTAACTGGTCGTTACTAGTCCAACCGTGAGGCTTTAAAACTGTTAGAGTCGCGCATAGGTCGCCATTGTTGTTCCCTCTGTACTGGTTGGCCATTGGGAACAGCAGGGCCTTAGCTCTGGTGCTGAGCGCGGCGAAATTGGGATGATCTAGCATCCGGCGCGGAAAGGCGGAGAATGGCGGGTTCCCCTTCCGCCGCTTTCCCTGCTTATATCCCTTGGCCATTACACCCCCAGCTTTCGGATACTACGAATGCGGGACGCGCCTGCTACCGGGTCGCCCACAGCCTCGGGATTGGTGTCAGCGGTGCTCTGTAGCGCCTGAGAGGCTAGCGCTCGTGCTTCACGTGTTGACTGGGCATCGACAACCATCGGCATGGTAATTATCTGTTCTATCTCAATAATGTATTTCACAGGGCCCCCCCAATTCGTTCTCGCTCGCTCTCTGGTAGCTTGTAGACCCCATGCCAGCCCCTAACGCCATCCCTGTCGGTATGACTAACGTGCTCGCAGAGAATCAGTATCCCGCGCTGTCTCAGACGGCTTACAAGGTCGGGGCTATTGCTGGTCCCTGCTATTTGGTCTAGTTCCTCGCGGCTGCGTGGGCGCTCCATTAGCGCAGTTAGTGCGCGATGTTGGCGAGGGCTGAGGTGTAACGGTCTGAGGGTGCTACCATTAGATTTGCTCTCCGCAGTAATGGGGCCGCCCTGTGCCGGGACGGTTCTGTTTCCTTCCATGGCCGCGCCCTCAGTTTTGAGATTCTGAAATTAGTTTCTGTTTGAGCTCCAGCAGGTAGCAGCCCTCCCAGACCGTTGTTTTCGGTCCCAGCTTGATTCCGCGTTGGGCGCGTCCGGTCTTGCTCCAGTGCCACCAGGTAGAGAGGCCGATGCCAAACAGTCGGGCGCACTCAGGCGCCCGGTACATAGCTGTGGGGTTGATTACTTCTGGAAATGGATTACTTGATTTCATGTATTAGCCTTTTCGGGTTGGGGTTAGATTGGCTAATACGGATTCTTCATGATGAGCGGCCCTGAGGTAATGGAACTAAAAAGCTTCTTCCAGGCCATTTAGTTCCGGGGGTTACTCGCTAAAGAAGGTTCGCTCTTTGTCGTAGGGGGATTTTTCAATATTGCGACGGGTGGTTGTGTCGCCGGGGTTCACCCCCAGCAGAACTCGGGCTAGCGTATCGACGGTTTCATGTCTGTGGCCGCCTAGAAATGCGGTAAACACCGTACCCATCCGGCGAACAAAAATTATGTAATCCCATCCGTGCTGACCTTTGCTCTCAGCTACAGCTGTATTGTTGGGACACTGCTCACTTTGTGCCTGAGCTAGCCGCTCCAGTAAGTCAGACACAAAAGGCGGGTTCTGACAAAGGAATAGACCGGGTTCGTCGTGACCGACAATGTCGGATTCTGAATATCCCTGCGTAAACCCTGTGTAATAGTGCCGCTCTATAGCTCCCTCAAACTCCTCTGGCTTCATGAGGTCCCAAGTGGTGCTGTCCATGTCGTACTCCCTGAGAGTTGTGGCTAGCCTGGTAAGAGCCTCAACTATTTTCAGGTGCTTCTTCTTTCGGGTTTTGGGGGTGAGATAATCCCAAGGCGAACGGGCAAATAGAGCCCACAAAAGCCGGTAGAAAAACTGGGTTTCCCAGCTAGGGATGCTCTTTTCGGTGAATGCTTTCCCAAGCCTGCGCCATACGGCTTCCATCTCTGGAGCTGTGCATAGTTTGGTAATCACCGGGACCAGCTGGCTCTTTGGGTATCCGTATTCGAATAATAAACCGCACCCCCCCCCATAAGGGCCGCTTCTCCAGATTTCGCCGTCCACGCCATCTAGAATACGTTGGTAGTGAGTTGCTATTGCTTCAGGTACCCATTCTTGAAGTTTTGGAGCCGGCTTCATTTTTAATTACTTGTTATTGAGAGAGTCTTAAATCAATAGGTGGAGCTTTCCTAGAGAACTGAGTAGCTAAAGCCCAAGTTAAGAAGAGCCTGGTGTGAGCTGCTCTATCAGAGATTGACGTATAGTTAACGACTCTTGGACGCTATGTCCTGCGGAAAAAGCTATCATTGCAGCTATACGAGCCGACTGTTCTGCACGATACTGCCACCTTGGAACTTCAGGGCATTGGGAAGTTTTTTTGTGGGCTTCCAAGACTTTTATTAATTCAAACTTATCACTATCCATAAAAACTCTCCTTAGTCTTTCATGTGTAGAAACTGAGTGCCCCTAATTAAGCGGTGCTTGTAAAATTGGCTATAACTACATTTCCGGGGCTAGTGTTTAATTTCACTCTATCTAAATAGTCCGCCCATTTCTGCATCATTTCCGCACGCTGAGATAGATGCTTGGTGCGGTTGTATGCTCGACCCAGCGTATCTTTCACTTCATGGGCCAGCTGGTGCTCTATGTAATCCACACGGAAGCCCAAAACCTCATCCAGTAGGGTGCGGGCCAGAGCGCGGAAGCCGTGGGCGGTCATGGTTTCATTGTCATAGCCCAGTGACCTGAGTGCAGTCCTCACCCCGTTGTCAGACAGTGGGCGGCTCCGGCCTCGAGCTGATGGGAAAACATATTTGCTCCGGCCGGTGAGTGGCTCCAGTTCTTGCAGCAGTGCCAGCGACTGTTCTGCAAGAGGGATAATGTGCGGCTGGCCCATTTTCATTTTTCCGTTGGGCAGCTCTATTTGCTTGGCTTCCCAATTAATTTCGGTCCACTCCAGTTTGCGCAATTCTCCAGGGCGGCAAAATAGGAGTGGGGACAGCTTTAGGGCTGTTCTTACTACGGGGGTGCCTTGGTATTCGTCAATAGCAGTTAGCAAGCGCCCAACTTCAGCGGGGTCGGTTATTGCTGCCAGGTGTCTTTTCTTGGTGGGGGTGAGTGCGCCGGTCAGGTCTGTGGTGGGGTCGCGGTCGGCCCTTCCGGTGGCCACGGCAAAGCGGAATACCTGGCTGGCTACTCGCTTTACCCGGTGGGCAGTCTCCAGGGTTCCCCGGCTCTCAATACGGCGCAGGCACCGCAGCACTTCCGGGGGGCTTATCTCGGAGATAGGACGCTTACCCAAATAGGGCTTTAGGTCACGCTCTAAAGCGAGGGTGGCGCGGTCCTTTGATGAGCTGGATAGGTGCGCCATCTTGGCGGCGAACCACTCATCACTAACGGCGGCGAAGCTGTTGCGATTGGCTTCCAGGGCGGACTCTTTGCGGGCGCGTTTTATATCGCGGGGGTCGACGCCTTCGGCTACATGCTGGCGGGCTTCATCACGGAGTTCGCGGGCGCGCTTTAGGCTTACATTGGGGTAGAGCCCAATTGCCATTTCTGGGCGTTTGCCATGCAGGCGGAAACGGAATACCCAACGCTTGGCCCCGGTCGGGGTCACTTCGATTGCCAGCCCTTTCTCATCGGACTCAATGTACTTCTTCTCGCGGGGCTTGAGGGCGCGGACCTTGGTGTCAGACAGCGGCATAGCTCACCTTCCATGGATTTTGGACGGGTTGGACGGCGGCACTACTATCAACCCGTCCAATAACCCGTCCACTTGAGGCTGGATTTGGACGGGTTAGCTTAGATTAACTGGGATGGTCTAGATAAGCAAAAGCCCCGGAAACACTAGGTTTGCGGGGCTTTCGTGGGCTGTCTGAGACAGCAATTTGGTGGAGATGGCGGGAGTCGAACCCGCGTCCGTCAGCACTCTGCCAGAGGCTCTACATGCTTAGCTCCGTCTATTGATTTAACCCATTACAACCCGGCGGTCAGGACGTATAGGGCGATCCCGTAAAGTGTTTAACCGCTTACCCACGGACATGGCTTGCGGCGATCCAGTTCTGTATAACAGTCTACAGCGCGATACTGGAACCTTGCTGAAGACTGCTAAGGGACGAACCCTTAGTTAGTGCTTCACAAGCTGCTTACGCAGCGAGTTGGGCACCGTAGTTGTCGTCGTTGGCAACTAATAAAATACAGCTTTGGATTTACGTGATTCGCTGCCATCACGGCATGCACCCAAGGTTTCGTCACCGGCGTCGAATCCAAGTCATCCCCGATTAGAAACACTCTCGTGTGTCACATAAGTATACCTCAAAGTTGGGGCTTGCAATAAATTTTTATGCGCCAGCTGTTCTTGAGGTGATTGGTGGTGTTCTTGGTAGGGCGGGTAGGCGGGGGAGTGTCCCGGCGGCGGTTGCCGCCGGGACCTGCAGTCGATCGGTTAAATCACTGACTGGGCGAAGGCCGCCAGGATCAATAGTGGGCAGACTATACGTACATACCAGGGCCAGATCTTCCAGAATAGGGTGTGCTCTATATCTTCGTGGCCTTTCTTCAGCTCACCCAGCAGCTGGTCGCGGCGCCAGATCCAGCCGGCAAAGATACACAGCGCGATACCGAGCAGGGGTTGTCCGTATTCGGTACTGATACTGACTGCGAGTCCAAACAGGGTGTCGAAGTTGTAAATAATGGTGCTGCTGATAGCAAAGATAATCAGGCCCACTACCGGCGTGGCAATACGACGCGGGATACCCAGGTTTTCGATCGAGAAGGCCACCGGTACTTCTAGCATGGAGATGGAAGACGTGAGCGAGGCGATCACCATCAGTGCGAAGAAGGCGATCGCCACAAAGACTCCGGCTTCACCCATGGTATCGAACAGTGCGGGCAGTACCTGCAGAATCAGGTTGGGTCCGGCGATCAGTTCGCCGCTGGCGGAGAAGATCTGCGAACCAGCCTCCTGGGCTACGTACATGGCGGGCAAAATCAGCAGGCCGGCGGTAAAGGCGATGCCCACGTCGATCAGGGTGACCAGGGCGCCGAGGCGCGGCAGGCTCTCCTGCTGGCTTAGATAGGAGCCGTAGATCAGCATGGTGCCCACTCCCAGAGATAGGGAGAAGAAGGCCTGGCCCATGGCAGAGATCAGGAGCTTCGGAGTGAAGTGGCTGAAATCCGGCATCAGGTACACTTCCAGGCCAGTAAAGGCGCCTGGCTGGGTAAGTACATAGGCGATCAAAAGCAACAACAGAATGATCAAGGCGGGCATCAGCAGGGTGGACCAGCGCTCAATGCCTTTTTCTACGCCACTGGCAATAATCAACATGGTAAGGCCGCTGAAGACTGCGGTAAAGATCAGGTTCCGCTGGGTACTGTTTTCAGTGAGCCATTGCGCCGCTTCCTGGGCACCAAACAGGGTGGCGAAGGGTTCGGCCAGGTGGGCTACCATCCAGCCGGCCACTATGGCGTAGAAGCTCAGGATCAGGGAGGCAACGAGGATACCCCCAAAGCCGGTGAGGCCACCGAAGAAGCGGCTTACAGGGCCGTTGGAGATGGTGCGCAGTGCCTGCACCATATTGCGACGCGCATAGCGGCCGATGGTGAGCTCGGCCATCAGGGCCGGGTAGGCGAGGGCGAAGGCCAAAACCAGATAGGCGACAACAAAGGCGGCGCCGCCGTTGCTGGCGGCCTTGGTGGGGAAACCCCAGATATTGCCGAGGCCCACGGCGGACCCGGCGGCGGCCATCAAAAAGCCAATATTCGAGCTGAACTGTCCTCGAGGTGCACTCATGGTAAATCCCGTAATTATTCTTCTAATTGTTCGCCGTGCACTACTTGTGCGTTGCGCGCATTAGGCGCTGCTTCTCGCGGTTCCAGTCGCGCTGTTTTTCCGTTTCGCGCTTGTCGTGCGAAGCCTTGCCCTTGGCTAGGCAAACTTCACACTTAACCAAGTGCCCCTTCCAATACAGTGCGGTGGCCACCACCGTGTGTCCCTTCTGCTCCACAGCGGCAATCAGCTTGGACAGCTCGCGTTTGGTGAGCAGTAAGCGGCGGGTACGGTCTGGCTCGGTCACATAGTGGGTGGAGGCACTGGCAAGCGGTTGGATACGCGACCCCAGCAGCCAGGCTTCACCATTTTTGAAAATGACATAGCTGTCGGTCAGCTGGGCTTTGCCCTCGCGACAGCTTTTCACTTCCCAGCCCTGCATTTCGACGCCCGCCTCAAACTTCTCCTCAATGAAGTAGTCGTGACGGGCCTTCTTGTTGAGGGCGATGGTGTTAGATGTTTGCGCTTTCTTTTTCTTGGCCATGAAAACTTCTGATGACTAGATAAAACTGTGTCCAAAAAACTTCAGGGCCACGGTGTTGATAAAGATCAATAGCAGTATCAACGGGATAAAAGTGCCCAGGGAGAAGTTCACGTATTTTTGTGAGAAAGAGCCGGCAAAGGCGGCATCGCCTTCCTGCAGCTCTTTGTCAAAGTTGGCTTTTTTCCACTTGTAGATCACAAACAGGCACACCAGCAGGCCGTTCAACGGCAGAATGGTGTCGTAGAAAATGATCTCTACCAAATCGAAGAAGGACTTATTGACGCCGGCCAACTGAACAAATTCAGTGAACCAGTTGACCATGCCAAAGGAAACGGCGCAAGCGATGGCCAGTACAAACTGTACTCCGGCAACCACGTAAATGGCTTTTTTACGCGTCATATTGCGCTCGTCGCGCAGGGTGGCGATAGGCACTTCGATAATGGATACCAGCGAGGTAATGGCTGCGACCAGTACCAGGAAGAAGAAGATGGCGGCGACTGCACTTGCCCCCATATAACCGATGCTGTCCTGCAGGGCGAGGAAGATCTTCGGCAGGAACAGGAAGATCATGCCGGCGGAGGATTCGCTCAGCTCGGAGGGATCAATCTGCGGGTTAAAGTGGAAAATACTCGGCAGTATCAGCAGGCCTGCGGTGAAGGCCACCAGCGTATCGGTGATGGCCACGGCACGCGAGGAGCCTGGGATGGAATCCCGCTTCTTCATATAGGAGCCGTAGGTGATCATGATACCCATGCCCAGGGATAGCGAGAAAAAGGCCTGGGCCATTGCCTTACTGATTATCGTACCGTCGATTTTGCTGAAGTCTGGTATCAGGTAGTACTTAACCCCGAGGAGCGCGTTGTCCAGAGTCAGGACAAAAATCACCAGCCCAAGCAGCATGACAAACAACATGGGCATTAGGGTTTTTGCTGCGCGCTCAATACCATCCTTGACACCCATGGAGAGAATAGCGTTGATAATTAGCATCAGCGCCACCAGGTAAATAAATACCTTGGGCGTGTTAATAAAGTGGATAAAGAAATCTTGCGTGGCGAGCAGGTTGAGGTTACCGGTGACCGTTTCTATGAAGTACCCTAGTACCCACACGGTGACCACCAAATAAAATACTGCGATCATAAATGGTGTGATCAAAGCCAGCCAGCCGGGGATACGCCACAGGTGTGAGCCATTAGAGAGTTGACGGTAGGCGCCAACCGGGTCTTTATCGGAGCGGCGCCCCAGCGCCAACTCGGCCATCATCACAGGAAGGCAGATCAGGAAAACGAAGAGCGCATAGACCAGTAAAAAAGCACCGCCTCCGCTCTTGGTGGCCGCTACCGGGAATGCCACAAGATTGCCTATTCCAACTGCGGAACCAGCTGCGGCTAGGATAAAGCCCAGCCTCGACCCAAAATGCTCTCTCACTGCGGTCATAGTACTCTCGCTATTATTTTTTATCAGATACAGCTTGTCATTTTTGTTATTCCAACGGGGCCGGGTTTGTCCCGTGGGCAAAAAATGCGATTGTTACAGGAATTGTCTTGCTTGAGTAGCGCCGACTGGCAAAATTAGCGGCCGAACGACAATACCAGGCGATTTTGCCTAGCGGACTGGATTAGACAACAGGAATGACTGAAATAGAGCGCAGCGCGCTGGTGATGTACAGCGCGGAACAAATGTTTGATCTGGTCAATGATGTGGCCAGTTATCCGCAATTTTTACCCGGCTGTCGCGGAGCCGAGATTCTGCACCGCGACAAGCAAATCCTGGAGGCACGTCTGGATTTATCGCGCGCGGGTATTCGCCAGAGTTTTACCACGCGCAATCAACTGATGCGTCCGACCAGTATGACGCTGACTTTGGTGGATGGGCCTTTCGAGAATTTTACTGGGCACTGGATGTTCACCCCTCTTGCGGAGAGCGCCTGCAAGGTGACCTTCTCTCTGGCGTTCTCCATGAAAAGTCGTTTAATCGCCGCTGCGGCCGGTAAGATCTTCAGTGATCTGGCCAATCAGATGGTGGCGGTGATGTGTGCGCGCGCCGAGGAAATATACGGGAAGCCCCAATGACGGAAGAGAAAACGATCTCGGTGGAGGTAGTGTATGCGCTACCGCACGAACAGCGGCTTATGCGACTACTGGTAAAAGAGGGCACCACTGCGCGGGAGGCCTTGATACGCTCCGGTATTCCCGAAGAATATCCAGAAGTAGACCCAGATAGTGCCAAGCTGGGGATTTTTGGCCAGGTATTGGGTAGTAAGGGTTTACCACCGGCGGAGAGCTATGCGTTGCAGCCTGGCGACCGGGTAGAGGTGTACCGCCCGCTGATTGCCGATCCGAAAGAGGCGCGCAAACAGCGCGCCGAGAAAGCCAAACGCCTGGCGGAGAAGAAAGGTGCCGAGGATTCCTCAGCTTAGGGCCAGTTTGCCGGTTGCCAGTCGCCGCTGGTGGATACCAGGGAATCTTCATCAAAGTAAACGCTGAAGCGTTTCTGAGTGATCTTGCCCTTTTTGTTGCGCACGCGGTTGATATAGTCCCAGCGGTTGGGGTTATAGGTATCTTCCAGCAGCGGCGTACCCAAAACAAACTGCACCTGACGGCGGGTCATACCGGGCTTCAGCTGGTCGATCATTTCCTGGGTAATGATATTGCCCTGCTGTACCTCAATGCGGTGCACACCGGGAAACTTAACCAGTGTACAGGCACCAAGGAGGGCGCACAGGCTGGCGATGGCGATAAATTTCAGGCTAGGCGGCATTCATTGCTCCATTATGTTCTTTCATACGGTACCTCTCGCACCGATATTTTACGGCTAACCGAAGTAGGCCCCTGCGCAAGAAGAAAGTTCCCTCACCTCCGCGATTTGCCCCAGTCGGGGCGCCCGGGGTTCCGCTGACTCCGTAGGGCATGGGATAATACCCGAAGAGTCGGCTCGCTGACAGGCGGGAACCTGTGGTCTCATTTGGGTATAGACCTCTCTAGCGGGCTGATACAAGTAAAGACAATTCATAAAATCCTGTCGGGAAATATCTATTCATGTCGAACGAAAACCAGGAATTGCGCAAGGCCGGTCTGAAGGTCACCCTGCCGCGGGTTAAGATTCTGCAGTTGCTTGAAAGCACCAGTGAACAACATCTGAGTGCTGAAGATGTCTATAAGCTACTGCTGGAAGCGGGGGAGGATGTTGGTCTGGCTACGGTCTACCGGGTACTCACCCAGTTTGAGAGCGCGGGCCTGGTTGTGCGTCACAACTTCGACGGCGGCCACTCTGTATTCGAGCTGGATCGCGGCGATCACCACGATCACATGGTATGCACCGATACCGGCAAGGTGATTGAGTTTCACAACGAGGAAATCGAGGAATTGCAGCGCCAAATTGCCGAGGAGCACGGTTATGAGCTCACCGGCCACAGCTTGGTGTTGTATGTGAAGGCGAAAGAGAAGTAGTCCATTCGGGTGCGGCGTCCGCCGCACCCATTCCATAACGGCTTTCTATCGGGGCTGGCAGGGCGGCGTATAGAGTTCTGGGAACTTGCCAATTTTATCCGCGTAGAACTCCCTCAGCTTATTTAATTCCGCTTCCAGGTTCTCACTCAGTTGAGCGATAGGGCCGATAACCACCTCTTTTTTAGAAAAGTTGATGGAGCCCAATACCAGCGGCACTTTGGCACTGCGCGCGATATGGTAGAAACCGGATTTCCAGCGCTCAGCCATAGCGCGGGTCCCTTCAGGCGGAATAGCGATAACCAGTTCTTTGCGCAACTTAAACTGGCGAACAGTGGCGTCTACCAGGTTGTTGGACTTGCCGCGGTCTACAGCGATCCCACCAAACCAGCGCATGGGGCCGCCGAGGGGAAACTTGAACAGCTTGTCTTTGCCCATCCACTGCGGCGTCATCTTTAGCTTGAGCGCGGCGAGAATAAAGTAATAGCCGTCCCAGTTCGTGGTGTGAGGGGCCCCTATTAATACGTATTTCTTCAGCTTCAGTGACTGTTGGTCACCTTTGGCGCGCCACCCGTGCAACTTCAACAACAGCTTGGCTACCTGGCGCAGTAGCGGCGTGACAACCGGGGTATTAAAAATCGTTCTCTGCATAAACTCGGCCGATACTACTCAAACAAAGTTAAACAAGCGGCCCAGTATATGGTGACTTCAGCCGCCACACCCAGTCATATTTGGTCTATTCGTCCTAAAACGGTATATATCACCGGCAGGACGGCTATTTTGCCCGATTGCTGGCGGTTATTTATTGATCTGCGGGATAAGATTGCACACCACCCCCAGAGGAGGCGTGCGAGTGTCCTATTGGTCAGTTAAGACTTGTGGATAAGAGTGTACTTGGGGGCGTCTCTGAAAAGAGGAAGCGCCCAAGGTTATAAGAGGAGCTCAGGGTACTCTGCCGAGCATCTCTTCCGCATGGGCCAGGGATTGAGGGCTGGGTTGCCCGCCGAGCATGCGTGCGATCTCCTCGCGTCGCTCGCCGTTTTTTAGCTCGCGTAAGGCGACCCATGCTTGCTCCCCGTCGCTGTGCTTTTCCACCAGATATTGCCGGTGAGCGCGGGCGGCCACTTGTGCCAGGTGGGTGACACAGATGACCTGGCCGCAGCGGCCGTTGCGGGTCTCGCCCAGTTGGCGCAGTAAACGGCCGACGACATCGCCGGTGGCGCCGCCAATTCCCACATCCACCTCATCGAATACCAGGGTGGGGGTGCGGGAGGTCTGTGCCGTCACGACCTGGATGGCGAGGCTCACCCGCGACAGCTCACCACCGGAGGCAATTTTGCCCAGCGGGCGCGGCGGTTGGCCGGGGTTGGTTGAAATTAGAATTTCGGCTTCTTCCAGACCGTGACTGCAGGGTTTATCCAGCGCCTGCAGGGCCAGCGCCACCCTGGCATGGGGCATAGCCAAATCCCCCAATTGTTGGTTGACCGCCTCGGCTAAGGATTCTGCGGCCCGCAGCCTGAGCTGGCTCAGTTTGCCGGCGGTAGTGCGGAATTGCTGTTCCAGTTTCGTGCAGGTGCTGGCGAGGCGCTCTAAGGCATCTTCCGTGCCGATGTCGTCGAGTTCCTCCTGCAACTGCCGCTGCAAAGCGGGTAACTCAGAGGGCTTTACACGGTGCTTGCGCGCGGCCTGGTAGATGGCGCTGAGGCGGTCTTCCACTTCGGACAGGCGCTCCGGGTCCATCTCGAAGCGGTCAATATGACGCGACAGGCTACTGGCGGCTTCATCGATCTGGATGCGCGCGCTGTCGAGCATTTGCGTCACTTCCACCAATGCGGGTGCTTGTTCTGGCATGGCGGAAAGCAGTTGCAGTGCCCGGTGCAGCTGCTCGGCGATATCCCCCTCTCCGCCGGATAGCAGGGCGGCCAGCTGGTAGCTGCCACTGAGGATATCTCCGGCATTGGCCAGCTGGCGCTGCTCGCTCTCCAGCGTTTCAATCTCTCCCTCGCTCATCTCCAGCTGTTCCAGCTCACGCAGCTGGTACTGCAGCAGGTGGCGGCGCGCCTCGGCCTCTTCGGCACTGCTGGCCAACGTGCGGTAGCGGCGGTACTGGTCCTGCCAGGTTTTAAAGCGGCTGCGGGTCTCGGCGGCCAGATCCTGAGCCTGGGCGAACTCGTCCAATAGGCGGCGGTGGGTTTCCTTTTTCAGCAGCGATTGGTGTTCGTGCTGGCTGTGGATATCGATCAGCTGTTCGCCCAGGGCGCGCAGCTGCAGTAGGGTCACCGGCTGGCCGTTGATGTAAGCGCGCGAGCGCCCATCAGAGCCGATAGTGCGGCGAAGAATGACTTCCTGGCCGATATCTAATTCCTGAGATTCAAGCCATGCGGTGGCGCTGGGGTGATCGGAGATATCGAAAGTGGCACTGATATCGGCGCGTTGGGCGCCAGCGCGCACCAGTTCGGCGCTGCCGCGGCCGCCCAAAGCGAGCCCCAGTGCATCGAGGGTGATGGACTTGCCCGCGCCGGTTTCGCCGGTGAGGGTGCTAGTTCCGGGGCCGAACTCCAACTCCAGTTGGTCCACCAGGGTGAATTGGCTGATAGACAGATGCAGCAACATAGTTATCGCTTTTATGTCCTTGTTTTGTCGACAGGCACCTCGGCCTTTGGTAGTGGTTATTTATACAGTATCTGTTCCCGGTTAGCTATAGGGCCGGGGCCACATTACCCTGCCGGAATGCGCGGACGCTAAAAACCACTTGAACTGTGCGGAGATGGCCCCATATAGCCCCAGAGCCCGCGGGGCGGGCCCAACTCATTACTGACAGAGTCGACGCGACGGAGAAAGCAGTGGCCAGAGAGCGCAGCGAAGAAGATCAGATCAAAGAGGGGGTGCAGCCGGAATCACTGGCTGATGAACACCTGACAGCGACGGACGAGGCGGTTTCCGCGGAGATTGAAGATCCCTCCGCAGCCGAGCGCGAGCAGGCTGAAGAAGCCCTGCACGAAGAGGCGGAGAGTGCCGATACCCTGCACGATGAAATCATCAAACTGCAGGAGCAGTTGACGGTGCAGAAGGATATCGCCCTGCGTGCCCAGGCCGAGGAGCAAAACGCCCGCCGCCGTGCGCAGCAGGATGTGGAGCGCGCGCGCAAGTTTGCGGTAGAGAAACTGCTGCAGGATTTGTTGCCGGTTGTAGACAACCTGGAGCGCGCCCTCGCCACCATCGATCCCGCAGATGAAGGCAACAAAGCATTGGTGGAAGGTATCGAGCTAACCCACAAATCTTTCGTCGATACTCTGACGAAAAATTCCGTGGAAATTGTCGATCCGGCCGGTGAGCCCTTCGACCCCGAGCTACACCAGGCTATGACCCAGGTGCCCAGTGGGGAGGTGGAACCGAATACGGTGATGGAAGTGTTTCAAAAAGGGTATCGCCTTAACGGTCGCCTGGTGCGTCCGGCCATGGTGGTGGTCAGCAAAGCGCCGTAACGGCAGGTGTGCAAAGCGGCCTTGAATTTCATCGGCCGGCACCAATATAGCTGACATCAGGAATTATTCGCGCGCAGTAAACAGAGAAGAGCTGGCCGCGCGCACCAAATGAGGATTTTACAGATGGGAAAAATTATCGGCATCGACCTGGGTACCACCAACAGTTGTGTGGCGGTCCTGGATGGTGACAAAGCGCGTGTAATCGAGAACGCCGAAGGCGATCGTACTACACCTTCTATTGTTGCCTTCACTGACGACAACGAAATCCTGGTGGGCCAGTCCGCCAAGCGTCAGGCGGTGACCAATCCCCAGAATACTCTGTTTGCGGTAAAGCGCCTGATTGGCCGTAAATTCAAGGATGACGTTGTTCAGAAAGATATCAAAATGGTGCCTTATACCATTACTGAAGCTGACAACGGTGATGCCTGGGTAGAAGTGAAGGGCGATAAAAAAGCGCCGCCGCAGGTATCCGCTGAAGTCCTGAAGAAAATGAAAAAGACCGCGGAAGATTTTCTCGGTGAGAAAGTCGATGCTGCGGTAATTACCGTACCGGCTTACTTTAACGACTCCCAGCGTCAGGCGACCAAAGACGCCGGTCGTATCGCGGGTCTGGATGTGAAGCGCATTATCAATGAGCCCACTGCCGCCGCTCTGGCCTATGGCCTCGACAAGCAGGGTGGCGATCGCACCGTAGCGGTATACGACCTGGGTGGTGGTACCTTCGATATCTCCATCATCGAAATCGCCGACGTCGATGGCGAGAAGCAATTCGAAGTACTGTCCACCAACGGTGACACCTTCCTCGGTGGTGAAGACTTTGACATGCGTCTGATCGAATACCTCGCAGAGGAATTCAAGAAAGATCAGGGTATTGATCTGAAAGGCGATCCCCTGGCCATGCAGCGTCTGAAGGAAGCGGCAGAAAAAGCCAAGATCGAGCTGTCCTCCAGCCAGCAGACCGAAGTGAACCTGCCGTATATCACCGCAGATGCCACCGGTCCCAAGCACTTGGTTGTTAAGCTGACACGCGCCAAGCTGGAAAGCCTAGTGGAAGAACTGGTTGCTCGCTCCCTGGAGCCGGTAAAAATTGCCCTGCAGGACGCCGATCTGTCCGCCTCTGGCGTAGACGAAGTGATCCTGGTGGGTGGTCAGACCCGTATGCCACTGGTTCAGCAAAAAGTGACCGAATTCTTCGGTAAAGAGCCGCGCAAAGACGTTAACCCGGACGAAGCTGTTGCCATGGGCGCTGCCATTCAGGGCGCCGTGCTGTCTGGTGATGTAAAAGACGTACTGCTGCTGGACGTAACCCCGCTGACCCTGGGTATCGAAACCATGGGCGGTGTTGCGACTCCGCTGATCGACAAGAACACCACGATTCCCACCAAGAAGTCCCAGGTGTTCTCCACTGCGGATGACAACCAGACTGCGGTCACTATTCACGTGGTGCAGGGCGAGCGCAAACAGGCTTCCCAGAATAAATCTCTGGGTCGTTTTGACCTGGCCGACATTCCGCCATCCCCCCGCGGTGTTCCGCAGATCGAAGTGACCTTCGATATCGATGCCAACGGCATCCTGCACGTACACGCGAAAGATAAGGCGACAGGCAAAGAGCAGTCCATCGTGATCAAGGCCTCTTCCGGTCTGTCCGAGGACGAGATCGATAAGATGGTGCAGGACGCTGAGGCCAATGCCGAAGCGGACAAGCAGTTCGAGGAGCTGGTGCAGACTCGCAATACCCTCGACGGTCTGATCTCTGCCACCAAGAAGACTCTGGAAGAAGCTGGCGACAAGGCCACCGCTGACGAGAAATCCGCGATTGAAGCGGCAATCACCGAAGCGGAAGAGGCGGTCAAAGGCAACGACAAGGCGGCCATGGAAGCGGCGACCACCAAGCTGACCGAAGCTTCTGGCCCGGTTGCACAGAAAATGTACGCCGAGCAGGCCCAGGCCGCTGGTGCCGAAGAGGCTGCCGGTGCTGGTGCCCAGGGTGAACAGCAGTCCTCCGCGGGCGACGATGCGGTAGACGCGGAGTTCGAAGAAGTTAAGGACGACAAAAAAGAAGGTAAGTAAGCGTTCGCTTGCATTTCCGGTGGCAGCTTTTACAGTGGCCACCGGAGCACTTCAGGGGCGCGGCGCCTTACTTTCAGAGGCCCGCGCCCTGTGTTGTTTCAGGTACCTGCCAATATGGCTGCGTTTGAGCGGTTTGGCAGGGCTCCGCAATGGTAATTTGCGGGGTTTGGTTAGGAACTGAAAAGTAGAAAGAGAGTTTGGCCGTTCTTGATGCCGGACCAGAGAACATAGTTTTATGTCGAAACGCGATTATTACGAAGTCCTGGGCGTCGAGCGTGGCGCTTCAGATGCAGAGCTGAAGAAAGCTTACCGCCGGGTGGCCATGAAGTTTCACCCGGACCGCAACCCCGATGATGCGGAAGCGGAAAATAAATTCAAAGAGGCCAACGAAGCCTACGAGGTACTGTCCGACTCGCAGAAGCGCGCGGCTTATGACCAGTTTGGTCACGCCGGTGTGGAAGGCCAGATGGGCGGTGGCGGAGCCGGCGGTTTTGGTGGCTTCTCCGATATCTTCGGCGATGTGTTCGGCGATATTTTCGGTGGAGGCGGCGGTGGTGGCCGTCGCGGTGGCCCGGCGCGCGGTTCCGACCTGCGCTATGACCTGGAGCTGGATCTGGAAGATGCGGTGCGCGGCACTACCGTCAAGATCCGGGTACCCACGCTGGCCTCTTGTGACAGCTGCCACGGTTCCGGTGCCAAGGCCGGCTCTTCGCCGCAGACCTGTGGTACCTGTGGCGGGGCGGGCCAGGTACGCATGCAGCAGGGTTTCTTCTCTGTTCAGCAAACCTGCCCCAACTGCCGTGGTCGCGGCTCTATCATCTCCGACCCCTGTGGCAGTTGCCATGGTCGCGGCCGGGTAGAGGAAACCAAGACTCTGTCGGTTAAAGTGCCTCCCGGTGTGGATACCGGCGATCGTATTCGCTTGACTGGTGAGGGTGAAGCGGGCCCCGATGGCGGCCCCGCGGGAGACCTTTACGTGCAGGTGGTGGTAAAAGAGCACGACCTGTTTCAGCGCGATGGCAAGAACCTCTATTGCGAAGTGCCGATCAGCTTTTCCGCCGCCGCCCTCGGCGGTGAACTGGAAGTGCCAACCCTAGAAGGCAAGGTGAAGCTGAAGATCCCGGCCGAGAGTCAGACTGGCAAGCTGTTCCGCTTGCGCGGTAAGGGCGTCACTCCGGTACGCGGTGGTGCCACTGGCGACCTGCTTTGCCGTGTTGTGGTGGAAACCCCGGTGAGCCTTTCCAGTAAGCAAAAAGAACTGCTACAAGCGTTTGCCGATACGCTCAGTGAGAAGAAGAATGCGCCACGCCAGACCGGTTGGTTCGAGGGCGTGAAGAGCTTTTTTGGCGATATGAAGCTGTAACCTAGCGGCTACTAATCAACAGGTGGCTTCTATTCTGGGGCTACCTGAGATAGTGAATGTTGGCCCGGTGTCGATACCGGGTCAGCCCTCTTGGGCAGAGCGGGCTCTCAGGCGCGCGGCGAGTCCCTGCAGGAATTCTTGCTGAATTCTGCTCACCTCCTTTAATTGCTGTTTATTTAGTATTCCCTTTAATTCTTTTAGTGTTTGAGCGCTGATAGCGGCTAACTGTGCGCCTATTTCGCCGCGTTGTTTGGGTGTCAGGCGAATTTTATCGCCGCTCAAAAAGCCATAGTGCTCTAGCACGGCTTTTTTTTCCGCGATGCTTTTTTGCATAATGGGCAACACGGCTTTCTTCTGGCCAGGAGTGAGCTGCAGACGCAGCGTCACCCAATCGTTGATATCGTCATATCTCTCCCAAAAATCGGCATTGCTTCCCTGTTGCTGGGCGGACACTGGCGTACTACCAAAAGCCAGAGTCAGGGAAATTACCACCACCAGTACATTCGGCAGGTGGTTTGATCGAATCATAAGTCGCATGATGGCGCTCCATTTACCCCACTGAAATAAGCCTAGCACCGGTACTTGTCACCGTTTTTAAGGCGTGCTGGTTACTTGGTAATAAAGATGTGCTTCGTAATTTCTCTTGTGCCCATAAAAGTGTGGGGGTCAGATTGATCGGTGAAGAAAATGATCACTTTTAATCGGCTCTTTTTGTAGCTGCTTTCTGGCCGTGCGGGGTAATATTCCGCTCCTTATGGGCGTAAAGCAGGAGCGTTGCAATGGCAGTAAAAATAGCGATCACTGGATTTGGCGGACGTATGGGGCGGGCCCTGGCGGAGGCGTTAATGCTCGCTAAAGAGGCGGAACTCTCCGCAGCCATAGTGCGCCCCGGTTCCAGCCTGGTGGGCGCCGATGCCGGTGAGGTTGCCGGCCTTGGTCGCAATGGCATCGCGATTGTAGACCGTTTGGAAAAATCAGAATTCGATGTACTGATCGACTTCAGTGCACCCCAGGCCACGGTAGAAAACGCGGCTTACTGCGCAGCCCAGAATCGCCCCATAGTGATTGGTACCACTGGATTTGATGCCGGACAAAAAACTGCAGTGCTCAGTCACAGTGACAAAATACCACTTTGCCTGGCTAGTAATTTTTCCACGGGCGTAAACCTGTGCTTTAAATTGCTGGAAACCGCTGCGCGGGTAATGGGCGAAGACGCGGATATAGAAATTGTGGAGGCCCATCATCGCCATAAAGTGGATGCCCCATCGGGTACCGCGCTAAGCATGGGCGAGGTCGTGGCGGAAACACTTGGGCGCGATCTGGATAAAGTGGCTATTTATGGGCGCGAGGGCCAGACGGGTGCGCGCGAGCGTGACACCATCGGCTTCGCCACCGTGCGTGGCGGTGATGTGGTCGGAGAGCACACGGTGATGTTTTTGGCCGAGGGAGAGCGGGTTGAAATAAGTCATCGCGCCAGCAGCCGCCTTTCTTTTGCTCGCGGGGCAGTGCGAGCAGCGCTGTGGTTGGCGGGAGAAGAGGGCTCGGCACGGGCACCGGGATACTATGATATGCGCGACGTGCTGGGACTGAATTAATTTGCCCGCAGCAACGGTTTTCTGAAGGGTAGGAAAAGGATTCGGGGAGTTCTCTCGCCCGATAAATTAAAAAATGTTGAGGATTTGTGTTTGGAAAAAAAGCTGATTGTCGGCAGTGAAGAGTGGTGTGCTTTTCCCGGTTTGGGAATCCCCGCGATCAAGGCTCGGGTAGATTCCGGGGCTAAAACATCATGCCTGCACGCATATAATATTCAGACGTTTAAACGCGACGGTGAGCCCTGGGTGAGCTTCGAGGCGCACCCGCTGCAGCACCAGCGCCGTCCCACTGTGCGCTGTGAAGCCCGCATACTCGATAAGCGCCTGGTACGCAGTTCCTCGGGGGAATCGGAGAGGCGGCCGGTCATTCGCACCGCGCTCTCGATCGGCGGTAGTGTCTGGGATATCGAGTTGACCCTGACCAACCGCGACAGCATGGGCTATCGAATGTTGCTCGGGCGCGAGGCGATGCTCGGACGCATGATGGTCGACCCCTCCGAAGGTTTTTGTCTGGGCGAGATGCCAAAAAGTCAGCTCGATGAATTTTATCGGGACGAGCACCATATCGCAGGCACCGGACTGCGCATCGGCTTGTTGGCCTCCAATCCGGATCTTTACAGCAATCGCCGCATCATGGAGGCGGGCGCCGAACGCGGCCACCGCATGACCTTTTTGGATGTGCGCCAGTGTTATATGAAGCTGGATGCGGATGAGCCCGAGGTGCACTACCGCGACGGCCGTGTCCTGAATAACCTGGATGCCATTATTCCGAGAATTCGTCCCAGCCAGACTTTTTACGGTTGCGCGCTGACTCGTCACTTCGAGAGCCTGGAAGTGTTTGCCTTGAATGGTTCTGCGGCGATCAGCCAATCGCGGGACAAGCTGTTTTCTCTGCAATTGTTGCAGCGGAGTGGTTTGAACATCCCCACCTCGGGTTTTGCCAATTCGCCAGTGGACACCAATGAGCTGATTGAAATGGTCGGCGGTGCGCCTTTGGTGGTGAAGCTGCTTGAGGGCACCCAGGGGCGCGGCGTGGTACTGGCGGAAACCCGCAAGGCGGGAGAGTCGGTGATCAATGCCTTTAAGTCACTGAAAGCGAACCTGTTGGTGCAGGAATTTATTCGCGAGGCTCAGGGCAAGGACCTGCGCCTGTTTGTGATCGATGGGCGTGTAGTCGCCTCGATTCAGCGGGAGGCTGCACCGGGCGAGTTTCGTGCCAATATCCATCAGGGGGGCACGGCTTCGGTGGTTAAGGTAACCGCGGATGAAAAGCGCATTGCGGTGAAGGCGGCGAAAGCGTTGGGCTTGAAGGTGGCTGGGGTGGATATTATCCGCTCGCGCAAGGGCCCGCTGCTGCTTGAGGTGAACTCTTCACCTGGTCTTGAGGGGATCGAGAGTGCCACCCGCAAAGATGTGGCAGGCGCCATGATTATGTCGATTGAAAAGGCCTTGAAGTGGCGTTCGACGGCGTCGGCACATGCGCCGCGCAGCGACTCGGAAAGCGATTCGCCTAAGCAGTAAGCCGTGTGGCGGGGCGCCGGCGGTGCCGGGCCCGGTGGACTAACCTTCAGGGGTGGCCGGGCTTTCCGCTGGCGCGCTTATCGAGCCTCGGTAGCGTTTGAGTGCCGCAGGTATCCGCCGATAGACACCCTGTGCCGGGGCCGCTCCTACGGTACAGGCAGTGTGAACCGCAGGGCTTATACGACCGTGAAGACACCTAGCCACAGACTTTCGCTCCCCCGCCTTTCCCTCTTCTTTTCACTGCTGTTGAGTGTATTGATTGCGCCTGTGGCCCTGGCTGCGGTCAATCTTTCGGACACCCCCTTGGGGCGGCGAGTGATGGTGGATTACATCGTGCATTTCGCCTACAACCTGCAGTGGCCGGTCAATGCCTTCGACAATCACAGCGCACCGTTCAAAGTGTGTCTGCTGGGTGGCGATTCTCTGGGAGAGACCCTGGCGGAGCGTTTCAAGAACCAGCGTATCGATGGGCGTCGGGTGGCGCTGGAGAGGATCGATCTCAAAGACATACTGCGCGCGCGCAAGTGCCAGATTGTGGTTCTCGGTTCAATGGATCGCGCCAACCTGCTGAAGACGCTGGTGACCGTGGAATTCTTTCCTGTCCTTACGGTGAGCGATGCCGAGCGCTTTGCGGTAACCGGGGGGATGATCGAGTTTGCCGACACCAATGGTGAGGTGGCTTTGCGCATGAACAAAACCATGCTGGAGAAAGCGGAGTTGAAGATGGGTAACAGTTTGTTCCGCCTCGGCCGCAAGATGGAGTGAGGAGAGGATTTGGATCGCTTTTGCTGCATTTTTGCACTAGCGTCCATGGGTAAATTCGCGTAGAATCTGCGCCCGATTTGGGCCGGTGCCGCGAAGCTGAATCGCACAGCGCGAGCCCACCGAAAAGCCGGTGGCAAGCATCGGCTCAACTTGTGAGAGCCGCGCGTGAAAAGATTTTTAAAGCGAGATGAAGCTGCGATGTTTCATCTCGCTTTTTTATGCGCGCGCCAGTCAGGAGCCTGTATGCTCCTAAGCCCGCAAACCCCGCCCGGAAGCAGTTCTGAAGATTGGAGTTCAATTTGACTAAAGCTGTCCCTACGTCGGAGGCTTTCATGCCCCACAACTTTATGCAGAGTACAACTCCCGCGCTGCTGGTGCTCGCAGATGGTAGCGTCTTTGAAGGACGCGCCATCGGCGCCCACGGCAGTTCTGTTGGCGAGGTGGTGTTCAACACCTCAATGACCGGCTATCAGGAGATCCTTACCGATCCCTCCTACGCCCGCCAGATTGTGACTCTGACTTATCCACATATCGGCAACACGGGTACCAACCAGGAAGACGAAGAGTGCGCCGAGATCTGGGCCGCCGGCCTAGTGATTCGCGATCTGCCGCTGTTGGCCAGTAGTTTTCGCAGTGAGCAGTCCCTGGAGGACTACCTGCGCGAGCGCAATATCGTCGGCATCGCGGATATCGATACCCGTCGCCTGACTCGTCTGCTGCGCGACAAGGGCGCCCAGAGCGGTTGTATTGTCGCTGGCGACAATATCGACCGCGAGGAAGCCCTGGCCAAGGCCAAGGATTTCGCCGGCCTGAAAGGCATGGACCTGGCTAAGGTGGTTAGCACCAAGGAAGCCTACCCCTTTATCGAAGGCACCTGGACCCTTGGTGAAGGCCACAAAGCCGCGCCGGAGCAGCCCTTCAAAGTGGTGGCTTATGACTTTGGTGTGAAGCGTAATATCCTGCGTATGCTGGTGGATCGCGGCTGTGATATCACGGTGGTACCGGCGGAGACCTCGGCCTCGGAAGTGCTGGCGATGAATCCCAACGGTGTCTTCCTGTCCAACGGACCCGGCGACCCCGAGCCCTGCGAATACGCGATTGCCGCTATCCGCGAAATCCTCGACGCCGGTATCCCCACCTACGGCATCTGCTTGGGACACCAGCTGCTGGGTCTGGCAGTGGGTGGCAAAACCGCCAAGATGAAGTTCGGTCACCACGGTGGTAACCACCCGGTACAGGACCTGAACAGCACCAAGGTGATGATCACTGCGCAGAACCACGGCTTCGAAGTGGACGCCGATAGCTTGCCGGGCAATGTGGAAGTTACCCACAAGTCCCTGTTCGACGGCACCTTGCAGGGTATCCGCCTGACAGACAAGCCGGCCTTCAGCTTTCAGGGCCACCCGGAAGCGAGCCCGGGCCCACACGATGTGGCGCCGCTGTTCGACCACTTTATCGATTTGATGAAAGAGCGCGCCTAAGGGTGTAGCTGCCCAGGGTAGGGCGAACAACCGCCGCTTTTGCGGCGGTTTTAACAAGACACGTATGAAATTAAGCGCAGCCGGCCTGGGCCGGTAGTAGAACGGAAGAAAGATGCCAAAACGCACAGATATCCAAAGCATACTGATTATCGGCGCCGGCCCCATCGTTATCGGCCAGGCGTGCGAATTTGACTACTCCGGCGCCCAGGCCTGTAAGGCGCTGCGCGAAGAGGGCTACCGGGTCATCCTGGTGAACTCCAACCCGGCCACCATCATGACCGATCCGTCCATGGCCGATGCCACCTACATCGAGCCGGTGGAGTGGCGCACTGTCGCCAAGATCATCGAACAGGAGCGTCCCGACGCCATCCTGCCCACGATGGGTGGCCAGACAGCACTGAACTGCGCCCTCGACCTGGACAAACACGGTGTCCTGAAGAAATTCGATGTCGAGCTGATCGGTGCGGACAAAGACGCTATCGAGAAAGCGGAAGACCGCGACCTGTTTGATAAGGCCATGAAGGCCATCGGCCTGGAAACTCCGCGCGCCAAGATCGTGCACTCCATGGAAGAGGCGAAGAAGGTACCGGAAGTGTTCGGTTTCCCGGTCATTATCCGCCCGTCTTTCACCATGGGCGGCTCCGGTGGCGGTGTGGCCTACAACTGGCCGGAGTTTGAAGAGATCTGTAAGCGTGGTCTCGATCTCTCCCCCACCAACGAACTGCTGATCGACGAATCCCTGCTCGGCTGGAAAGAGTACGAGATGGAAGTGGTTCGCGATAAGAACGACAACTGCATTATCGTGTGCGCCATCGAGAACTTTGACCCGATGGGTGTGCATACCGGTGATTCCATCACGGTAGCGCCGGCGCAGACGCTGACCGATAAGGAATACCAGCTGATGCGCAACGCGTCTATCGCGGTATTGCGCGAGATCGGCGTTGAGACCGGCGGTTCCAACGTACAGTTCGGCGTCTGCCCGAAGACTGGCCGCGTGGTTGTGATTGAGATGAACCCCCGTGTATCTCGCTCCTCCGCACTGGCCTCCAAGGCCACCGGCTTCCCGATCGCCAAGGTCGCGGCCAAGCTGGCGGTGGGCTACACCCTGGATGAACTGCAGAACGATATCACCGGCGGCGCTACCCCGGCGTCTTTCGAGCCGTCCATCGACTACGTTGTCACCAAGATTCCGCGCTTTACCTTCGAGAAGTTCGGTGAAGCGGATGCGCGCCTGACCACCCAGATGAAATCGGTAGGCGAGGTGATGGCCATCGGCCGCACTTTCCAAGAGTCCCTGCAGAAAGCGCTGCGCGGTCTGGAAGTGGGCAGCTTCGGCCTGGAAAGCAAGATCGATCCGAGCAAAGACGGTGCCGAGAACCGTTTGCGCAGTGAGCTCTCCATACCGGGTGCCGAGCGTATCTGGTATGTGGGCGATGCCTTCCGCATGGGTATGAGCATCGATGAAATCTTCGAGCTTTCCGGTATCGATCCCTGGTTCCTGGTGCAGATCGAAGAACTGATCAAAATCGAAGAGCCGCTCAAGTCCCTGCCCACCTCGGCGCTGACGGCTGAGCATATGCGCTTCCTGAAGCGTAAGGGCTTCTCAGACCGTCGCCTGGCAGACCTGCTGGGCGTGAGCCAGAAAACGGTGCGCGAATTCCGCCATAAGCTGGGTATCTTCCCGTCCTTCAAGCGTGTGGATACCTGTGCCGCTGAATTCAGTACCTCGACTGCTTATATGTACTCCACTTACGACGAAGAGTGTGAGGCAGAGCCGTCCGATAACAAGAAAATCATGGTGCTCGGCGGTGGGCCCAACCGTATCGGTCAGGGCATCGAGTTCGACTACTGCTGTGTACACGCCGCCCTGGCGATGCGCGAAGACGGCTACGAGACCATTATGGTCAACTGTAACCCGGAGACCGTTTCCACCGATTACGACACTTCCGATCGCCTCTACTTCGAGCCGGTCACCCTGGAAGACGTGCTGGAAATTGTTGCCAAAGAGAAGCCGGAAGGTGTCATCGTACAGTTCGGTGGCCAGACGCCGCTGAACCTGGCGCGTCACCTGGCTAACGAAGGGGTTCCGATTATCGGTACCACTCCGGAGCAGATCGATCGCGCTGAAGATCGCGAACGCTTTCAGCAGATGATTATGCGTCTCGGCCTCAAACAGCCGAAGAATGCCATCGTGCGCTCTGTGTCCGAAGCCATCCAGGCAGCCAAAGATGTGGGCTACCCGCTGGTCGTGCGCCCCTCCTACGTATTGGGCGGCCGTGCCATGGAGATCGTCTACAAGGAAGACGAGCTGCTCACTTACATGAAAGAAGCGGTGCAGGTTTCCGATGAGGCCCCGGTGCTGCTGGACCACTTCCTCAACGCGGCCATCGAGGTGGACATCGACGCGGTATCCGATGGCAAAGACGTTGTAATCGGCGCCATCATGCAGCATATCGAACAGTGTGGCGTGCATTCAGGCGACTCCGCCTGCTCCCTGCCGCCTTACAGCCTGCCGGCGGACGTGCAGGACCGCATGCGCGAAGAAGTAAAAGCCATGGCGCGCGAATTGGGCGTAATTGGTCTGATGAACACCCAGCTGGCCTATCAGGACGGCGAGATCTATGTGATCGAGGTGAACCCGCGTGCCTCCCGCACCGTGCCGTTTGTCTCTAAGTGTATCGGTTCCTCCTTGGCGAAAGTGGCGGCGCGTTGCCAGGCCGGTATCAGCTTGCAGGCGCAGGGCTTTACCGAAGAGATCGTACCGGACTACTACTCCGTCAAAGAGTCTGTATTCCCCTTCAACAAGTTCCCCAAAGTGGACCCGATTCTCGGCCCCGAGATGAAGTCTACTGGCGAAGTAATGGGCGTTGGTGCGACCTTCGCAGAAGCCTTCGACAAGGGCCTGGTTGCCGCCGGCGATCGCCTGCCGGAATCCGGTCGCGCATTTATCTCTGTGCGTGACTTCGATAAGGCAGATGCCGTGGGTGTTGCCCGCGATCTGGTCGAGCTGGGCTTCGAGGTGATTGCCAGCCGTGGTACCGCCAAGGTCTTGCAAGAAAATGATATTCCCGTTACAACCGTCAACAAGATGAGTGAAGGTCGCCCGCATATCGTCGATATGATCAAAAATGACGAGATTGCGCTGGTGGTGAACACCACCGAAGGGCGCCAGGCGATTCGCGACTCTGCGGATATCCGCCGCAGCGCCGAGAACCACCAGGTGTGCTACACCACCACCCTGGCGGCGGCACAGGCCATGGCAATGGCGATGCGCCAGGAAGAGCCGCTGCAGGTGCGTCGTCTGCAGGATCTGCATCAGCGTGTGATAAAACTGTCCTAAACAGCTAAAACAATTCGTCAGTTCGGATCGGGCCTTGTGGTGACACAGGGTCCGGTTGCGTAGTAACAATAATGGAGGTCCCATAGTGAATCGGGTACCAATGACCGTAGAAGGCGCGGAAGCACTGCGTTCAGAGTTGGATAATCTGAAAAAAGTCGAGCGCCCAGCCGTGGTGGAAGCGATTGCTGAGGCTCGCGAACACGGTGATTTGAAGGAAAACGCCGAATACCATGCGGCGCGTGAAAAGCAGGGCTTTATTGAAGGTCGAATTCAAGAGATCGAAGCGAAGCTGTCCCACTCGCTGGTTATTGACGTAAAGTCGATTGAGCCCAGTGACAAGGTGATCTTCGGTACTACAGTAACCATTATCCACTTGGATGATGATGTAGAAGTGACTTACAAAATTGTAGGTGATGATGAAGCCGATGTGAAAAAGCAAAAAATTTCGGTGAATTCCCCCATTGCCCGCGCTCTGATTGGTAAGGAAGTGGGGGAGATCGTTGTGGTGCATACCCCATCGGGTGCGGTGGAATATGAAATTGAAACTGTAGAGCACCTGTAACAGGGGCTTCTAAAAAAAGGGCGGCCAGAGGCCGCCCTTTTTTGTGGCGTCGTTTTACTGGGAAATATAGCTTTGGTTGCTGTCGCCATATTGGTGAACTTTGGCGGTTCCATAGCGGCCAACCTGGGAAACCAAGCTGTAGTTGTGGGAGCCAATTTGGGTCGCTTCCGCAAGATGCTTGTTGCCAACCTGTCCGAGATAAACATCGTTACCTTGACCACTTTGCTTGGTTGTCGCAGAGTGATGGCTGCCAGCCTGAGAAATATCCGCCTCGTTATACCAGCCTTCCTGATACATTCTGGCGTCATGGCCGAACCCATGTTGGCGGATGTCACCGTCGTTATTACCGCCATCCCCCTGGATCATATGGGCTCGATGAAATCCACCGGTTTGGTGTATATCACCGCTATTCATTTCCCCGTCCTGTGAAACCATCGCTTCGCTGTTATCGCTAGCGACTTGGGTTACTGTCGCCTTACTGTAGTCACTACTTTGTAAGATGGTGGCTTGGTTGGTATTGCCAGACTGTTGGTAGGTCCAGGCGGTATTTTCCTTACCCTCTTGTGCATGGAAGGAAAAGCTACCCTCCTCTCCAAGCTGGAGTGTCAAGGAGCTGTGGTTCATGCCTATCTGCTCACTCATAGCCACGTTTTCAGATCCACCAGTCTGAAATGCATTTGCATAGTTGCTATGACCATCCTGGTATTGCAAAACAGTACTGTGGTGCTCATAGGCCTGTAGGCTCACAGCTGTGTTGTATTCTCCATGTTGCTCTTGATTTACTAGGTTGTCGTAGCTGTGGGGACCAGTTTGATCAACAAAGCCGAAGTTACCCATGCCGTTTTGATTCTGGTAAGTAATATTGTTGTCGGCTAAAGCGCTACCGCTAACCACGAAAGCGATAGCGGCTGCGATTGAGGTTACAGTTTTCATGAGTATCTCCATTACTGCTTAAAAAAGAGCGTCACGATTGGAGCACTGAGCCGGTGTGCTGATAGAAGGAACAGCGTGCCGTGCCTAATTTTGCAGTACGGCGTTAGGGCCTGACCTTATAGAGCCAAAGTACAATGGCGTTGTAAATACATAGGGAAAGAGCCGGCATAAAGAGGCGGACTCGATGGAGAAAATTCAGGAGAGGAGAAAGTTGCTGCATTCTGGTTGGCATCCCTGATACTGCTAAGGAGCGCAAATGTTTGTTCCGCCTTTTTAAGTTTTGTTCCTATCTCGTTTAAGGGCTATAGGAAAGAAGTACTATTTGAACAGGAAAAAAGTTCTAGTTGTGTCCAGGTGTAAGGAACCTAAATTAACGCGCAGTGTCAGAAATAATGTCACCTCTTACTGTCCCGATGGAATACTAAGGGGGCCATCCTGAACTCTACTGATGAATACGGCTGTGGTTATTAATGCCAATCTGAATGACTTGACTATCCTGATTCTGACCAAATTGCGATATGGATACATGATTAAAACCACCGAGCTGCCCAACGCTCGCGGTGAGAAAACTGCCGGACTGAAGTAAAAAAGCCCCATTGCTGACTTCCAATTGAGTGAGATTACCGCTGTTGTTTTTTCCCGTCTGGGTGAGGTTGATCAGGTTATCCACACCGGTTTGTAGCGCTGTGGCACATTGGCCGCTACCTAGCTGGGTCGTATCAGCCTTATTGAACCCTCCAGTCTGAACGACAGTGACTTCGTGGGAAACCCCTTGCTGGCGACTATTCACGCTATTGAATATACCGGCCTGTGTACTATTAATATCGCCGCCAAAATTTATGCTCTGATGAGCGGTCGCATTATTTAAACGATCGGCTTGTTGAATTTGAATACTATTATTGGACCCAGACGTTGCAATGTTAAGTCAAAGTGACTTTGTCCATCTTGAGTGTGCAGTGAGAAGCCTTGTGTTTGATTAATTTGAAATGTTTCTGGCTTGCTGTTCGCCCCAATCTGCACACTTTGCCCTGTATTGCCACTCCCGAAAGCTTGACTGATTTCAGATGAAAGCCGTTGGCCCGTCTGATACTGTGCGACAGCGCTGCTAATTTCTGCTACTTGGTTTGTGGCTGCATCATTAAAAAAACCAATCTTTTCTTGGATAATTAGATTGCTCCGGGTGAGTGGAAAATTTTAAATAGCGGTAGCGTTGTTCCCGATCCCAATTTGAACTTGGCGAACAGTTTGGTCATTACCTTGAGCTGAGAAAGGGCAGCTGGTTAATATGACGTTGGCTAAATGTAGCTTCCAAGAGGCCTTCATCGTTTTCTCCACAACTGCTGAGTGGGAGTCTTGATTACTTATTTATTCTTGATGAAAAAAAGTACTGCCACCATGAGAGGAAAATGGATAATTTATGAGAGTTTTTTTCAATAAAATATGTAAAAAAGCTCACGGATAAAGAACTTCGGTTGATGAATAGGATATATGACCACAGCGGCCAAAGATCTTTGTTAATCTTTGGCCGCTGTGGTCATTAGGAGACGAAGGTATTTACTGGTGTACTATGGCCGTATTCCCATGTCCTGTTTGGGTAATATTTGCAGAGCCAGCAAACCCACTTTGAGTGACGTTAGTTGTATTCATGCTGCCAGATTGATTCACAACCACCATATGTCCACCACCCATGGCGCCACCCCCAGATTGCATAACAATGGCTTGGTTCATAAATCCATCCTGGGTGACAAAGGCGCTGTTATACCATGATACCTGGATAATAGTGCTCAGGTTGCCTTCACCACTTTGCGTGATGTCGGCTTCATTGTACATGTCGGCTTGAGAGATATCGGCAGAATGGTGCATGCCGGTTTGCGATATCCTGGCATAGTGCCCTGTACCTTCCTGGCCAATGGTTGCTTCGTGATAAGAACCATCTTGGTATATATACGCCTCTGAATTAAAGCTGGCATATTGGCCAACAAGAGCGCCATGAATACTGCCAATTTGTTCAATGACGGATAGGTTATCACTGCCTAGATGCTGTTGAATTTCGGCTTGGTTACCTGTGCCACTCTGGCGGATATGAGCTTCACTATTTTGTATAGAAACCTGATAAGTGTTGGAGCGGTTGTCCATACCCGTTTGATAAATCAGAACACGATTACCAATGCCGCCCATTTGGAGACTGTAAGCATCGTTTAATTTTCCTTCCTGAGTCTGGTGAATCAAGCTGTCAGTCTCATTGACTTGAGTAGTCTCTATATTGTTGAGGCTACCATCTTGGTAGATCTCCACATCATTGTCGATAGCGTTGCTGTCAGTTTGGTCGACCATGACATGATTGTTAGTGCCACTTTGTCCAACCGTTGATGTGTTCCCTGCCGCGTATGTGAGTCCGCTGCCAGACACCATGATTGCTAGTGACAGAATGGTAATCTTCCTCACGTTTAACTCCTGTTTACTGCTGTGTCCATTATGGTTCGGTTAGCTCGCAAGCTTGAGATACCCTGGGTGGAGATATTTTAGTCTGTTCGTATAACTTTAGTTGAAATGTTCCAGAAATTTAGATGGTGACACTAATTGCTTTAATAGATTATTAATTATTTTAAATATTGATTTCTTTGGAGGTGAAGTTGGTTTGGTTCTGCGAGTCAAGGTGCTTGTGTATTTTTTAGTGGTTTCTCTACTCTTTAATAGGGTTTTCGTGAGAGTTGTTGTTGTAGGGTGTGATAAATAAACATATCAGAGAAATAGAGGATTGCTAATGACAAAGCTGACCCCGAGGATCAGCTTTGATAGCGATTTAGATGAAGATTTTACGGGAAAACATACATGTTATTATCACCTATCTGACTGACAACATGCATATCTCCGTTACCGGCTTGTAGGACTGAGATAAGGTTCGAGT
This sequence comes from uncultured Microbulbifer sp., assembly GCF_947498635.1. Classification (GTDB taxonomy): domain Bacteria; phylum Pseudomonadota; class Gammaproteobacteria; order Pseudomonadales; family Cellvibrionaceae; genus Microbulbifer; species Microbulbifer echini. The sequence continues at coordinate 108,734 of NZ_CANMKV010000001.1, read as the reverse complement.
TGCCTACTTGCGTTGCATCTAGGCTGTTATTGTTCCCACTTTGAGTTAAGAAGGTTGTATTTTGAGTACCACCAGACTGATGAATGTTAGAAACATTCATGTCACCAGGTTGGCTCACAGCGGCAAGGTTATGTGGGGTGAGCTGTTCGGTCATAGCCCAGTTGTCATCGCCACTCTGATTGTGAATAGCTACGTTGCTTTCCCAGAACTGCCAAATTCCACTGTAGTTGTTATTACCCGATTGGGCGACATTAATGTCATTGACTTTACCATCCTGCCATGAAAAGGAGATATTTCCAGATCCAAAAGCCTGCGAGACAAGAGCGCTGTTTTCTCGTCCATCCTGATGGGCTTCAATCGAATTGAATATACCACCGGTCTGCATAGTGGTGATTGAATTGCCCGTAGCATAGCTTGAAGACTGATTGACAAGAGTGGTGTTAGCTACACCGAAAGACTGGTTCACATTAGCACTATTAGGCGAGCCAGCTTGGTTCACTGTGGCGAAATTTGTGAGAACTGCAAACTGATTTACTGTTGCAGACTGTGCTCCTGTTCCGCTTTGGAAAATGGTAGCTGATGATCCACCTGTTAAAGACTGGTTAGTGGTGGCTTGGTGACTGTCACCCTCTTGATTAATAATACCAAAAGAAAGAGCGCTATTATCTTGAAACGACTCGGCCATATTCATGTCGCCGATCTGAGTATGGGCTATCAGGCTGTTGCTAGTGGTACCAGTTTGTTCTGGGGTGGACTTATTAAAATCACCAACCTGGTTGATGATAATGGTTCCGTTAACTACCGTGACATCTTGGACTGGTGCGATCATATTGCCAACACCATTCTGATTGATAAGTATGGTGTTGGCCATAGCGCCACTTGCTGCAATAGCCAGAAAAACACCTGCGGCTATCGGGGTATATTTGTTCATCGGGTACTCCTTGAAGAAATCAGATTTTGCTAAAAAATTTTTTCGAAAGAATTGCAAGGTAGCATCTAAAGCTTGCGTAAGAGTTTCTTTTCCTGCTGTAGGAGAAGTTCTTCGAGGGGGTTTCTCCAAAATATCAACAGGGGCCCTGAGCCTCTTTGAGTTTTAGGGGAAAGCATTTTAACCTCGTAAATAACAGCTTGATGCTGAGTAGAGTTTTGTGGGGAAAGCGCTGGAAGGCCATGGGAGATAAGTTTCTTTAATCTAAGAAGAAAGTATGTATTTCCTTTTTGTAAACACTTGAGTGCCAAATGACTTGTGATTAAATAACTGTGAGTTATAGGCTGGCGTGTTTGGCTCTATTTTTTGGTCGTAGACAATTTGATTGGAGGGCAGACATTTACAGTGTCATGAGAGATTCTGCGTGCCTGGCAGGGTCGCTAGATATAAAAAAGGCGGCCAAATGATGGCCGCCGTAAGAATCTGTTTCTCTAAGGAGCTACTGTAAGAGCTATTGCAAAATGAAGCCTACATTAGCTACGCCAACTTGACTTGCTACAGCCGTTTCATTTAAACCAAACTGAAGGGTGGTATGTGTATTAGCAAGGCCCACTTGGGTGGTTGCTGCATCATGCCCTAATCCGGCCTGAGTAATTGAAGATACGTTAACTAAACCAGCTTGAGCGGTGAGCGCGTCATTGAATGAGCCGAATTGCGTATGTGCGGAAAGGTTGCCAAAACCAGATTGAAGAGTCTGTGAGTCATTACCCAGGCCAGCCTGCAATGCAGATGTAAAGTTCAAAGTACCTAGTTGGGAGGAGTTTGAATTATTTAATGCACCTGTTTGGATATGACTTGAAAGGTTGAGGGTGCCAGCTTGGTTGGCGACAGCAGTATTTCCGAGAGCTAAAATTTGAGCTATATTGGAAATATTTGCATTGCCAGCTTGATTAGAAGTAGCGCTGTTGCCAACGCTTAAAGTTTGAGTGATTGTAGAAAAGTTTGCAGTACCTAACTGATTTACGGCTGCTACATCAAAAGCTGAGGCTGCTTGTGTTATGAAGCCAACGTTAACGTCGCCACCCTGATTAATGAAAGCTGCGGACGCGAATGCTGGTGCTGATTGGGTAGTAATACCTGTATTACCATTGCCAACTTGAAAAACTGAGGCGGTATTTAGGCTTCCGCCAAATTGAGAAGATGTTGCATTATTTTGATTTCCGGTTTGAGTGTGCAGGACAATGTTTGTATCACTACCGAGAGTCTGTAATGCATTGGAGTCGTTAAAATTACCCACTTGAGTTTGAATCACGAGGTTGTTTACGTTGCCGGGCCCTACCTGGGCGGAAGTGGCCATGTTCCCAGCGCCAAGCTGGCTTTGCAAGGTGGTATTATTTGCGGCTAATACACTGCCACTTGAGGCAATAAGGATTGCGGCTGCGATTGGTGTTAACGCCTTCATGCGATACTCCTTTACTCTGGACGTTTTAGATTCAGCACACTCTGTGCTGAAATTAATGACATCTTCCAGATGTCATGGATTCACAATACAGAAATCCTTAACTCGAGGAATGGCTGTATTGTTGAATTTAGGTCGAATAAAATAATCAGCGATTATTACTTCAATACACTAAATTTTTTCTTGAACGGCTTAACTGCTCGGTTGCCTTTAGGGGGGAGTCGGTTTCTTCCGTGTGCTGTACGGAGAAAATTTCCCTGAGAAAAGGAGCCTATCTGGCTTTGTGAGATTGATCTCTAAACAACCTAATGTCTGCATGACAAAATGTCCAAGAGGTGTAAAACAACATTTGATCAGATATGTTATTAGTTTTGTTGGTAATGCAGTGATTCGCCATAGGATAGAAGTCACTAAAAAATAGGAATATAGTTCCTTTGTTCTGGATGTACTTTCTGGTGACTGGTGAAATTAATTTTTAGAGGTTTTGCCTTTATTTCTGTTGTGTATCTGCCTTATTTTTACGGGGCAAAGCTTTTCCTGGATCACCATTTTATAAGTTCTGACAGGGAGGATGACTTTTCAGGTGTTCGAGTTAGTGCGGATGACTTGGAGGAAGAGATTTTCCAAAGTTGCCCTGTTTGTACATTCTTGGCTTTTAGGTGTGTGCCATTTTTGTAGTCTTGATCGAAGCGTTTAATTAATCAAATTGGCGGATATAGGTTACAGTGGCTGTGCCAGTTACTATTACTGAGGTATTCAGGCCATTGCCACTCTGATAAATATTAACTTTATGTAACATGCCAACCTCTTCCACGTGTGCGCTATTTTGCATGCCAAACTGGGAAACACTGGCTGAATTACCTACACCGTATTGTCCAATATTGATCCAGTTTTCGTATCCAATCTGAATTAATCCGCTGAGATTCTGCTCGCCAACCTGGCGTGAAAGCACGACATTATCTTCACCTGCCTGGGTTACTGAGAGATTGTTTCTGTTGCCATCCTGGTGGGCGGATGTGTAATTTGTTCGACCACTTTGGCGTACGCTGACCGTATTGATGCCACCTTCCTGATTGATTACCGAGAGGTTGGATACGGATAATAGGTTTGCTGAACTCAATTCACTGCTTAGAGCCAGCTCACTGTTGCTGTCCAGATCGGAGGCTGTGCAAACTTCAGTGCACATGCCAAAGATGGCCGTTGCGAGTAAAAAATGATATTTATGACTACCTGGCATGGGTACCTCTGCCTTTTAAACTGTGTGCAATGGTTACATAATTACCGTACTGTCGTTTAAATAGTATTGCAGTATAGGATTGTTAATATCATCGGGATTCGATAGCGCCCAGGAATTATGTACAATGCCTTCGCTGATTAAGTGAATCACTGCAGATTCCATCGCTGATAGCATAGCAAGCTGGGCGGGCTCATTAAATGTTGTCCCCGCTTCTATTTCCAGTAAGCGTCTGAATTTTACATAGCGGAATACATCGGCGCTTATTGCTTTGGAGTAGACTGTCTTTGACGTTAATACGGAGTGTAATATTCTGCCAGACCGTATATCAATCGCACGAAGGTTGACGGTGACTTGATCCACCCGATACTGCTCATCAGCCCCGATACCAAAGTAGCGAGCACCGGCACCGCCAGTTTGAATATTTTGGTCGTAAGCAACGATACCGCCCTCAAGAAGTACATTGGCCGCAATTAATGTTGGCAGGGGAATATTATTATTTACCGGTGCGCCCGGTTTACTGAGCCCGGCGCGTATGATCTTACGCTCAGTGAGTAGATTCTGTAATCCCTCGCGTTCCAACGCAATAAACCAACCAGATTCGTTCAGCACATCCATTAGCATGGCTGCACCACCTTGGGTAACCGCGGTGGAGAAACTACTGTTGGGGGCTGGCTTGTATTGACCGGTTTGGTCTCGAAAGCTGTATACCGCTGCTAGGATTTTTCCTTTGGGCTCTGGTAGGTTTACCAAATCCCGATAGGTATTCATACGCGGGGTCAGCATGGCATCGGTGCGCCCAGGACCAAAAAGGGCATCGCCAATGCTTTTGACTGCAGAGCATCCGCTAAATGTGAGTGTGAACGCCAGTGCGGGCAAGGCTACGGCTTTTTTTATTGCATTGCGCATTGCCAGTTTTCCTTCAGAGTTGATTCTTATCTAATTTGTGGGGTTGAGTCCACTTACAACGATTTCGCTTTTGTCGCCAGTGTTCCGATCGGTGATTAACACGGTAAGTACGCCGTCGTTGTCAACGATCTGTACAACAAAGTCATCAGTAATTAATTCGCCACTGTTGCCATCGCCCACGTCGGTGAGTAGCTGATTGAGCAGACGTGTTTCCAGGGAGTCGGAAAAACGATCCAAAGCACTGGGTTGCTCGTACATGCTGTCATACTTGTCGGGGTCTTCGTTGCTGTCTTGCGACTGCGCATTTTGCAGTAGGTAAGTACCATTCAGTGGATTGCCGCCGAAATTTGGATTTACCGGTTCGTAAATTAATTCGGTTGCCATCGCTGTACCACTTGCAAAAAAGATAGCCGCTAGATAAGAGGAGTAAATGCAATACTGCTTGTTCATTAGAATTCGTCCTTTCCCAAATCAAAGTTATCTGTGAAAGCGCTACTCACTCGGTCTTGTAATACCGCTTGATGAATATACTGAGCAGCTTCATCTGCTAATCGGTGAATGTCATTGGTACTTGGGCTGATAAAGCGCCGAAATACAATTTTGTCGTTATAGGTAACCCATATCAGGTTTCCCCAGCGAGCTGAGGGGCGTTCATAAACTGTCAGGTTATAGGTAGCATCTGGATAATTCAGGTTCCTGTATTCACCGAGATAACGAGCAAAATCATGCCCTGTCCGGGTTATTGTTCGGTCAATATTAAACCCGCTGATTTCATCCTCCAGCCTACCGGAGTCGGTATCTGCCTCAGGAACTCTGGTATTATCTTGTGCGAAAGTTACTGTTGCACAAAGAACCAGAATCAGCGGGGTTAACCTCATATTTTCTCTTCCTGGAGATTGAGTTTTGCCCAGTTGCTGGCTTGCAAGCGATTCTTTACGCCGATTTTTCGGAATATGTTATACATGTGATTTTTAACGGTATGCTCGCTCAAATGTAGTCTGGTTGCGATCACACTATTGGGTTCACCAGTGGTTAACTGTCCTAGAATTTCCTGCTCTCTTCGAGTGAGCGGTAGCGGGGTTTGAGTGTTATCCGAGTGGTTGCTGTCACAGCTATGAATAGCCGTATTGAGTCTCTGGATCAACTTTTCCTGACTTACGTTGCTGTCGCATAATAAGTAGCAGCCAGTTTGGCGCAGTTTCTCTAAGGTGTGGTTTGGCAGATCGGCAGGGAAATTAATGAGGATGTTTTTTGGGTGTCGTATTTTTTTCAAGTCCGATAAAAAATCCTTATAGCAATTGTTGATGCCTATTTGCCAGCAATCGATGATAATTGCTTCGTAATGTTGTAAGCAGTGCCTTTGCTTTCCTATACAGGCCTTTTCCCATGGTATCGAAATGGACTGCGAAAACAGTGAAAATAAAAGATCGCCCTGAAGGCCGGAGTTGCTAAAAAAAAGAACCGGCATATACCTCGTACCTCTCCTTGAAACAAAAGGATCACCCTCAGTGTTGAGTGCAAGATCCGTTGTCGACTCCTGTCGTATAAGTTTCCTGGTTGATGTCTAATGATCTTTAACGGTTTTCTTTGCTGCGCAAGTTACCTCTTTGTTTTAGGGGGAATGACTCACTCGATGAGAATTTAGTTTGGAGTGTAGTAGTGGCGATGGGGTTGTCTGGAAAAATCAGTGCCTTATTTTTCATGAAAAATTAACGCCTGTAGGTAATGTCGTCTTGCCAGTTTGTTGGTTGAAGTAGCCGAGAATCTGATAATTTCTGAATCTTTATTTTTGTTATTTGGCGTATGCAGCCTATTTTTTGCCATTTTTATGGCTATTGGTTTTAGTGTCGGATTATGTCTCTCTGAGAGTTCTGGGTATTTTGTTTTTGGCGGGAAATATTCAGGTTCTCAGTGTGTTCGTATGTAGTTTGAAAAACCGTTCGGTTTGGAGGCGAAAATTGACGGGGTTGAACAATATCCATTTCCATTGCGGGATAAATGAAATGACCTGGCATATTCCCCTCGCCGAACGTAACGGCCTAACTTCGGTCATCGGGGCTGTCGCGATAAAGCAATATAAAGTGTGACATTTTGGGCGATTGCCAGTGTTTCAGCTGGTAGGATGGCGTATCGCTCAGTGTTATAAGGGAATCAAATGTCATGAATCAGCTAATAGAGACTTTGCCACTCTGGCTATGGGGAGGCTTGGCGGTTCTAGCATTATTTCTTGGTAGAGGACCATCGCATAGAGCCATCTACTCTCTGGCCCGTTTTGGCCACCGCTCGCTATTGTTTGCCGCAACCTCTATAGGGTTGGCAGGGCAGCGGGTGAGAGAGCGCAATCGGGAAGTACTACTTGCTATGGGGCGGGAGATGGCTGAGTGGCAGATTGAGCGCGAATTCGAGCGTATAGAGGGAACGCTAAAACGGGATCTAGCGCAATATCCCACATTACACCGCCGTCTTTGTGAACAAATGACCGTGCTGGATGAGGATTATGTGCGCAGCGCAGAGATTCCCCCGGAGCCCTCCAATTGGGCTAGGGCCATTCGCTCGGTGGCGGAAATCCCTACTCAGGATGATACTGTTGTGGCCGATGTGCTGGAGACCATCAATCAGTCCATGCGCAAGGCGGAGTCGCGGGCTCTGGAATCCTACCGGGAAGCCATACGAGAGCGCCACCAACTTTTAAAACGCATGATGCCTGGATGGCGCACCATGCTGAAAACCCTGGGGCGTATCAATCGGAATGTAGAATCTTTGATTTATCGCGGCAAAGTGCTCGATGGGCATATGGCGCGATATGAAGAGATTTTGCAAGAGAGTGATCGCAGCCTCCGTCTTCTGTCCATCTCCTCTTTGAATCGTTTTCTGGTGTCCTCGTTGGTATTGTTTGTGGCACTGGCTGGAGTGTGGGTGAATCACCAGTTAATTGCTCGTCCGATTACAGAGATTGTTGGCGACGGCCACTTCCTGGGCACCTATGCTACGGCGGACATTACCGCTCTTGTGTTGATTTTTTTACAGCTTGTCACTGGTATTGTCGTCATCGAAAGTTTGCGTATTACTCGCCTGTTTCCTTCTATCGGTGCCTTGGCCGACATCGCTCGTCGGCGCTTGATGTGGGCCGCACTACTTCTGCTCTTGTGCTTTGCCGGGATTGAAGCAGGTTTATCCTTCTCGCGTGAATTATTATTGCAACAAGATCAATCGATGACGGGTGTGGTGGCGATTAGCGGGCCTGTCGTTGCGGGTATGGATTCCTATTGGACCCTGGGTCTGGCCCAGCTGGGGTTGGGGTTTATTCTCCCGCTGGCTCTGGCCTTCACAGCGATTCCCTTGGAGCAATTTGTGGCTTCCGCACGTACCGTGTTTGGTTTTTTACTGTTATTTTTCCTTAACTTGGTCTCTGTGTGCTTGCGCTTTTTGGCTGTTACCGCACTACATTGTGGCATTTTACTGAACCGTTTATATGACCTGATCATTTTTCTTCCTCTTTGGCTACAGCGTGTATATCTACACTCTCGGAAGACTGGCTTTTTGACGGCGCAGCCCGATACAACGGTAAGTGGCCAGGGGGCTATGAAAGCGATGGGTGAGGGGCTTTCGACAGAGCCATCAACGAGTGTTTGAGTGCCTCTTAGATGGGGGATGCTGTGAGGATAAATAGGGTTAAGCCTTTCTTACGAATATCGGGTTTGGATGGCAGGAATACATGTCAACGCTACTTCTTTTCTGTGTCATAGTACTTGTGCTTTTCATTTATGCGCGCTCCGGTGTCGCGCCTAGCTCTGCACTTAAGTTGCCTGCGCTCAAGGGGCCAATGGTAATTGCCCATGGCAATGACTGTGGCAATGGAATTTTTCCGGGCAATACCCTCATTTACTTACAAAAAATGGTGGCACTAGGCGTGGATGCTGTCGAGGTAGATCTGTGGCTCAGTGCCGACGGACACCTGATTCTGCAGCACGATCCCGACTTGAACGACACAACCGATGGTAGTGGTTCTATAGAGGAAATGACCCTAGCGCAACTGCGCAAACTGAATGTTGCTTATCACTGGAGTCGTGATGGACTGACTTATCCTTATCGGGAAGCTCCACTGAGAATTGTGACGCTGGAAGAGGCCCTAAAGGTGGTGGGCTCTACACCGCTGATACTGGACTTGAAAAGTGGGCAGTATCGGGCGGCACAAGTATTGAATGATTTACTCGAGCGCACAGGTAAAAAAAGCCAGGTTATTGTTTCCTCTTTTCACGTGGGTGTAATTCGCGAGTTTCGATGTCTGAGCCCCGGTACGGCCACGGGGTCTACAAGTTGGGAGGCGGCGCTTTTATTTTTTGCGCAGCTATTGCGCGCAGAAAACTTGTTGGCACCGAACTATCAGACGATGCAGCTACCCATGCAATATTTTGGCCTCGATGTCGTCACCAGGGGTACCTTACGTGCGGCGCGCAAGCGGAACCTACACGTCTCTGTGTGGACGGTGAATGGTTGGGCCGATTTGCAGCACTACATCGATCTGGGTGTGGATGGTATTGTCACCGATCGACCGGATATCTTGATGGCCTTGCTTCCCGGCCGACAGCCGGTGGCGTCCCCAAAGCGGCTGGTCCATAGCCTTTGAAAATAACAACAAGGATTTTTTAATGAAACAGATAGCAGGTATTGCGGCGCTGCTGGTGTCGCTTTTGAGCGTTCCAGCGTTGGCGGAGGATCGCTTTGCCAAGGTGGAGATTAGCAGTGAACCCGTGGCGGGCAATGTCTATATGCTCAAGGGGGCCGGTGGCAATATCGCCGTACTGGTGGGCGAGGACGGCACTTTTATGGTGGACGACCAGTATGCGCCACTCACCGCGAAAATACAGAAGACGATAGCGGGCTTGGCGGATCAGCCATTACGATTTGTTATTAATACGCATTGGCACGGTGATCACACCGGCGGCAATGAAAACCTGGGCAAAAGTGGTGCCCTGATTGTGGCTCATGAAAATGTGCGCAAAAGGGTCAGTAGCGAACAGTTTATTACGGCCTTCAAGCGTAAGGTTGAGCCTTCGCCGGCGGCGGCGTTACCGGTAATAACCTTCACCGACGCCACCACCTTTCACTGGAATGGCGATAAGGTACGGGTACAACATGTGGGTCCTGCCCACACCGATGGTGATTCCATTGTGCATTTTACCGACGCCGATGTGATTCATATGGGGGATATCTATTTTAATGGTACCTATCCATTTATCGACGTATCTTCCGGCGGCTCTGTCGATGGCATGATTGAAGCGATGGATACTGCCCTGGCGCTGTCTGGAAAAAACACCAAAATTATTCCCGGGCATGGCCCCTTGAGTAATCCCGCCGAGTTGAAAGTGCAGCGGGATATGCTGGCGACCCTGCGCGATCGTATCCAGAGGTTGGTCGATAGTGGAAAAAGCCGCGATCAGGTGGTTGCTGCCAAGCCTACCAAGGATTTCGATGACAAGTTTGGCCAGGGCTTTATGACCCCGGATATCTGGACGGGCATTGTTTACGATTCCCTGGCAGCAAAACCGAAGAAATCCTAATGGACGTTTATTGATAGCTTTTTTGGCTTATCTCAATAAAAAAGGCCCGGATAGAGATATCCGGGCCTTTTCGGTTTGGTTTTACCAGAACTTAGGCGGGCGATCTTTTCTATGCGGATGCCTGTGGTTCAGCACTGCCCAGGTTTGATGAGCTATCCACAGTGTTTTCTTTGTCTTCTTCGCGTACGCGGAACCAGGCGGCGTATAGCGCTGGCAGGAAGATCAGGGTCAACCCGGTGGCCACAATCAGTCCACCCATAATGGCGACGGCCATGGGGCCGAAGAAATCACTGCGCGACAGAGGGATCATTGCCAGTACGGCGGTGAGAGCGGTCAACACGATGGGGCGGAAGCGTCGCACAGTGGACTCAATGATCGCCTCCCAGGCACTCAGCCCCTGGCTGATATCCTGTTGGATCTGATCTATCAGGATCACCGAGTTGCGCATAATCATGCCGGCCAGGGCGATGGTGCCGAGCATGGCCACGAAGCCGAAGGGTTTGCCAAACAGCAACAGAAACAGTGTGACTCCGATCAGCCCCAGAGGCGCCGTGAGGAACACCATGGTGGACAGCGACATACTGCGCAGCTGCAGCATTAACAGGGTGAACACCACCAAAACAAACAATGGCATGCCCGCATTCACCGATTGCTGCCCGCGCTCGGATTCTTCCACGCTGCCGCCCACTTCCAGCAGGTAACCCGGTGGCAGTTGGTCGCGAATACCCTGCAGGCGCGGCCAGACTTCGTTCACTACGCTAGCGGGCAGTTCCTTACCGTAGATATCGGCGCGCACGGTTACTGTAGGTAATCGATCGCGGTGCCAGATGATGCCCTCCTCGAAGCCGTATTCGAGGGTGGCAATTTGATTGAGCGGCACACTGCGACCGCTGTCGGTCTGTACGGCCAAGTTGCCAAGCTGACCCAGGGCGTAGCGCTCTTGCTCGTCGCCGCGCACACGCACATCAATCAGTTCGTTGTCCTCGCGGTATTGGCTCACGGTGATACCGGTGAGGGAGCTCTGCAAGGCGCGGGATAGCGAGGCGCTGTTTACGCCCATGGTGCGGGCGCGGTCCTGGTCGATATTTAAGTTGACGGTCTTGCTGGGCTCCTCCCAATCCAGGTGCACATTGGTAACCTTGGCGTTCTCCCGCACGCGCGCGGCCACCTGGCGGGCTAAGTGACGCACTTCACCAATGTGTTCGCCGGAGAGGCGAAATTGTACGGGGTAGCCAACTGGTGGACCATTTTCGAGGCGGGACACACGGCTGCGCAGAGTGGGGAATTCCCCCTGCATGGTTTCGATCAACCAGCGACGTACCTGTTCGCGCTCTTCTACACTGCGGGTCATTACCACAAACTGGGCAAAACTGGCGGCCGGTAGCTGCTGGTCCAGTGGCAGGTAGAAGCGCGGTGAGCCAGTGCCCACATAAACCACATAGTTTTCCACCTGTTCGTTCTTATCCAGTAGCGCCTCCAGGCGTTTGGCCTGGTACTCGGTGGATTTCAGTGAGGCGCCCTCGGCCAGCTTTAAGTCCACCAGCAGTTCCAGGCGGCCGGAAGAGGGGAAGAACTGTTGTGGCACCAGGCGGAACAGGGCCAGGGCGCCGATAAAAATTGCCAGCGTTGCCACAATCACCGTTTTGCGGTGGTGCAGACACCAGGTGATCAGGCGGCGGAAACGCTGATAAAAGGGTTTTTGATAGGGGTCCTGGACTTCGCCGCTGTGGCTGTGGCGCGCGAGGTTGGGTAGTAGGTAGTGCCCCAGATAGGGCACAAAGACCACCGCGGCAATCCAGGAGACCATAAGAGAAAGGGTGACGACCTGGAAAATGGAACGCGTATATTCACCGGTGCCAGACTGGGCGGTGGCGATAGGTAGAAAACCGGCGGCGGTAATTAGCGTACCGGTGAGCATGGGGAAGGCGGTACTGGTCCAGGCGAAACCGGCCGCCTTTAGGCGACTAAATCCCTGCTCCATTTTTATCGCCATCATTTCCACGGCGATAATGGCGTCGTCCACCATCAGGCCGAGGGCGAGCACCAGGGCACCCAGGGAAATTTTGTGCAGGCCGATATCGAAGTAATTCATCAGTGCAAAAGTCATGGCCAGCACCAGCGGAATCGACAGCGCCACAATCAGGCCGGGGCGACTGCCGAGGGAGAAGAAGCTCACCAGCAGTACAATGCCCAGTGCCTCCACCAATACCTGCAGGAACTCTCCCACACCGCGTTTTACCGCCGCGGGTTGATCGGACACTTTGTGCAGCTGCATGCCGATAGGCAGGTCTTCCTGCAGTTCGATAAAGGCCGTGTCGAGTTGCTTTCCCAGCTTGAGGATATCGCCGCCTTCTTTCATGGAGACGGCCAGGCCGATGGCATCTTCCCCCATAAAGCGCATGCGCGGTTGAGCGGGGTCGCTAAAGCCGCGGTACACCTCGGCAATATCCCCAAGCCTCTGGGTGCGGCCGCCGGCGCTAATGGGGAAGCGACGAATTTCATCGACCGAGTGAAACTGGCCGCTGACACGGATACGTACGCGGTCGCTCACCGTGTCGATAAAGCCGGCATCGGCTACCTGATTTTGGGATTGCAGGGCGCTCTGTACCGCGCTGAGGGGAATACCCAAAGAGGCGAGCTTGGTGTTGGAAATCTCCACCCAGATTTTTTCGTCCTGCAAGCCCAGGAGTTCCACCTTGCCCACATTCTTTACGCGCTGTAGTGATAGCTGCAGGCGCTCGGCATAATCCTTCATCAGGGCGTAATCGAAACCACTGCCGGTCAGTGCATAGATATTGCCGAAGGTCGTGCCGAATTCGTCGTTAAAAAATGGACCCTGGATATCCTGGGGCAGTGTGTGGCGAATATCGTTGACCTTTTTACGCACCTGGTACCAGAGGTCGGGAATATCCCGTGAGTGCATATCGTCGCGGGCGACAAATAGCACTTGGGATTGGCCGGGACGGGAGAAAGAGGAGATACGCTGGTAGTCACCCGTTTCCAGCAGTTTTTTTTCCACACGCTCGGTAATTTGGCGGGATACTTCCTCGGCACTGGCACCTGGCCACAAGGTATTAATCACCATCACTTTGAAGGTGAAGGGCGGGTCTTCGCTCTGCCCCAGTTGCGTGTAGGAGGCGGCGCCGAGCAGCGCCAGCACGATCATGGTGTAGAGCACCAGTGGGCGGTTTTTTAGTGCCCACTCAGAAAGGTTAAAGCCCATGGCAATATCTCTATTTCGATCTGCGACCGCATTGTACGGTTCACACCTTGGCAAATTCGTTGGAGCACCCCTTTGTGGGGCGCTGGGTCAGGTTCTTTTTGGGGGCGAATCGCCACTCAATCCTGCTGGGCAAGGGCCCGGTTTGGATCAATCGGGCGGTTCAAGCGGTCGACAGGGCGCACCTGCTGCCCCTCCAATAACAGGTGGGTGCCGGCGGCGACGATCCAATCGCCCGCGCTCAGGCCGGAGAACACCGGTACAAATTCCTGACCATAGGGACCCACGGTGACTTCGGTCTTGTGCAGGATTTGGTGTTCGCGCTCCAGCACCCATACGAAGGCCTTGCCCTCATCGGCGCTCACTGCCGACATAGGCACTTGCAGGATGTCGGTGGTTGTCGCTTTAGGCGCGAAAACCCTGGCGCTCTGGCCTATTTCAATACCGGTGGTTTGCTGGGTAAAGGCCACGCGCGCTTCAAAGGTGCGCGATACCGGATCTGCAGCGGGAGAGAGTTCGCGCACCTGGGCGGGGAAGGACTTGCCCGGTTGTGACCAGAGTTCCACAGTAAGGGGCTGGCCCACGCGGAAGTGGCTGATGGCCTGCTCGGGCAGGTCGATACGTACTTCGCGCTCACCGTCGGTGGCCAGTTCGAAAATACCCTGGCCGGCGGCCACGACCTGGCCGGCCTCCGCCATACGGCGGGCGATGACCCCGCTCTCCGGGGCTTTCAACTCGGCGTAGGCGGCCTGGTTACGGGCCACGTCGAGTTGTGCCTGCGCTTGCTGCAAACGCGCCTCGCTGGCCTCAAAGCGGGTTTCCACCGCATCGAATTGGGAGTGACTCACCAGTTGGCGTTCCAGCAGTTTGCGGTGGCGCCTCAGTTCACTGCTCGCCAGGCGCTGGTCGGCTTCCGCCGAGGTGAGGCGGGCGCGAGCGGAATCCAGTTGCAGAAGCAGGTCCTCGGTATCCAGCTCAGCCAGTGGCTGCCCCTGTTCGACGCGATCGCCTACATTGACCAGACGCCGCTGGATCTTGCCACTGATGCGAAAGGCCAGAGCCGGTTCGAAGCGGGCGCGCACCTCACCGGGATAGGCATCCAGTTGGGCGCTGGCCACTTGCGGTTGGACCATGACCGCAGGGCGAGGTTTTTCCGCTTGTTCAGTGGGCTCTGATGGCGCACAAGCGGACAACAACAGACTGAACGATAATGCGGCGAAGAGTAGCGATCGGTACATAAGGGCTCCCTTCCTCGACGGCGAGGTGACAAGGTAAGTCCAGCAGTGGACAGGTCATGGCCGAGTGGCCGGTAATGTTATACTGGTGAGTATAGTAAGTTTATTGAACTGGAGAGTCCAGTATATGGAGTGCTATGTCTGAACAATCTCAGGCAGCCGCCCAACGCGGCCGTCCCAAGGACCCGGCCAAGCGCCAGGCCATTCTCGATGCCGCCAAAGAGCTTTTCCTGACGCGGGGTTTTGCCGCCACCAGTGTGGATGCGGTGGCCTCTGCGGCGGGTGTGTCGAAGCTCACGGTGTACAGCCATTTCTCCGACAAAGAGACGCTATTTAGCGCGGCGATCACGTCCCGTTGCGAAATGATGATGCCCCTGCCTATTTTTGACCTGAAAGAGGGCGACGCGGTCGCGGAGGTACTGGAGCGCATTGGCCAGGCCTTTCTGGGTATGGTCGACAGCGAAGATAGCATTCGCCTGTTGCGGCTTTTGTGCGCCCTGGCTTCACAGGAGTCGCAGAATTCGAAACTGGCCCAGTTATTTTTCGATGCGGGTCCTCAACGTATCCTGCGGGAAATTGAGCAGTTGCTACAGCGCGCTACCGAAATGGGCAAGTTGCGGGTGGACGATCCGGCGGAAGCCGCCGAGCATTTTATGGGCCTACTACTGGGCTGCCGCCATATGCGTGTTCTGATCGGTTGCTGCGAGGTACAGGCGGAAGCAGAGCGGCATGAGCGGGTGCACCGGGCGGTGGCCTTATTTATGCGAGGGTACCGCTGAGGGGGCTATTGCACCGGGTTGTCCGGCATCAACGGGCATAAACGGTAAGGTCCAGGTGAGGGCACCGCCGCAATGCGTGCAGAACCCGCATTCGATCCAGCGGCCGGCGTCGGATTCCAGTCGGTGAGTTTTTAGCGCACTGCTGGGCAACTTCACCATTTGCCTGTCGAAATATACCGGCACGCCGATCAAGCTGCCGGTGCGTTTCCTGCACCAGCTGCAGGAGCAGAGGTTCACACGGTGGGGTTGTCCGGCAGCGCGAAAGCGCACCGCGCCACAGACACTTCCCCCCCTCGTGATTCGCCGTTATACGCGCAGCTCAATACTCAGGTTTTAATCCGGTAACCGGTGCGGAAAATCCACCATATGGTGGTTAGGCACAGTACAAGGAAGAGTAACGTCATGCCGACACTGAGCCCCAGGTTGACATCGGACACACCGTAAAAAGCCCAGCGAAACCCGCTGATCAGGTAAACCACCGGGTTAAACAGGGTCACTTTTTGCCAGAACTCCGGCAGCATGCTGATGGAGTAGAAAGCGCCGCCGAGAAACGTCAGTGGGGTGACGATCATCAGCGGGATGACTTGCAGTTTTTGGAAGTCATCTGCCCAGATGCCGATGATAAATCCGAACAGACTAAAGGTAACGGCGGTCAGCACCAGGAATGTGATCATCCAGAATGGGTGCAGGATTTCATAGTCCACAAAAAACCGTGCGGTGATCAGGATCAGTAAACCCAGCAGAATTGACTTGGTCGCGGCGGCGCCCACATAGCCGGCAACAATTTCAAACGCCGATACCGGTGCCGACAGCACTTCGTAAATGGTTCCAGAAAATTTTGGGAAAAATATACCGAAAGAAGCGTTGGAAATGCTTTCTCCCAGTAGAGCCAACATAATTAGGCCGGGGATAATAAAAGCCCCGTAGCTGACCCCTTCGACCTCTCCCATTCGCGAGCCGATGGCGGCGCCAAACACAATAAAGTACAACGAAGTAGAGAGCACCGGTGAGGCGATACTTTGCATCAGCGTGCGCCAGGTGCGGGCCATTTCAAACTTGTAGATTGCTCCAATACCATGCAGATTCATTCCTGAGTCTCCCCACTGAGCTGTTTCTCATGCTCACGGCGTGCGCCGTGCACCAGGTTAACAAAAATTTCTTCGAGGGAGCTCTCCCTGGTATGCAAATCGCGAAACTCTATATTGGCCGAATTTAAGCGGCGCAGAAATTCGGCGATACCGGTGTTTTCACTCTTGATATCGAAGCGGTAAATCAGCTGGCTGCCATCTCCGTTCAGGCGCAGTGGCAGATCGGCGAGGCTATCGGGAATTTTTTGCAGCGGTTCCGGCAGTTGTAGGCTGAGTTCCTTTTCCCCCATTTTCTGCATCAGGGTTTTTTTATCCTCGACCAGTACCAGCTCTCCACGATTGATAACCCCGACGCGGTCGGCCATTTCCTCGGCCTCCTCAATATAGTGGGTAGTAAGGATTACGGTGACCCCGGAATCCCGCAGGCCGCGCACCATCTCCCACATATCCTGGCGCAGCTCCACATCGACCCCTGCGGTGGGTTCATCCAGGAAGAGTACACTGGGTTCATGGGAGAGGGCTTTGGCGATCATCAGACGACGCTTCATACCGCCCGATAGGGTGATGATCTTGTTGTCTTTTTTCTCCCACAGGGAAAGTTGGCGCAGAATTTTTTCTAGGTGGGCGGGGTTGGGTGGCTTGCCAAACAGGCCGCGGCTGAACTTGACTGCTCCCCACACACTTTCAAAGGAGTCTGTAGAAATTTCCTGGGGCACCAAACCAATTGCACGTCGGGCACTGCGGTAATCCCGCTGAATATCAAAGTCACTGACGGTAACGTTACCCTGGCTTGGGTTAACGATGCCACACACGATACTGATCAACGTTGTCTTGCCGGCGCCGTTGGGGCCGAGCAGGGCGAAAATCTCACCGCGCTGAATTTCTAAATCTATATTCTGCAGGGCGGTAAAACCCCCGGCGTAAGTTTTGCCGAGGCCCTTGATGGAAATTATGGGTTCCACTTTTTCTCCTTGCCAAAGTCTTTAGTGCGACCTGGTCACAATGTTTTCGGGCGTGTGTACATCCTACTGCAAATTCATTTCCATGGAGGGTTTGGGTTTCAGCCAATGTAGAGTGAGCGCCAGGCCAGCGAAAACGATTAACGCACAACTGGCTGCGGAAAATCCACTGGCGAGACCGAAGCGGTCGATCCAGGGTTGGCTGACCAGCGGGGAGAGAAATTGCCCGATAAAAACACTGGCGGCGAGCGCTCCAGATATGCGTCCCCGCAGGGTTGGCGCGGCCAATTCCAGGCCGGTGGCGAATATATGTGGAATCAGTGTTCCCATACCCGCGCCGTAAATCGCCGTGGCAATCATTACTGCATACAAAGATTCTGCCCCGGCTATAAGTCCCATGCCGAAAGCCATGACGGCAAACCCCAGGGCGAATACCCCGGTTTTGCCTAAGTGATCACGAGCGCGGGGATAGAGTGTCAACGAGGCGAGGGCGCCCACTAAGTTACTGGTGGCAATGGCGATTCCCGCGAGGCTGGGGGTGTCGATACCAAGCTCTTGCAATAGGAAAGGGAGCTGGGTGGGAATTAGGAAAAAAGCCAGGCTATTGAACATGGCCGCGCCGAGTAGCAACGCAAATGCCGGCCAATAGGGAGTTTCCTTTTTGGCTCCACTGCGCATTTGATGGGCGGTGTTACGGCTGGGTTCCGGCAGGTAGCGCAAAACCGCCGGGATCAGCAGTATGGCCACCGCGTAAATAGCGAAGGGCGCACGCCAGTGTATATCTGCCAGCAGTCCTCCGGCCATAAGACAGACAACGCCGCCGAGGCTGATAAAGGCGCCCTGTTGGCTCATATAGACCTGCCTTTGCGCGGGACTGAAGTAGTCGCCCACCAGGGCGGAGACCGAAGTCATGGTGCCCGCTACGGCGATACCCAGCAGTATGCGGCTGGCCAGCAGCCCTTCCAGGCTGTCCTGTAGTAGCGTCGAAGCGCCGGCCAGGGTGTAAATACTGACAGCCATTATCAGCAGTCGGCGCCGTCCATAGCGGTCGGAAATCAATCCGGCTAGTGGCGCGCAGAGGGCGATCATCAAAGCGGGCAGGCTCAGTATCAGGCGGCTCAGCAGAGCGATGTTTTCATGCTGGGCAAAGTGTGCCTCAAGTGCGGGTAGGGAGGGGGCTACTGTGGCTCCAGACATGATCGTGAGGGCCGCCAGACACAGGAGAGTCAAGCGTCTCTGCGTGGGGATCATGGGCTCCGCTACACCGGGCGATACCGCGCCGATGGCGCTCATCGGTGCCCTCCTTTTTTCTCTATGCTCGCTTTGGCAGGGGCACTAGCCGCCGAGGCCCACAGCCCTTCGTGCACAGCGAGTTTGATACTCAGGCTTTGGACTGTGACCAATAATGTGGTTGTGTTTGTTACGGGTTTTTCTGTGGGCACTGGGTAAATCTGCTTGCTGTTACTGACCATCGGAGCTCTCCCCGGACTTGCATTGGAATGTCGGGCAGTGTAGAACCTCAAGTAAAGTTGAGGTCAATACTGCGGGAGAGATTTCATGAGCGGTACCAACAAAAAGAAAACCGTTGCCAGTTTTGATAGGAAAGGCCGCGGTGAAATGACGGTGGGCGAGGTAGCCGAGCGCAGTGATGTAGCGGTGAGTGCGCTGCATTTTTATGAGAGTAAAGGCCTGATCAGCAGCTGGCGTACCAGCGGTAACCAGCGGCGCTATTCGCGCGATGTGTTGCGACGGGTGGCGATTATCAAGGTGGCGCAGAGTACTGGTATTCCCCTCGCTGAAATTCGCCAGGCCCTGGCAACCCTTCCGGATGGACGTACCCCCACCGCTAAAGACTGGGCCAAACTCTCCGCCGGTTGGCGCGAGGACCTGGATCAGCGCATTCGCCAGCTGACCCAGTTACGCGATCGCCTGGAGGGTTGCATTGGGTGCGGTTGCCTCTCTATGCAAAGCTGCCCCCTGCGTAATCCCGGCGACCGGGCAGCGGAGCAGGGCGGTGGGGCGCACTACCTGGAGAGCGACATATAGCGGGGTAGTATTTTGCTCGGCAACAAGTTCTTACTTGGATAATGTCTTTTCCCGAGAATACTCACTGGAATATCCTTTGGTAAAAATCCAGTGTGCCCTGCCATGCATCTTGTGCGGCTTCCCGGTTATAGGCCAGGGGCAGTCCAAACTTCTCTCCGCGCTCAGTGGCGACAGGATTGGTAAAACCGTGCAGTACACCGGGGAAACTGACCAGGGTGAATTTGGCTTCCGCTTCCTGCATTTCTTGTACGAAGGCGGCAACCTGCGGTGGCGGGATCATACTGTCAGCCCCGCCGGTATAAACCAGTAGCTCCGCTGTTATTTTGCCTTTTTCTGCGCTGATTTTGCTGGCCAGGGCGCCATGGAAACTGACAACACCGCGCAATGCCAAACCGAGACGCGCCATGCTTAAAGCCACGCCGCCGCCGAAACAGTAGCCCTGCGCGGCGATCTGGGTTGGTTCCACGTGATCGTGTTGCTGTAGCAGGGTAAGTGCGGTGCGAAAGCAAGCTTCCAGAGCTACAGGGTTTTTTAGCGCCTCGTCGCGATACTGTTGCGCCTCGGCGGGATCGTCCGTCTGTTTTCCGCTGCCAAAAATATCCACGGCAAACGCGCAGTAGCCCTGTCGGGCGACCTGTTCTGCCTGCTCTCGCACAAAGGCATTGTGGCCCCACCACTCGTGGACCAGGATGACTCCGGGGCGTTTTTCTTTGATGGCGTCATCCCAAACGATATAGCCTGAATAGGACTGACCATCTACCGTGTAATCGATCACTTCGGATTTCATTTTAGGTCTCTCGGGCGAATGATTGATGAACTGAGGCTGGGTTACTTGGCGGCCCTTTGAGTTCCACCAGATTTTGTTCGGGATCGGAAATATAAATGGACGGCCCCATGCCCTCAGCGCCATAGCGTTGTTGTAGTGCCGAGACCTGGATATTTTTCCCTCGCAGAAAGGCGGTAATTTTTTCGGGTTCGAAAGGGTCTATGCGCAGGCAGAAGTGATGCAGGTTGCGCCCTTCTCGCCCCGGTGCGGCGCCCCCTTCACGGCCCGCGGCTTGGTCTACAGGAACCAGGTCAATCAGACACTGGCCGGCACGCAATTGATAGAGGCCGAACTCCGGGTTTTCCCGCTCTATTGTGCAACCGAGAATGTCCTCATAGAAATTGCGCATGGCGGAGAGGGATTGCACGCGCAGCACCACGTGGTCGATATATTGAATATTAAACACGGCATATCCCCGGATCGGTGGAAAGTTGCGATCGGTTATTCATCCGGCAAACAATTGAGCGGGCTCATGTGGGCTAAGGATAGGCCGACAAATGCTCTGAATTACCCACAAATTCGCGTATTTGCGCCAGTATTTTACGGGCGATGGTGATTGGGATTTGTCCCGCTTATATCGGCCTAACGGCAAAGGCCCTTTGGGAAGCCGTTTAGAGAATGGTGCCGATGTCAGCGGACACCCGGAGGGAGAAGGACGTCTTAGGGATCGGATTTATATTTTTTCCGCGGAGCGCCGATCGGGAAAACCGGGCTCCACGTCCAGTAAATTCGACAGAAAGGCTGGAATCAGGCCTGGACACTATAAATCTTTTCTCTTGCCTCACGCAGGTCTTGTTCGGACTGGACGATCTCTGTTTCCAGTGCCGCAGCCACCCCCTGACCCTGTGCAGTTTTTTTCAGTGTGGTGCGCAATAGCGCAGAGATTTCCGGCTTACAGGATCCGCAACGAGTACCACAACCGAGGGAATCTCCCAGTGCCTCCACAGAGTTATTACCCTGAGCAATGGCTTCTTCAATTTGTGGACGAGTTACCTGCATACAGGTGCATACGGTGCGCTCCCCAGGGGAAATAGCCTGGAGAAGCTGCGCAGGGTTTTTTGGCCGTCCCAATTGCAGATAGCGCTCCAGAGTGCGTCGGTCGGGGAGAATCTGCCAATCATTACTGGCAAAAATAAGCAGCTCTATTTGCTCGCTGTGGGCCAGCCATCGTTGACTATTCAGCGTTTCTATGTGCTGCCATTGTACGTTAGGGTGATTCTGTAATAATTGCTTGCCCAGTTGGCGCCCATTCAGCGGGGCACTCAGTGCCAACTCAAAGCGATAGCCGTTTTGACAGGGCACTCGGTACCAGTGCAACAGGGTTTTGTCTCCATGGGTTTGCAACCAGCGCCATAGATTTTCCCCTACCGGCTCCGGGCAAATTAGGGTGGCGTAATTCGAACAAGCTAGGGGTCGCAGTTGTACCGGCACCTGCTTGAACTCCGGTTGCCCGGATATGGGATCCACATCCGCACGAGTGAGGGCGCTGACTTTTGACGCTTGGGCCAGGGTCTGGCTCCAGTGGATCGGGGCGAATAACTCACCGGGCTTTTGACCGCTGTTGAGTATTGCTCGTCCGCACATTGTGCCCTGGGCATTGTACAGCTCTACCAGTGCGCCCTCGTCTATCCCATACTTGCGCGCATCTCCGGGATTGATTTGGATTTCGGCCATTTCACTGTGATCCAGCAACTTGCGCGCACGGCCGGTGCGGGTCATGGTGTGCCACTGATCGCGCATACGCCCGCTGTTTAACCACAGAGGGTGGTTGCTGTCTATTTGCTGTTGGGGCATCCGAGGGGTGATCGCTACGAAATTAGCGCGGCCACTTTCGGTAAAAAATTTGCTATCGGCAAATAATCGCGCGCTGCCTTGGGGATTTTCGCGATTGACCGGCCACTGTACCGGCTGCAGGGCATCGTATTCGATGCGTTGGATGTCGCTAAATAGTGAGATATCAAAGGCGCGCGCCCCGTTGTTTTCAAACCCGGACAACTGGGCATGCTCGCGAAAGATATCCGCAGGGTGGGTAAAGTCGAAGTGTTGGGCAAACCCCAGGCGGCTGGCCAGATCACATAGTGCTTGCCAGTCGTGACGGGCTTCGCCCGCGGGATCGAGAAAAGATCGCTGGCGGGAGATGCGTCGCTCGGCATTGGTGACAGTACCGTTTTTCTCCCCCCAGCCAGTGGCTGGCAGTAGCACATCGGCACAGCGTGCGGTATCGGTATCGGCAACACAGTCAGAGACAATGACCAGGGGACACTTGCGCAGTGCCTCGGTTACACGTTCCGCCTCGGGCATACTT
This sequence comes from uncultured Microbulbifer sp., assembly GCF_947498635.1. GTDB lineage: Bacteria > Pseudomonadota > Gammaproteobacteria > Pseudomonadales > Cellvibrionaceae > Microbulbifer > Microbulbifer echini. Next base: position 86,185 of record NZ_CANMKV010000001.1, on the reverse strand, counting down.
ACCGCGGGATTGGTGGCCATAATCCAAATGGCCTTAATCTGACCGCTCTCCACTGCACGGAACATATCCACCGCTTTTAATCCAGGGATGAGGGCCATATTGGGGGCATTCCAGAAACGGCGCACCCGGTCGATAGCGTCACTTTTAAACTCCATATGTGCGGCGAGCATATTGGCCAGCCCACCGACCTCGCGACCGCCCATGGCGTTGGGTTGACCGGTAATAGAAAAAGGACCAGCCCCAGTCTTGCCTATACGTCCCGTAGCCAGATGACAGTTGATAATTGCATTATTTTTGTCTGTGCCACTACTGGATTGGTTAATTCCCTGGGAGTAAAAGCTGATGGTTTTTTCCGTTTCGGAAAATAAACGGAAAAAAGCCAATAACTGTTCTGCGGGCACTCCGCAACTCAAGGCGGTTTGTTGTAGGGACCAGTGTTGTGCCGCGGCCAGAGCCTGCTCAAAGCCTTGGCTATGTTGCTGGATGTAGTGATGATTGAGGCGGTTGTGTTCGGCGAGAAAATTCAACAATCCATTAAACAGTGCGGCGTCGCTACCGGGATTAATTGCTAAGTGCAAGTCGGCCATCTCGCTGGTAGCACTGGCTCGGGGGTCGACCACTACCAGCTTTGCTTTGCCTGCCTGCATGCGCTGGAACAGAATTGGGTGTGTCCAGGCGGCATTGGAGCCAATTAAGACAATGAGGTCTGCTTGCTCCAGGTCGCCGTAGCAGCAGGGTACAGCATCCGCGCCAAAGGCGCGCTTGTATCCGGCCACTGCCGAGGACATACAAAGGCGCGAGTTGGTGTCAATATTGGCGCTGCCAATAAATCCCTTCATTAATTTATTGGCAACATAATAATCTTCTGTGAGCAGTTGCCCGGATAGGTAGAATGCAACAGAGTCAGGGCCATGTTCGCGTATATTGCGGGCAAACTCACCAGCCACAAAAGACATGGCAGTATCCCAGTCACTGGCCTCGCCGTGTAGTTGTGGGCGGAGCAAGCGCCCGTTATCACCGAGGGTCTCTCCCAGTGAAGATCCCTTGACACAGAGGTGGCCAAAATTAGATGGATGCTGGCTATCACCGCTAACTGAAATTGCCGAGGTGTTTACGCGCTCTTCCCTGTTAATAGTGACTCCGCAACCCACGCCACAATAGGGGCAGGTGGTGCAGGAGCGCTGCGCGTTCAGGTATTCCTTTACTGCCATTATTCTATCTTACTGCAACCGATATAAACGGTATTCCCGTTAAAAGCTAATGGGTAAGTATCGAGCTGGATATTGTTATCTTCCATACAAACACCATCGATAAGGCGAAAATGATGTTTATAAAGTGGTGAGGCAATTGTTAATTCACCGTCCAACTCCGCGATAATTCCCCGCGAAATCACTCCAGCTTGTGCGATCGGGTCCCAGTTGTCAACGGCATACAGCTGTCGGTTTTGGCCCGGTAAAAAAAATAGGGCGATACCCTTTTTGTCCACAGGTTTACCGGAATAACCGGTCTCGCTTGAGGAGGTATCGCCCCAAAGGGCACACACCCCAGAGTTGCTGACCAAATCTGTACGTCGACAGATTGGTAGCCATTGGGGGTGGGTTATGGCAACGGGATTAACAGGATTTTGATGGCATGCAGCTTGATACATAACAGTTTCCTTTCAGGATTATGATAAAAAAGTAATTGAAATTAAATTTTCATAAATTAGAGGTGCAGGTAGATCACTGCACACTTCTATGCGGATTCTGCTGTCTCTACTATTTCCTCAACCGTGGCCGGACGAGGCTGGCCGCGTTCCTTAACAAAAATAATTTTGTCATCGCTTTCGCTACTGTTAACAAATTGGCGGAAACGTTTTAGTTTTTCCGGATCGTTGATGGCTGACTTCCATTCACATTGATAGCTATCGACCACACGTTCCATCTGTGTTTCCAATTCCGTACAAATGCTCAGCTTGTCATCAACAATAACGTCGCGCAGATAATCAAGTCCGCCCTCCAAACTTTCCAACCAGACTGAGGTGCGTTGTAATTTATCTGCGGTGCGCACATAGAACATCAGGAAACGATCGATATAACGAATCAGGGTTTCATCATCCAGGTCGGTAGCAAATAAATCGGCATGGCGTGGCCGCATGCCGCCATTGCCGCCGACAAACAAATTCCAACCCTTTTCTGTGGCGATAATGCCCACGTCTTTGCTCTGCGCTTCGGCGCACTCGCGGGTACATCCGGAAACGGCCATTTTTATTTTGTGTGGAGAGCGTAAACCCTTGTAGCGGTTCTCGACGTGTAGTGCCATGGCGACGCTGTCTTGTACTCCGAAACGACACCAGGTGCTGCCGACACAGGATTTGACGGTACGCAGAGATTTTCCATAGGCATGGCCGGTTTCAAAGCCGGCATCAATGAGTTCGCGCCAGATTTCCGGTAATTGTTCCAGGCGAGCACCAAATAAATCGATCCGTTGACCGCCAGTAATTTTGGTGTAGAGGTCGTAGCGTTTGGCTACGTCACCGATTACGATCAGTTTTTCCGGGGTGATCTCGCCACCGGGAATACGCGGCACGACCGAGTAGCTGCCATTTTTCTGCATATTTGCCATAAAAGTGTCATTGGTATCCTGTAGACCAACGTGGGACTGCTCCAGAATATGTTCATTCCACAAGGAGGCGAAGATGGAAGCTGCGGTGGGTTTACACACCTCACAGCCCTGACCGCTGCCGTGTTTCTGGAGGAGGTCGCTGAAGGTTTTGATTTCCTCGACCTGAATAATGTGAAATAACTCCTGTCGATTAAAGGGGAAATGCGCACATAGGTGGTTGTTCACCTCCATCCCCAGTGCCGCCAGTTCATCATCGACAATATTTTTTAGCAGTGCGGCGCAGCCCCCACAGCCGGTGGAGGCCTTGGTCACATCTTTGACCTCTGCCAGGGTATGGCAACCGTTCTGGACAACTTCGATAATTCGACCCTTACTGACGTTGTAACAGGAACATACGGTGGCTGCGGCTGGTAAAGCTGAGGCGCCGAGCGGTGATGCCGCACCGTCGTTTGAGGGAAGAATGAGTTGTTCCGGGTGTTCGGGTAGATCGAGATCATTGAGGTGGTATTGCAGTAGGGTGTCGTAGTCCCCTGTATCGCCCACCAGTACCGCGCCCAGCAGTTTTTTGCCGTTCGCATCGGTGATCATACGCTTGTAAATACCGCCCTGCTCGTCGACAAAAGTGATTGCGGCAGAGCCTTCACTGCGCCCGTGTGCATCGCCGATTGAGCCAACCTGGACACCGAGCAGTTTTAATTTAGTGCTCATGTCAGCACCAGTAAAAAATACCTCGGCACCCGTGAGCTGTGCGACTGCAGTGCGAGCCATGCTATAGCCCGGAGCCACCAGACCAAAGATCCGTCCTTCATAAAGGGCGCACTCACCGATGGCAAAAATATTGGGATCCGTTGTGCGGCAGCTGTTGTCGATTATGATGCCTCCGCGCTCGCCAACCTGCAGACCAGAGGACTTGGCCAGTTGGTCTTGGGGACGAATGCCCGCAGAAAAAACAATCATATCGGTGCAAAGTTCGGCCCCGCCTTTAAATTGCATACGCAAGCGCCCATCAGCCTCAGCGATCAATTCAGTGGCCGTGCTGGTATGCACAGTAACACCCAGAGTTTCAATTTTTTTGCGCAGAAGATTCGAGCCACCTTCATCCAGTTGCGCCGACATTAATCCGGGAGCAAACTCCACTACATGGGCCTCGAGGCCAAGGGCTCTCAGGGCATTCGCGGCTTCGAGACCAAGTAAGCCTCCACCGATAACGACACCACTTTTCGCCGTGGAGGCTGCCGCGCGAATCGCATCCAAGTCTTCGAGGGTGCGATAGACAAAGCAGAGTTCGTGCTGATGGCCGGGAATAGGGGGGACAAAAGGGTAGGAGCCGGTGGCGAGTATTAGCTGATCGTAGAGCCCTACGGCACCGCTTTCGGTCGTAACGGTTTGCGCATCTCGGTCGATAGCCACAACTCGGTCATTGAGCCGCAGTTCAAAACCCCAGCTTCGATACTGCTCAATATGGCCCATCGCCAAATCATCTGCTGTGCGTCCAGAAAAGTACTCGGACAAGTGCACTCGGTCATAAGCGGGTCTGGATTCTGCACAGTAGACGGTTACCTCAAAACGGCTGGTTCCTTTATTCTCTACCAGCTGTTCAAGAAAGTGGTGACCGACCATGCCGTTACCAATCACAACCAGCTTTTGCTTTTTTGTAGTGTCCGCCATTGATATTCCTGCCGTCTAAAATCATTTTTTCCGGCAGGAGGAGGGCCACAGGATATGGCAGGGGCGCCTCCTCTTCTGCCGAAGAGTACAGGCGCCGTTGCCTTGGGGGAGAATTTTGTTGGTAATTAAGAGTATTCAATCTTCATGCCAAAAAAATTACCTCGGAATGGCGCCTATCTACTTCTATTGTCCACAATTTCTGGGATATTTTGGTGCGGAAAATAAAAATTATGCGCTTTCTTAGTGCTTAATAAAATTCTGTGGATTATCAGTTGAGAAAAGATGAGTGAATGGGGTAACCCGAGAGGTTGCTGCCATTGAGGTCTCTAGAAAAAATACAGCAAGTGGGAAAACAGCAGGACTAAGACCAGCAGCTGCCAGAATAAAAGAGGGTTTTTTTCCAGTAAAGGGCGGCCCTTTGGCGATTTGAAGTCTGAATTGGGGACTTCTAAATCCCGGATAAATTCCGATAGGCTACTGTAGCGCTGTTTAGGGTTGGGGGCGCAAGCTTTTTGCAAGGCGCCGTCAATCCAGAAGGGAATATCCTCTCTGTGAGAACTTGCTTTCATAAAGCGCAGGTGTTGGTAACTTTTTAAGTGGTAGTGTAGGCTGCCGAGTCGTTCCGGATAGGGGTAGCTTCCGGTCAGTAACTCATAGGCGATAACGCCCACCGAAAAAATATCCGACCGGTGGCTGGGGCTATCGCCAAAAAAGAACTCCGGAGCCGCATAGTTTTTACTACCTGGAACACTAGGGTCGGAGAACAACAACTGCTCCCTCAGGCCGGGACAATCGACACCGCCGAGGTCAACAACCACTAAGCGGCCATCCCTGCGCATCATAATGTTTTCCGGCTTGAGATCGCCGTGGATAATCTCTAAACGCTGCAGACTACGCAGGGCGCTAATGAGCTGGGCCAGTAAAGTTCGCACCTGGGGAATCTGTGCTTGAGGATTGAGTTGCATCCACTGCCGTAGAGTCTGCCCTTCAACGTATTCGAGAACATGATACAGGCTACTTCGCCCGACCTTGGGAGGGTATAGCTTGATAATACCCGGGTGGTTAACCCGCCTGCCGGTCCACTCTTCGGCGATAAACCGCTCGATATAGTGAGGATCATCGCAGTAATTTACCGAGGGCGTTTTGATTGCGCGCAGCTCGCCGGTTTTTTGGTCCCGAGCCAGATACAGGTGGCTGCGATTACTGGCGTAAAGCTCCTGCAAAATAAGAAAACCATCGAGCTTCTGGCCAGGGCGCAAATCGGGTGCGAAAGGGAGTTCGCGGTTGTGCATTGCCAATTCGTCGCACCGGGGCGATCCGATGGCATTGACCCTGGTAACCACCGCACTCAGATTGTCGCTGGAGCCGGCTCGCAGGGCTGTGTCAATTAGTTGTTGCGGCGTGCTTTCGCCAAATTCGAGCAGTCGTTCTTGAATGGAAGTGTCCGGCAAAAAGTCGTGGATGCCGTCACTTGTGAGTAAATAAATATCGCCAGGCTCCAATGCCTCACAGCGGTAGTCCACATCAATGTGGGCATCCATACCCAACGCGCGACTGAGAAAGGTACGCCCTGGGGCCAGACGGTGGCTGTGATCACGACTGAGACACTCCAACTTGCCCGCGCGCAAGCGGTAAATCCGTGAATCCCCAATATGAACCAAGTGGGCACTGGCACCCTTAAAAATAATGGCTGAAAAGGTGGTCAGCCAACCCCGCTGAATTTCGACACTGCCGCCACTCTGCCGATATAGCCAATTGTTGAGCGAGTGCAGTACCCGCGCGACCGCGTGCCGGGTGGACCAGGTCTCCGGGGTGCTGTAATAGTCGCAGAAAAAACCGTTGATTGCTGCGCGAGCGGCTTCGCCCCCAGCTTCGGCACTGGCGACACCATCGGCTAGTGCGGTGAGGCTACCATGGCGCTGTAACGTGCTTCCCTCGGGCAAGCGCACTGCACAGGCATCGTCATTGTGCCGGCGGTGGCCGGCACAAGTGGCGATGAAAACCTGCAGAGCATCGATTTTATCACTCTGCGGGTTTGCGTTAATCCCTGAGAGTTTGTATGCACTCACCGGAATTACGGTGTCCAGCTCTTTATCAGGCGACATCAATCATAGATACGCTGCCATCGGGATGGACTTCGGCCATTTGACCTTCGGGTTCTTCCAGCAGCAACAGTGCGCCAAAGCCAAGCAGTGCAGTGACGCAGATGACCAGAAAAAATATCTGATAGGAGACCAGGCTCAAGATGGTGAGATAAAAAACCGCACCGACATTGCCATAAGCACCAGTCATACCCGCGATTTGTCCGGTGAGGCGGCGCTTGATCAGAGGAACCACAGCAAATACAGCCCCTTCACCGGCCTGCACAAAGAAGGAGCAGGCCATAGCGGCGGCTACCGCCAAGTAGAGAGGCCATTCGGCATCGATCAGGCTCATAGTGAAATAACCCAGAGCCAGGCCTGCCGTTAAGACCAACAGGGTGGGTTTGCGTCCCCAGCGATCACTGATCAGGCCACCCGCTGGGCGGGACATCAAGTTCATAAACGCATAGGCCGAGGCGAGCAGTCCGGCTTTTACAGGATCCAAGGTAAAGGTTTCTGAGAAAAACAGTGGGAGCATGGAGACTACGGCGAGTTCAGAGCCGAAGGTAGCAAAATACAGAAGATTGAGTACGGCTACCTGTTTGAACTTATAGCGATGCACAGGTGCCGGCGGATTGCTAAAGATATCGCGATTAATACTATAAGTTTTGCGAGTATCCAGCAGGTAAAGTAAGCCGAGCCCACAGTAAATCAATGTGGCGCTGAGACTGGAAATCATGGCAACACCACTTGATAGTTTCCAGGTCAACAGTGCCAGAGCCGCATACATGGGCACCTTCATAATCAGCAATAAAATAAAATCTCCAGTGCTGGTCACCTCCATCGCGCCAATCTTTTTGGGCTTGAAATAAGTGGAGCCCTTGGGGGTATCGGTAACAGACAGGTAGTAAATCACACTGTATACCAGTGCGATCACTCCGGTGATACCAATTGCGTAGCGCCAGCCGTCGTCACCGCCAAAAAACAGTGCAATGGTGGGCAGAGACATAGCGGCAGCGGCGGAGCCAAAATTTCCCCAGCCGCCATAAATACCTTCGGCGGTACCCAGTTGGCGTGCGGGGAACCATTCTGAAACCATGCGAATACCTACAACAAAGCCCGCACCAATAAAGCCGAGTAGGAAGCGGCCGACGGCGGCCTGCATAAAGTTGTCTGCCAGGGCAAAAATAAAACAGGGTATACTGCCGATGGCGAGCAGCAGGGAGTAGGTAAGCCTGGGTCCATATTTGTCCGTGAGCATCCCGATCACAATGCGCGCGGGAATGGTTAGGGCCACATTCAAAATAAGCAGGGTTTTCACCTGATCAGAGGTGAGGGAGAGGCTCTTCGATATGGCCATTAACAATGGTGCGTGGTTGAACCAGGCGAAAAATGTAATGAAGAAAGCTACCCAGGTTAGGTGAAGGATTTTTATCCTTCCCCGAAAAGAAAACAGATTGAGTGATTCACTGGACATGCGCATTTCCTTTATTTGTAATCCCGGCAGGCACAAAAAAAAGCCCACTGCCGCGGCTGTGCGGCCGCAATCAATGGACTTCGTTGCCCGGTATCGTCGGTGAAAGATCGATTGACTGTACTAATGTGCCTGGTAGCAGGCCATTGCATCATCGAAATATTTCCATTCAATTAATGTGCCATTATTTATTTACGCTGAGAAAGTCTACTGTCTGGCGGTAGAGATCGGATCTAAAATTTCGGCTGTTGGCTGGAGTCGTTTCGCTAAAGCTACTGCACATTTCAATCAGCTGTTTAGCTTTTTCCTCACAGGGGCGCCCGTTGTCATTATCACTATGGGCAAACAGGTGCCAGCCAGGATTGGCAATGATTTCGGCATTTTGACGGTATAGCATCTGATCATTTAGTGAGCGCTGTAAAAGGAATTCTGGCAAATCCAGATATTGCTGTTGTGCCAATAATCCTGCAGCTTCATGGCGGTTCTCCCGTGCCGCCAACCAGGTACAGGCCTGTAATAATGCACTGCGTAAGGCCAAGTGGCTGACTGGATTGGCTGTATGCCAACGCTCAGTGACTGCCAGAACTTTTTCCGGCATCGCCGGTAAAAGGGTATTGCAGGCTGTAATCACAACGCCGCTACCCTTATGTGCAGCGAGTGTATTCCACGGTTCGCCAACGCAGTAACCATCAATCATTCCGCTGTAGAGGTTCTCCAGCATCTGCTCGGGGGGCAGTATGACAAGTTGTATTTCCTGATCGGGATTGATGTCTGCAGAGCGTAACCAGTGACGCAGCTGCAGGGCATGACTGGAGAAGGGGTAGACCGTAGCCAGCCTCACCGGCGCCGATTTCGGGTTTTCTCTTAAATAGACTTTGAGTGATTTGGCAATATCGCTTTGTCTCTCGCCTGCACCATAATGCAGCAAACGTTGGTGGAGATCCGTTGACAGAGTAATGGCATTGCCATTGCAGCTAAGTATCAGGCCGCTGATAAGTTGTTCCTGGCAGTTCGGTAGGGCTTGCTGCAAGGTCAGCGGCATTGGAGCCAGCATGGCTGCTGCGTCTGCTTTGCCGCCAATCAGTTTGTCGCGCAGGGTTGCCCATGAAGTCTCCCTCTGCAGCTGCACTTCGAGACCAACTTGGTGAAAGTACCCTTTTTCCTTGGCAACGATAAGTGGGGCACTGTCTGTTAGGCGCAAATACAAAAGCTTGATCAATTTTTTTTCCGGACACAGTAAGGGTGACATCAGTAATTCAATGCTCGCTTTGGAAATAGTGAATAAGCTGTTCAGCCACTGTGCGCATAGTGGCATTGCTGCTCATGGCAAGGTTGCGCAGGGTTTTATGGGCTTGTTCTTCCGTGAGATTTCTCTTGGCCATCAGCAAACCTTTGGCTCGCTCAATCATTTTGCGTTCGGTAAGTTGTTGCTTGGTTCTTTCAAGGGATTGGCGCAGTTGTTGAAAGTTTCGAAATTGTGCCATGGCAATTTCTATGGCTGGGGTTACCCGCTCTGGAGTAATGCCCTCTGCCATGTAGGCGCTGACCCCGGAATCCAGTGCGCGACCTATAAAGTCAGCATTACTGCGACTGGAGAACATGGCCACTGGTGTCGGAGCCTCCCGGTTGACGATGGCGAGGCTTTCCAGGATATCCCTGTCGGGAGATTCGATATCGATCAGAACGACATCGGGGCGATACTTTTCCACTTGAAAAAGAAGTCCCTCGGCACTGTTAATTTGTGCGACAACGGTGTATCCGGCAGCGCGCAAACGCTCGCAAACCAGATGGGCGCGTTCGTGGTTGTCGTCAACCAACATGATTGCGGGGGGTGTATTTGTCACGGCTTAAAAGGCACTCGTTTCCAGTTTTAAATACTGTTCATCTAGTGCCAATCAATACTTGTGCCAAAAGTGCAGGAAAAGCAAAATAAAATAAATTTTTCTATTTCCATGAGGTGTGATAAAGAACTTCCTGTTATTTCTGAGTGCGCTATTTTGCGTCTATTGCTTTTTTAGTACAAGAGACTGGTTCTTGTAAGGCTTTTGGCTGCTGTGTATTGAGCGGCTGGTGGCAATAATAGATGCACGCTAAATCAATATTTACAGCAAGCTAGTCCTACCACTTTTAGATTTTTTAAGATGCAGATCTTCTGAAAGAGTGGTTTAAAGAAATGCTGATTGATAAGGGGTTGGCGTTGTATGAATGTTGGTTGAAAAATTGAATAGAGTGTATATCCGGATAAAAGCGTAGTGGCTTGAAATAGATATCAATCGTTATGCCGGCGTTCCCATGACCTCAGGGGTCCAAAATACGCAGATAAAGCCTTTTAGAGTAGGGATAGTGTTTAGGCGGTTAACCGGATTACAGTTACGTTCACGGTTTGTCCGGGCGCAAGGATATAGTATCCGTAGCGATATCCCGTAGATTGACCTATCTTCCCCAGGGTTAGGTGGCCAGCTAAAGTAGAAAAGTCAGTGCGGCCTAGAGACGCTAATACTTGAAAGTTAGTACCCCTCCATTTGAACAGCTTCTCCTAAGGCTAATAAATCTTATTTATAGCCTTATAAATTTCACCAATTGTGGCTATTAAGTAACTTCCCTTTCAATCCACGTTTTCGGCGTTTACACTCGGGCTGTTTATATATTGGGCAATCGAATCCTTTTTGAGGTAGATGTAGTTGTAAATTCATAATATTAACGATGAGGGGCACGGCGGTGATAATAGCCATACCGAGAGAGACTGCGGAAGGAGAGGCGCGTGTTGCGGCGACTCCAGATAGCGTCAAGCGTTTACTTGATTTGGGCTTTTCTATTGTTTTGGAGAGGGGAGCCGGTACTAAGGCTAGCTTCAGCGATGAACTCTATCAGCAAGCCGGAGCTGAAATTCGCGAGAATATAACGACCTGTCTCACGGGGGCGGATGTTGTACTAAAAGTACAGCCGCCATCGGATGAAGAGTTAGCATTGATACCCAGTGGCGCAACGCTAATTACCTTTTTAAAACCCGCGCAAAATGCTGAACTCCTGCAAAAGCTGGCAGGGAAAAATATTAACGCCCTAGCGGTTGAGTCTATCCCCAGAATTTCCCGTGCCCAAAAAATGGATGCACTCAGCTCCATGGCCAATATTGCCGGCTACCGTGCGGTGATCGAAGCCGCGCACAACTTTGGTCGTTTTTTCACAGGGCAGATTACGGCCGCCGGGAAAATTCCTCCCGCCAAAGTCTTGGTTATTGGCGCGGGTGTTGCGGGCCTCTCTGCAATTGGTACGGCAAAAAGTATGGGGGCCATAGTACGGGCCTTTGATACCCGTGCCGAAGTGCGTGAACAGGTAGAGTCCATGGGAGCGGAATTCCTCACGGTACAGGTGGAGGAGGAGGGCTCGGGTTCTGGCGGTTACGCCAAAGAAATGTCCAAGGAATTTATCGACGCGGAAATGGCCCTGTTCCGGGAACAGGCCAAAGATGTGGATATTGTGATTACCACGGCCCTGATACCCGGAAAACCTGCGCCAAAGCTCTGGCTGGCCGATATGGTGGACAGCATGGCGCCGGGTTCTGTTGTGGTGGATTTGGCGGCAGAAATGGGGGGGAACTGTGACTATACCGAACCCCACAAGAAAGCCGAACGCAGTGATGTGACTATTATTGGATATACCAATTTACCCAGCCGTGCTGCTACGCAATCCTCGAGATTATACTCTACAAATCTGGCTCACCTGCTCAGTGAGCTCACCCCTGAAAAAGACGGTGAGATCGACCTGAACTTTGATGATGAGGTGATCCGCGGCGCAACAGTGGTAAAATCTGGGGAAATCACCTGGCCACCTCCCGCGCCTAAGGTTTCTGCCCAGGCTAAAAAACCGAGTAAAGCAATTGAGGAACCTAAGCTCAAGGTTGAGAAAGAGAAGAAAAATAAAAAATCCCCCCTGGCCATTTTTACATTTTGGGCGGTTGCAGCGATCTTACTTCTATGGTTTGGCAAAGTAGCTCCCCCGGATTTTGTCTCCCACTTCACGGTTTTTGTGTTGGCAATTTTTGTCGGCTGGCAGGTGGTTTGGAATGTCACGCATGCGCTGCATACGCCATTAATGAGCGTTACTAATGCCATTTCCGGGATTGTAGTGGTGGGGGCATTATTGCAACTGGGAGCGACCGGATCGGGGTTGGTTACATTGCTCGCTTTTGTTGGTGTGTTGGTAGCCAGTATCAATATTTTCGGTGGTTTTTTTGTTACCTACCGAATGCTCAAAATGTTTCGTCGATAAGGAAGGAGATAAGTGATGAACGGTATGATTGCAATGGCTTATCTTTTTTCTGCGGTGATGTTTATTTTGAGTCTGGGTGGTTTGTCCAGTCACGAAACCGCACGCAGGGGAAATATCTACGGCATGGTTGGTATGGCGGTTGCCATAATTGCCACTATTGCCGGTATTACCACCGGTGCCTATTGGATGGTGATCATTGCCATGGTGGCCGGGGCTGCGATAGGCCTGTCTCTGGCAAAGCGCGTGGCCATGACACAGATGCCGCAGATGGTGGCGCTACTGCATAGCTTCGTTGGTCTTGCTGCGGTTTTAATTGGCTGGGGAGGTTTTCTCGACCCGCGAATTAATCTGCATGGGGCTGCGCATGTTGTGCACAGCACAGAAATCTATCTTGGGGTGTTTATCGGGGCAATCACCCTGACTGGCTCTCTGGTGGCTTTCTGTAAATTACAGGGCGTAATCTCCGGGAAGCCGTTGATGCTGCCGGCGCGGCACTGGCTAAACCTAACAGCCATCGTGGCTTGTATCGTGCTCGGCGTGCTCTTTGTACCTGCGGAAGTGAACGCGGCAACGGTTCTCAATTTACTGCTGATGACGGCCATTGCGTTACTACTCGGTATTCACCTGGTGGCTGCTATCGGTGGAGCCGATATGCCTGTGGTGATCTCCATGCTGAACAGCTACTCAGGATGGGCTGCGGCGGCAACCGGATTTATGCTGGGTAACGACCTGCTTATTGTTGTGGGCGCCCTGGTTGGCTCTTCCGGTGCGATCCTTAGCTACATTATGTGTCGCGGTATGAATCGCTCCTTTATCAGCGTTATTCTCGGCGGTTTTGGCTCCGATGGTGGAGAGGTCTCCGACGAGGAAGTAGACGGTGAGGTTATTTCGATTGACCAACAAGAACTGGCGGATGACCTTAAGGCTGCCGATAGCATTATTATTGTGCCGGGCTTTGGAATGGCGGTTGCCCATGCACAACAAGCGGTTAGCGATCTGACCGATCGCTTGCGCAGCATGGGTAAAACGGTGCGCTTCGGTATTCACCCTGTTGCAGGGCGTCTCCCTGGTCATATGAATGTCCTCCTAGCCGAGGCCAATGTACCCTATGACATCGTTTTGGAAATGGATGAAATCAATCCGGACTTTCCCGATACAGATCTGGCACTGGTGATTGGAGCCAATGACACGGTTAACCCAGATGCCGTAGAGAAACCGGGCTCGCCAATTGCCGGAATGCCAGTGTTGGAAGTTTGGAAAGCGCGCAGAGTAGTAGTACTCAAACGTTCCATGGCCTCGGGTTATGCTGGTGTGGCAAACCCTCTTTTCTATAAGGAAAATGCGCGCATGTTGTTTGGCGATGCTAAAGACAGTTTACAGGGAGTGCTCGGCAAGGTTTGCGACTAACATAATAGTACCTGACGATCAATTGTCAGGTGGTTTTTCGATGCGGGCTTGGGGCGCTTGTGCCAGATTGGCGTTAAGCACTTTTGGCCCGTTTGCTTTTTTGATGGGTATATTCTTTTCAACTCACTTTGACTATCGCCCGCCTCTATCGATAGTGATAATCTTCCAGCCTTAATCGTTATCAATAAAAAATATTTAGGAGCTTGGGAATGGGGACCCGTTTTCGCGAAATTGCCAAACAGGGCTTGATTGCAATAGGTGTGCTTAGCCTTGCGGCTTGTGGCGGTGGCGGTGGCGGTGGCGGTGGCGGTGGCGGGGGTGGCGATGATACTTCTGCAGAAGAAGAAACTCAGGGTACCTGGGTCAAAGGCAATTTTCTGCCGTCTACTACCTTTATGGGCCGATGTGTATCGCCAAGAACAGGCATCAATCCAGGTACCGGCTATGAATATATCGATCAGCTGGGAACGCGCGAGGATGAGAACAACTGGCTGCGCTCAATTAGTCATGAGTACTATCTTTGGTACGATGAAATTGAAGATAGGAATCCTGCCGATTATTCTGACTCCCTGGCTTATTTTGACCTGCTAAAAACAACCGCTATTACCCCTTCAGGCAAGGCCAAAGACAGTTACCATTTTGCAGAGTCAACTGAAATATTACAGACAGAGAAGCAGATTGGATACGGAATCCAATGGGGCTTGCTTTCTAAGCGAGATGAATTGCCGCGCAAGGCGGTGGTTGCCTATCTCGATTATGAGAGGGGCGATGAGGATAATAAATTACCGGAATGGCTCACCCGTGGTGCAGAGCTTATCAGTGTGGATGGTGTCGACCTCGCTTATGGCGAAGACGTCGATACCTTAAATAATGGTATGTGGCCCGTAGAAGAAAATGAGGCGCATGTATTCAAAATGTTGCCGTTAGGGGCCACAGAAACTGTGGAAGTCACTCTGGTTTCTAAGTTGGTGAACTCAGATCCGGTACAATACGTAAAAATTGATACCACAAACTCTGGCCATAAAGTGGGCTATATCCTGTTTAATGACCACCTCGGCAGGGCGGAAGCTCAGCTGAAAACTGCGATCGAAGGGCTTGCACCGCAAAATATTGATGAGCTTGTTTTGGATCTTCGTTACAACCGGGGTGGTTATTTAGATTTGGCCGCTGAAGTGGCTTATATGATCGCCGGCGATGCGAGTATCGGTCGCCCGTTTGAATATACCCGTTTCAATGACAAGCACCCAGAGATTAACCCGTTTGAGGGAAAGCCGCTTGATCCGGTGCCTTTTTATAGTAAAGCACAGGGTATTACGGATAAATCCCTTGAGGGGCAGTCGCTGCCAACACTGAACCTGCCGCGCCTTTTTGTATTGACGGGTGAAAATACCTGCTCAGCCAGTGAATCTATTATCAATGGATTGCGTGGAATTGATATCGAGGTAATCCAGATTGGCGGGGCTACCTGTGGTAAACCCTATGGTTACTATCCTCTGGATAATTGTGGCACCACCTATTTTTCCATTCAGTTTGCCGGTTCAAACGCTAAAGGCTTTGGCGAATACACCGATGGATTCTTCCCTGGTGGTACTCCGATGGGCGGTGCGAATTTACCCGGCTGTGAGGTAGGGGACGACTTTGAGCATTTCTTGGGGGATACCGATGAAGCCCGTTTTGCTACGGCCCTCAACTATATCGAAACGGGAGAGTGTGGAAACTTAGAGGTAAAAGCCTTTTCCGACTCCGGCGTAAGTAAACAGCCGTTGGAATCCGGTGTGCGTGTGCCAAAGCCCATTTATCGCAGCAGCCGACTCATGGGGAAATAGTATGAAAGTGCTTAGTCGGGCCAGCTTACTTTTCGTAGCTTTTATTGCCAGTGGCTGTGGGGCTCAGCAGCCCTCTGTTGGGTTGCTGCAGCCAGCGCTGCTTGCCGAGGCGGGGCCTCAGAGTCGAAACGAGATACAGCGTATTGTTTCTGAGGCAATGGGAGGGATGGAAATCACTCTTAGCCCCAATGTGTTTTTAGAAAGTAGCCAGCTTGTCTTTGACAAAACACCGCGGCAGATGGGTTTAATTGGCCGTGATATGGGCCGGCCAATTAAATTTGAGCTCTTTTTGCAAGGCGAGCGCTGCTGGTTAGTACGCTTGCCGGATGGTCCGCGCTGGGCGCTGGAGGCCAAGTGTGTTCCAGCGGGCCAAGACTGAGAATTGGTCTGAGGGGAGAGGTATAAAACCGCTCCCCTATTGTCTCAACGCAATAAGTTAGACTTCTTAACATCCGGCTTCTGCGCCGCGCGGTATATCAAGGCGATCTTGCCGATTTCCTGGATCAACTCTGAGGAAGACTTCTCGCAGAGCTCCCCCACTATCTGGTGGCGGACTTCGCGGTCGGCGATCATTAATTTGACCTTAATCAGCTCGTGGTCTTCGAGCGCGCGGTTCAGTTCTTCCATCACCCCCTCGCTCAGCCCATTGCCGGCTATGGTCACGACAGGTTTGAGGTTGTGACCGAGCGAGCGAAGCGCTTTTTTGCGGTCGGCGGTTAAAGGCATACAATACTCCATTACCACTTTGTGGATTTCGATGTGGGAGCGGCCACGGGCCGCGATCGTCGCCAGTATTTGTCCGGCAAACCCGATCGCGGCCCGTGGCCGCTCTTACAATTAAGCTGTAGTGATTGTAGGCATTGTACCCGATGGGCCGATCTAAGAGCAGCCACCGCTGGCTGCGTGAACATTTTAATGACCATTACGTCAAACAGTCCCAAAAAGAGGGATACCGCTCCCGTGCGAGCTATAAGCTGCAGGAGCTGCAAAATAAGGACCGCTTATTCAAGCCGGGCATGACCGTTGTCGACCTGGGCGCGGCTCCAGGGGGCTGGTCTCAGGTCGCCATGGAACTGGTGGGGCACAAAGGCCGGGTTTTGGCGTCTGACATATTGCCAATGGACCCCCTGGCCGGTGTGGACTTCGTGCAAGGTGACTTTACCGAGGAGTCAGTGCTCAGTGAGTTACTGCAGTGCCTCGGTGATGGAATGGCAGACCTTGTGATTTCCGATATGGCCCCCAATATGAGTGGAATACGCGACGTTGATCAACCCGCCTCCATGTACTTGGTGGAACTGGCTGTAGATATGGCTCGGCAGGTTTTGAAACCCGGCGGTGCCTTTGTCGCCAAAGTCTTCCAGGGGGAGGGGTTCGACGAGCTGATCCGCGATCTCCGCGGTAGCTATAGCAGTGTTGTAACCCGGAAACCTGGCGCCTCCAGGCCCCGCTCTCGCGAGGTCTATCTGGTGGCAAGAGGTTTCAAAGGCGGTTAGGTATTACGGCGTATTTCTAGTCGGCGCGCTCGATATGGTATAAGCGATACCAGCGTTGGGCGGCAGGGCTGTTGCTTCCTACTTCTATACTGGATTGATCGGGTATGGATGGGGTCGGCACAGCTGAATGAACGGATTTTGAGTGCGAAAGCGAGAGGGCTATCCCTTTGAATGATATGGCAAAAAACCTTGTACTGTGGTTGATCATCGCGGCGGTGCTGCTGATGGTGTTTCAGAATTTCAAACCACAGTCGCGGGATGAGGCTCTCAGCTATTCCGACTTTGTTCAGGATGTGCAGTCGGGGCAGGTGAAAAATGTGGTTGTGGACGGTCTGGTGATCACCGGAGAAAAGGCCGATGGCAACCGTTTCAAAACTATCCAGCCGCAGATTATCGACGATGAGCTGACCAATGAGCTGGTGCGTAGCGGTACCGAGTTTGTTGGACGTGAACCGGAATCTCCCAGTATCTGGCAGCAGCTACTGGTGGCGAGCTTCCCGATTCTGATTATTATTGCCGTTTTCATGTTCTTTATGCGTCAGATGCAGGGTGGAGCCGGTGGCCGTTCAGGGCCCATGGCCTTCGGTAAGAGTAAGGCTCGCCTGCTCGGTGAAGACCAGATTAAAACCACTTTTGCCGATGTGGCGGGTGTGGATGAAGCTAAGGAAGAGGTGCAGGAGCTGGTGGAGTTCCTGCGCGACCCGACCAAATTCCAGCGCCTGGGGGGCAATATCCCACGTGGTGTGCTGATGTGTGGGCCTCCCGGTACCGGTAAGACCCTGCTGGCCAAAGCCATTGCCGGCGAGGCGAAAGTGCCTTTCTTCTCTATCTCCGGCTCCGACTTTGTTGAGATGTTTGTCGGTGTGGGCGCTTCCCGTGTGCGGGATATGTTCGACCAGGCCAAGAAGCAGGCCCCCTGCATTATCTTTATCGATGAAATCGATGCGGTGGGTCGCCATCGTGGTGCCGGTGTCGGCGGTGGCCACGATGAGCGTGAGCAGACCCTGAACCAGTTGCTGGTTGAGATGGACGGTTTCGAGGGTAATGAAGGTGTGATCGTGATCGCCGCGACTAACCGCCCGGATGTGCTCGACCACGCATTATTGCGCCCAGGACGTTTTGACCGCCAGGTATTTGTCGGTCTGCCAGATATTCGCGGCCGCGAGCAAATTCTCAAAGTGCATATGCGCAAAGTGCCTCTGGACGATAAGGTGAATGCCCAGACTATCGCTAGAGGTACCCCTGGCTTCTCCGGTGCCGATCTGGCCAACCTGGTAAATGAGGCGGCCCTATTTGCTGCCCGCGCCAACAGGCGCACAGTGACTATGGAAGAGTTTGAGCGCGCCCGCGATAAGATCATGATGGGCGCCGAGCGTAAGTCCATGGTTATGAACGAGAAGGAAAAGGTGAATACCGCCTATCACGAGGCGGGCCATGCGATTATTGGTCGCCTGGTGCCAGAGCATGATCCAGTACACAAAGTTACCATCATTCCCCGTGGCCGAGCCCTGGGCGTCACACAGTTCCTGCCCGAAGAGGATAAGTACAGCCTCTCCAAACGAGCCATTGAGTCCCAGCTGTGCTCTCTGTTTGGCGGTCGTATCGCTGAAGAAATGACTCTGGGTATTGACGGCGTCACAACCGGGGCTTCCAATGATATTGAGCGAGCCACGGATTTGGCGCGAAGCATGGTGACCAAGTGGGGCCTCTCGGAAAAATTGGGGCCGCTGCACTATGGCGAAGATGACAGCGGTCAGCCGGGGCAAGGTAATCCGGTATCTGGTAAAACTTCCAATGAAATTGATGAGGAAGTTCGACGCATTATTGACATCTGTTACGAGCGCGCGAGTAAATTGTTGGAGGAAAACCGGGATATCCTTGAGGCTATGAAAGATGCCCTCATGGAATACGAAACCCTGGATGCCGAACAGGTCGACGATCTGATGGCCCGCCGCAAGGTGCGTCAACCCAAAGACTGGGAGGACAACAATTTTGACTCTGGCGGTAACAGTTCCACCGGTGAAACGGACAAGACTGATACCTCTGAAGCCTCTACCGAGGCCGACAAGAGTAGCCCGGTTGGTGGTCCGTTAAACGAACACTAATCCATAGCGATAAATTTAAAGGTCATAACAAACGGAATGCCGGTCGGGATGGCTCCAGTCCAGTCCGATCCGGCATTCCGTTTTTTTATCTCTGCCCATGAAAATGATTTGTGGAAAACACACCCTGGATCTTTCTTCCCCTATTGTAATGGGGGTCCTGAATACCACGCCGGATTCCTTTTCCGATGGTGGTAGCTACTATCAAGGCGGCCGCCTGGACTTATCGCTGGTTCTGCGTCGGGCTGAGCAAATGCTCGGCGAAGGCGCTGCAATCATTGACGTGGGGGGCGAGTCCACTCGACCAGGCGCCTCTCCAGTTTCTGAGCAGGAGGAGCTCGATCGGGTGATGCCTGTTGTGGAGGCAATTTGTGTAAACCTTGATGTCGTTGTTTCGGTTGATACTAGTACACCCGTCGTGATGCGTGAGGCGGCTGCATCTGGCGCCGGTCTTATCAATGACGTGCGTGCGTTGGAGCGTGACGGCGCTCTTGAGGCCGCCGCGCTCACAGGCTTACCGGTTTGTCTTATGCATATGCAGGGCCAGCCGGGCACGATGCAGAGTGCCCCTGTGTATGAACAGGTTGTGGCAGAGATCGCCAGCTATCTGGCTGGGCGCATTGAGGCCTGTGAGGCTCAGGGGATTGGGCGTGGGCGTTTGATAGTGGACCCAGGCTTTGGTTTCGGAAAGACGGATGCACACAACCTGGCGCTATTGCGCGATTTATCGCAGCTGAGATCACTGGATATACCTATATTGGTGGGTCTCTCGCGGAAGTCCATGATTGGTCGCCTGTTGGGCAGAGAGGTGAGTGAGCGACTGCCTGGCAGTCTGGCACTCGCCATGTTGGCGGCCCAGCGGGGGGCAAAGATTCTGCGGGTCCACGATGTTGCAGAGACTGCGGATGTTTTGCGCTTGCAGCAAATAGTGGGTGAATAAAGGTGTAACCCTCTAGATCACGTATGTTTTTGAGGGGGCTGAGGCCACCTTGGCGACATTTGACAAATTATACGTGGGTAAATTAGCGAGCTGCTCGATGGGCTGGCTGACGGAAAGGAAGAATTATGGAAAGAAAGTACTTTGGCACTGATGGTATTCGTGGACATGTTGGGGAGGGTGCCATAACCCCGGATTTTATGTTGCGGCTGGGTTATGCCACCGGCAAGGTACTGGGGAAGATGGCAACGGGTAAGCGATCTAGTCGCCCCTATATTTTGATTGGCAAGGACACCCGTGTTTCTGGCTATATGTTCGAGGCGGCACTGGAGGCAGGCTTGATCTATGCAGGAGTGGATGTGGGCTTGCTGGGCCCTATGCCTACCCCTGCCATTGCCTACCTGACGCGCACTTTCCACGCTCGCGCGGGAATAGTTATCAGTGCTTCTCATAATCCTTTTCATGATAATGGCATCAAGTTTTTTTGCTCAGAGGGTTACAAGCTCCCAGACGAGGTGGAGCGCGAGATAGAGGCGGCACTGGATCTGCCGATGGAAGCGGCCAAAAACCTTGGCAAGGCTTATCGAATTGATGATGCCGCCTCGCGCTATATCGAATTCAGTAAGGCCTCCACCCCCTGGAACTTCTCCCTATCAGGCCTCAAAATCGTTCTGGATTGCGCAAATGGGGCCACCTATCATGTCGCTCCTAAAGTTTTCCGCGAACTCGGTGCTGAGGTCACCGCCCTGAGCGTGAACCCCGACGGACTGAATATTAACCTGGAATGCGGCTCCACCAACCCTAAGCAGCTACAGCGCGCGGTGCTGGAACAGGATGCGGACTTGGGGATCGCTTTCGATGGCGATGGCGACAGGGTTGTATTCGTGGACAGCAATGGCGAGCTTGTCGATGGCGACCAGTTGCTCTTTATTATCGGTCTGCACCAGCATGAATACCTCGGTGGCTGCAAGGGTATCGTCGGCACACTGATGAGCAACTACGGTTTTGAGCTGGCCCTGCGTGAGCGCAATATCCCATTTGAGCGCGCCAAGGTTGGCGATCGCTATGTCCTTGAAAAAATGAGTGCAAATGAATGGATGTTGGGTGGGGAGTCTTCTGGCCATATTATCTGTGCAGATGCTTCCACGACTGGTGACGGTATTGTTGCTGCGCTCCAAGTGTTGCGTGCCCTATCGGAATTTGAGCAGCCCTTACATCAACTAAAGGCGCGTATGAAAATGCTTCCCCAGCACATGATTAATGTGCGACTGGGGCGCCGTGATGGTATACTCGATCACCCCGAGGTCATTGCGGCAGTGGCCGACGCCGAACTTCAGCTCGCAGACAGTGGCCGCGTACTATTGCGCCCCTCTGGGACTGAACCACTGATTCGAGTTATGGTGGAAGGTGTGGACAGCACCCAAGTAGAACAGCTGGCACAGAAAATCTCCTCCGTAGTGCAAAGGGTTGGGGATAGCTAGATCCTTTTCCAGGCCAGATTGGAAAGATAGCCTTCAATGTCTATTGATAGGGGCGAAAACAAACTCGTATATTTTTGGTTGTATGTTGGCGGCAATATCGCTAAGATTTGCGCCCCTTGAAGGAGCACACATGCGAACACCGCTGGTAGCAGCTAACTGGAAGATGAACGGCAGCAAAACGTTTGCCGAACGTTTTTTTAGTGATCTCAACTTGGAAGCCTTAGCCTCAGAAGTTGTGGTATGTCCGCCGTTTCCTTATCTATCCCTGGTCGCTCAGGGAGTAGAGGATAAAAGTGCTCTTAGTCTGGGGGCGCAAAACCTCAGCCAGGAGTCCAGCGGGGCTTTTACTGGTGAGGTCTCCGCAGATATGTTGCTCGATTGGAATGTCCGCTACGTGATAGTGGGGCATTCCGAACGTCGCAGTCTTTATGCTGAGACGAGTGAGCTGGTTGCAAAAAAATATGTTGCCGCCCAAGAGGCTGGTCTCATTCCTATCCTGTGTGTGGGAGAGAGTCTGGAAGAGCGCGAACAGGAGCGTACCCTTGACGTGATTACTGCACAGCTTAAGGCTGTGAGTGACATCATTGAAGGTGATGCCTGGAAGCACTCAGTAGTGGCCTATGAGCCCGTCTGGGCTATTGGTACGGGTAAAACTGCGACACCGGAAGAGGCACAGAGCGTGCATCGGTTTATCCGTGCAGAGCTCGGCGAAGCCGGTGCCGAAGTACAGATTTTGTATGGCGGTAGTGTAAAATCCGCTAATGCCAGCGCACTCTTTGCGCAGGCTGATATTGACGGTGCCCTTGTTGGTGGTGCTTCGCTAGATGCGAAAGAGTTCGCCGCAATTTGCCGCGCTGCTGGTTAATATACAGCGAGCGGATTAGGGAATACTGAAAACGGGTTGATTCAACCCTGGTAGAGAGTTTCCAGAAAATGGAAAAAATTGTTTTAGGTATACATGTTCTGATTGCACTGGGTATTATTGGCCTGATTTTGATGCAGCAGGGCAAGGGTGCAGAGGCCGGTGCCTCCTTTGGTTCAGGTGCCTCTCAGACTGTTTTTGGTAGTCAAGGTGGAGGAAATTTCTTTTCCCGCTTGACAGCAATTTTGGCGACGGTATTCTTCGTCACCAGTTTGGGACTGGCCTTCTTGGCTCGTCAAAACGCCGATACCAACATTGATCCTAATCTGCCGCAAGTACCTGCTGCAGTAGAGCAAATTGGACCGGCAAGTGAGTTGCCTGAAATCCAAAGCGATATCCCGCAACTAGAAGCAGACTTGGAAGCCGGAGATGTTCCCCAGGCTCCAGCTGACAGCAGCGATGCCCCAGAGCCCGCAGCTGATCAGGAAAATGATACGCAGGAACAACAGTAAGATTTTTGCCCAGGTGGTGGAATTGGTAGACACGCTATCTTGAGGGGGTAGTGAGCTATGCTCGTGCGGGTTCAAGTCCCGCCCTGGGCACCACATCAAAGTCTTCAGGAATCTGAAGTAATATAAAAAGCCCCGCTGTGCGGGGCTTTTTTGTTTGTTTTTGTAATTCCTTTTTTCACATAAAAAACCGCTTATTAAAGCTCCTCCTGCTGGAAATAAATCCTCAGTTTTTCTTCCACTCTTTGAATAGTATTTTATCCTGCCCAATAGATCTTACTAGAGAGTACATCTTTGTAATTCGGTGTAATGCTAAGACTAGGAATGTAAGTTGATAGTCTATGGGGCTAATTGGATACTAGCCCCTGGCGTCCAAATTTTTGAAAGATACTTAAGTAAGGGTTGACCGTAGAGGCATCTTTAATAAAGGAGTACTTTGGCGGAATGGCCTTAGGATAGGAAATTGAATATGGTATCGCGTAACTTGTTTTCAAAGAGAGTTTTTTATAAAAACCTACTGGGTTTCTCCCTTTTACTCCAATCTACAGCCGCTCTGTCTGATAGTGATCGTACCGACTTCGACATTGATAATGATGGTCTGATAGAAATTAATGATCTTGCAGACCTCAATGAAATTCGCAATAACCTTAATGGGGCTTCGCTTTATGGAGTCAGCACCGGCTGTCCTTCCAGTGGTTGTCGAGGCTTTGAGTTGAGTCGTAATCTGGACTTTGACACGAATGGTGATGGGGCTTTTGACGAGGATGATACTTATTGGAATGGTGGGGCAGGTTGGGAACCTCTAGGAAGTTCAGAAAATCCGTTTACTGCGATTTTGGAAGGAAATAATTACTCGATTTCCAATCTTATTTGGAAAGTTGATGGGGTATTTGAGTTTCCAGAGGCTAATTACATATTTCTTGCTGGTGCATTAAGAGGCGCAACTGTTCAAAATGTTTACCTAAATATAACTATTTTTACTGGAGATAGTGCGGTACTTATAGGTAGTAATCTAATGCTTACCGATGGTCAGGATGACCTCGTAGAGGCTTGTAGTATGAATGATACAAGTGAGGGAAGTGCAATTTTAACAGCCAATGTAACGCTAACAGCCAGTAATTGTTCTGATGGGTATCTAATAGGGGCATCTAATCTGAACACAGGTGTATTTGAACTTGGAGAGCTGATTTTTTCCCCCGATGTATTTGTAATAAATGATGTTAACGACGTTGCTATCGGCCGGCCAAATTTGGGGGGGGATTTTTCCGGTAGTGTGAATGGTGGTGTAATTGTTATTCCACATGATGGAGCTATTGATGGCTCTGGTTCTGTAACTTTCGAAGGTGTTGGCATTGATTCCTCTGCTGATGGCATCACCATTACAATCCCCGAGAGCGGTTCAGCTACAGGGATTCCAGCTAGCCTTGAGATAACTCCAACCTATAGCACTACTCTCTTCCAGAATGGTGTCCCTACCGCTGTAGTTTATTCTGATGGTGGAGAGGTATCCATAGGGGTAGAACACTTTGATCAGGAGAGAGATGATGGTCATAGTTATAGCTGGTCTAGTAACAATTTGGTCCCTAGCAATGGCTTAAACGAAAACCACTTCACCTTTGATCCGGTGGGGCTAAGCGGCTCTTATGAGGTTAACCTGACCGTTACTCACTCGAGTGGGGGTTGGGCAAGTTCCAATATATTTATCCGGGTGGAAGAATCTCTCCCTCAGTTAAGTGACACTCAAGATACAGATGGCGATGGTCTTAGTGACTTTGTGGAAGGCGTAAAAGATTTAGATAAAGATCGAATAGCGGATTATAAAGATAAGCGGGGGGCTAAAAATCTCCTACTATCCAGTGCTACTGGAGCACAGATGCAAAGTACCCAGGGGACCTCTCTTGCATTGGGCGATAGTGCATATACTGCGGGGAAGGCCATGAGTGAGGTTACTCATGAAGATATCGATAGTAATTTTGGGGAAAATTTGTCGACCCAAAATAGTTATAAATTTTTACATGGTATTTTTGATTTCATAGTGCGTGATATAGAAGTGGCTGGGGTCACTGACGTCGTTATTCCTTTGACTGCTGCAATCCTTCCTAGTGCACGTTACCTGAAATATCAACAAGGAGTGGGTTGGGTTGATTTTGTCGAAGATACAGAAAATTCAATTGCCTCTGCGCCTGGTCAGTTAGGTGAATGCCCGACTCCTGGCGATAGCAGTTATAAGCCTGGGTTAACAGAGGGGCACTTTTGTTTACAGTTAACAATTAAGGATGGCGGGCCAAATGATGCGGATAGAAAAGAAAATGGTATTGTTGTTGATCCGGGTGCCGTTGCAGTTGCTGGGTCTGCTATGCCAGTTATCACTGTAGAGGCAGACTCTCTTCCGGTAACCAAATTCAAGAGGGAAGACGGAGAACAAGTCGTTTTGTCCTTTGTTATAGAGAGCGACTCTGCAGATGCGCTGGTCAGTGCATTAGCGATACAGGCTGGAGGAGATCTTAATGAAGTTGGAGATATTGGAAAGGTAAGAGTTTATCGTGATAGCAATGTAAGTAATGGTATTAATACATCTTACTATGTGGCGGATGGTTATTATTCAGAAGATGATGGATCTTTAGTTATTAATTTTGATACTCCATATCAACTGCCAATCGGTGAAACTAGATTTGTTGTCACTTATCAATTCTAAATCCTGTC
Organism: uncultured Microbulbifer sp.; assembly: GCF_947498635.1. GTDB lineage: Bacteria > Pseudomonadota > Gammaproteobacteria > Pseudomonadales > Cellvibrionaceae > Microbulbifer > Microbulbifer echini. The sequence goes on along the minus strand of NZ_CANMKV010000001.1, from coordinate 60,769 downwards.
AACTAATAAATAAATGGGCTAGCGCTATGAAGTATGAGTGGAATTTTTTTAAGTTTTTCATTTTATTATTTTTTATAGTGACTTTGGCTGCTTGTGGCGGCGGGTCATCGGGGAGTAAAGCTAAAACAGGTGAGGCCTCAGAAGATGCCGAAGCTGCTCCTGAGGCAAAGACATTTGCTGTGGCTTTATCGACAGTTGTTGTTCAGCAAATGAGTACAGGAAGAAACATTGAAGTAAATACTGAAAAAGTTGTTAGTCAAACAATGGAATACTCTTATTGAGAATAAGAAGTTTTAGTTTTAAAGGCCCCATGAGGGCCTTTTTTATCTGATTTTATTTTTCTGTATTATTCCCACCACTAAATAGTGGTAATAGTGTTACCTTCGCCTCAAAGTTAAATAACGGTATAAGAATTCCGATAATCCAGCTGTACTTTGGCTATTTGACTTGGAATATCAGCCTTTGCGCCATTTTTTCTGGCACAGGGGCTATGCTGCCTAATGGCTTGAGCAAGTTTATAGGACACTCAAGCCGAAATCGTTGTTACTAGGCCGGATATGCCATCCCTGGGCTCAAAAAGAGGTGATATTGATGTCTCGTTTATCGCGGCGCGAATTCTGCCTGGGCGCATTGGCGGCATCTATGTTGGTGAGCGAATCATCGAGAGCACAATCTATCGGTGCTGGGGGTTCCATTGCGAGGCCTCAGCTGCCAATCCCGCCGGAATTGAAGGCGGATAACGCCGGAAAAATCAGTCTAATGGTGAAATCCGGCCAGCAGACCTTCTTGCCGGGTAAGACAACCCCCACTTATGGCTTCAACGGGCCTTTTCTTGGTCCGGCCCTACGCTTGCGTAAAGGTGAGACAGTAATTGCTAATGTGCACAATCAATTAACTCAGAATGTAACGGCACACTGGCATGGTTTGATTGTTCCTGGACATGCTGATGGTGGGCCCTATATGCCTATCAAACCCGGCCAGACCTGGACGGTTAAATTACCAATTATTCAACCGGCGGCCACGCTTTGGTTTCATCCGCACTTGTACCCCACTACGGCTGAACTGGTGCTCAAAGGACTGGCGGGGCTGATTATTATTGATGATGAAAACAGCGATGCTCTACCGTTACCCAAGCGTTGGGGTGTGGATGATATTCCGGTAATCATTCAGGATCGACGCTTTAATCAAGATGGTAGTTTTTTTCATCGCTTTAATGAGATTACCGTTGCTGCCGGTTACTGTGGGGACTGTCTACTTACCAATGGAGTAATAAACCCGGTGTTAAAACCGCCTAAGGGTTGGTTGCGTTTTAGAATCCTGGATGGCTCCAATGGGCGCAATTACCGTATTTCTACCAGAGATCAAAGGGTTCTCTATGTGATTGCCACCGATGGGGGGTTTTTACCGGAGCCGGTACCTGTGAAAGAATTACCGATTGCCGCAGGCGAACGCTACGAAGTGATGGTGGATGCTCGCGATGGTAAGCCGTTCGATTTTATAACCCTGCCGGTACCGCAACCGGTGATGCGTTTGCCGCCTTTTGATGGTCCGGTGAATTTTTTGAGCGTGGTGCCCAATAACACTGAGGGGCAGGGTACCCTGCCTGAAGAGTTGGTGCCTTTGCCGGAAATACCGGAGACCCTGCCACCTATTAGTCAGCGCCTGATTATGCAGATGAATCGCCGAAAGATCGCCGATAAACTGATCGATGCAACAGGCCTGGAAAAAATGGTGGATACAGGTAAGACTGATCCGGTAGTTGTCGATAGAGTACTGAAGTTGATTACCGAGGGACCGGCAATGCCTCTGAAAGCACGGCTCACCGCCAACGGAATTAATGGAGTCTCTTTTTCATTTACTGAGCCAGGTTTCAAGGCGCCTATCAGTAAATATTTGCGCTGGCACATATCGGAAGGTAATGATGCTATGTTGCATCCGGTGCATATTCATGGTTGCCAATTTCGGCTATTGAAACTTAATGGGACCATGCCACCGGCGTATATGCGTGGCTGGAAAGATACAGTACCCATCTCCAACGCCGGTGATGCAGAAATTTATGTGCGCTTCCCTCTGGAGGCAATGCCGGATATGCCCTATATGGTGCACTGTCATGTACTCGAGCACGAGGATTCAGGAATGATGACAGAATTTAGTGTGCCATAAATCGCTATTAAGTTATTTCGTATATTGAAATTGTATTAAATACGTAATAACAAACGGGTTAGAACTCAACAACAAACTGACTGATCTTTCTTTTTATAAGGGGCAGATGGTTTGCTGCGGCCAAAATTGTGCTAAATGCTATTCGAGCAACGACTGACTTTGCCGTAACTAATTTTCGGGTGTGCTCGGTAATATCAATCACCCTTTTGTCTTCTCTTTGGCGGATTGGAGAATACTGATCTAAATTATTCTCGACGATGCATCTGGCTAACTCAGCGGCATCTGCAATGCCCAAATTCATTCCTCTGCCTCCAACCGGTGAATGGCAGTGTGCAGCATCTCCTGCCAGGAATACTCTACCTTTAGAGAAATACTTTGCTTGGCGCACAGAAATTTTAAAAACACCCTCGCGGTGAACCGTTTGTATCTTCAGCGGCATGGGAAAGGCTTCTAAAACCTTTTCGCAGTTTCCCACAAAACGATAGCGATTTTTGCCTATAGGCACTGAAACCACCACTATTCCGGGTTTTACCTGTACCAGCGTAAATGTTTGTGGATAAGGCCAACCATCAAGTTCTACGTCGGCTATCGACCACTGTTCAGGTAAATCAAATCCATAGTAGGGAATATTGGCATTTTTACGTACCGTACTGTGAATACCATCGGCACCGATAATAAGATCGAACTCTTCTTCCTTACCGTTAGAGGATAGAGTCACAACGGATTGCCCTTCCTCTTGGAACTTATTGAGTGCGACCTGATACTCTACCGTTACTCCCATGGAAGACAGTGAGTCCGCTAAAATTTTCTCTGTGCGATCCTGAGGGAGCCCCAAAATGGTCGGAAAATAAGATGAATCAGAGTGTAGCGGCAGGGATAGAGCGAGATGATTACCCTGGTAAAGACAGGCACTTTGAATTGGTATGCCCTCTTTGATTAGTCTCTCCGAAACTCCCGAGTGGGATAAAATCTCCAGGCTGCGGGAAGTAATACCAACAGCTCTGCTTAATGTTGAGGCACTATCTCGCCTGTCTATAATCTTGGCAATTAGATTTCGACGGGCTAATTCTACGGCAAGAGTGAGACCAGTTGGTCCCGCACCGACAATTAGTATTTTCATAAAGACCGGACGTTCTCCCAGCCTATCAAAACAGTAGTACAGTATAGGGAGTTATCGGTGAAGATCCTAGGTTTGGGTGCTCCCTAGTTATTTCTTCACAAAATACCATTCTTAATAGCAGATCTATTATCTACAGAATAGCCAAAAAAGTGTAGTCAGGACTACGTTTTTGGTGATGGAGAAACACTGATTTATAAGTACTTAAAAGATGCAAGATCAGTGCATAAACACTTAGATGCATGGTGTTCATTTTTTATCGATGACGGACCGCTGTAGAGCCCGCGCGCTTAGGTTTATTTGGGGATATGCTTGATGACTTTAGGGGGCGCCACTCATGGACCAGATCTATTTTTTAAATCGTGTAAAATCGGGCTATCGAAAGGGAGGGTTGCTCTGCCAAGAGAAAGTATCAGGTTGGTTGTCAGATGTTATTTATTTTTCGGGTTTTTTTTTCAGCTTGACCGATGTCCCCTTACGCTCTTCCTTGTGTTGCAGTTTCATGGCCTTTTTGATTAGGTTCTGAAAGTTTGCGCACTCCAATTGATTTTCTTCCGGGCAATTGGCCACATGCCTCAGGCCATCGCGCATGGCTTCCAAGCGGCGGATGTTCTTGTCCAGTGCATCGGCCTTGTCGAGGAGTTGCTCTCGGTCGATATTGGGTTTGCCGCTGTAAGTGAATAAATTGACAATCTCATCGAGGGAGAAACCGGCATAACGTGCTAGGGAGATCAGGGAAAGCTGCTCTAATACGCTGGCAGGAAAAACTCTGGTGATCCCACGCCTACTAATCGATTGGATAAGGCCTTTTTCTTCATAATATCGTAGAGTCGAAGACGGAAGCCCTGTGCGCTTCGATACCTCGCGAATATCCATTTCCTGTCGATTACCCATCTGTATTGACCTCAAGCAGACTTGAAGTTGTATCCTAGTTTTCACGGCTCTTCCTGGCAAGCTTTCTCTGCAGGGCAGTGAAAGCCTGGGCGCGCCCATAGTATTCCCCGGTTAGCGTAGACCTCGACACCATCGTTGAGGATATACTTGCCCCGCATAAGTGAGGCGGCTACTGGGCCATGTTTGGCCCAGGTTTGAGAACCTCCTTGACTCTGCGCCTGTACTTACCACCGGGGAATAGTGGTGAGAAAATATGTGGATCTTATGTTTGCCATAAAACGGTTTTTCAAGTCTTCCAGCCGCTCCACTGCTGATGGGGCCTCGATACGGGGAGTGCTAGTGGCACTCTGTCTGGCCACTTTGCTCAATGCTTTGGCCGTGAGCAGTGTCAATATGGCACTACCGGAGTTAGTGGCAGGCTTGCAAACCACTTATAGCCGTGCACAGTGGGTTATTGTTGCCTTCATGATTTTTTTAACCGCTGCTCTGGCGGTTGCCGGTCGGGCTAGTGACCAGGTGGGGCGCAAGAAGATCTTTATTCATGGTGTACTGATTTTTACCCTGGCGAACCTGCTTTGCGTCTTTTCTCAAAATATTTGGATGCTGGTTTTGTTCAGGGCGCTTCAGGGTATTGGCGCGGCAATGTCTACGGGGGTGGCCATGGCGATTGCCAGTGATGTCCTACCAAAATCCCGTCTGGGTAGAGCTGTGGGGCTACTGGGCAGTGTCTCTGCCGTCGGTACTGGCAGCGGACCGGTTCTTGGAGGGCTCCTGTTAGAGATCGCTAGCTGGCAGGCGATCTTCCTGATACAGGTGCCACTGGGTATATTAATATATTTTTTGGGTTTAAAGTATTTGCCGGATGACCGCACCGGGGCCAATTCGCCCAAGGGTGCTAGAGCATTGAATATACTCTCGGCATTCTGCATTTTCTCTGCAACGCTTTTTTATACTCTGTCGATCAAGCCAGTGAATGACTATTATGGGCTTTTAAATATCGTTAGCATTGTATTCGCAGGTGTGTCCCTGTGGTTACTTTGGAGGCTTCGGTTTAAAGGGCACAGAGTATCGCCAATTGCGCTAGCTTTCACACACTACCCCCTCACTATTAACTTAGGCACTAATTTCCTGGTCGCGGCATCGGTAATGAGTTCTCTGGTTGTCGGCCCGTTTTATCTGACCCTGGCCCTTGGTCTTGATTTCTCACTGGCTGGTTTCGTGATGTCCGCAGGATCTTTTACGGTTGCAATTTGCTCGACGGTTACTGGTCGCATTGTAGATCGTTTTAAGTCTCGTGCTACGGTGCTATTTGGCCTGGTATGTCTAATACTTGGTGCCCTGGGTATGGTCTATTTACGGGTTAGCCACGGCGTTGGTGGTTACCTGTTATGCACAGCCACTATGGCTGTGGGTTATGGTACTTACCTGTCTGCAAATAACGCCTTCACTATGAGTAATGCGGGAGAGCAGGTACGCGGTAGTATTTCTGGTTTACTCAACCTCTTTAGAAACTTAGGACTATTAACCGGGGCGGCATTGATGAGTATGGTGTTTGCGAGTGTTGCAGATTTTCCCCAAGTCTCTACCTCTGATTATGGTTTGGTGGTGCAAGGCCTAAATCGTGTATACGCTCTGGCCCTTTTGTTTCTCCTAACGGCATTTGTAGCCCAGGGTTTGTCCATTCTCTTGAGCCGCTTTAAAAATCACACATCGTAATTTTTAGTATTTTCTCCGTGACCTTGCCTCATTTCTGTTGACTTAAAGTTGACTTTAAGTAGTACCTTGGACCTGTCAGTGAGTCAAGACACTGTTTCATTAGTGTAGTTTTCGACAGGAAAAAGAGGAAAAGAGAATGGCAGATACTTCCCTCGATCAATGTATCGCAGAGTTAAAAGAACATTGGGATGGATTAAATTCGCAAACCATTATCCGTTGCCGGGCGACGCTGGAACGCCTGGCGGCAACCAATCGTTCAGAAACCTGGTTGGCTGATCTTCATAAAGAGCGGTCAATATCCAAGGAGTTGTACCGGGATCCTAAGTGGGGATTTATGTTGCTCGCCCATGTGGAAACACAGGGGTTATATCGCGTTCCACACAATCATGGTGATGGTTGGGTATTTTATGCACTTCAGTTTGGCCAGGTGCAAATGGCCACTTACGGCCTGCTTTCCGAGACGAATACTGAAGCGCAATTGCTGAGTCGTGGTGCGGACATAATGCACCCCGGTAACTGTCGAGCCTTCTTGCCTGGAGATATACACGATACCCGCTGTATGTCTGATTACAGCCTGATGTTTCGTTTGACCAGCTGTGACTTTTCCAGAGAAAAACGGTTGGGCAGATTGCGACAATTTGAGTCGTATGCAGAGTAGAGCCGGTTTGGTTGCTGGTTGATAGGTTGAAAGCTTCATTTCCTGCAGGGAGTTACTGGTAAACCAAAAGGCCGGGGTATTTATTTGAGGGAAGTGGCCAAGAGGGCGTTATGGAGATTCGCCTTCTTGTATCGGGTTTTCGGTGATGCCGTTCGGTGTTTCACATTAAAGGTTAAAGCAGGAATGTGAAAGAAATATGCAATTTTAACTTCGGCTTTCTCAAGTTTGAGTTTTTGTGTAGGCGGAATTATGCCAGATTTTTATGCTTGTGTGTTTGTGCAAAAAATACAATTCTATTTTTTTGTTCTTTGGGTGTGTGTTCATCCTGGAAATTTGAATTATCCGGTTTTTTAATTCTATGCGGGTGAATTTTAGGGTATTTTGTGCTGTGCTGCCCTATGGTTTTGTAAAGAATTGTTTTTCCCGTTGGGAACCAATATATCTTGGTTCTATCGAATCTGCAGTGCTTGTATGGGGTGTTGGCTACAAGGCGCAGAGCAATTTTAAGGGTTTGTGAAATATATTAATCGGTACAGTTTTCTGTGCTCAATAAGAGTAAAAGTGGGGGCGGGATATTTTCCTGTCAGTAATATAGGCTCGATATCGAAAATCAGACGATTGAGTCACGCTTCCTGTTTTTAAAAATATGTTGCAGATTATTCACGCTAACTCCTAGTCGATTGTTTCTGTCATTGCGGCAGCCTGGCTGTGGCATCTCATTACATAAATTACGTTTTTAATAGAACCCTAAAAACGACTATCGGAGATTCTATGAACCATCTTTTTATTCGAACAGCCATTGCTTCGGCATTGATAATCGGTGCCCAGGGTGCGTCAGCTAATCAGCCTGCTGAAGATTATGTGGACGGCCAGCAGTACCGTGCCGGTAGTCAAGTTTGCTACGGCGGTGACCTTTTTAGAACTCAGTGGTGGGCTACTGCTCAACAGCGCCCGGCCGAGGCTCTGACGGCGGAAAATACCTGGGATTCTCCCTGGATTGTGGAGGAGGCTGGAGCCTGTAATGGTTCCAGCGAAGACAGTGCCAGTAATGGTGATTCAGATAATAACAGCGATAGTGATGGCTCAGACTCGGACAATTCCGGTGAGAACGGAGACTCCGGTAATAGTGGTTCCAGCGATGCAGCCGTTTATCAGTCTGGTCAGAGCTACCGTAAAGGTAGCGAGGTCTGTTATGCCGGCGATATTTTTGTGGCGCAGTGGTGGGCAAATGCCGACCAGCTACCCTCTGATGCCCTGAGTGCGCAAAACACTTGGGATTCTCCCTGGATTCTTCAAGAAGCCAGTGGTTGTGCCGACGATGGCAGTAACAGTGGTGATAATGGCGGAGACAACGGAGACAACGGAGACAACGGAGACAACGGAGACAACGGAGACAACGGAGACAACGGCGACACACTGATATCCCTCCGTGTTTCCACTTCGCAAGTCCAACTGACCGGTGGTGGCCCCGTCCAGTTGAGTGCTAGCGTTTCCGGTGGCGACAGCGCCCTCAGCTATAGCTGGGCACAACTCTCCCCGAGCTCTCCGCAAGCGGATATTGCCGCGGCCACGAGCGCCTCCACGTCTGTTACCCTGCCAGCCAGCACCTATGATGTGAGCTATGTCTTCAGCCTGATTGTCAGCGATGGTGAGAGTACAGAAGAGGCCCAGGTAACGGTACAGAACCTCGCGCTGGATGGTGGCGCCGAGGACTCTGGTGATAACGACAATTCTGGTGGCGCTGTGAATGCGGTGATTTCTACTTCCGCCAACAATGTAGGGTGTTCCGGCAATATCACCCTGGACGGCTCCCAGTCCACCGGTGGCAGTGGTATGAGCTATATCTGGAGCCAGACTAGCGGCCCCTCCATCAAGCTTTCCAGCTACGTGGGCAGTTCCACCCGGGCCGTGTTGTCTGAGGTATACAGCGATGTAATCTACACTTTCCAGCTCACCGCCACCGATGCCACGGCAGCCAGTGACGTGGCCGAAGTCACTATCAACCAAACCGGCTGTGCGTCCATCAGTGACCATGTGATGGGGCTAAGTGAGTTAAAAGCGGAGGAGGGTGCTCGCACTACTGATTCACTTCTTCAAGAAGTCAAGGACACTGTGGAGACTCGCAATAACGCTATCGTAGAAGCGGTTCAGTCCGGTCGCAATGCCAACCCGGAAAACGTGCAGCGTGTCGAGAGCATTATTACCGAGGAGACCTGGGAGTATCTGTTCCCACTGCGCGCCGAAGACTACACCTACACCAACTTCCTGCGCGCGGTGGCCAAGTTTCCCGCTTTCTGTGGTGAATACACCGATGGCCGTGACTCCGATGGGATCTGCCGCAAAGCATTGGCTGTGATGTTTGCCCACTTCGGCCAGGAAACCGGCGCCCACGCGGCAGCCTGGGATGAACCGGAATGGCGTCAGGGCCTGTACTGGATACGCGAGATCGGTTGGACCGAGGAAACCTCAGGTGGTTACGGTGCCTGTGATTCCGGCAGTAGCTGGGCGGCGGATGTATGGCCCTGTGCCATCAATGCCGATGGCGGTTACAAGAGCTACTTTGGTCGGGGCTCCAAGCAGCTCAGCTGGAACTATAACTACGGCCCTTTCTCCCAGGCTATGTACGGTGATATTTACACCTTGCTGGAAAACCCCGAGTTGGTTGCGGATACCTGGCTGAACCTGGCCAGTGCCATCTTCTTCTTTGTCTATCCGCAGCCGCCCAAGCCCAGTATGTTGCATGTAGTGGATGGTACCTGGGAGCCTAACAGTGTCGATCTGGCTAACAATCTGACCCCAGGATTTGGCGTTACCACCAATATCATCAATGGCGCGATCGAATGTAGTAAGGGTTCCGAAGATTATCGTTCGCAGTACCGCATGGATTACTACAAGAGTTTTACCGAGTACCTGGGTGTGGATATTCCAGCAGGTGAAGAATTGGGCTGTGCCAACATGGGGCAATTTGAGACCGGCGGTTCCGCCTCCCTGAATATTTATTGGGATAAAGATTGGGGCTGGTCTACTGAAAACCCCAATAAAGAGAGCTTCGCCTGTCAGTTGGTGAACTATCAAACCGCCTACTCTGCACTGAATGAAGGCGACTACGCCAAGTGTGTGGAAGGTAACTTCGATATGACTATCGACTACCAGAACTAAGAGGTGATTCATTAAAGCGTAGGGGCTGCAAAAGTGCGGCTCCACCTTGCGTATTGAGCCCGGCAATAACAATTATTGTGGGGCTTTTTTACAGGTAATTATTCATCCCCTGTGTGCCTGATAAGCTTAAGGAATTATTTGAGGGTGAGGGAATCTGTCAAGTTATGAATTCTCATCTAAAATTTGCTGAATTAAAGCGGAATCAACATAGGCCGTAGCTTCAGTGATAAGACCTTTTTCAAATTTAACAATCCAGCAGTAGGTATTGTTGTAACGTTTGCCATTGAGTGCGGTACAGATTCCCTCCATTTCCGCGATTGCATAATCCCCATCAACGAATATCCGCTTGACTTCCATCATCACCTTGCCCTCCTTAAGCATCTTGCCCATTCCCTGGAAGGCGCGCTCGACCAATTCTTTCTTTGAATTGTATATTCCAGCCATCTTATGGGTGCCTTTAACAGTCCAGCGCACATTATCGGCGACCCGCTCAAGAAAGGGCTGGGGGTCGGTTTGTAGCGAGTTAAACACCTCTTCTACAAATTTTTTCTCGAGCATATGTCCTGCTCTCTGTTGTGTTAAAAAATGTGGGTTGTTGAAATAAAAAGCCAAGGATTAATTTGGGTCACTTTTAGGTTCGCTGCTCCTGAGTTTCCAAAACTGGATCGACACAAGAATAGCGGGTTCCTGGCCTATCCTCCATTCACCGCCCCCACTGCTTGTGGGGCAGGGGAGGCAGTTAAGAGAGGCTATTGAAGAACCGTCGCCCAATTACGCTCGCCAATCTGGACGGTAAAAGAGGTGTGATCCGAGCCGGTCTGAGTGGCCTGCTTGTAGTGGCCTGAACCGATTTGTAGGGCTGTCAGAGTGTTACGAAATCCATTTTGGCTGAGGTTTGCTTCATTGAGGCTGCCCAGTTGTACGGAGGTGGTCAAGAGTAAGGATCCATCTTGCTGAAGGCTGGCTGTATTCCCTGAACCCGCCTGCCGGGCTGAAAGCTCCACGTCCAATCCAAATTGCTGAGTTGTAATGGTATTTTGGCTGCCGGCCTGGGAGAGATTCTGATTGTTGGTGGCGGAGTTCAGCATGCCAATCTGGGTGATAAAAACCGAGTTGGAAGCGCTGAAGGTCTGGGTAGTCTCGGCGGAGTTTTGTGCCCCGCTCTGTAGTATGCTGAAGGTATCGGCATTACTATCGAGCTGGGAAATTTTTGCAAAATTATTGTTGCCAAGGTGGATAAGCGAGCCCGCGGCGGAGGTGCTATCCAGCTGGTCCACACGGCCACTGTTATCCGCACCCACCTGCAGTGTATTGGCGCTGCTTTTCGAGGTCAAAAACTGCACGGTCACGATATTGCTGCTGTTACTGGTGTTTTCCTGTAGGAATCCCGCGGCATTCTGCTCGCCAACTTGCAGGGTTGACTGATTACTGGAATTCACAACCACCTGTTGTGCATTGGCATTGTTAGACGTTCCAACCTGGAATACAGAATTGCTGCTGTCATTGGTCGTACCTTGGCCCGCGTTGACTTGGTTGCCATCCCCAAACTGTACTGTATTGATACTGCTAGCCGTGCTGTTCTCCTGGAAGGTCTCACTGTTGTTAGTTGTGCCCACCTGGGTTTGCACAATCAAGCTATTATTCACATCAGAATCGGCGTTGTTGGCGCTGGAACTATTGTCGGCACCAAATTGATTGAGGATTACAAAATTATTGCCGGCGAAGGCACCGCCGCTGAGGGTAATCATTGTGTAGTGGAAAGAAAGGTCGATATTTTCATGGGATACTCCCGTACAGCAAAAATCCCTGAGTAATTCGAAACCCCTATCGAAGGCTGTCTGTAATGGCTTTCTTTTTTCTGGATGGTTCAGTAGATTTTAGTCGTATCTTTCGTGAAGATGCTGCGCGCGGATCTATTTTTTTATTGCCCGTGGTCGAAAGATAATTACTGCCCACTAAAAATTAACAGATAGGCTGCCTGCATTCGTAAATGCGGTTGCGTATTGGTTTTCAGTGTTGGGATTTGCCAACGAAAAAGCAGGTAATGATTATTCCCTGTTTGCGGGATGCGATCTCATCCTGGGGTTATAGAATCAGATTGTTGGTAATGGGGTTTGCAATTATCGGTTTGGTTAAAGATATATAAGAGTTAAAGGCTTAGCGGTATGTATAACCAAAAAATCTAAAAGGTTAGCCTGGCTATTAGATTTTTTTTCAGTGCATCTTCTTGATCTTATCATCAGAACCGTGCCTCTGTTTTTATCCTCCTCTGCAGTGAACCTCTATCCATAAAAAGTGTGAAATAACGAAAAGCCCGACCTCAAAACACCGGCGACTATCTTCCGCCTCTGCCAGGCGCTGAAGTCGGGGCTACTGCGATGGAGTGGCTCTGAATGGCGGGAGAAGTTTCAGAACTGCTGATAAGAAAATCTCACAGGCCATTGCTATCGGTATTACTGCTTATCTCTGCCTTAGAACCAGTCTTTGGCGGAATTCTTTGCTGAGTCCTCTAAAAATAGCGATTTCTTAGTGTGCTGTTTATAACTTTAAAACCCCGTGTATCTGTATCTGCGTCTAGTGATTAACTTTCTGGTCCGTCGGTAGTGGATGGCCAAACTAAAAGGCCATTTAAAGATTTTTTGCTCCCTCTACACGCCAATCTTACCTATGTTCCGTATTTAAGGGCGGTAGCACTAAAAGGTATTGGCGCAGATAGATTGGGTTGTTGTTCTCTCTCCTTCTCTCTAGGGTGACTGTTGGGTTCCTCTTGAGTTGCCTGAGTAAGTGTTGATGAAAATTAATAGGGGCGGTATGGGAAGGAAGTTCGGAAATTATAGGAGTAAGTTCTCTTTTATTTGACTGAATTTTAGATTTCTATAGCTGGGGAGTTTCTTCTTAGTCGAGTAGGTAAAAAATACTACATATAGTGCATACCGGTTGTATACAGAACAGGCACAACATAAAAGCGGAAAGCCCATGTTCCCCTGTGCGGCACTAGGCTGCTAATGGTTTTCCGGGTGATCCAAAGCCACTGTGCATTATTTTATAATCGTCATGCACTGGGCTTTTACACCTAGACTTGTGGATAAATAGTACTGGTGCCGATGGGTGTCGGTCGGCGGGAGTATCTATGGTAGAGGCAAAAGAGGCCCTTTCCCCAAAAAAGGTGATTGCCTTAGCAGCATTGACTTTCGCCATATTTTTAATCGCTAATGATTTTACCGCATTTTCAGTGGCTATACCCGCTATGGAGCAGCAGTTTTATGCGGATATCTCTACGGTGCAGTGGGTAATCAACGGCTATGCCTTGGTGTTTGGCGTATTGATTGTAACTGGGGGGCGCCTGGCGGATATGTTTGGGCGGCGCCGGCTTTTTTTTATTGGTACGAGTATTTTTATCCTGTTTTCCCTGTTGGGTGGTTTCGCGGTAAATACTTGGATGTTATTGGGAAGTCGCGCATTGATGGGGGTCGGCGGTGCACTGATGTGGCCCGCCATTTTGGGGATGACCTACCAGATTATGCCCGAGAATCGAGCGGGGCAGGCTGGTGGGCTGATCATGACCGTATGCGGCTTTGCTAATTCGGTGGGGCCACTACTGGGTGGCTTTTTTACCGAGTTTCTCAGTTGGCGCTGGATATTTTTTATCAACTCCCCTATAGCACTTGTTGCCATGTTGATTAGTTGGTGGGTCATTGATGATGATAGTCCCGAGAGCGCTGGTGAGCGAGTAGACTACGGTGGCATTGTGTCTCTTTCTATTTGTTTGCTGACCCTCTTGCTGGCTTTAGATCTTGTGGTGGATGTGGGGCTGGGCAGTGCAATAATTGTTGGGTTGTTAATAGTCTCCGCCTTTTGTTTTTTTATCTTTGCCTGGGTCGAGGCGCATACCGAAAATAATCCTTTAATCCCTGCAGATGTGGCGACTAACTGGCGTTTCCTGACGGTGGGTATTACCACTTTGTTGCTCTCTGTTACTTTTGTTTCGATGTTGTTGTATGTACCCCAGTTTTTGATAAAAGAATTGAAATTTTCCGCAGTTTGGTCTGGCGCGGGTTTGCTTCCAGTTATGGTAACTTACGGTGTCGTTTCTTATGTAGCAGGTCGCCTTTACACAATGCTTGGGGCTAAAGTCATTTTATCGGCAGCGGCCATTTTTTTAGGTGGCGGAATGTTCCTGCTCTCGAGCCTAGTGGAGCATACACGCTATATCCATTTAGTGCCCGGCTTGATTTTCTTGGGCGTTGGCCTGGGCTTTTTTTTTCCCACAATCACTACTGCTGCGGTTACTGCGGTTGGGCCGAGTAGAGCCAGTTTGGCGGCGGCCCTGATTTTTATGTTTCAGATTATCGGTGGGGCAATTGGGCTTGCAATGAATACCACCATTGTGGCCCTGGCCCCAAGTTTGACTGTGGGGATCGACCGGGCTTTTGTTGTCAATGCCTGCTTGGCACTCGCGGCTCTGCTTGTATGTATTTTATTTGTGCGTGGTCAATCCACCCCAGGCACGCCTTCTTAATTGCATTCATCGAGATCCATTGTTGGTTTTTCATATTAGATAAACTTCAAGTTTAACTTAAGGTTTGATTTAAATTTTAACTTAAAGTCCAGCTTTAAGTTTAGTGTCTCTATTTGGTGTTGGCAGGGGTTTGTCAATCGCTATTTTATTTTCTAGGGAATAAATATATCCGGTTTTTAAATAGGGTTATAAAATTAAAAAACTATGGCATTCGCCTATTAACTAATTGTATTGATTGAGTGAGAATAAGCGGCTCACTCAATCCTTGGAATGGAATCTCAGGCGCAACCTCGCATTGTGATGAAACACCGGGCCGGCTTTCGCTGGGCATTGAGCGTAAGTGGGATTTCTGGTGCGGACTTTTCGCTGGTTGCTCTCTTGTGAAGCCGTCTGTGATCGAGGCGGTGGCTTCGCGGTGTGGCGCGTGGATAAGACCCTCTTGGTGCGGAAATCCCTTCGGAGCCAGGTAGCAGGGCAGGCGCTTGGCCAGGTTAGGTCGGGTAGTCGTTCCGGGAGAAATAACCTCCCTTTGTGTAAGGAGAACAGATTGTGATACCTATTGTCGACCGCGCACGCGCGGAATCCATTGCCCCTTTCTGGCGTATGCCTTTTCGGCCTTTCTTTTGGGGGGGCGCTCTATGGAGCATGATCGCACTGCTGATCTGGCAGGCATCTTTGTCCGGTTGGCCGTTACCCACGCTGAGGGTTGGAATCGCCTGGCACTCCCATGAAATGCTATTTGGCTTTGCCGCGGCGGTAGTCGTTGGTTTTCTGGGTACCGCGATGCAAACCTGGACCGGCATTCCATCACCCAAGGGGGTGCAGTTAATGAGCCTAGTGGGACTGTGGCTTCTGGCTCGTGTGGGGTATCTCGTTGCAGCGGTGCCCCTGTGGATGCCAGTGGTGGCCGAGGTGGCTTTCTTTCTGCTGGCTGCGTTCTTGCTGGGTGCGCGGGTACTGCGCACGAAACAGTGGCGCAACCTGTTTGTACTGCCAGCCATGCTGGCGTTTGCCGGGCTGGCGGCCTGTCACTGGTTGCTGCCGGAAGTGCAGAGCCGGGTGGCACTGATGGCGCTGTTGCTGGTGACTTCAATTATTTTGGTAATCGGCGGTAGGGTTATTCCGTTTTTTACCGCGCGGCGTTTTCATCTGAGTCCGCGGGATAAATTGCCCATGATCGAGTGGGGCACCCATATTGCGGTGGTATTACTGCTGTTCAGTGTGGCTCTGGACTTACCCAAAATGTTTTGGGCGGTGTTGGCTTTTACCCTGGGGGTTTTACAGTTGGTCCGTGTGTTGCGCTGGCACCCCAGCAAAATTTGGGCGGAACCCATGGTTTGGTCCCTGCACCTGAGTTATTGGCTGGTGATCTTGGGCTGCTTTCTCGCCGCACTGGCCTGGAGTGGTATAGCGCCCGCCTGGCAGAGCCCCGCGTTGCACGCTTTTGCTGTTGGTGGCATCGGCGGTTTGATATTGGCAATGACCAGTCGCGTGAGTTTGGGCCACACCGGTCGTATTCTACAGGCGCCGCGTCTGATGCCGTTGGCGTTTGCCGCACTGGCGCTGTCTGCCCTGGCTCGTGTGTTTTGGGCGCCGGCCCCGAGCGGCTTTCTCGCTGCGATTATTGCCTGGGTGGTAGGCTACTCGCTGTTTCTGATCTACTACACCCCAGTGTTGTTTCAGCCCAGGGTAGATGGGCACCCCGGTTAAGTTACTGCCGGATTAGTGAGGGCGCTTGAGCGTTCATTGTGGCTTTGTTGAACGCTCAAGCCGCACTGCCCAGCTAGGGAGTGTCGGCGTTATCGGTTTGGGGAAAGCGGTCGAGCTTCGGTGTGTTCTCCAGGTCTTGGTCCCAATCCGCCTTACTGGCCATAAAGATATGTGCGTTGGGTTTGATGGTAATCGGGCTGTTGAGGCTGCCGGCGGGAACCGCGAGAAAGCCACCCTCTCGGTCTTTGTAAGGTAGGGCGGAACCGCATTGGGCGCAGAAACTTTTCACGTGCCGGGTCCCTGGAAGTTTAAAGACTTTAATGTGCTGCTCCCCGCGAAGCCAGTGCAGCTTGGCGGTAGTGGAAAACAAGCTGGCGGCATGGGCGGAACCGGTATCTTTGCGGCAGTGGTTGCAATGACATAAGAAGAAGCTATCAAAATCTCCCTCCGCTTCAAAATGTACTTCGCTGCACAGGCATGATCCCTTGTGATTCATGATTGATCCTTTTATTTTTGGGCGTCCTTCGCTGGGGAAGGTTGTGCGGGATGGTTTTATTTTCATAGAGCGCTGTAAAGCGGGCTCTTGCCTCAGGAGACTTCAATTACACCGCTTAGGTATTGCACGGCGCTGCCGGAAATAATGACTCGCTCCTCCTTGAGCTGGCAGTGTAGCAGGCCGCCGCGCTTGGAGGCTTGGTAGGCAACCAGATCGGACTTGCCCAATTTATCCCCCCAGTAGGGCGCCAGCCCGGTGTGAATAGATCCGGTCACAGGGTCCTCGGCGCCACCATTGGCTGGCCAGAAATATCTGGAAATAAAATCGTATTTCTTTGATTGCGCGGTAACCACTACATCAAAGGGTGCGAGCCTGGCCAGCTTGGTAGCATTTTGCTGCAACTGCAGAATGTCTTCTTCTGCGGTGTAAATAGCAAAGTAGGCTTGATTATTGCGCAGAACCTCTGTGGGTGTGATGGACAGCCCTTCGAGTAGGTCGCTGGGAAGGCTGGTTAGTGGCTGTGGGGCGCGAGAGGGGAAGTCCATGGCGATCAGGCCGTCCCCGTTTCGACTGATGTGCATATCACCAACGGCCTCGGCGAAAAGATCCAGTCCTTTTAAGTGTGGGTGCTTGCGAAACACTACAAAAGCGGAGGCCAGAGTGGCGTGGCCACAAAAATCGATCTCCGTTAATGGGGAAAACCAGCGAATCTCGTATTCGCTATCGCTGCGTTCGCGCAAAAATGCGGTTTCCGAGAGATTATTTTGCGCGGCGATGGATTGCATCAAAGGCTCACTGAGCCACTCTCCGGTAATGATTACCGCTGCGGAGTTGCCGCCAAATTGGGAGTCGGTAAAGGCGTCGACGATATCCATTTCGAGCTGCATATATGATCCTTTGCGTATGTTTTTTCTCTTCTTAATTTCTGGTCTGCAGTTTCCTGATCTGTATCAGTTGCGCAAGCGCTGCTTCATCTTACAGTGCCCGGCAAGTGATGAAAGTTAGCGATTTATCTGTCGCTCGCTGCCAGTACAGTGGTGTGGATTTAGGGGGATTGGGATGCTGCACACAGATGTTGCGATTGTGGGGGCCGGCCCCGCCGGTTTGGCGCTGGCATTAATGTTGGCCCGGCGGGATTGCCGGGTGACTTTGTTAGAGCGTCAGAGCGAAGAAATACTAGCGAGCCCGCCCGACGATGGTCGCGAAATCGCGCTCACTCATCAGTCTGTGCGGTTCATGGAATCTCTAGGTGCCTGGCAGCGGCTCAAACCCGATGAGGTGGGTCTTCTGCATTCTGCGCAGGTAGTGGATGGGAGCGCTCCCTCTCGTTTGGATTTTGATACCCGGGGGCGGGGGCCCTTAGGTTTTATTGTACCCAATGCCGCGATTCGGCGCGTGCTCTACGAGGCAATACGTGAAAATGGCAATATCCAGCTGCAGGCTCGCCGTACGGTTACCGGTACCCAGTGCGGTGGGAATCGGCGCTTAGTGCAGTTGGAGGATGGACAGAGCCTCGCAGCGGTTCTTGTGGTGGCGGCCGACAGTCGTTTCTCTGAAGTGCGTCGTATGGCAGGGATCGGTGTGGACATGCGCGACTTTGGTCGGGTCGCGGTATTGGGGCCGGTACGCACCGAACGGGCGCATGGTGGTATTGCGCGCGAGTGCTTTCGCTACGGTTCCACCCTGGCATTGCTACCTACCGCGGACGGCCACTGCTCCTCGGCGGTGGTAACGGTATGCGCCAGTTCCGCCGATGAGATTATGCAATACAGCGATGAGGCATTCGCGGCTCATGTACAGCGGGAGAGCGCTTCGACGCTGGGGGTGGTCGAGGCTTGCGGCAGGCGCCACCGGTATCCTTTGGTCGCGGTCTATGCGCATCGCTTTTATGCTGAACGTTTCGCCCTGGTGGGGGATGCGGCCGTGGGTATGCACCCGGTCACTGCCCATGGATTTAATCTGGGCTTGGCCGGTGCGGAGACCCTGGCTCGTCAGCTGCATAACGTCACGCGATTGTACCAAGCGGCCGGACTTTCACGAGCGCTGTCGCGCTACCAGGCGCTGCATCGTCTTGAGTCACACCCCATGTATGTAGGGACTAACCGGGTGGTGGATCTTTTTACCGATGATCGCCTGCCGGCGAAGTTGCTGCGCAAGGCGGTGTTGCGTATCAGCGAACACTTCCCGCCGGTGCGGCGCGCCATTGTGCACCAGCTCACTCGTTGAGTGCGCGGGATAGCGAGAGTGGGTTGTAATGAGCGGGTGTAAAAGTAAAAACGAGTGCGCGCCACTGGTCATAGTTGCGGGATTTTCTTCCTTTTCTATACTGATCAGCGTGGCACATTTAGAGTCGCTTTCCGCCTGAAGTGAAAACAAATGCCAATTGTGGCTTGACTCACCGGGATGCTAACCATAGAATGCGCAGCCTCTTGAGTGGTTGGGTAAGTCCCACCGCAGGGAAACAAAGATCAACCAGGCTTTGTTTCTTAGAGTTGTTGCGGGGTGGAGCAGCCTGGTAGCTCGTCGGGCTCATAACCCGAAGGTCGTAGGTTCAAATCCTGCCCCCGCTACCAATTTTGCCTTAGGGCAAATATTTGATTGCGCATTTGTTGTTGCGGGGTGGAGCAGTCTGGTAGCTCGTCGGGCTCATAACCCGAAGGTCGTAGGTTCAAATCCTGCCCCCGCTACCAATTTTGCTTTTGTGCAAAACTTTGATGCGCTTTCTTTGTTGCGGGGTGGAGCAGCCTGGTAGCTCGTCGGGCTCATAACCCGAAGGTCGTAGGTTCAAATCCTGCCCCCGCTACCAAATTTTGCATTCATGCATACTGGCTGCATGAATGTGCGGTCAAAGCCCCGTCAGGGGCTTTTTCGTATCTGCAAGAAAAGTTGCAGGTATTTTTCGAAGTGGGCCGTAGGCCCATTTTTTGTATGTGGTGACGTAAATGGCGAGCAAACGCGAACTGCTGGAAGAGCTTCTGGCGCCGGTGGTGGCATCGCTGGGGTGTGAGCTGTGGGGTATCGACTACCAAACCCATGGCCGCAACGCGCTGCTGCGCATCTATATCGACTCTGAAAACGGCATAGGCGTGGATGACTGTGAAAAAGTCAGCCGTCAGTCCAGTGCTGTATTGGATGTGGAAGACCCCATCAGCGGTAAATATACCCTCGAGGTCTCCTCACCAGGGCTCGATCGCCCTCTGTATAAGCTGGATCATTACACGCGTTTTATTGGCGCCCAGATTGAGGTGCGCCTGCGTATGCCGCTCGACGGTCAGCGCAAGTGGCGCGGCTTACTGGCCGGTGTGGAAGGGGATGAAATCGTTTTGCGCGTAGACAGCGAAAACGAATACCTATTGCCGATCGACAGTATCGAAAAAGCAAATATTATTCCCCAATTTACCAAGTAACCTGTAGGAGCCTGAACTCAGGCGATTTTGAGGCACAGTTGCATGAACAAAGAGATCTTGCTGGTAGCCGAGGCGGTATCCAACGAGAAGGGCGTTGACCAGGAGATTATTTTCCAGGCCATCGAAGCGGCATTGGCAACGGCCACGAAGAAACGCTACGACGAAGATTCAAACGTCGAGGTTATCATCGATCGCCGCAGTGGCGATTACGAGACTTTCCGCAGTTGGGAAGTGGTCGATGATGATACTCTGGCGGAGTTGGGCACCCAGTTCACTCTGGAAGAGGCCCACGAGAAAGATCCTGAGTTGCAAGCCGGCGATGTTTACCGCGAGCAGGTGGAAAATGTAGAGTTCGGCCGTATCGCTGCTCAGACTGCCAAGCAAGTGATCGTGCAAAAGGTACGCGAAGCCGAGCGCGCTAAAGTTGTGGATGAGTACCGCGATCGCGTTGGCGAAATGGTGAGTGGCACGGTTAAAAAGGTGACCCGCGACTTCATCGCTGTAGACCTGGGCAACAATGCCGAAGCGCGTTTGCCCCGCGATCAACTGGTTGGCCGTGAGATTTTCCGTCTCGGCGACCGTGTGCGCGCCATCCTGCTGGAAATTCAGCCGGAAGCCCGCGGCCCGCAGCTGATGCTGAGCCGCTCCTGCCCCGAGATGATCATTGAGTTGTTTCGCATTGAAGTCCCGGAAATTTCCGAGCAGGTCATCGAAATTAAGGGTGCTGCGCGCGATCCAGGTCTGCGCGCCAAGATCGCTGTCAATACCAACGATGGTCGTATCGACCCGGTGGGTGCCTGTGTGGGCATGCGCGGTGCACGTGTACAGGCTGTCTCTAACGAACTGTCTGGCGAGCGCGTAGATATCGTGCTTTGGGATGACAACCCGGCCCAGTTTGTGATTAACGCTATGGCTCCGGCGGAAATAGAATCCATTGTTGTGGATGAAGATACCGGTTCCATGGATGTGGCGGTAGCCGAGGAAAACCTCGCTATGGCCATTGGCCGCAGTGGCCAGAATGTTCGCCTCGCTTCAGAGCTGACTCAGTGGCAGATCAATGTCATGAGCTCCGACGAGTGGCAGAACAAACAGGAGGCTGAGTCCAGCTCCATTATGCAGGTATTTATTGATCGCCTGGATATTGACGAGGACGTGGCCGGCATACTGGTGGACGAAGGCTTTACCTCTCTGGAGGAAGTGGCTTACGTCCCCATCGAAGAAATGCTCGGGATCGAGGGTTTCGACGAGGATATCGCTGAGGAGTTGCGCGCTCGCGCCAAGGACTCCCTGCTCACTCAGGCGCTGGCTTCTGAAGAGAAACTGGATGCCTGTGAGCCCCAGGAAGACCTGCTCACCATGGATGGCATGGAGCGCCAGTTGGCCTTCCAGCTGGCCAGCCGCGGCATTGCCACCATGGAGGACCTGGCGGAACAGGCGGTGGATGATTTGCTCGATATCGATGGTCTCGATCAAGAGCAAGCTGCTGCGCTGATTATGAAGGCGCGTGAGCCCTGGTTTGCCGATGACAACGGCGAACAGGCTTAATTACTCAGCAACAAGATATACGTATAAATAACCCCCCTCCGACCAAGTGACTTTTAGGAGAGAGAATGGCCGAAGTAACAGTTAGCGAACTCGCCAAATCGGTTGGTGCCACCGAAGACCGTCTGCTCAAGCAGATGAAAGAAGCGGGTTTGCCTCACACCTCTGCGGACGCAGTGGTGTCAGACGAGGAAAAGCAGGTCCTGCTCAGTTTCCTGAAAAGCAGTCACGGGGAGCAGGGCGCGAGTCCGCGCAAGATCACCTTGAAACGCAAGACCACAACCACGCTGAAAACCGGCTCTGGCACCGGCCGTAAAACTGTAAACGTGGAAGTACGCAAGAAGCGCACTTATGTGAAGCGTCCACAGGCTGAGCTTGAAGCGGGCGCGGACAGTGAAAACGTTGTCGACGTAGAAGACGTGCGCCTGGGTGCAGAAACGGATGCAGCCGCAGAAGCTGAAGCCAAAGCGGCAGCTGAGGCGATGGCCCTGGCTGAAGCAGAGGCTGCCCGCCGCGCCGCTGAAGAAGAGGAAGCGCGTTTGAAAGCTGAAGCGGAGGCTATAGCCGCCGCGGAAGCCGAAGCCAAGGCTCGCGCGGAAGCCGCCGCAGCAGAAGCCGATAAAGAAGCACAGAAAGCCGATAAAAAGGCAGAGGGTAAACCCGTAGAAAAAGTAGCGAAAAAGGCGGAATCCGCCGCACCCATCCGCTCAACGTATGTAGACGATATTGAGGCGATGCGTATCGCCGCGATGGAACGTCGCAAGCAGCAGGCAGAGCAAGAGAAGCGCGAGCTCGAAGAGAAGAAGGCCAAAGTAGAAGCCGACCGACGCGCCGCCCAGGAGAAGAAAGAGAAAGCTGTCCAGGCCGCTCAGGCTGCCAAGGCGAAGCCCGCCAAACCGGCAGAGAAAGCGGAGAAAACAGAAGAGGTCAAACCCTCCCTGCGCCGCAAACTGGAGGCCGCGCCGACAGAAGCTGCTCGCACCGAGGACGAGCCACGCAAGCGTCGTGGTCGCCGCTCCAAGTCCGGCCCGAAGAAGTCCAGCAAAACCGCTTTGTACGAGCAGGCTCTGGAAGTCTTTGAAGAGGATGAAGCCAGCAAGCGCAGCACGCGCTCCCTGTCCCGTCCAAATGTGAAGGTAAAACCCACGCACACCTTTAAGCGTCCTACAGAGAGGCAGGTGTACGAAGTCCAGTTGGGCGAGACCATCACCGTCGCCGATCTGGCCAGGCAGATGAATGTGAAGGGTGGTGAACTGATTAAGCGCCTGATGAAAATGGGCGAGATGGTCACCATCAACCAGAGCCTGGACCGTGAAAACGCCCAGTTGATCGTTGAGGAGATGGGCCACAAGGTCGTACTGCGCTCCGAGACCGAGCTGGAAGACAGCCTGGTGGCGGAAACCCAGGCCAAAGAAGGTACTGAAGTTTCCCGCGCTCCGGTGGTTACCGTAATGGGTCACGTAGACCACGGTAAGACCTCTCTGCTGGATTACATTCGCAAAGCGAAAGTAGCCTCTGGCGAAGCGGGCGGTATTACCCAGCATATCGGTGCCTACCGCGTGCAAACCAGCCAGGGCGAGATCGCTTTCCTGGATACTCCTGGGCACGCCGCTTTTACTGCCATGCGCGCCCGTGGCGCTCAGGCCACCGACGTAGTTATTCTTGTGGTTGCCGCCGATGACGGTGTTATGCCGCAGACGGAAGAAGCGGTAAATCACGCTCGCGCCGCCGGTGTACCGCTGGTTGTTGCGGTGAACAAGTGTGACAAAGAAGCTGCCGATCCCGATCGCGTGAAAAATGAGCTGGCCGCGAAAGATGTGATCCCGGAAGATTGGGGTGGCGATACTCAGTTCATCAATGTATCTGCGCACACGGGTGAGGGTATTGATGACCTCCTCGAGGCAATTTCCCTGCAAGCAGAAATGCTGGAGTTGAAGGCCAAGGTCAATGTACCGGCTACTGGTGTTGTCATCGAATCCCGCCTGGAAAAAGGCCGCGGTGTGGTTGCAACTCTGCTGGTACAAAACGGCGAACTGAAGCGCGGCGACATTATTTTGGCCGGCCAGAGCTACGGCCGTGTACGCGCCATGACCAACGAACATGGCAAACAGGTTAAAGACGCTGGTCCGTCTACCCCGGTGGAGCTGTTGGGTCTGGATTCGACGCCGAATGCCGGTGATGAGTTCATGGTAGTTGCCGATGAGCGCAAGGCCCGGGAAGTGGCTGAGCAGCGCGCTGACAGTGAGCGCCGCGAGCGCATGCAGCGTCAGCAGGCCGCCAAACTGGAAAATATGTTTGCGGATATGGAAGCGGGTGAGCGCAAAGTGCTGCCGGTTGTCATCAAGGCCGACGTGCGCGGCTCCCTGGAAGCTATCCTGGGTGCGCTGGCGGATATCGGCAACGAAGAAGTGTCCGTCAATGTGGTTTCCAGTGGCGTGGGTGGTATCGCCGAAAACGATATCAACCTGGCCCTGACTTCCGGCGCTATCGTACTGGGCTTCAACACCCGTGCCGACACTGCCGCACGTAAAACTGCCGAAATCGAAGGGGTTGAGGTGCGCTACTACAGCGTGATCTACAACCTGCTCGACGAAGTGAAGCAGGCCCTGTCCGGCATGCTCGATCCGGAAGTTCGCGAAGAGATCGTCGGCATTGCCCAAGTGCGCGATGTGTTCCGTTCTCCGAAGTTTGGCGCCATTGCTGGCTGTATGGTTACCGAGGGTACCGTACACCGCAACAAGCCGATCCGCGTACTGCGCGACAACGTTGTAATCTACCAGGGCGAACTGGAATCCCTGCGCCGCTTCAAAGACGATGTGCAGGACGTGCGCAACGGCATGGAATGCGGTATCGGGGTGAAGGACTACAACGATGTTAAGCCTGGCGATCAGATCGAAGTTTTCGATATCGTCAAGGTTGCCCGCGAACTGTAAAGAGTTCCGGACCGGGTGAAGGAAAACCCGCGCGGCTTGGCCGTGCGGGTTTTCCTGTCTTTAAACCGCCATTCTCAGTAGGTAAACAATGGCAAGAGAATTCCACCGCGCCGATCGCGTCGCCGATGCCATGCGCCGCGAACTGGCCCAGCTGATCCAACAGGAAGTACGCGATCCACGTCTGGGCATGGTCAACATCAACGACGTTGAAGTCAGCCGTGACCTAGCCACCGCCAAAGTGTTTGTTACCTTTGTGGGTGAGGACGACCGCAGCAAGATCGACATCTCCATGGAAGTGTTGAACAAGGCCGCAGGTTTCCTGCGCAGCCAACTTGCACGTCTTATTCAGATGCGCAGTATTCCGCGTCTGCACTTCCGCTACGACGAGACTTCGGTGCGTGGTCAGGCGCTTTCCGCACTGATCGACAAGGCGGTTAATGAAGATCGCCAACACCAAGACGACGACAGCGACTCCAAGGAAGATTAATCCATGGGCCGCAGACCAAAATGGGGTCGGCCGGTTCACGGCGTGCTGTTATTGAACAAGCCCGCCGGGATTACCGCCAACGACGCCCTACAAAAAGCCAAACGACTCTTTTTTGCCAATCGCGCTGGCCATACTGGCGCACTGGACCCGCTGGCGACCGGTGTACTGCCGATCTGCTTCGGTGAGGCGACCAAGTTTTCCCAGTATCTACTCGATGCCGACAAGCGCTATCGCAGCACCTTCGTTTTTGGCATGACCACTGCCAGTGGCGACGCCGATGGCGATGTGCTGGAAACCAAAGATGCTTCCAGCCTGACCGAGCAGAATGTGCTCCAAGCCATGGAGGCATTTCGCGGTCGTATCAAGCAGGTCCCCTCTATGTACTCCGCGCTCAAGCACAAGGGCCAGCCGCTGTATAAGCTGGCGCGGCAGGGGCTTGAAGTGGAGCGCGAGGCGCGCGAAGTCGAGATTTTTGAGTTCGAACTGCTGCGCTTTATCCCTGGAACCCAGCCCCGCGCCGAAGTGAAAGTGCACTGCTCCAAGGGGACTTATATCCGCAGTATCGCCGAGGACCTGGGCCAGGCTCTGGGCGTAGGCGGTTATGTGGAAGTGCTGCATCGCAGTGCCGCCGGTCCTTTCGATGAGGCCGATGCAGTGACCCTGGACGAGCTTACCGATGAGCGCGGCGAGGGCAGGGCAGAAGAGCTGGATCACCACTTGTTGCCGATGGATTCGCCAGCCTCCGCATTGCCCAAACTCGTCCTGCCGGATGACTCGGGTTACTACGTGCGCCAGGGCCAATCGGTAATGGATTTGCAGGTCTACCGTATCGGTGCGGAAGGTGATATGGTGCGCCTCTTCCTGGAAAATGGTGATTTTCTGGGGGTTGGAGAAATTACCGACGAGGGGTGCGTGGCACCGCGACGTCTGGTAAGTGGCACTTGAGTGGAAACCGCTATATTGGTGAGAACCTCTATAAGGTGGAAGTGAAGGTGTTCACGCGGCACCGCCGCAATCACGATTAGCTGGTCTGTAAATATGCACGGGCCAGCCGAATCATTTAAAGCATATTACGACGAGGTAATTCGTTATGGCACTGACTGCAGTTGAAAAAGCAGCCATCCTGAAAGAGCACGGCCAATCCGAAGGCGATACCGGTTCTCCGGAAGTCCAGGTAGCTCTGCTCACCGCTAACATCAACAAACTGCAGGGTCACTTCTCCTCGCACAAGCAGGATCACCACTCCCGTCGTGGCCTGATCCGCATGGTAAACCAGCGCCGTAAGCTGCTGGACTACCTCAAGCGCAAGGATCTGAGCCGCTACGCACAGCTGATCGCCAAGCTCGGCCTGCGTCGCTAAGACCCTGGAATGCCCGCCTCTGGCGGGCATTCTTCTTTAATACTTGCGGAAAAGTGGCGCTGCTGTCATTTTTCGGAAGTTGCACTGCACAAGCCACCGGCAAGAGCCGAACTGGAAGTGCAGTGTCTGCACCGGCCACCCCTGGTCGGTGGCGGCACATCCCCGTGTCGCTCCGGGTGAGGCGTTTGGATTTCTCGTCCGGGCAACCATTGTTGGGGTTACTGGAATGGGCCAGTAACCGTAAGGAAATAGGAAAAAAACTAGTGAATCCAGTAAGCAAAACCTTCCAGTACGGACAATCCCAGGTCACCATCGAAACTGGTCGCATTGCGCGCCAGGCTACCGGTGCTGCCCTGGTTACCATGGGTGAAACTGTTGTTCTGTGTACCGTTGTCGGTGCCAAAGAAGCGAAACCTGATCAGGGCTTCTTCCCGCTGTCTGTGCACTACCAGGAAAAGGCCTACGCGGCTGGCAAGATTCCCGGTGGCTTCTTCAAGCGTGAAGGCCGTCCGTCTGAAAAAGAAACCCTGACTTCTCGCCTGATCGATCGCCCGATCCGCCCGCTGTTCCCCAAGGGCTTTATGAATGAAGTGCAGGTGATGATCACTGTCCTGTCTGCAGAGAAGGACGTGGACCCGGATATCGCCGGTATGATCGGCACCTCCGCGGCGCTGTCCGTTTCTGGTATTCCCTTCGCTGGCCCAATTGGCGCTGCACGTGTTGGCTATACCCAAAAAGATGGCTACCTGCTGAACCCGGGTTACCAAGCGCTGGGCACTTCCGAGCTGGACATGGTGGTTGCGGGCACGAAAGACGCTGTACTGATGGTTGAATCCGAAGCGAAAGAGCTGCCGGAAGATATCATGCTGGGCGCCGTACTGTATGCGCACCAGGAATTGCAGGCCGTTGTAAAAGTTTGTGAAGAGCTGAAAGCGGAAGCTGGCAAGCCCCAGTGGGACTGGCAGCCAGAAGCGGAAAACACCGAGCTGAAAGCCGCCCTGGAAAGCCAGTTTGGCGGCAAGGTTGTTGAAGCGTATCGCATCACCGACAAGCAGCAGCGCACCGCTCGCTTGAACGAGCTGCGCAATGAAGCGGCCGAGGCCCTGGCATCTGAGGAAGTCGATGCCGGCGATGTAAAGAGCTACTTCGGCAAGCTGGAAAAGAAAACTGTGCGTGGCGCAGTAGTGCGTGGCGAGCCGCGTATCGACGGTCGCGATACCAAGACTGTACGCCCAATCAATGTAGAAGTTGGCGTGCTGCCGAAAGGCCATGGTTCTGCACTGTTCACCCGCGGTGAAACCCAGGCATTGGTTGTTGCTACTCTCGGTGCTACCCGCGATGCGCAGATTATCGATGCGCTGGAAGGCGAGCGTAAAGACTACTTTATGCTGCACTACAACTTCCCTCCTTATTCTGTAGGTGAAGCGGGTCGTGTGGGCGCTACCGGTCGCCGAGAAATCGGCCACGGCCGACTGGCACGTCGCGGTATTGCAGCGGTACTGCCGGACCCGGAGAGCTTCCCTTACACACTGCGTGTAGTTTCTGAAATCACCGAATCCAACGGTTCCAGCTCCATGGCTTCCGTGTGTGGCTCCAGCCTGGCGTTGATGGACGCGGGTGTACCACTGAAGGCGCCGGTTGCCGGTATCGCTATGGGCCTGGTGAAGGAAGACGAAGGCTATGCAGTCCTGACCGATATCCTCGGTGATGAGGATCACCTGGGCGATATGGACTTTAAGGTTGCCGGCACTGCTTCCGGTGTGACTGCCCTGCAGATGGATATCAAGATCGAAGGTATTACCGAAGAGATCATGGAAACGGCGCTGGAGCAGGCCCTGCAAGCGCGTTTGCATATCCTCGTGGAAATGAACAAGTTGATCGGCGAGTCCCGTTCCAGCGTGAACGAGAATGCGCCCCGCTTCGCAACCCTGAAGATCCACCCGGACAAGATCCGCGATGTGATCGGCAAGGGCGGTGCAACTATCCGTTCCATCACCGAAGAGACCGGCGCTTCCATCGATATTGAAGATGACGGCAGCATCAAGGTCTTTGGTGAAGATGGTGAGAGCCTCGAAGCCGCGGTTACCCGCATTGAGGAAATTACCGCAGAAGCTGAAATTGGCACCATCTACGAGGGCACCGTAGTGCGCATCGTGGACTTTGGCGCTTTCGTCAACTTCCTGCCGGGTAAAGACGGTCTGGTACATATTTCCCAGATCGCCGAGGAACGTGTGAACGCGGTGACCGATTACCTGAGCGAAGGTGAGAAAGTCAAAGTGAAGGTGCTCGACGTCGATCAGCGTGGACGCATCAAGCTGTCCATCAAGGAAGTGAAGGCTGAGCAGGCCGCTGCCGAAGAGGCGAAGCAGGGCTCCGAAGAGGCCTGAGCCTCCTCCGGAGCTGGCAAAGCTTGAAAAAACCCGGCCAAGTGCCGGGTTTTTTTATGCTCTCTTATTGCTGTTATGCCGTTGACAAAGGTGTTTCCGCCGGCGATTTTTCGGTTAGAATTTGCCGAAAAAGAGGGAAAATCTTGCACAACTTCTGGCTTCTCGACACGCTCCTCGGGCTCGCCTGTCTGTTGGTCGCCAACCAGTATTGGTGTCTCACCCGCTCGCGCTATCAATCGGCGGCGCTGATTATTGTCGCGGCCCTACTGTGTATGGCACTGGCGGCACTGGTGGGGGCTTACCGCTATGGCATAGACCCCTCAGTGACAGAATTGCACCGGGCGTTTGCGCGTATTTCCGGCTTTGCCTCGCTTCTTTTGATTGGCATTGGTCTTACCTGGGCGCGCCTGGGGGTGTCTTGGGGCACTGATAATCGTGCGCCGGCCTACGCGGTGGTGGTACTGGTGTTGGCAAGCGCTATTGGTCTAGCGCAGAGTAGGTGGCTGTCACCGTTGGGGGTCGTCGATCTCTATTCCGCTGTAGGACTGGCGCTTTGGTTGCTGGTGGGAATGTTGGAGCTGTTAGCTCCGGTGCGACTTAAGCGGGGCCAAGCCCTGATACTTGCCGCTGGTGCTCTGTTGATACTGCTCAATGGGCTTTTGATTGACACCGGTGCCTCGCG
Source organism: uncultured Microbulbifer sp. (assembly GCF_947498635.1). Classification (GTDB taxonomy): domain Bacteria; phylum Pseudomonadota; class Gammaproteobacteria; order Pseudomonadales; family Cellvibrionaceae; genus Microbulbifer; species Microbulbifer echini. The sequence goes on along the minus strand of NZ_CANMKV010000001.1, from coordinate 31,539 downwards.
TCTTTTGGGCTTGGCCCGTACCAATTGGTTCCACCTCCTTCTCGCGCTCTCAGTGTTTACCTTGCTGTGGGCGCGCCCACTATTTGATCTGGAGCTATCCATTCGTGAATGAAATAAACATAAACCTGCACGGTGGTTGTCATTGCGGTGCTGTGCGCTTTCACGCGACTCACCGGCGTAAAAGTTCAGAGGCGCTAGTGGCGCACGCCTGTAATTGCTCTATCTGTGAAAAGGTTGGCTATCTGCACCTCATCGTACCGGCGGCAAATTTTCATCTGGAGCAGGGTGAGGAGGCTCTCAGCTGTTACACCTTTAATAGCGGAGTGGCAAAACACTATTTTTGTCGCCACTGTGGAGTAAAACCCTTTTATATTCCGCGATCCAACCCCGATGGCTACAGCCTCAATGCGCGCTGCTTCGACAGTGTGCCGCAAGATCTAAACATAGAGCCTTTCGATGGACAAAATTGGGAGCAGAATGCCGCCGAACTGGCGCACCTGAGTGAAGTGAAAAACCATTAAACCGGCACTGCTAAAGCAGTTAACAAGGTTTGGAACTCTGCTGCCGCGGAGCAAAGGCTATTGTAACTCCGTAAGGATCCAGCCGAGGGGTGTTTTGAAACCAGCCTTTTATCGTCAAAATAATAATCGTTTGCGCTTTCAAGTATTGATTACTTGTCGGCGAGGGGAGAGGTAATAATGCAACCCGGATTGATTCACGCCTATCTACTCGATCACAGTGGTGGTGGTAAGGAGCTACCCTGGGCTGAAGTGGCAAGCTGGCAGCCCACACAGGGGGTATTGTGGTTACATCTGGACTACACCGATGATGGCGCAGCCCAGTGGTTGCGCACTGAGAGTGGCTTGGATCGATTGGTGGTGGAGGCCTTGCTGTCCGAGGAAACACGCCCCCGCGCCACCCCGCTTGAGGACAATTTATTAATCGCATTGCGCGGCGTGAATTTAGATCCGGCTTCTCAGCCTGAAGATATGGTCTCAATTCGCCTGTGGGTCGAGGAAAACCGAATTATCAGCACCCGCAAACGACGCCTGCTATCGGTGGAGGATTTGCTTGGACGACTGCGTATCGGTCGCGGACCCAGCGGGCCTTCAAGCTTTATCGTTTCCCTGGTGGATTTACTGGTGCGGCGTATGGGGGATATCGTGGACCAGCTCGAGGAAAAAATTGATGAGCTAGAGAGTCTCGCCCTGGATGCTCCTGGCGGTGAACTGCGCTCCGAGCTTGCCTATCTACGCAAGCAGGCCATTACCCTACGGCGCTACCTCTCCCCACAACGGGAGGCACTCTCGGGCATTATGGCAGCGGAAATGCCCTGGTTTCACGAGAGTAACCTGTTGCACCTGCGTGAAGTGAGTGATCGTTTGCAGCGGCATATCGAAGATATTGATGTGGTGCGGGAGCGGGCTTCCGTCACTCAGGAAGAACTGTTGAGTTACAACTCTGAGCAGTTGAACAGCCGCATGTATATGTTGTCGATCGTGGCGGCAGTCTTTCTGCCTTTGAGTTTTTTGACCGGATTGTTTGGAATCAATGTCGGTGGAATGCCCTGGGCGCAAGCCCAGGAGGGTTTTCTTATTTTCTGCGTTCTTTTGGGGGCTGCACTTGGGCTACAAATTGTCCTTTTTTATTGGAAAAAGTGGTTGTAAGGCTTTCCTCGCGCACTGTTGAGTACGCCTTTTTCGAGGTTAGTGGGTTCACTCAGAAAAACTACAAACCGTAGTCATGGCCACATGGTCTAGATAGGTTTACAGCCTCATAACTGCCCCTTCTTCGGGTAATTGGCATTATTGCCGTGAGTATATTCTTTGATTCCCTGTGTTCATAATACTATTTCATACGCCGGACTTATTGCTTTTTAAGTGTATCTAAACAGGCCGAGAGATATTTTTATTCTGTTGTAAGGTTGCTGCAGATTGGTAATCTAGAGGCAAAGCTGTCGTTGATAGCCTCTTTTTTTAGAGCAAATAAATATCGACTGTGAAGGCGGGTGTGTTGCTTATTCTAGCGCTTTGTTTCTTGTTAGTGGTTTCTTTGGTTGGCGCGATCGAAAAACTGATCATGTGTTAGGCGGAGTGGCTGTAGAAACAATGAATCCGGGTCAGTCCACTGTATCTTCCGTAGCAACCGGAGTGACAAAATGATTTTGGTTGGGGATGATGCGGGAAATAGAAAATACATCGATGATAAAACAGATGTAATCGATCTTGATGGCAAGTATGTAGTCCAGGGAATAATTGAATCTCATAACCATGTGGATGCTTCCGCATGGATCACTTATACGGGATAGGTAAGCGACTCCCCTTTATTTTGTCATTCTCTACGCTCTACTAGATGTTGAATTTAGATGCAGTAGGGGGGAGAGGCTTCTTCCGAGCATCGCTGGGAGAAGCCTCTACGGGGGTTAGTGCTTAACCCAGGAGAAATCCACAAAGACCGGGTCGTGATCGCTTAACCCGGTATATGCGGGTGAGCCGATAAAATAATTGGTGACCTCTAATGTGTAGTCGGGATTATTGTTAATGACTACCACGTGATCCGTATCATTTTGCAGCGTATCGGCGCAGGCTTCCAAACTGGTATCACTGCCAGTAAGCATGTATTGACAGGCGTGTTTGCCACCAGTTTTTTCAAAGAACGCTTTCCAGTTCTGATAATTGATGCCGCGCCAGTCGTCATCATTTTCATCAAATGCCATATTAAAGTCACCCGCTAAAATAACAGTGGCATTGTTTGAGTGGGTAATAATCATGTTGGCGATCTGGTCTAGCTGCTTCGCTTTGGCGACCAGATCGGCCTCCTGATGGCCAGCATCCATATGAGTGTTATAAATATGAACGTGATAATTTTCAGTCACCTCGACCTTGGCCACGCTGAAGCCTTTCTCGGTATCGCAATCAGTGCCTGAGCATTTGTTGAAAGTTTCCTCCTCATAAGTAGCAAAGGAGTAATCATTATCATCGCGGTTGTCACGGTCAAAGGGAAATTTTGAAAAGGTCAATAAGCCATTGCCAAAAGAAGTACCGCTACCTTTCCAGTGCTTGGAGCGATAAGGCACCGTGTCATTGCTGAGTTTGTCATCATCATCAAGGTAGTTAGCTTTGGTTTTATTCCACACTTCCTGCATAAGCCAGAGGTCTGTGGGGTTTTCATTGAATGTACGGATAATTTGTTTGAAGTCTGACTTACTGTTACCGCCGATACATGGCAAAAAACCATCCATGTTGTACACCAGCATATCAAAACTGCCAGAACTGGCATCCTCGAAGTGGGTATCCCCGTATTCATAACCATCCAGATCTTTTGACCCGGTGTCATCCACATCGCCAATAAATTCGAACCAATTGCACGAAGTAATAGCATCCCATACATCTTCAAAGTCCGCAGCGCTGGCGGGGTAGCTGATCAGCAGGGTGAGGGAAAGGCATATTTTTTTTATCATTTTTTTTCTCCATAGTAATTATCGCTGGTGGGCACGGAATTCGAAATGCCAGGCATTTTATGGTTTGGCCTTTGTGTTTCGAAGACGGGGATGATGGATAGCGTAGGTTACAAATTGGAGTAAGAAAGATTTTTTTTATTTTATTTTCTTTTTTGAGGGATTCAGAGGTCAGATTTTTGACAGAAATGAAGGAATTATGTGAAAGAATAAATATATATATTCGAGGTCGACACGATATTTCTGGGAATTGTGATTAACCCTCACTGAAACCGATGCAGGTCTATCTCGTTTCAGTGAGGTTAATTTCATTTTGACGCTGCCCTTGCGGGATCGATGAATTTTGTTACTTACCGAGATGGCTGACCTGGGGGAGGTTCGCAATTATTTTGATCAGCCGAAGATTGTGACCATCTGTCGGGATAGGGCGGCGAGCTTGCCATGACGATCCCATAGGCGTGCCTGGATCACAGCGTAACCATCCTCCGCCTGCTCCACTTCCGCTAAGTATTGCCACCAGTCGGATGCACGGCGCTGGGGCAGGGGTTCCATCAGTTCCACCGTCCAGGTTAGAGAACTGGCCGGTGCCGGCGCTTTTAGCATCGCCAGGGTGGCCGGTGGCCAGGCGTCTATCAGGGCGAGTAGGTGGCTGATACCCACAGTCCCGTCGCTACCATCGTTAAAGCGAACCCAGCCGCCCAGCTGCCGTTCCTCGGTACCGCTAAAGGGCAGCTGCCCGCGGGCAATACGGTAGTCATACTTCTGTGTGAACTCCGGTACAACACCCTCGATATAGGGTAGGGCCAAGCATTGCTCTGGTGCGGCAAATTCGGGTGCGGCTGGAGTATCGACCTTCACGGAAGACTCTCTGCCGCAGCCAAAGCTGGCGAGTCCCGCCAGCATAACGGCGCCCTCTTGGAGTAAATGGCCCTGTGCCTGTGTCACCGAGCGTCCAGCGCGCAGAACTTGTGCATCGAGTTGTACTGCGCTGGCGCCTACCGGGCTGACAAAGGAGAGGGTGAGTGAGCGCAGACTGCTTTCCCCGATGACTTGGGCTGCCATCTTTTCATACAGCATTGCCGCAATCAGGCCGCCAAAAGTGGCGCGCCCCTGGCTCCAGCCCGAGGGCACAGTTGTGGCACCTCGGTCGGTCTGCCATTCAAGGAGAAGTTGGTCAAAGGTCATAGTGTTACCGCTGGGAGGGCGAACGCTTAAGCGTTCGCCGAGTAGAGTGTCGGGGGCCATGAGGTGAGAGTTAACAAGCCCTAACAAAAGATTAATTGAAAGTGTGGGCGTCCTCAGGGAATACGCCGAGTTTGACGTCTTCTGCATATTTGCGCAGTGCACCGGGAATATCCTCGGCTTCCACTAGGAAGTTCTTGGAGAATTTTGGCGGCTGCTCGGTGAGGCCCAGAATATCGTTAATCACTAGGACCTGGGCGTCGGTATCGCGCCCGGCGCCGATGCCAATCGTCGGCATAGAGACCGCTTCCGTGATGCGCTTGGCCAGAGTGCTGGGAATACATTCGAGGACCAGCAGATCGACGCCGGCCTGGTCTAGCACCGAGGCGTCTCGCAGCATTTGTTCGGCGTGCTCTTCATCGCGACCCTGCACCCGATAACCGCCAAGTTTGTGTACGGATTGTGGGGTGAGCCCCAGGTGACCGCAAACTGGGATACCCCGGTCGGTAAGCATCTTGATTGTTTCAGCGAGCCAGGCGCCGCCCTCAATCTTCACCATATGGGCGCCAGCCTGCATGATACGGGTGGCGTTGGTGAGTGCCTGCTCGGGAGTGGCATAGGTCATAAAAGGCATGTCCCCCATGATCAGGGACTTTTTGTTGCCGCGAGCCACCGCCTCCACGTGGTAGATCATCTGCTCCATGGTGACCGGTACTGTGCTGTCGTAGCCCAGAACAGTCATTCCCAGGGAGTCGCCGACCAGCAGGGTTTCCACGCCGGTCTTCTGCGCCATGGCCGCCATGGGTGCGTCGTAGAGGGCGACAGTAATAAACTTTTCCCCGCTCGCCTTCATTTTGCGCAGGGTTTGCACGGTAACGAGTTTCTCTAATTCTGAGGGTGCGTACATAGCGGTTAACTTCCTGGGTTGTAGTAGTGTCGGCCCTTGGTGACTGTGAGCATGTACTCCACCAGCTGGTGGTAGTCCTCTGGGCGATCGACAATATCGATTTCCTCGCTGTTCACAATCAGTAACGGCGAGCTGTCATAGAAGTGAAAAAACTGGGTGTAGGCGTCATTCAGCGTGGTCAGGTACTCGGTGCTGATAGCGCGCTCTGCGGGAATGCCGCGATTGCGGATGCGGGCCTGCAGAACTTCCAGAGGCGCCTGCAGGTAGATCACCAGATCTGGCCTGGGGGCTTCCAGGGTGAGATGCTGGAAAACCTGTTGGTAGAGTGCGAGCTCGTCCGTGTCCAGGGTAATCTGGGCGAACAGGTGGTCTTTCTCGATGAGGAAGTCCGCCACCCGCACCGGTTCGAACAGATGGTCCTGGCGCAGTGCCTGGATTTGCTGGGAGCGCTGCAGCAAAAAATGTAGCTGGGTTGGCAGTGCAGCATTTTTGGGGTCGCGGTAGAAGCGCTCGAGAAAGGGGTTCTCCTCTGGCAACTCCAGCAGAGTGTCGTAATTAAAGGTGGTGGCGAGCTTTTTGGCCAGTGTGGTTTTCCCCACGCCGATATTGCCTTCAACGGCAATAAATTTGGGGGGCGCGCTGTCCGGCTGGCCGAATTCACACGAATTGGTTTCGCTGTTATCGATAACCACGTGTTCGACTCCTCTTGTTGGGGCGTCTTCCCTGATGGGCTACAGGCGCAAAAATACTATCAAGCGGGGCGGCCAGTCGAGTACTTTTAGCGTTGTAGCGGGAGCTGTTTAGATTTTCTGCAAGGGATTTTGCGGGCAGTTTTGCAGTAGGTGCTGCAGTGACTCCCCCGCAGGCAGTGTCAGTTGTGGCTCTAGTTCGGCCAGCGGTAGTAGGACAAAGTTGCGTTCGGCCATACGTGGGTGCGGCACCTGAAGACGTATTTCGTCTATTTGCCGCCCACCGAACAACAGTATGTCCAAGTCTAAGGTGCGCGCTCCCCAGCGCACCGAGCGCTCACGCCCGTGGGCCAGCTCTATGGTCTGCAGTCGGTCGAGTAACTCCAGCGGAGGTAGCTCGCTCTCTAACTCCAACTCCGCTACGGCATTGACATAGTCTGGTTGGTCCCCCGGACCTATGGGGGCGCTGAGGTAAAAGCTGGAGCAGCGCAACAGGCGGCTATTGGGGATTTCCTCCATCGCCGCCAAGGCGCTGCGCAGTTGCTTTTGCGGATCGGCCAGGTTGCTGCCGAGCCCGATAAAAATGCTCTCCATTATTCGGCGGCCTTGGGCTTGCGCCGCCGCCCGCCGCGGGAATTGCGGCCGCGGCGGTTTGCACCGCCTCCGCTACGCTGCAGTTTGCCCACCATTTGCTGACGTTGCTCCTCGTCGGCCTGTTGGAAGTCGGTCCACCATTTGCCCAGGCCGGCTTCGATCTCGCCACACTCTTCGCGCAGCAGAAGAAAATCGTAAGCGGCACGGAATCGTGGGTGCTCCATCTGGCGCTGGGCGCGACTGCCGCCGCGCTGGGGCAGGCGGTGTTGCAGGTCCCAGATCTCGCGCATGGGGATGGAAAAGCGCTTTGGGATAGCGGTATGGGCCAGTTGATTGCTGGTGATTTTTTGGGCTGCCTGGGCCAATGCCGGTGCGGGCGGTACCCCTTTGTCCACCAGTTTCTTCTGCTCTTCGTCCACCGCCGGCCACAACAGAGCCGCATACAAGAAGGCGGGGGTGACACGCATATCCGCCTGGATGCGCTGGTCGGTATTGCGCAATGCGCGCTGAGATAACTCCAGCGCGGCGGGGTTTTTCTCTATCTGCGCGGCATTGTCCGGGAACAGGTGCTGCCACAGATGATAGCGGTGCAGCAGTTCAAAGGTGCGCTCGCCGTGGCCGCCCATCAGCAGTTTGAGAATCTCGTCAAACAGCCGTGCGGGGGCGATATTGCGCAAAAGGGGGGACAGCTCCTGCAATGGGGCCTCGGTTCCCGGTTCAATGGCAAAATCCAGTTTGGCGGCAAAGCGCACAGCGCGCAGCATGCGCACGGGGTCTTCTTTATAGCGGGTCGCCGGCACCCCGATCATACGGATGAGGCGATTCTCGATGTCTTCTACGCCACCGGTGTAGTCGTGAACGGCGAAGCCATCGGTGGTGTAGTAAAGGGCGTTGACCGTCAAGTCCCGTCGAATGGCATCTGTTTCCAGGTCGCCGTAGACATTGTCGCGCAGCAGCATACCGTGCTCGGACTGCCTGGCCTCGTGTTCCTCGCCATCGCTGTGGTGGCCGCGGAATGTGGTGACTTCGATCACTTCGCGGCCGATACGCGCGTGCAGAATACGAAAGCGTCGACCGACGATACGCGCCCCGCGGAACAGGGTTTTAGCCTGCTCTGGGGTGGCATCGGTGGCCACATCGAAATCTTTGGGGTGTCCGCCCAGCATCAGGTCGCGCACACCGCCACCAACAATGTACGCTTGATAGCCGGCGTCCTGTAGGCGCTTCATGACTGTCAGGGCCGCGCGGCTGATATCTCGGCGGGAGATGTTATGGTCGTTGCGGGCAATAACCCTGAGGCCTTTCTTGGCCGGCTTGCGCCAGCGCTTGATACTACTAATCAAATTATTGAGCATACGGCTGTCTGTCTTGACTGCTGCCATTCGTTGGTGACCGAAAATACCCTGGTGGTGCTGAGGCCACGTCTCTGGTGGCGGCAGGTTCCATTCCTGCACTTTTCTACCCCTTTGAATCGGGGGGATTGTCTTTGCACTACTGGGGCCTCTGAACCTGGGCGGGCCCAGGGGCGAAGTCCATAACAGGGGGCGGCAATGGCATCTGCTGTCAGTGAGTAGGACTCGCTGGCGCGATTCTAACACAGGCAAAGGAATGCGCCCGCAATCTGCGGGTGCCGAGGGGTTTGGGGAAAATTTTGGAATTATTATTACCAGTATGAAGGCAGCGGCTTCCTTGCGCTCTCAATTTGCTATCAAGCAAACACCCTCTCCCAGGTACAAATCAGTCAGTTTGCAACGCGCTTGTTGTTATTTTTATTCTTCTTTCGAATTTATTGTTATTGTTTATTGTTGTTCTCGCGGTTTTGGCCACTCTTTGCTTTTATTGTCGGCCGCACCATTATTTTTATTATGTTTCGCCCACTTATTTTGAGTAGTTATAGGGCTTTTAACGGTCATTTATTTTTATTGTTGGCCGTTTTTAATTTTTGTACTAAGAGTAAAGCACTTAGTGTGCCAACTTTTAAAAATACTTATAAATCAATAAGTTACAATCTTTACGAAAATTGATGGAACTTTTCGGAAGACTATTCCGTTACGGAAGGTGCGGAAACTGTTACTTGAGGTAGGCCTGGGGTAACACTTCTTCTTGTTACCCTCTGGAGAGCCATAGAAACACGGAGTTGACCCCGGTTACCCAGGGCCGCTAGTGAACAGAGCGGTTATCGAGTCACGGTGTGGCAGGTGAGGGCCGGGCCCTCGCGGAGCGGGGCGTCAGGCTTCGACGGTGGCGCTGCGGCGGGCCTTTTTGCGCGGGATGCCCAGTTTTTGGCGGCGTTCCCAAAGGCATTTGCGGCTGACCCCCAATTTTTTGGCCAGTTCTGTCTCGCTCATGGTGTCCTGGTGCTCGATAACGAAGCGTGCGAAATAGTCTTCCAGCGAGAGGTCCTCGCGAGGGTCGGTGTGCCGGCTGCGCGGTCGGGGCTCGCCAATGGCCTCTTCTACGGGCACAAGGTCCAGGTCAATATCCAGGGTTTTGTGGTCAATCTCCCGGCTGTCGCGGTCGGTGAGGATGACTGCGCGCTGAATAGCATTCTCCAGCTCCCGTATATTGCCGGGCCAGGTGTAGGTGGTGACTGCCTGAATGGCTTCCGGTGAGAGGCGTAGCAGCGGGCGCTCAATTTTGGTGCAGAATTTTTCCAGCAGGTGCTCCGCCAGTGCGAGGACATCGCGGCCGCGCTCGCGCAGCGGCGCTAAAGTCATTTGCACCACGTTGATACGGTAGTAGAGGTCCTCGCGGAATTTGCGTTCTGCGGCGAGCTGGCGCAAATTGCGGTGCGTGGCCGTTACCAGACGCACATCCACTTTGCGGGACTCGATAGAGCCGATAGGGCGCACTTCGCCCTCCTGTATCACACGCAATAGTCGCGCCTGGGCTTCCAGGGGCAGCTCGCCGATTTCATCGAGGAACAGCGTGCCGCCATCGGCGGCTGCTACTAGGCCTTCGCGGGCACTCTGGGCGCCGGTAAAGGCGCCTTTTTCGTAGCCGAACAATTCCGATTCGATCAGGGTTTCGGGGATGGCGGCACAGTTAACCGAGATCAGTGGCTTGCCGGTACGGCGGCTTTCTTCATGGATCGCCTTCGCCACCAGCTCTTTACCGGTTCCGGTTTCTCCGTGTACCAGTACAGTGGCGTCTGTCGGGGCCACTTTGTGGATGCGCCGGTAGAGTTCGCGCATGACTTGGCTGTCGCCGATCATCCCAGCGATAGTACCGGGGTTACCTTTGTCTACAGGGGCTTGGGCACGGCTCTGCTCGGCCTTGCCAATTACCCGGCGCACAGTGGCAATCATCTCATCGTGATCGAAAGGCTTGGCGATATAGTCGGCGGCCCCCATACGCATGGAGTCCACAGCGGAGCGCAGGCTCGCATAGCTGGTCATAATCAGTACGGGGACTTCCCCGGCGTGTTTGAGCAGATCGGTACCGGGCGCGCCGGGCAGGCGCAGGTCTGAGATAATGAGGTCGACTTCGTTGACCCTGTGCTTGCTGAGGGCCTCCCTGACTGAACCCGCTTCACTGACCTTGTAGCGGTGCCGCTCTAGCAGTTTTCGCAGCGCCGTTCGAATAATGGCTTCATCTTCGACGATCAGGATGTGGCTCATATGTTACGCCTGGTTACAAAATGCTCAGTAAACGCCTAGTTTTACCCGCCCGCCGTTTCTATGCAACTCAAAAACGGCGAATCGGGGTGTTTTTGCACAACTTGTGATCGATTTGGTTGCTTGAGACTCAACCTGCCAAGGGCAACTGTACGGTAAATTTGGCGCCGCGCCCGGTCTTCGGATTAGCGGGGCTCTCTAATTCCAGCTGGCCCCCGTGCTCCTCAACAATGCTGTAAACCATGGCCAGGCCAAGGCCGGTACCCTCACCGGGCTCCTTGGTAGTGAAGAAGGGTTCGAGAATGCGCTCGCGGTGCTGGGCCGAGATTCCGGGGCCATCGTCGGTGACCGAAACACACGCACAGCCCCTGGCCTCGCGGCCTTCAATTCGAATCAGGCCACCATCGGGGCTGGCGTCGCGGGCGTTGCTGAGTAGGTTGATAAAGACCTGGATCAGTCGTTGATTATCACCGGGGGCGATCAGGCTTTCAGGCACCACATTCTCAAAGCGCACCTCGGTTTTGTCTCTCTGCAGAGACAGCAGGTGCACGGCTTCCTGTACACAGGCGAAGAGGTCTACCGGAGCGCGCTCGCTTTCCTGGCTGCCGCTGTGGGAGAAATTCACCAGTGAGTGCACGATGCGACTGATGCGTTGGGTTTGGCTGAGAATCTGATCGGCGGTCTCCAGTACCTCCGGATTGTCACAGTCGAATTGCAGATTTTGCGCCAGGCAGGCGATGCCGGTGACCGGGTTGCCCACTTCGTGGGCGACACCCGCGGCGAGCCGTCCCACCGAGGCCAGGCGCTCACTGTGAATTAGCTCCTGCTCCAGTACCTGGGTTTCGGTGATGTCTTCAAGCAAAAGCATCAGTCCATCGCCACGCTCCTTGCGGCCGCGCTCGCTGCGACTGAGCTTTTGCTGGGTCTTGTGCAGATTGAGCCAGTGACTGTTGCCATTCAGGCTCACCTGCTGCTTGAAGCGGCTGTCATCGCTGGATTCGGCAAACTCTGCGAGCAGGCCGCGCCAGGGCTCGGCCAGGTATTCCAGTTTGGAGCCGATCACCTCGCCGGCGGAAATGCCGGTGAGGTCCTGCATGGCGTAGTTCCACAGCAGTATTTCGCCGTCGCGGCCCAGGGAGCAGGCGGCCATGGGCAGTTCTTCCAGCATCTGCCGGTGGTACAGCCGCAGGTTATTCAGCTCTGCGGCGAGCCCGGTGAGCTGGTGTTTGTAGCGCCCCAGGCGGGTTTCAATCAGGTGGATATCCTTGTTGGCCGGTTGATCACTGTTTTGAAAGGGAAAGTGGCGATCGATAATCTGACCCGCCAGCACCCGCCCGAGGAGCCCAGACAGATTGGCCTCAAGGCGGTTGCGCAGTTGGCGCAGGGCGTAGGGACGGCGCTCATCATCGGGCAGGTTGAGTTGGTTGAGGGCGCGCTTTACCTCGGTATTGGCGGTGGCTGCTCCCAGGCTTTCCGCCAGGCGCAGGCGAAAGTCCACCGCGGATTGCACATCGAGCCCCAGGCGCAAGGCCTGGGCGATAGTGTCGTCGCTGCACAGATCGGCGGCGTACTGTTCCAGGCTGCTGGTCGAGGTGAACAGGGATAACCCCACGAACAGGAGGATGTTGATGCCGAGGGAAAGAGTGGTGATCTGTGTCCAGATGGACATGCCCAGAGGAATCTGAATAGTGGTGCCGGGCAGGGTGATACCGGTAATTTCAAACACCGATGGTAGCAGCAGTCCGCAACCCCAGATCAACATCCCGGCCAAGAGCCCGCCAATCAACCCGCGCCGATTCCCGCGGGGCCAGTGAATCACCGCGAAGATACCCGGCAGGAACTGCAGTGAGCCGATAAAGGCCAGCAGGGCCAAATCCGATAGGGACAGACGGTTGTCGAGCAGCAAGTAAAAGGCAAAGCCCGCGATAAACAGGGCGGCAATCAAGGCGCGACGCAGCCATACAAGCTGGCGGTACATATTGTCTTCGGAGTGCCAGCGGGTGCCCGGCAGCAGCCAGTGGTTCATCACCATGGTGGACAGGGCCAGGGTGATCATAATCAGGGCGCCGGTGGCGGCAGAGAGACCGCCAATAAAGGCCAGTGTGGTGAGTAGCGCTGAGCCGCTGGCGCGCGGCACTGCCAGGGAGAAATACTGAACCGGCTCGGCTACATCCAGGGCAAAGCCCGCCCACATAATGGGGAAAATCGGCAGTGCCATCAGCAACAGAAATAAGGGGAAGCCCCAGCTGGCGGTGCGCAGTGCCTGCCCGGTGGGGCGCTCGGCGATGCTCAGGTAGAAAATGTGCGGCATGGCTACGGCGGTGGCGATAAATACTAACAGCAGCGTGTGCGAAGAACCCTGCTCGATGGGGGTGTAGAGCAGTTGCTGCATATCATTGTTTTCCGTCAGCCACTGGTCGAGGCCGGAAAAACCGCCGAAGACCCCGTACACCGCATAGCCACCAACGGCGGTGAGGGCGACCAGCTTCACGAGCGACTCCAAGGCCATGGCACTGGCCAGCCCTTCACCGCGCTCGCGAGTGGCGCCGTACATACTGGTAAAGACGGCCAACAACACGCAGTAGAAAAAGGCAATCAGGTTTTTGCTGGAAACGCCGCTATCCGGCAGTCCCAAAGCGGCCACACTGTCCCGCGACAACAGCGCCAGGGTTTCCGATACCGCCTGTATTTGCAGGGCTACCAAAGGTAGCAGGGCCAGCAGCATAAACAGGGTCGCGAGAGTGCCCACCTGGCGGCTGTGGTAGCGGAACACCAGGAGATCTGCGGGGGAGTAGAGCTGGTAGCGCTGGGCCAGGCGCGCCAGGGGCTCCAGCGCCACTGGCGCAAAAAGGAACATGGCGCCAGTCCCCAGATAATAGGCCAGCACGCCGTAGCCATACTGCCAGGCGAGGTCGACAATGCCGTAAAAGGTCCAGGCGGAGAGGGAGACCCCCAGCGAGAGCACATACACCAATGGGTGGCGTACCCAGCGTGCAGGCAGCCAACCTTTGGAGGTGGCGAAGGCGACAAAAAACAAAGTGGCAATATAGGCCACCCCGATCAGGGCGATATGGGCTATTTCAAAGCTCATTCGATTTGCGCCTCCACTGGATAAACATCGCCAGCAGGATCAATACGAACCAAAGGATAAATGGTCGGTACCAGGCGCCAACGGGGTTGATCATCCAGGTAAATATGGTGGGGGAGAACACATAGCCCACCAGCACGAGCAGGATTAGCAGGGTGCGGTTGCTCATAGGTTGCTTGGTAAATCCGCGTGGAGGAAAATTTAGTGGGTGACCTTGCCGGCCGATGTCTCTGCGGTGTTCTGCAGGGTGCTGTAATGTAGATGCGGCGCGGCTGGCGCAAAAATGTTAATTGCCCTTCGCGATCAGTGCAATTGTCGGTCGCGTTTATCGACCTGATGGCGCTGCCAATGCGCCGCGGCCCACTTGAGAATATGTTCAGGTGTGACCTGCTTTAATGCATCGGGCACATGGAAGCCGAGAAAATCCAGGGCCGTGCAGAGGTTGCCAGAGGCATTGTTGTCATTAATTGCCGCCGCATGATTTTGCTTGCTAAGTTTTTGTCGGCCTCCGGGGCCCATGACCAGGGGCAGGTGGCCGAAGCGTGGAGCCTCGGTGCCGAGTAAACGGAACAGGCGGATTTGTGCGGCGGTGGTGTCAAGGAGATCGGCACCGCGCACGATATGGGTAATCCCCTGAGCGATATCATCGACCACCACGGCCAGCTGATAGGCGTAGAGCCCATCGCGGCGCTTGAGGATCGTATCTTCGCGAACAGACTGGATTTGCGTGCCGCGCCAGATATCCTCGAAGCGCTCTTCGCCTCCCGCGCACTGCAGGCGCAGAGCGCAGGCGCCTTGGTCATCGTTTTTTGTGCGACAGGTCAAGTTATCGTGCCCGCCGTTTTGACGGATCTGGCTGCGCGAGCAGTAGCAGGAGTAAAGCACGGCCTGTTGGCGCAATTGCTCTAGCGTTTCTTCGTAGAAGCCATGGCGTCTGCTCTGCCATTCCACGGTGCCATGCCAATGCAGTCCGTGGGATTCGAGGGATTTTAAGATGCGGTCTGCTGCGCCGGGCTCTTCGCGTGGAGGGTCGAGATCCTCCATACGCACGAGCCAGTGCCCGCCGTGCGCGAGGGCGTCGAGATAGCTACCGAGTGCGCACACCAGCGAGCCGAAGTGCAGAGGGCCGCTCGGTGAAGGTGCAAAACGACCGATGTAGGGATTCGTTTTCTTCAAGGTGATTGGGGCGATCCTGTCGGTCGCCCTATCGAGCTGGGCGATCGGGGATGACCGCCGTAATGCGATTGGAATACATCAGCCGGAAAGCTGCTTTTCCTTGATTTCTGCCAGGGTTTTACAGTCCACACACAGGGTTGCGGTGGGACGTGCTTCCAGCCGGCGAATACCGATTTCAACACCACAAGCCTCGCAGAACCCGTAGTCCTCCTGGTCGATAAGTTCCAGGGTGGCATCGATTTTCTTAATTAATTTACGCTCGCGATCGCGGGTGCGTAATTCCAGGCTGAACTCTTCTTCCTGGCTCGCGCGATCAGCGGGGTCGGGAAAATTTGCGGCCTCGTCTTTCATATGGGAAACGGTGCGGTCCACTTCCGCCATCAGCTCGGCCTTCCAGGCCAACAGCAAGTTGCGGAAATGCTCCTGCTGCTTCTCATTCATGTACTCTTCGCCCTTAGTCTCCTTATAGGGCTCAAAGCCGTGCAGAGAATCGGTGCTCGCAGCAGTTTTGGGCATAGTCGTTGCCTCTCTTTCTTTACGGGCCCCCGATAATGGGGGCGATACCACCAAATTCAATCTAGCCTAGACCGGAATCTTTTTGAGTGATGTTTTTTTCACCAATCAAATCACTTGCGGTGGCAGGCTAATCCTTGCCCCGGTTGCCTGTACCCCGGCGACCGAGAGCGAGGAAACTATCAAATCTGCGCGATTCGCGCCACAAATAGTTGTCTGCTATTTTGTGGCGCCGGAATGTACAAGAGTGCCAGCCAGTGAAGTTTTCCCCCGAGTTACACAAGGCGACGCTGTTGCGTCGCTACAAACGTTTTCTCGCCGATGTGGAGTCGGCAGACGGTGAGGTGTTTACTATTCATTGCCCAAACACCGGCTCCATGAAGAACTGTTGGGTTGAGGGCGGTGCCTGCTGGTATTCGGATTCTGGCAACCCCAAACGCAAGTATCGCCACACACTGGAGATCACTACTACGCCAGACGGTGCGCTCGCCGGAGTGAATACCGGGCGTGCCAATGCCTTGGTGGAAGAGGCGATACGCTCTGGGGTGGTCACTGAGCTGCAGGGATATGATGCTCTGCGCCGCGAGGTGCGCTATGGCGATGAAAATAGCCGTATCGACTTTCTCTTGTCTGGCGATGAGGGAGATTGTTATGTCGAAGTCAAGAATGTCACTTTGGCGGAGGGGGCGCGCGGTTATTTTCCCGATGCGGTGAGTGCTCGCGGCGCCAAACATTTGCGTGAGTTACAAAAATTAGCCGAGGGGGGAGTGCGCGCAGTGCTCTTTTACTGCGTGCAACACAGTGCAATTGAAAGTGTGCAAGCCGCGCGTGAAATTGATCCCGCTTATGCGGAAGCCCTCGACAAAGCCGTATCTGCCGGTGTGCAGGTACTCGCTTACAAGGCGCAGATCAGCGCGAGTGAAATCGTCCTTACTAAGGCCCTGACCTTTTGCTGAGATTGGCGGGAAAGGACTTGCCGGGCTGAGTTTCTCACCCGGCGGATAAACTTATTTTGCTAGCAGGGCGTAGAGACCATCCTGGGCGTACTCCACTGGCACGGGCGTGAGAGCGTCGCCGGTGCAGGGCCCTGCAATACATTCGCCGGTTTCGATGGTAAACAATGCCCCGTGGGAGGCGCACTGGATCAGCGCACCATCGGGGTCGAGAAACTGATCTTCCTGCCAGTCGAGGTTGATACCGCGGTGGGGACAGGTATTTTTATAGGCGAAAACCTCTCCGCCTTTCATTACCGCAAATACATTGTCGGTACCGGCGGCGGTGTCACCGAGGGAAAAGCCTTTGGATTGCCCTTCCGTAAATTCTTCGTAGCGGCACAGGAAGTATTTTTGCATAACTGGTCGGCCCTAGGCGCAATTATTGGTATTGGCGGCGCAATACCCTGCTAGAGAACAGCGGGGGGCGCCGGATACTGCTCGCAATTACTGCGGCGCGGCGAGTGTAATCGAGGTGTAGCGGATTGTCCCGTCGCGCAGGACTCCCAGGGTGACCTGGTCGCCGGCCCGATATTTCTCCAGTGCGTTGAGCAGGTCGTCGTAGCTGCGGATAGGCTGGCGATCCACTTCCACGATCACATCCCCCAATTGCCACCCCCCCTGGCGAGTGCGGTGAATACCTTGCAACCCGGCTTTTTCCGCAGGCAAGCCCGGCGCTGTTCGCAGGACTGCGACCCCTTCGAAACCGTAGCGGCTGCTCCACTGATCCGGGGCGGATTCAATACCGAGAATCGGTCGTACCAGACGGCCGTGGTTAATCAATTGCGGCACAATTTTCTTTACGGTGTCCACCGGGATAGCGAAGCCGATACCCACACTGGTGCCGCTGGGGCTGTAGATAGCGGTGTTTACCCCGATCAGGCGGCCGAGGGAATCCAGCAGGGGGCCACCTGAATTGCCGGGATTAATGGCGGCATCGGTTTGAATCACATTGCGGATGGTGCGGTTGTTGGCAGCCTCGATTTCGCGCCCCAGTGCGCTGACAACGCCTGTGGTCAAAGTGGTGTCGAGACCGAAGGGGTTGCCGATAGCGAGTACTTTGCGCCCTACCGCCAAGTTGCTGGAGGTGCCTGCCACCAGGGGTTTGAGCAGCTTTCTCGGAGCCTCAATTTTCAACACGGCCAGATCTTTTTCCGGCGCCGAACCAATCAAAGTGGCGGGCCATTCGCTGCGATCCTGCAGGGTGATGGTGACTTTTCGCGCCCCCTCGATGACGTGAAAGTTGGTAACCACATGCCCCAGCTCATCCCAGATAAAGCCACTGCCGGCGCCTTTGGGCACCGCGTGCAGGCGCAAGGTTCTGCGGTCGCGCACCAGTGTTTCATTGGTGACATAGACCACTGACGGACTGGCGAAATTAAACACCTGCATGGTGTTGCGCTCGTCATCGGTGGCGAACTCCTGCACCTGTGCGCACAGGGAGCCGGTGATAATAAACAGCAGTGCTGACAGGAGAATGGGCAGAGTTTTCAGCGGTGTCATGGATGCTAGTCTTCCCTTGATCACATTTGCGAGAAAGTTTACCTCGGCCACTGTGCGCGAGTGAAGACGGGGGCGCCTCAACAAACGGTGCCGCCCCAAAAAATTGCGGATAGATGGGGGTGAGCGTGGATTACTTGCGGAAATTTTGCAGAGCGAGGATGCGCTCATCCAACGGCGGGTGAGTGGCGAGCATCGCCCCCATATTGCCGAAGATACCGAAGGCTTTCATATTGCCGGGTAGAGGTTCCTCGTGGCCGCGTTCGGACTCGACTTTAAGACGCTGCAGGGCCGCGATCATGGCGTTGGGACTGGCCAGAGTGGCGCCGGCGTGGTCTGCGCGATACTCTCGGCGGCGGCTGAACCAGGCGACGATAAACATGGCAAAAAAGCCAAAGACAATATCCATCACTATTGAAGTGACGAAGTAACCGATACCCAGGCCCTGCTCATTGCGCAGTATCACCCGGTCCACAAAGAAACCGACCAGGCGCGCGAAGAACATCACAAAGGTATTTACCACCCCCTGGATCAGGGCCAGGGTCACCATATCTCCATTGGCCACATGGCCGATCTCGTGGCCTATAACCGCCCGCGCTTCTTCGCGGCTGAAACGCTGAAGTAGTCCGGCACTGACAGAGACCAGGGCGTTGTTGCGATTCCAGCCGGTGGCAAAGGCGTTGGCCTGGGGCATGGGGAAAATACCTACGTCCGGCATGCCGATATTGGCTTTGCGCGATAGCTCCCGCACGGTTTCCACCAACCACTGCTCATCGGCGCTGCGTGGATCAGTGATAATTTGAGTGCGGGTACTCATGCGGGCGATGGTTTTGGAGAGGAGTAGCGAGATGAAAGATCCGCCAAACCCAAACAGCCCGCAGAGGAGCAGCAGGGCGCCCAGGTTCAGGTCCACACCATTGGCCTGGAGGATGCCCCCAATACCGAAAATATTGAAAATGATGCCGACCAGAACCAACACCGCCAAGTTGGTCAGCAGGAATAGTCCAATGCGCAACATCGGCTCTCTCCTTCTCTTTGCCCTTAGGCAAGTTTAGATAGGGCGCGGCGATTTGTGTGACAAAATTTGAATAGAATTTGAGCGCTCGGCCCCTCTCCAGGTCATTGCATTACAGGGAGGTAGCCGGGAAGTCGATGTGTTCGCTTTAGTCTGAACTTTGAGTGGCCAACAGACGGTCTGCCTCACTGGCCAGACGCTGTTTGAGGTCGGGGTCCAGGTCGTTCCAGTGAACGTCCATCAGCGCCCCTTGCAGGGCGTACAGCATAACGCGAGAAGCGTTGATGCCCCGATTGCGGATACTGATAAAGGCTTCCACAGGGCCGATGCGATGGAGATCTTCGTAGGAACGGATGCCTATAGAGTGAAGGATATTGACGGAGGCGAGCCCCAAATTCTTCAGTTTGAGTAGTTCTGATTGACTCGGGTGCATTCAGTTTTCCCTGCAAGTTTTTCCGTCCAGTGGCCGCGATCAGTCCTCAATCGCGGGACTGAACTTAACATAAATTAATGAGCTGCCAATAAAGATTACCGTCGCGGTTCATAAGACAGCGCCTATTACATTGTCTAGCAAATTCCGGTGGGTTTGCTTATTACACATTGCTCTTTGATAGAGTAGTGCCTGTGGGTTTACTCACTTTAGCCCGCCTTTTAAAAATCGCCTGCCGATGGGAGTCAAATGTTATCCACACCGCTTCAGCGTATGCTCTTTGGGCTTACCGATGAACACGTTATTCTCGATCCACCTTCAGGGCAGCTATTGCACCCGGAGGCCCTCGTCGCTTTCCAGCGTCTGAGTCGCGATGCACGCGATGCCGGTTTTAACCCTAAAGTGGTCTCCGGCTTTCGCAGTTTTGAGCGCCAGCGCACAATTTGGAATGGCAAGGCCCTAGGGCAGCGACCAGTGCTTAATAACGACGGGGTAGCACTGCAAATCTCTGAGCTGCCGCCGCGGGAACGGGTACTGGCCATACTGCGCTGGTCGGCCCTGCCCGGCGCCTCGCGCCACCACTGGGGTACCGATTTCGATATTATCGATGCCGCCGCCGTCGCTGCTGATTACCAGGTCCAGCTAACCCCGCAGGAAGTGGCCGATAACGGGGTCTTCGGGCCCTTTCACCAGTGGCTGGATCAGCGCATAGCCGCGGAGCAGAGCTATGGCCTGTTTCGCCCCTATGCGGAGGACCGCGGTGGTGTGGCACCGGAGCGCTGGCACTTAAGTTATGCTCCGCGAGCCCTGGAGCTACAGCATTTACTGACTGTTGAGCGCTTGGAAGAGCAGCTACGCGCTTGCGAACTGGCTTTGTGCGAGACGGTTTGCCTCGAGCTAGAGCACATCTATACGCGTTTTGTATGGATACCGGATCACTGCTATCCGGCAACGATGCCACTGTGAGAGAAAACCCGTGTACAGGGCCGTTGATTCTGCTGGGTGGCGCTTGAAAGGTCCTGATATTCTTGCGAAGCTGCGCCAGCCCAGGCGCCTAGATTGGATACAATGGGAAGCGCAGGGAAATGAGACCGAAAGGTGAGGAACTGATTATCGATAGCCAAATCGAGCCCCGTGACGTATGGAGTGCCATGCGCGTCGAGGCTGCCGCAGCCGCCAGTGACGAACCGATCTTGGCGAGTTATTTCCACAATACGGTGCTACGGCACAAGTCGCCGGAGCACGCCATTGCCGATCAGTTGGCCTCGGTGCTCGATCACAGCGCATTGACCGCCACGGCTTTGCAGGAGGTGATTGCCTCCGCCCTGCAGCGCGATCCGGAAATATCTCGCAGTATGCTGGCAGACATTTGCGCCTGGTACGATCGGGACCCGGCCTGTGATCAGTATTTAACACCATTTCTTTACTTCAAGGGGTTTCACGCCCTGCAATCGCATCGTATCGCCCACTGGCTGTGGAATCAGGGGCGTACTACCCTGGCGCTATATTTCCAGAGTCGGGTATCGGAGCAGTTTTCTGTGGATATTCACCCGGCGGCTAAATTTGGCCGCGGCATTATGATTGACCACGCCACAGGCCTGGTGGTGGGGGAGACCTCCGTGGTGGGGGATAACGTCTCCCTCCTGCACTCGGTGACACTGGGCGGCAGTGGTCGTGGTTCCGGGGACCGCCACCCCAAAATTGGTCGCGGCGTGATGATTGGCGCAGGCGCCAAGGTACTGGGGCCGGTGCGGGTGGGGGAAGAGGTAAAGATTGCCGCGGGCAGCCTGGTTTTGCACGATGTGCCCGATCACACCACAGTGGCCGGTGTACCGGCGCGCCAAGTTGGTGGGCGTATAGAAGGTGCCCCCGCCTTCACTATGGACCAGACTCTGGATTCCGAAGAATAAACCAGCCGTACAGGCATAACTCGCCAAGCAAGACAGAGAGGGATTGAGTGATGACGCAACGCACCTACAGCTTGATTTTTCGCGGGGATCTGGTTGCCGGGTATACCGCCGGCGATGTGAAGGCCAATATGGCGCGCCTGTTTAAAAGCGGCCCGCAGGGGGTTGAAAAGCTGTTTAGTGGACGACCGCTGATCTTGCGCAAGGGGCTCAGCCGGGCCCAGGCCGAACAGTTTCAAGCGACTTTAGCCAAGATCGGTGCCGAGGTAACTCTCAGGGATGAGAGCGGTAGCGAAACGGCCAGAACCACCATGGAGCAAAAATCGGCCGTTGAGCCCGAATCACAGGGACCTCGCGTTCCGACTTGGACGCTGGCGCCTATGGAAGGCAATCTGATCAAGGATCACGAGCGAGAGCGAAGCCAGCCTGTTGAGGTGTCCGTGGCGCATATTACCCTGCGCGCAGCGGAGGGCCCTTTGCTCGATAAGGGTGAGCGGCCCGAGCCTGTGCCAGTGCCACTCAATATTCCCCAGTGGACGCTCGATTAGGCGTGTGGTGGTGGTTGTCCTGCCCCCTGGGTTACAGGCATAAAAAAACCGGCATACAGCCGGTTTTTTTATGCCTGCCAGCCCGGCAATACGGGGTATTACCGGGCCAGAAGAAGCGGCAATTAGCCTTCTTCTTTCAGGTAGCGCTCGCGGGAGGACATTATTTCTTTGCGCGCTTCTTCAGCGTCGGCCCAGCCTTCCACTTTCACCCACTTGCCAGCTTCGAGCGCCTTATAGTTCTCGAAGTAGTGCTCGATCTGCTTGAGCAGCAGCTCGGGCAGGTCGCCGATTTCCTGAACGTGATCGTACAGTTTGGTCAGCTTGGTGTGCGGTACCGCCAGCAGCTTGGCGTCAACACCGGATTCGTCGGTCATTTTCAGAACGCCGATCACACGCGAGCGGATTACGGAGCCAACCATTACCGGGTAGGGGGCCACTACCAGTACGTCCAGGGGGTCGCCGTCTTCGGACAGAGTCTGGGGCACATAGCCGTAGTTGGCCGGGTAAAACATGGGTGTGGCAACGAAACGATCCACAAATACGGCGTCTGAGTCCTTGTCCACCTCGTATTTGATGGGGTCGGAGTTGGCAGGGATCTCGATGATTACGTTGATGTCGCTGGGCAGGTCGTTACCTGCGGGGATCTTGTCGAAGCTCATTGCTGGTCCTGACTGGATAAAACGAAAAATTTGGAGCGCGGATTATATATGCAGTTCGGCACGGCTGAAAGCCACGCCCTTGGAGGAAATATCGGACGTCAATGATTGGCTGGCGGGTCTATCCTGTAAGTCATTGATAACAACAACGGGGCAGGGACGGTCATGATCAAAGCTCGGGAGGTAAAAACCGTTCAGGAGGCCCGTGCCATCGTAGAGGCGCGCGGTCTTAGTCATGTCAAAGTGGGCCTGTTTGATTTGGACGGGGTCATGCGCGGCAAATATATGAGTCGTGAAAAATTTTTCTCCTCTCTGGATAAAGGGTTTTCCTTCTGCGACGTGATTCTGGGCTGGGATGTTAAAGACCAACTCTATGACAACGCCCGCTACACCGGCTGGCACACAGGTTACCCGGATGCCGCAGTACGCATCCTGCCGGACAGCTGCCGCGATATTCCCTTCGAAGACAATATGCTGCTGTTTTTGGCCGAGTTTGATGACCGAGCTCAGGCCGTGTGTCCCCGTGCAGCCCTGCGCCGGGTGGTGGAGCGCTGTCGGGCAATTGGTTTTGAGCCCTTTGCCGCCCTCGAATATGAGTTCTTTTTATTTGATGAAACACCCGAGTCGGTACGGGAAAAGGGTTTTCGCAACCTGAAGCCCTTCACACCGGACTGGTTTGGCTACTCGATGCTGCGCAATTCGGTGCATGCCGAGCTCTACCGAGGAATCCTCGATATGGGCGAGCAGATGGACTTCCCCATGGAAAGCCTGCACACAGAAACCGGTCCCGGCGTTCTCGAGGCAGCGATTACAGTGGATGGTGCCGAGGCTGCAGGGGATAAGGCGGCGCTGTTTAAAACATTTATGAAAGTGTTGGCACAGCGAATGGGGTTAATGGCGACCTTTATGTCCCGCTGGTCCAGTGATTACCCAGGACAGAGTGGACATATACACCTCTCGCTGTGTGATGTTGATCGTGGCCATTCTGCTTTTTTCGATGGAAGCCGGTCCCAGGGCATAAGTGAAACCATGCGTCACTTTATTGCCGGTCAACAGCGTTTGATGCCGGAATTTCTGGCTCTGTTCGCGCCCACGATTAACAGCTATCGCCGCTTGGTACCTGGGTTCTGGGCGCCGACTGACGCTAATTGGGGAGTGGAAAATCGCACCACGGCCCTTCGTGTTATTCCCGGATGCGATAAATCCCAGCGGGTGGAATACCGCCTCGGCGCAGCCGATGCCAATCCCTATCTGGCCCTGGCCGCCGCACTGGGTTCCGGCCTATACGGCGTGATGCAACAGTGGCAGCCCAGCGATCCGATTGAGGGCAATGCCTATGCTTTGGCCCCGCAGGCACAGCAAATACTGCCGACCACGTTGTGGGATGCAGCGCAGCGCCTGAAAAACTCTGAAGCTGCATATGAATTGTTTGGCAGTGAATTTATTGAGCACTTCGCCGCCAGTCGCGAGTGGGAGGAGCGCGAGTATCGCCGCCATGTCACTGATTGGGAATTGGATAGGTATTTCGAAATTATTTAAATGGCATTCTAACAGTGCGCTTCAGTGGTTTTTTATGTTGAAGGGAAATCAATGTATGCCGGTTATGCCGGCGATAACGGATAGTTAAAATGCACCACCTGCGCTGTATTTCCCCCGTTGATAACAGTGTGTATCTAGAGCGGGCCTTGGCCGGCGAAGCTGAAATTCGTGTAGCCCTGGATAGGTCGGCGTCTTCGCAAAGGGCCTGGCGCTTGACCCCTATGTTAGAGCGTATTGCCATAGTCCACCGTGCGGTGGAATTTTTTACTGAGCGAAAACATCGACTGGCAGAGGAAATCTGCTGGATGATGGGCAGACCCATTCGTTATGCGCCGGGAGAAATAGATGGTTTTGCTGAGCGTGCCATCGCCATGGCGAACTTGGCGGAAGAGGCTCTCGCAGATATCCATCTGCCAATCAAGCCGGGGTTTTCCCGTTTTATACGCCGTGAGCCGCTGGGGACTTCCCTGGTGATCGCCCCCTGGAACTATCCCTATTTAACTGCGGTTAATGCGGTGGTGCCATCCCTGCTGGCCGGTAATGCGGTCATATTAAAACACTCTGCGCAAACGCCTTTATGCGCGGAGCGCATGGTGGAGGCTTTTAGGGAGGCGGGCCTGCCCTACGGGGTCTTTCAGTTTCTACATCTCAATCATTCAAATACACAACGTTTAGCCTGTGCTGATGAAATTCAACATATTGCTTTTACCGGTTCTGTGGATGCGGGGGCCAATATAGAGCGCACTATCGCTGGCCGATTTATCCAGTTGGGGCTGGAATTGGGCGGTAAAGACCCGGCTTATGTGCGGGAAGATGCAGACCTTAAGCAGGCGATAGAAGCAGTTGTGGATGGAGCCTTTTTTAACTCCGGTCAGTCCTGTTGTGGTATTGAGCGCGCCTATGTGCATGAAAATCTGTTTGATGAGTTTGTTGAGCGTGCCGCTTCATTAGTGGGTGACTACCAGTTGGGGCGGCCCGATAATCCTGACACAACCCTGGGTCCGTTGGTCAATGCGGAGGCTGCCGAAAAAGTGCGAGGTCAAATTGACGAAGCACTGGCACAGGGCGCCCAGCCCCACCTCCAGAGTAATAAATTCTCCAAGGACAAACGCGGCACTCAGTATATGGCGCCGCAACTACTCACCGGTGTGCGCCACAAAATGCGGCTAATGCGCGAGGAATCTTTCGGCCCGGTTTTAGGGGTGCAAAAAGTGCATGACGATGGTGAAGCTCTAGAATTAATGAATAATAGCCCTTTCGGTTTGACGGCAGCTATTTTTTCACAAGATGAAGAAACTGCCCTGGCAATTGGCGATCACTTGCGAGTG
This sequence comes from uncultured Microbulbifer sp., assembly GCF_947498635.1. Taxonomy (GTDB): domain Bacteria; phylum Pseudomonadota; class Gammaproteobacteria; order Pseudomonadales; family Cellvibrionaceae; genus Microbulbifer; species Microbulbifer echini. Next base: position 6,401 of record NZ_CANMKV010000001.1, on the reverse strand, counting down.
GGCACCGTTTTCCTCAATCGCTGCGACTATTTAGACCCAGAGTTGGCCTGGAGCGGAGTTAAACAGTCTGGCAGGGGGTGTACTTTGTCCAGAGTCGGGTTTGAGCAGCTAACCAGGCCCAAATCATTTCACTTTAAAGTTGGGGGCTAGTAAACCAGTAAAGAGGGAAAATTTGTGAGGTGGATTACTTGTTGTATTTATGGATTGTTCTTAACTTATCCCCTAGTGCTAAACGCGGAGTCCTATGTTTATAGAGATATTGCTTTAGAGGTCCCTGATGGTTGGTCGATACGCAGAGAATATAATGACTATGTGGGGATAGAATTTTGCCAGAATGATACAGGCAATGTGATGGGGTTTTTTCTGAGGAAAGAGTTGTCGGTTAATGGAGGAGCCCCAGTGCGTTCTTAAAAATGCATCCTTTGGAGCATCCAGTTTCTTCGGTACAGATTGGCAAATATTCCGGTTACTTTGTCACTTTTACATCGGAAGGGAAGTGTTCGGCAAATTGGTTTTTGGGGGATGGGAGCGATCTACTGATAGCGTCCTATCAAGGTGACTGTCATTCAGTGGACTTTACTCCAGTGATTAAGTTAGTTGAATCTATCGAGCCCTTAGAAGATGTAGTCGATTAATGATGCTTCTGCTGGTTTTATAGGTCCAATTACTAAAATGACAATCGTGCTTTTTTCAGCTGTAGTTTGGCCTATGGATAATAACCCCGAGCTTTTACAGGTGGGATATCCAGATAGCGGCGAGGCCATGCACAGAAAGTTTGTTTTTAACCTTATCCTATCGGTTAAACGCATAGAGACTGTGGATAACTAGAAATTTTAAGTGGTTAGGCGGTAAAGGCAGAGAGGATAATGTGGATAAATACCGGGTTAACTGGAATTTCCCTACCAATATTTGGGTTGGTCCCGGCCGGATATCAGATCTTGCCAAAGCCTGCTCTGATCTCAATATGCAGCACCCCTTACTGGTAACGGATCCCGGTATTGCCGGGATACCATTGCTTCAACGCGCATTAGCGCCTTGTAAGGAATATGGCTTGGAGGTGGAGATTTTCTCCTCAATCAAGGGGAATCCCAACGATGAGAATATTGACTGTGGTGTCGAGCTGTTACGAGATAAAAATTGCGACGGCGTAATCGCCTTCGGTGGTGGCTCGGCCATCGATGCCGGTAAGGCGATCGCCCTAATGGCCGGGCAGCATCGTCCCATTTGGGATTTTGAAGATATTGGCGATAACTATAAACGCGTCGACCCGAACGGCATGGTTCCGGTGATCGCGGTACCCACCACGGCTGGAACGGGTTCAGAAGTGGGGCGGGTAGCCGTGATCACTGATGACGCCGCGCAAATCAAGCGATTGATTTTTCATCCGAATATCTTGCCGAATATCGTAATCCTGGATGCTGAACTAACCCTTGAGCTGCCCCCCGAAGTTACTGCGGCCACAGGGATGGATGCCCTTTCCCATAACCTGGAATCCTATTATTCGCGGATGTACCACCCCATGGCGGAAGGCATTGCCCTGCAGGGCATGCGGCTGATCAAGAATTATCTTCCTCGAGCGTACATGATTGGTACCGAGCTGAAGTCGCGACAACAGATGCTGGTAGCCTCCTGTATGGGAGCAACGGCTTTCCAGCGAGGCTTGGGGGCCATTCACGCCCTCGCACACCCTCTTGGTGCGCTTTACGATAAGCACCACGGCCTACTCAATGCCATATTGATGCCTTATGTCCTTATCGCAAACCGGCCCGCCATAGAGATTCCCATGGGGCAATTGGCGCTTTCATTGCAATTGAGCGGAAAAGACAGATTTGAGAGTGGCTTTGATGCCGTGTATGACTGGGTTATAGGCCTACGCAAGCAGCTGGGTATTCCGCATACCTTGGAAGAAATTGGCATTGGAACGGATGATGCCGATAAGGTTGGTCGTATGGCTGCGGATGATCCCTCTGCCGCCAGTAACCCTATGTCTTTTAATGCGGTGGAATACCGCGATATTTTCCTGCGCGCCTGCCAGGGTGCTGTCACACTGTAAGAGTTTCCCTCTATAAGCCGACAGAAGATTACCTATCAATAGAATTGTCCAGAGGAATTCGTTATGCGCGGTATTTTAGCTCTGTTACTTCTTTTGTCAGCCACCCTCGGATATGCCCAGGATTCTCCTAATATCCGCACAGCGATTTTTGCCGGCGGTTGCTTCTGGTGTATGGAGCCACCATTTGACAAGGTCAAAGGTGTGCTGGAAACCACTTCAGGTTATAGCGGTGGCCATGTGAAGAACCCCTCCTATGATCAGGTTTCTGCTGGTGGTACCGGCCATGCCGAGGTGGTGCAAGTTAAATATGATGCAGACAAAGTGAGTTATTCTGAGTTACTCAATATTTTTTGGCACAATGTAGACCCCTTTGATGCCGGTGGCCAGTTTTGTGATCGGGGCGACCAGTACCGTGCAGAGATCTTTTATGGCAATGAAGAAGAGAAGAAGCTGGCTGAAGAGAGTAAGAAGAAGGTAGAGGCTGAGCTGGGTAAGAAAGTTGTCACCCAGATAAAACCGGCGGCGACATTTTTCCCCGCAGAGGCCTACCATCAGAACTACTATCAACGTAATCCCCTGCGTTATAAATACTATCGTTTCCGCTGTGGGCGCGATCAAAGGCTTGAGGAAGTTTGGGGTAAAGCATCGGGTTAATTAAGTGATGCCTATATCGATATCTCTCTGAGGTCCACTCCTAAAGCTTAAAAAGTGGGTGGCGGTTATGACAAGAGTATGAAAAAAACAGCAATAGGGAAGTTACAGGAAGGTGAAGTCTTAGTTTCTGCGGCCGGGTTTCCCGTTCTCTACCGCTATATTGCTGCCGATGCCTCTAAGCCTTTGATGGTGTTTGTTCCGGGAAACTCTCATCTGGCGCGTATCTTTTATGGTTGCCCAGGAACTCGTGAAGATGATTTTGTCAGTTATTGGGTACATCGCGCAGGCTATCCTTTTCTTGCGATATCTTATCCTATTGCTAATCAAATATTTGATGGTTTCTTTCCCAGTTTCACAATTGCTGACTGGGGTAAGCAAGTTGTGGAAGTGATTGAAAAAGTGAGATCAAAAAATAACTTACAGGGTGAAGTGATTGTTTGCGGCTGGAGTATGGGGTGTAAAATTGCCGGAGCGTTAGGACGAGCGGCTATAGGTAAAAATATTTCAATTGCGATGTTTGTCGCTATGTCTGGAGATCCTGCAGTTCCTGGTTTTATCCCAAAGGCAAATGCAGAGAATATCACAATGACACCAGAGGGTTTGGCTAACCGTGAGTGTTTATATCCATGGTTCTTTAAATCTTTAGAAAAGCAGAATAGCTATAGCGGTCATACTATTCTGGAGCAGGATGTCTATCGGGAGCGAATATTGGGAGCCACTCCTGTGGGTTTGATCGGTGCAGGTTTAATGTACAAAGCTAACCGTTTTATTGAGGATTTTAAAGGAAGTTTGTTTTCTGCGAATACTTTCGACTATGAAAGTTATCCTTTTCCTGTAGTTATCCATGGTAACTCCCAATGTGATGCGGAAAATGTTTTGTTGAATGTATCTGATTGGGCGTTTATTCGGGATCGAATTTTGATTAAGGAAATACTTGGTGTTAAGAGCTTAGATAAACTTTCTCCTGCGCAATGGGAAGGCTTGAAAACTATTATTGAAACCTCAGGGAAATACTTTTCTCAGAGTGTGCCGGGGGGGCATTTCTTCTTTTTAGGCAGTGTTGGAGCAAGAGCCATTCCAGAAAAAATCAAATTGCTTTTTCTGCGTGTCAAAAGTGTTCAAGGCTTATTTAACCGTTAGTCAATGAACATATAGCTCGATCTAGGATGGTTTTTATAAGTTCGTTAGGAGGGAGTCCCAATGGTTTGTTGTAGGCTTTCTGGAAACTAATTAAGCGTTTACAATAAAACCAAAGGGATAATAGGTTAAGCAGGTATAGAACCTAAAGAGTTCTATTGTTCTTGTTTTTTTAAAATGTCAGCTAAATACTGTACAAGCTGTTCGCGCTGAAGCCGGGTTGTATTGGCGCACCCGAGTACCAGGCCAGATATTTTTTTTTCTCTAGCATCAGATAGTGAAAGAGGCGCACTGCCAAATCCCCTTTGGATTAGTTTTTCTGAAAGACGAGTATCATCATACATGGGGGTAAGTATAACTACATACATAGCTACACTACTTGTAACTAGTTCGACACTAGGCTCTAACCAGAATCTAATTAACTCACATAAGTGGTCCCATTTCTTTTGATAGTTTTTTTGCATTCTACGTATATGTCGAACGAAATGTCCTTCGTCCATAAAGTCAGCTAACATTGCCTGGTAGAGTAGGGTGGATGGGCCTGAAAGTACAGATTTTGTATCTGTAAATGATGATGCCACTGACTTGGGTACCACAAGGTAGCCTAATCTTAAGCTGGGAATTAAAACCCTATTGAAGCTACCAATAAATATTACAGGGGTATTTTCCCGCATGCCTTGTAAAGCAGCTTGTGGTTTTTCTTGAAATGAGAAAGAGCTGCTGGCTTCATCTTCCAGTATCCAGCACTTAGAGTTCTCTGCCCAGTCCAATAGCTTATTTCTATCATCAGGTGGGATAACTCCGCCCATAGGATGCTGATAGTTTGGAGTTGTATAAAGAATTTTAGCGTTTAAGTCATCATTTAATATTTGATCTATGTCTAGATGATTTCTTTTTAATTTTATTAGATTAATCCTTGCATTCATTGAGTTAAATGCAAATCGGGCACCCCGAAATCCAGGGTTTTCCATTAATACAGAATCACCAAAATTTAATATGGTTTGAGCGCAAATGTTTAAAGCCTCCTGCCTCCCGTTCGTAATAATGATCTGATCTGAAGTGCAGCGAACACCCCGTGAAACAAGCAAATACTCTGCTAGCCTTTCTCTTAAAGGAAGATATCCGGCTGGGTCTCCATATCCGCTAATTGGAATTCTATCTTGATGTTGTCGATAAATTTTATTCCAAATTGAAAAAGGAAAAGCTTTTAGATCAGGAACACCTGGTGAAAAAGGAAGTAGTGTGGGCCATCTGGATATTGTGCGGGGTCTGGATTTTAAAAACTCACTAAATTTTGACAGCCTAGGCAAGGAGTTGTCACGGAGTTTTTCCTTGTTGAGAGTGTGAGGTTTTTGGAATTCAACAATACCGGGAGGTAGGTGTTTGGAAACAAAAACACCTTTGCCAGCCTTGCTAATTAGACAACCCTCGTTTTTTAATTGTTCTATAACTTGGGTAACTGTATTGCGACTAATATTTAAGCATTCGGACATTCTTCGTGATGACAGAAGTTTTGAGCCTGCTGCTAATCGGCCGTTAATTATCCACTCTATCAATGCTTGATAGAGTTGCTTCTGAAGGGGTTGAGTTCTATTGAGGGATAAGTCAGAAAAGTCTGGAGTGCTCACCGCTTGCACCATGGAATATTCAAAAGTGGATCTTGTCAGGTTTTATTTTTTATCTATATTGGCTTGCTTATAATTAATTTTTTGGCTGTGTAAGTGTAGGAAATATCCATAAAAAATTTTCTCGGGAGGTTTTTATTGTTTAGCTGTGGCATCTTGTTGAGAATAGTAATCATTTGTAATTTTGTGTGTTTTATATTTGTTTGTAGTGAGCGAGGGGTTCCTCAATAGACTTTTAAATTGACCTGTATTTATAGATTATATTTTCAACTCAAAGTATTTTTTACTTGGGACTGCAATTCCTTAATGGTATCAGTCTGTGTGTCTTATCGGGAGCTGGCACCATAGTTTTTTTCAAACTGGCCCTTACTCTCTACAGGAGGTTTGTCAAATTTTATCAGGCAATTGATACTATACAGTTTCAAAAAAAAATTAAAAATATTTTGATAGGTATCTAATAATAAAATAGGTAGTCTTGTGTAGGTGCTGCCTTGGTGAGTATTTATCAGTCTGTCATTGTAAAAAATTAGTTGGTATATTTTTCTGTCCTTTGGCGACAAAGGTCTCCTCAGCTGATATATAAAGGCCAACATGTGGGTTCTTATTGCAAACTAAATGGTATCTAATTTAATTTTGTTCATATCATTAATATCGGTAGTATATCTTTGGAGACTCTGAAAAATGGCTTTCTAACTATGCATTAGGTTTCACACAGCAAAAAATGAATGTTTTTTAGTCAAAAATCAGGTTTCCATACGTATTTATCCCCATTTTCATTCCCTGAAATCTGCGTTTTGCAGATTTCAGACGCACTGGACCTAGTGCGGCAGATATTTTTTTCCAATTAATAAGTTGGTAAAGCCGGCCAGCATACACAGACGCTGGGTGTTTTTCTTTAAACCTCGATAGCGGACTTTTCCATATCCAAAAAT